>NZ_JBBCXE010000003.1:0-463942 GCF_037145615.1 Leucobacter sp. USHLN153
GAGACATTTCAGTCATGCGGATCAGCTACCCGTCGCCCAACCGGCCCACGCCGACGCGAGCGCGTCGTAGTTCTCAACCCAAAAATCAACATTCGGCTTGATTCCGCTGTCCATGTGATCGGTCACCATCCAGTCCGAAAGCGTCTCGTCGAGCTCCGGCTTCGCGTCGACATTGACCCCACCGTAGGAGGTGAGCTCGCTCATCTTCGCCTGCTGTTCGGCTCCCAGCGAGTAGTTCACCATCGCGAGGGCGGCCTGCTTGTCCTTCACGCCCTTCGGGATGCCGTTCGAGTCGACCATCAGCATCCACTCGTCCCACATGGGGGCGACCGGTGCACCGGCGTCTGCGGCGCCGTATCCGCGACCCGACCAGACGAGGCCCATCACGGCCTCGCCGGCCTCGAGCTGCTGCTGCGCCTGAGCGCCCGTCGTCCAGCCGATCACGTCGTCGCCGAGGTCGCGGTACATGTCGAACGCGCCCTCGATGTCGTCGACCGAGATGTCGTTGACGTCCTTGCCCTGCGCGGTCAGCGCGAACTCGACGGTCTGCGGATCGACGTAGGTGGACTGGCTCACGGTGCGCTTGCCCGGGAACTTCTCGGTATCGAAGAAATCGGCCGCGCTCGTCGGCGGGTTATCGCCGAACGCCTCGGTGTTGTACGCGACGACCAGGCCGTACACGATCTGCGGCACCATGCAATCATCCGTGATCGTGCCCTCGGGAATCTTCGAGATGTCGACCTGGTCGTAGTCGTACTTCTCATAGAGCGTGCCGCAGCCGCGTGCCGTGTCGAACTGGGTCGCGTTGACCACGTCCCAGGTCACGTTGCCGGCGTCGACCATGGCCTTGAGCTTCCCGGAGTCGAACGCATCTTGATTGACGGTCGCGCCCGAAGCTTCGGCGAACGGATCCCACATCGCCTCGGTCTGACCGTCCTGGAAAATTCCGCCGGATCCGGCGAACGTCAGGGTCACTCCGTCGAATGCGCCCTCGGGCACCTCGCCCGCGACCGGCGTACCGAGATCGCGTTCCGGAGCAGCCTCCTCGCTGCCGCCGCCTCCGCTGCAGCCGACCAGCGCGAGTGCGAGTGCAGCGCCACCGGCGACGACGGCAATGCCGCGCCGTGCGGCAACCTTCTTCGATTTCAACATGCTTCATGCCTCACTTCGTTGTGTTCGGACGCACTGAAGGTACCAGCCGCCGCCCCCGCTGATGCCCGCGCTGTTACGCCTTCGTTACCGCGCCGGCCGCATTTCATAACTTCGTATGTGCTCGCCTCGCCGAGGTGTACGAAGATAAGTTTTCATCTGTACAGTGACTGCGCAGATCGAGCTCGACCGTGCGAATACGTACGATAGGAGCGGCATCGCAGGAGTTCGAAGGGGAACACGCATGGATATTGTCGTCATTGGAGCGGGACTGTCAGGCTTGACGGCGGCTTGGGAGCTCACGAAGGCGGGGCACCGCTGCACGGTGCTCGAGGCGCGCGACCGAGTAGGCGGTCGCACCTGGTCGCACCGGCTCGACAATGGCGAAGTCACCGAACGCGGTGGCGAGTACGTCTTTCCCACGGAGTTCGCGATCCGCAAGCTGTCGGCCGAGGTCGGCGTGCCGATCATGTCGCACGGGGTGCGCTACGGTCGACGCACGGTCAATGGACGCGTGATCTCCTTCGACGAGCTCGGTGCGACCTCGCGGCTCGTGAGCGAAACCCTCGCGCGCATGATCGCGGATGGAGAGACGTCGGTGTCTCTCGAGCGCGCGTTCGCTGAGGCTCTGGGTTCCGACTACCGACTCGATCCGGTGTACCGTCGCACGACCACTTCGACGGCGGCGGATCCCGCGCTCGTGAGCGCGGAGGCGGTACTCCTGCATGAATCCTCGACGGTCGGAGGGTATATCGAAGACGGTGGACGCTTCGTGGGCGGCAATCAGTCCCTGTCGATCGAGCTCGCGCGTCGGCTCGGCGACGCGGTGCGATTGGAACACCCCATCACCGGCGTCGATCAGTCGGATTCCGGGGTGCAGGTCGCTCTCGCCGACGGGTCGCGCCTCGACGCCGACGCGGCCGTCGTGTCGGTGCCGCTGCCGGTGCTGCGCAGCCTCGAACTCGGTTTCGCGCTGCCCGAGGCGCAGCAGCGAGCGCTCGATCACCGCTTCATGGGTGTCGCGGCGAAGCTCGGTGTGCCGCTCAAGCGCGTCGACGACGACATCGCGCTGCAGAATCCGGATCACACCTGGTGGTCGTGGCGATCCATGTCGATCGATGGGGAGCACCGCATCAACGCGCTCTCCTCCTTCGCGGGTGGCCCGTTCGCGCTCGAAGCGCTCGGCGTGGAGCAGGGCTCCGAGGGATGGACGCGCGCCCTGCAGCGGATGCGCCCGGAGCTCGAACTCGACGGGGATCCGCTGCTGACGACCTGGGCCGATGACCCGTGGACGCAGGGCTCCTACACCGCTCCCAACCTCGAGTGGAGCGTCGACGACGCGCTCGCCTTCGAGACGCCGGCTGGCCGCGTGGCGGTCGCCGGTGAGCACACGGGCCTCGCCCAGTCGCTCTCGGGCGCCGTCGCGTCCGGGTACCGTGCGGCCGACGCTCTGCTTCGCGGTCCCTTAGCGTGATCGCGCGCCGATTCGGATGACGTTCACCGTTCGCTCGCTGCTCGACGTGCCGGAGCTGCAGTTGACCTCGCTGACTCCCGGGGTCGGCGAGCAGCGTCCCGTGACGTGGGCGCACGCGTATGAACAGCCGGATCCTTGGCGCTGGGTGGGGGCGGGCTGCCTCGTCATGACGACGGGCATCCCGCTTCCGAGCACCACTGACGAGCAGTGCGCGTATCTCCGCGGCATGTTCGAGGCCGGCATCGCGGGTCTCGTGCTCGACACGCTTCGATCGCCGGTCTCGCTGACGGAGCCCACGCTCGCCTACATCGCGCAGCTCGGCTTTCCTGCCCTGACGAGCGGCCCCGAGGTGCCGTTCATCGCGATCGCGAAGGCGGTGGCGGAAGCGCTGGATCTACAGACGACGGAGGAGCTCTACCGGGCTTTCGGTGCGCACGATATCGAGGGGCCCATTGAGGACTTGCTCGCGGAGCTCGGGCGAATCCTGGGCGGATCGCTGACTCTGCAGCCCGTGACCGGGGCGGCCACTCCGAGTGTCATCGCGCACCCTGAGCCGGGCACGTACGCGCTCCCGCTCGTCGCGCCGGGCGGGTCCGAGCTGCGCTTCGACACCGGGGGCACCGTGGATTCCGCCCAGCTGCACCACGTCGCGAGCATCGTCGGAAACGCGATTTCGATCGGCGTCGCGGCAAAACGCAACGAGCGCATGCACGGATCGCTGCTCCTCGCGGACCTCTGCAACGCTTCGCTCCCGACCGCCCCGTCGGAGCATCTCGTCGATGCGTACGGTGTCGAGGCGCCGTATCTCCTCGCCGTGTGGCAGGTCGAGGATCCGCGCGCCGGGTATGAGGACGCTCACCAAGCCCTGGCAACCGCGGGAGTCCCGGGACTCGCGACGATCAAGGATCACCAGCTGGTCATCCTCGCTGGAGCCGAGTCAGGCATCCTGCCGGTGTTCGAAACCCTGGCGAGCGCGGACGCCCCGATCGGTGTGAGCGAGCGCTTCGATGAGCTCGAGGCGCTGGCGACGGCGCTGCGACAGGCGCGGAGCGCCGCGATCCGCCCCCACCAAACCGGCCATGTGCTGCGGTTCGAAGAGCACACCACGGCGTCACTCTTCCTGCCGAACGACACGGAGCAGCTCCGCAGTATGTGGCGGCAGGTGCTCGGCCCCCTGCGAACGTACGACGAGCAGCGCGGCACTGCGCTCATGCACACGCTGCGGGTCTTCCTGGAGGAGAATCGCGGGTGGGTGCGGGCCGCCGAGCGCCTCTTCGTGCATCGGCAGACCCTCGTCGCGCGCATATCGCGTATCGAGAAGATCATCGACCGCGACCTGTCGTCGATCGAGGACACCTCAGAGTCATGGCTCGCAGTGCAGGCCGCCATCGCGAGCGGCGATCTCGAGTCGAGCGGGCGACCGCCGGGCGGCGGTGCGGGTGGCGAGCCAGGCGCTCCCGCGCCGTGAGGTTCTTGAGAACGTAGCGCTTTAGCGCTTTAGCGCTCTAGCGCTCGCAGGTGCAGCGTTCGTTCCGCGGCACCCCGGCGAGCGCCTGCTCAACGTGCTCTCCGCAGCCCGTCCAGGTGACCTTATTGCATCGGGTACAGCGGATGGGTGAGCACATCAAGGAATCCTCTCGTCGAGAGCCCTGCGCAGGGCATCGGGTCCATCTTCGCACGCGTGGGGAAGTGGTAGCTTGAAGTTCGGTATGGACCGGGGAAGGGAGGCGGCCGCATGACCGCAGCGGACGCAGGATCGCGCGCGCAGGAAGCACCGCGCGCTCAGAGCGATATGCCCTCCGAACGCGAGATCTTGATTGCCGAAGCCGAGATCTGGGCCGCGCAGGATATCGACTCGTCGACGCGCGCCGAGGCCCGGTCACTGGTCGAGCGCACGCGCCGTGGCGACGCCGAGGCGGAGCGCGAGCTCGCTGAGGCGTTCGGCGGTCGGCTCTCCTTCGGAACCGCGGGCTTGCGGGGTCGGCTGGGCGCGGGGCCAGGCCGCATGAATCGCGTCGTCGTCTCCCAGACGAGCGCCGGTTTCGCGGCGTACCTGCTCGAGGTCGAGCAACGTCGAGGCTCTGGTGATGCGCCCTCCGTCGTGATCGGCTATGACGGGCGGGTCGGCTCTGCGATTTTCGCCCGTGACGCCGCCGAGGTTTTCGCAGGGGCCGGTGTCAACGCCTATCTGCTCCCGGAAGCGGGCCCCACCCCGCTCACGGCGTTCGCGGTGCGCCACCTCGACGTCTCAGCAGGCGTGATGATCACCGCGAGCCATAATCCCCCTCGCGATAACGGCTACAAGGTGTATCTCGGCGGCGACGACGCCGGCTCGCAGATCGTGCCGCCGGTGGACGCGGAGATCGCGGCCCACATCGATCGCGCAGCGCAGCGCCCGGTCTCCGAGCTCGTGCGCTCGCACGGATACACGACGCTCGGCCGCGGTGTCGCGGATGCCTACGTCGCGGAGACCTCGGCAGCCGTGCTCGCCGGTCTCCCCCAGCGTGAAGACGCACCCGGTGTTGCGGTCGGCTCGGATGTCGAGCCGAAAGTCGTGTACACGGCGATGCATGGTGTGGGGGCGGCCCTGGCTCAGCGGGTGTTCGCCGCGACCGGCCTTCCCCGCGTCGTACCCGTGATCGAGCAAATCCATCCGGACGGCGCGTTCCCGACGGTGGACTTCCCGAACCCGGAGGAGCCCGGTGCACTGGATCTCGCGTATCGCACCGCTCGGACGGCTCGCGCAGACCTCATCGTCGCTCACGACCCCGATGCCGATCGCCTCGCTATCGCCGCGCTTCACAGCAGTGAAGCCCAGGGGTACCGACGGCTTACCGGGAACGAGCTCGGGTTGCTGCTCGGCTGGCGCGCGGCGGAGCGTGCGGTTGCTCGGGCGGCCGAGCGCGGCATCCCGGTGGCCGGCACGCTCGCCTGCACCATCGTGTCCTCGCCGGCGCTCCGCGCGGTCGCGGCGGCGTACGGGATCGACTACGCCGAAACGCTCTCCGGTTTCAAGTGGGTCTCACGCGTTCCTCGCCTGATCTTCGGGTTCGAGGAGGCGCTTGGCTACCTCACGCACCCCGCGATCGTCCGCGATAAGGACGGCATCTCCGCGAGTGCGGACGCGATCGCCATGTTCCGCGAGCTCGCTGCGACAGGTCGCACGGTCTGGGACCGTCTCGATGAGGCGAGCGAGCGTTTCGGCCACTTCGCGAGCGGGCAGGTCACGGTCCGCCTCCCCTCGATGGCCGACGCGAGCGCTCTGATCCGCCGTATCCGGCAAGACCCGCCTCGCGCGTTCGGCGAGACCTCCGTGCGCGGGTCGCGCGATCTCCTGAACCGGGGCGAGGCCGAAGTGCCCGCAGACGTGCTGCGGTTCGACCTCGCCGACGGCTCTCGCGTCATGATCCGCCCGAGCGGCACCGAACCGAAACTCAAGATCTACCTCGACACGTTCAGCGACGAGGGATCCGCGCAGCAACGTCGCGGTGCCGCCGAGCGCTCCCTGGAGGAACTCGAGCGCGCCGTGCGTCACCTCCTCGACGAGGTGCAGCGCGATAGCGGTGCGTCGCGCGAGGGCGCATGATCGCCGAGTGGAGCGCGGCCGACGCCGCTGCGCAGCTACGCATTCCTGTTGAGACTGACGACAAGTATCAGCGCGGCGTGCTCGGCGTGCGAACGGGAGCGGCGCAGTTTCCCGGCGCTGCGGTGCTCGGGGTCTCGGCAGCCTGGCGCACCGGGGTCGGAATGGTGCGATACGTGCCGCCCGTCGACGAGGGACCTGCTCCCTACGGCCTGCCGTCGCCCGCGGTCGCGGTACTCGCGGCTCGCCCCGAGACGGTCATCGGCCCGCCGCCGGGGCGACCGTGCGACGCGTGGCTGATCGGATCGGGAACCGACCCCGCGCTCCGCTCGCCGGCCGAAACTCACGAACTGCGTACGCTCCTGGCGGGCAGCGCACCTGTGGTGGTCGATGCCGGCGCACTCGATCTGGTGCACGAGGAGCGGGGCGATGACGCCCCGCTGATCCTCACCCCGCACGGAGGCGAGTTCGAGCGACTGTGGCAGGCGAGCGAGCTTGGTGCGCTCCCCGACGGCTGGGACCCCCGGACGCCCGATAGCGAACTTCGCGCGTCGCTCGCCGGGAGGCTTGCCGATGCGCTCGGAGCGACCGTTCTGCTCAAGGGTTCGGTCACGGTCGTTGCGAGCCCCGGCGGCTTCCGGCGGCGGATCGGGCCCGCAACGCCCTGGCTCGCGAGCGCCGGCACCGGCGACGTGCTTGCCGGGATACTCGGAGCCCTGGTCGCGTCGCGGGCGGAGGAGGTCGGGCAGGATCCGGAACTTCTCGCGCAGCTCGGAGCGACGGCCGCGCTGCTCCACGACAGTGCCGCTCGCATCGCCTCCGAAGGAACGCGCCCGATCACCGCACTCGATGTTGCGGAATCGACGCCGGCCGCGTTCGCCGCGCTTACAGCCGCGGTCGTTTAGTTCCTCCCTTGCCCCGCGCGGTGCTGAGCCGAAGCCCCTCATCAGCGTCTTCAGGCTCAACAGTACGGATTCTCGACCCTCGGCTCTGATGGAGGCGGATCCGCTGCTGAAGGCGATGCGCTAGAGGTCGAGGAGGCCGCCCGCGGAGCGGCCGAGGTTCTCGTCGAGGCCCGTCGCGATCCACGACGACGTGAGCAGCAGCGCGCGGCAGATGAGGTTGAACCACAGCAACAGGCCGACGAACACCGTGAATGTCGTGAGCAGCGGATTGTTCGTGCCGCCCACGACGAGCAACCCTGCGAGCGCCTTGAGCCCCAGCAGCGCAAGTGCGCCCAGCGCGCACCCCGTGATGAGATGCCACCGCGGCACCAGGATCTCGGCCAAGAAGCGGTGCATCGCCGCGATCAGCAGAAAGTCGAACACGAAGACGGCCGCGTATCGCGCGACCGCCCCCAGCGTGCCGAGGAGCCAATAGTTGTCGGCGACGCCGAGCCAGGCGAACACGTGATCGGCGGCATTGGAGCTCAGCACGGTAAGCGCGGCCGACACCAGCAACGCGATCAGGAACAGGATCGCGAGCACGAGATCGCGGAGCTTCAGGAGCACGGGATTCCGGTAGCGGCGTACCTCCAGTCCGAAGATGAGGCGGATCGACCGCCGTGTGCCTGAGAACCACGCGATGGAGATCCACAACAGCACCGCGCCCGCGATCGCGCTCGACCAGTCGATGGAGGCGGCCATCAGTTCGCCCACGCTCACCGCGCCTCCCCCGCCAACGAGGCCCGGAATGAAAAGGTTGATCTGGGAGATCACTGTCTCGAGCAGCTCGGGCCGGTTACGCAGGACGATGCCGAACAGCCCGAACCCGAGCCAGAGCGCGGCAAAGACTGCGAAGAGCGCCTGGTAGCTCATGCCGCCCGCGAGCACGGGCCCTCCGACGTCGGTGAAGTGCAAATACGCGCGTACGGGGTGCAGGCGGTGCACCCAGCTCACCTGGTGCCTGCCGCGCACAATGGCGCGAGAAACGCGAGACGCCCCGCGTCCCTCCGCTGCAGCGGAGGAATCGCGGGGCGCTGTCATGCTCGCAACTGTACCCGTCGCCGGGACAGGATGGCCGTTACGCGGTCTTGCCGGTGCGGATCGCTGCCTTCACCTCGGCAATGGCCTTCGTCACCTGAATGCCGCGGGGGCACGCGTCGGTGCAGTTGAAGGTGGTGCGGCAACGCCACACGCCCTCGGTGTCGTTCAGGATGTCGAGGCGCACCTGCGCGTTCTCGTCGCGCGAGTCGAAGATGAAGCGGTGCGCGTTGACGATCGCGGCGGGGCCGAAGTACTGCCCGTCCGTCCAGAACACCGGGCAGCTCGTGGTGCATGCGGCGCACAGGATGCACTTGGTGGTGTCGTCGAAACGCTCGCGATCCTCGATCGACTGGATGCGCTCCTTGCCGCCCTCGGGCGCGGTGCCCGAGACGAGGAACGGCTGGACTTCGCGGTATGCGGCGAAGAACGGCTCCATATCGACGATGAGGTCCTTCTCGAGCGGCAGACCCTTGATCGCCTCGACGTAGATCGGCTTCGAGATATCGAGGTCCTTGATCAGCGTTTTGCAGGCGAGTCGGTTGCGGCCGTTGATCCGCATCGCGTCCGAACCGCAGATGCCGTGCGCGCAGGAGCGACGGAACGCGAGCGAGCCGTCCTGATCCCACTTGATGCGGTGCAGGGCGTCGAGGATACGGTCGGTCGGGTACATCTCGACATCGAAGTCCTCCCAGTACGCCTCGCGCCCCGACTCGGGGTTGTAGCGGCGAACCAGCAGGGTGACCGTGAACGGCTTCGGCGCCTCGGGAGCGTCGGAGGCGGGAGCTTCAGCGGTTGCAGTGCTCATGACCTAGTACTTCCTCTCCAGCGGCGGGTACCTCAACTCGCCCTGATCATTCTTCGTAACCACGACGGGCTTCCAATCCAGGCGGATGTGGTCCTCCGGGTCCGCGGAGTGCGGGTCTCCCGAGAGGTAGGCCATCGTGTGCTGCATGTAATTCTCGTCGTCGCGCTTCGGGTAGTCGTCGCGCATGTGGCCGCCGCGGCTCTCCTTGCGGTTACGCGCCGTGTACGCGAGCACCTCTGCGAGGTCGAGCAGGAAGCCGAGCTCGATCGCCTCGAGCAGATCCGTGTTGTACCGCTTGCCACGATCCTGCACGCCAACGTTCATGTAGCGCAGTCGGAGGTTGTGGATCACGCCGAGCACCTCGGTCAGCGACTCCTCGGTGCGGAACACCTGGGCGCCGCGGTCCATGGCCTCCTGCAGCTCGCGGCGCAGATCAGCGACGCGCTCCGTGCCGGTGCCAGCGCGGAAACGCTCGACCATCTCGCGAACCATCTTCGCGGGGTCCTCCGGAAGCGGAACGAACTCGGCGCGGTTGGCGTAGTCAGCCGCGTTGTTGCCCGAGCGCTTGCCGAAGACGTTGATGTCGAGCAGCGAGTTGGTGCCGAGGCGGTTGGAGCCATGCACCGACACGCAGGCGCACTCGCCAGCGGCGTAGAGGCCGGGCACCACGGTCGTGTTGTCCGAGAGCACCTCTGCGTCGTTGTTCGTGGGGATGCCGCCCATCGCGTAGTGCGCGGTCGGGAAGACCGGCACCGGCTCGGTCACTGGGTCGACGCCGAGGTAGGTACGAGCGAACTCCGTGATGTCGGGGAGCTTCGTCTCGAGCACCTCCGCACCGAGGTGCGTGCAGTCGAGATAGACGTAGTCCTTGTGGGGGCCGGCGCCACGACCGTCGAGCACCTCCTGCACCATCGATCGCGCGACGATGTCGCGGGGCGCGAGGTCCTTGATCGTCGGGGCGTAGCGCTCCATGAAGCGCTCGCCCGAGGCGTTTCGCAGGATCGCGCCCTCGCCTCGAGCACCCTCGGTGAGGAGGATGCCGAGACCCGCCAGACCCGTCGGATGGAACTGGTAGAACTCCATGTCCTCGAGCGGGAGGCCCTGGCGCCAGACGATGCCAACGCCGTCACCGGTCAGCGTGTGAGCGTTCGAGGTGGTCTTGAAGATCTTGCCGAAGCCACCGGTCGCGAACACGATCGACTTGGCCTGGAAGACGTGCAGGTCGCCCGTCGAGAGCTCGTAGGCCACGACGCCCGAGGGCTTGCGCACCCCGTCGACCTCGGTCATCACGAGGTCGAGCACGTAGTACTCGTTGAAGAAGTTGACGCCGAGCTTGACGCAGTTCTGGAACAGCGTCTGCAGGATCATGTGCCCCGTACGGTCCGCGGCGTAGCACGCACGGCGGACCGCGGCCTTGCCGTGATCACGGGTGTGCCCGCCGAAGCGGCGCTGGTCGATCTTGCCCTCGGGCGTGCGGTTGAACGGCAGACCCATGTTCTCGAGATCGATGACCGCGTCGATCGCTTCCTTCGCGAGGATCTCAGCGGCGTCCTGGTCGACCAGGTAGTCGCCGCCCTTGACCGTGTCGAAGGTGTGCCACTCCCAGTTGTCCTCCTCCACGTTGGCGAGCGCTGCGGCCATGCCGCCCTGCGCCGCGCCGGTGTGGGAACGCGTGGGGTACAGCTTCGTGATGACCGCGGTCTTCGCCTTCGGGCCTGCCTCGATCGCTGCGCGCATTCCCGCGCCGCCCGCGCCGACGATCACCACGTCGAACTGGTGGTAGGTGACGCCGTCCTTGACAGTAACTTCCTCGCCCTGATGGGTGTTGGTGCTCACGTGAGTCCTATTCTTCGAGTCGAAATCCAGTGCTTCGCGCGGGCCTTACGGCGCCGGGCAGAACGATGCCACGAGCGACGGATCGGCTCCGGCGGGGCACGGATCGAGCGTGTAGATCACGATGGTTCCGAGCAGGATGAGGAGGGCCGTCGAGAGGAAGAGCGCGAACTTGAAGCCCTTCGCGAGGCCGCGGCGCGTGACGTAGTCGTTCACGATCGTGCGCATGCCATTCGCGCCGTGAATGAGCGCGAGCCACAGGAGCAGCGTGTCCCAGACCTTCCAGAACGGCTGCGAGAGCTTGCCACCGACGAAGCCGAAGTCGATCGCGTGAACGCCGTCACCGATCATGAGGTTCGAGAACAGGTGTCCGAAGACGAGTACGAGCAGGAGCACGCCGGAGACGCGCATGTACACCCAGCCCCACTTTTCCCAGTTCGTGGTCTTTCGTGCCGCCGCCTGCGAACGGGGGGCATCAACAGTCATAGCCATGGCTTCCTCCTCGCCCTCAGTGCCCGAATACATTCATGAGATGGCGGGGCAGGAAGCCGGCCATCGTAACCACCCACAGGGCGATAACGACCCAGAACATGGTGCGCTGGTACTTCGCACCCTTGCGCCAGTAGTCGACGAGGATGATGCGGATGCCGTTGAAGGCGTGGAAGACGATCGCTGCGACGAGCACGGCCTCGCCGAGACCCATCACCGGAGTCTTGTACGTGCTCATCACGGCGTTGTACGCCTCAGGGCTGACCCGCACCAGTGCGGTGTCGAGCACGTGAACGAGCAGGAAGAAGAAGATCGAGACACCCGTGATCCGGTGCAACACCCAGGACCACATTCCCTCGTTCCCGCGGTACAGGGTTCCGCCGGGGCGGACCTTCTTCCTCGCCACGGGTGCGGCTTCTGCCGTTTGGGCTGTCACGAGCTTCCTCCTTCGTCCGGCATCGCCGAGAGGCAACCCGGCGGCTGACATCGCCATCTCGCCATGCGCGGGTCGCCCCGACGCGGGGCATGGCTGAGAATCCACTGCGCCCACCATTATGGCACCATTCCGCGGCGCCCCTGACACGCCGGGCGCTTGCACCGACGGGCTTGCGAAGCGCGCCGAGAAGTGGCAGCGTTACACCCCCAGCGCAAGCAGCACGCATGTCGAAGCGGCGCAGTAGGCTGACGGATATGAGCAACAACGAGTCGCCCATCCCCGCGATCGAGCGACTGACCTGCCTGATTCCTGCGGGTGGCATGGGCACCCGGCTGTGGCCGCTCTCACGGGCGAACGCTCCGAAGTTCCTCCTCGATCTCACCGGCTCGGGCAACTCGCTGCTCCGCACGACTTGGGATCGCCTGGCTCCGCTGACTCCCGCGGAGCGCATCATGGTCGTCACCGGCAACTCGCACCGCCGCTCGGTCGCCGAGCAGCTCCCGGAATTGCTGCCAGACAACCTGATCACGGAGAGCGAGCCCAAAGATTCGTCGGCTGCGATCGGCCTCGCCGCCGCGATCCTCGAGCTGCGAGACCCCGACGCGATCCTCGGCTCGTTCGCCGCAGACCACGTGATCCGCGGCGACGTGCTCTTCCAGCGCGCGGTGACCACGGCGGTGCAGGCGGCGGATCGCGGCTACATTGCCACCATCGGCATCCATCCGTCTCACCCGGCGACCGGCTTCGGGTACATCGCGGGCGGTGAAGCGCGCCGCGACATCGCACCCTATGACGTGTACGACGTTACCGAGTTCGTCGAGAAGCCCGACGCGGCGCAGGCGGAAGCGTATCTCGAGGATGGCCGATATCTGTGGAACGCAGGCATGTTCATCGCTCGCGCCACGGTGCTCCTCGATCAGATGGCGCTGCAGCAGCCCTCGCTCGTCTCCGCGCTCCGAGAGATCGCTGCCGCTTGGTCGACGGAGCGCGGCGCCGAGGTGCGCGAGCGGCTGTGGCCGACGCTGCCGAAGATCGCGATCGACTACACCGTCGCGGAGCCTGCGGCGGCGGCCGGCAAGATGGTCTGCGTCGCGGCGCACTTCGAGTGGGACGATGTCGGAGACTTCGCCTCGGTCGCGAACCTGCTGACCCGTGGGGGGCGCGGCGGCGACCTCGCGGTGCTCGGTGACGGGGCTCAGGTGCTCTCGGACGCCTCGAGCGGCATCGTCGTCTCGGAGAGCGACCGGCTCGTCGCGCTCGTCGGCGTTGAGGACGTCGTGGTCGTCGACACAGCCGACGTGCTCCTCGTCACGTCGAAGAGTCGCGCGCAAGACGTGAAAAACCTCGTCAACCGCATGAAGGTGAACGGCGGCGGCCACCTGCTCTAGCGGTGCGCTCCTCGCGGCACGGGCGGCTCAGTTGTGCTCGACCTGTCAGACAGTGGATCGCCCGTGAAACGGGTCAGAACGCGGCGTTTCGACCCGCGCGACGGGCGATCCACTGCTTGATGGGCGGTGCCCCTACTCCGCGATCACGAGCGAGAACGGGTACTTGCGGGAAGACACGATCCGTCGCCCCTCAGTAAGGTCAGCCGCGCTCGATCCGAAAGGGAGACCACGATAGCGATCACCTGTCTCGAAGTCGGGCTCGTTGGAGAGCACTACTCGGCCACTCGCGTTCACGAGGGTCGTGCTTGCGAAGGTCGCGAGCATCGGGTGGAGCGCATCCTCGAGTGACGACACCAGCACGTCCGCGCACGCGACTCCCCAAAATTCGCCGGCTACGGACACGGGAATCGCGGAGGTCAGGGTGACCTCGTTGGAGCAGAGGTAATCGACGAACGGCCCAGCGACATGGCGCTGACCGGTGGCCTCAGGTACGCGGTACCACTCCAGGCGCACCAGATCGATCGCCGCCTGACCGGGCCCGAAGGTCGAAGACGCGAGGAGCCCGCGCTGCTGGCCCTGCCACCAGGCCAGCGGGTTCCCCTCCGTCACGAGGTGCCCGCTCGCGCAGAAGCCCGCGCCGTAAATGGGCCGATCGGAGGTGTCGAGCACCTCGTTTGCGCCGGCCTCGAGCAGCGCCGCGAGCTGGCCTCCCGTAAGTCGCCCCTCGCTCTGACGCTGCTGCAGCGTGGCCACGAGGCCCGGCAGCCACCGCTCCAGCGGCGCAAAGACACCGTCGAAGAAGTCATCCACGTAGCGCAACGCCGACTGCTGCGGCGCTTCGGTCGTATCAGGCAACGCGTTCAAGGGTCTCACTTCCTCTCCTTCGAGGCCGTCAGAGGATCACCCCTCCCGACGACGCGCCTCCAGTGTGCCACGAAGTCCGCCGTCACGCGGCGCAGCGAGGAGTTCGGCACGGAACTCGACGAGCCAGCGGACCGAGGCGCGCACGGTCTCCCGTACGGCGGATCGCGCGGCGTCCTCGTCGCCGGCACGGGTCGCGCGGATCTGCGTTACCAATGCCTCGTGCGTCTGCATGCGGGCGTCGCGGTCAATGTCTTGCAACGCGAGCAGCGGCGTGAACTCCGTCTGCACGCGCACGTGCTCGTTCGTCAGGCGCACTGATTGGCTGAGGGCCGCAAGCTCGAGTTGCACCTCGGTGACGCGCCGGCGCCACACAACTCGATCCAGGTCGCGCGATCGCTCGAGCACGAGCGCGACGATGTCGAGCTCCTCGGGCGTTGCCCTCTGACACGCGTACTCGGCGCACGCCGCCGCGATGGCTTCGTAAAGCACCCCGAGATCCGCGAGCGCCACACGCGGCATGACCATCAGCGCCTGCGCGTTGACCTCCTCGACCGCGCCGTGGCTGGGGCGAACGAAGCTGCCGCCGTTACGCCCTCGCCGCGTTTCGATAAGCCCGCGATGGCGGAGCGCGCCGAGCGCCTCGCGCACCGTGACAACGGCGACGCCGAGGAGTGCGGAGAGCTCGTTCTCGCTCGGGAGGCGCTCCCCCTCTGAAAACGCTCCGACGGAGATCGCTTGGACGATCCGCGCCTCTACAAGCTCAATGCGCCCTTCTTCGCCGATCGGGGCGAGCGCTGCCGTGCGAAGCCGACTCGGCGGGGAAGCGGGAACCGGCTGGACCATCGCGCTCTCCTCCACTGTTCGCCGACCCAACGAGTCTGCCACGCCATCGCTGTGGACCCGCTTCAGACTGTAACCAAACCGTAACTCGAGCAAGACCCGACACACCAAAACCTCTAAAACCATATATTATGGTTTTGCCATTGGTTCGACAACGAAGTTGAGGAGCACCGCATGACCCGCGAACCCTCGGGCCCCACCACGCCATCCCCCGCGTCCGACGGCATCGCCGTCTCCATCCGGGGTGTTGAGAAGCGTTTCGGCGACCTCGTGGCGGTGAAGGATCTCGACATCGACATCCGCGCCGGCGAGTTCTTCTCGATGCTCGGCCCCTCGGGGTCCGGCAAGACCACCGTGCTCCGAATGATCGCCGGCTTCGAGGAGCCGACCGCCGGAAGCATCGCCCTGCACGGGGAGGACGTCACCAGGTCAGCCCCGTTCGACCGCCAGGTCAACACCGTTTTCCAGGACTACGCGCTCTTTCCGCACCTCACCATCGCCGAGAACGTCGCGTACGGGCTCAAGGTCCGCGGCGTTGGCAAGGCGGAGCGCTCACGGCTCGTCAAGGAGTCGCTCGAACAGGTGCAACTCGCGCACGTCGCCGACCGCTCCCCCGCGCAACTCTCGGGCGGGCAGCGACAGCGCATCGCGCTGGCGCGCGCCCTGATCCTGCGCCCTCAGGTGCTCCTCCTCGACGAGCCGCTCGGAGCGCTCGATAAGCAGCTCCGTGAGCAGATGCAGTTCGAGCTCAAGCAGATCCAGCGCGAAGTCGGCATCACGTTCGTCTTCGTGACGCATGATCAGGAAGAAGCTCTGACGCTCTCGGACCGGGTCGCGGTCTTCAACAACGGCAAGATCGAACAGGTCGGCAGCCCGCGCGAGGTGTACGAGTTTCCCCAGACCGAGTTCGTCGCCCGCTTTCTCGGGATCACGAATCTCCTCCGCGACGAGCATGCCCAGCGCATCCTCGGAGAGGCGGCACCGCACAGCGTTCGTCCGGAACGGGTGCGGCTCGCGGATCCCACTGCGCCGCTCGAGACCGGCGGCATCTCACTGCCCGGCCGTGTACTCGAGACCGTCTATGCCGGAGCGCACACGCGGTACCTCGTCGAGACGGAGGGCGGTGCGCGCTTCATCTCGGAGCAGCAGAACACCCACACACCTCGCACGAGCTCCAGCATTTCGCGCGGCGACGCCGTGAGTGTGCGCTTCGACCGAGACCACGCCGTGGTCGTGCCGAATGCACTTGAGGCGACCGGCGCGCCCGCTGGCTCGACAGCTTCGTCCAGCTGACACGGTCGCAAGACTTCACGTTCCACCCAACACCCCGTTCACGAAGGAGTAACGATGAATAAGAAATTGCTTGCCCCCGCAGCGCTCATCGCCGCGGTCGGCCTGGCCCTGTCGGGCTGCGCCAGCAGTGGCGGCGACTCGGGAGGCGGCGGCGAGGCCGGCGGCCTCCAGATCGATGTGCCCGACGTTCCCATGATGGACGACCTCGGAGAAACCGAAGATTCGGTCAACATCCTCGCGTGGTCCGGCTTCGTCGAGCCGGAGTGGTCAGACGCGTTCACCGAGGAAACCGGCTGCAAGGTGAACCGCAAGGTCTTCGCAACGAGCGACGAAGCCGTTCAGCTCATGCGCACCGGTGAGTACGACCTGGTCTCCGCCTCTGGTGATGCCAGCCTGCGACTCATCGTCGACGGCAACGTCCAGCCGCTCAACACTGAGCTGATCCCGAACTTCGGCGACGACATCGTCGAGGGCATGAAGGGCCAGCTGTACGACACTCTCAATGGCAATGTCTACGGTATCCCGATCGGCCGCGGCGCGAACATTCTCGAGTACAACTCCGAGGTCGTTACGCAGGAGCCGACGAGCTGGGATGTCGTCTGGGAAGAGGACAGCCCCTACGCGGGCAAGATCGCCGCCTACGACAGCCCGATCTACATCGCGGACGCAGCGATCTACCTCATGGCGACGCAGCCCGACCTCGGTATCGAGAACCCCTACGCACTCGACGAGGAGCAGCTCGCAGCTGCGGTCGACCTGCTCAAGAAGCAGAACGGGATGGTGTCGGAGTACTGGTCGCCCGCGACCAACGTCACCTCGTTCACGGGCGGCAACTCGGTGGTCGGCACCTCGTGGGAGGTGCTGCGCAAGGCGACGCAGGACGAGAAGTTCAAGAGCGTGCTCCCCGAGGAGGGCTCGACCGGTTGGTCCGACGCCTGGATGCTCGCCGCTGACGCGGAGCACCCGAACTGTGCCTACGCGTGGATGGACTACACCAGTGCCCCCGAGGTGAACGGTCAGATCGCAATGAACTTCGGCATGGCGCCCGCCAACGCCGCGTTCTGCGAAACGAGCGACGAGGCCAAGGAACACTGCGACTACTACAACGCCACCGACGAGGAGTACTTCAAGAAGGTGTGGTTCTGGACCACACCGATCGACCAGTGCCTCGACGGCCGCGATGACGTGCAGTGCACGAACTACCAGGACTGGACGAGCGCCTGGGCAACCGTCAAGGGCTAATCCCTTGATGCAGGCCGGGTGATCGGACGCCACGTCCGGTCACCCGGCACCCCCGATTCCCACCACACCTGTCAGCGAGGACTCCCGTGTCGCACCAGCCCGTTCTCGAGCGCCGCACCAAGCCCGTATCCACGGCGCTCTACCGCCACCCGCGCGGCCGGCTCGCCGCGCTCCTCTCCCTCCCGATGACCTGGCTCATCGGCGTCTACATCCTCTCGCTCGCGCTGCTGCTGCTCACCGCGTTCTGGACCACCGATCCGTTCACTTCACGGGTCAAGCCCGGGTTCACGCTCAGTAACTTCGAGCAATTGGTCACCGTCCCGGCGTACCTGTCAACTGCCCTGCGCACCGTCGGGATCGCACTCAGCGTCACGGTGATCTGCGCCATCTTCGCGGTGCCGCTCGGTGTCTTCATGGCGAAGATCGCCGGGCCGAAACTGCGCGCCGTGCTCGCGGTGCTCGTTACCCTCCCGCTGTGGGCCGGCTACCTCGTGAAGATTATCGCGATGCGTCTCGTCTGGACCGACGAAGGCTTCTTCAACTGGGCGCTCTCTCCGTTCGGGATCAGCGGGCCCGGTTTCGGTTTCCTCACGGTCGTGTTGACCCTGGTGTACCTCTGGTTCCCCTACATGGCGATTCCGGTATATGCCGCGGTCTCGCAGATCCCCACGAACCTGTTCGATGCGTCGTCGGATCTCGGTGCGAGCGGCGCTCGCACGATCCGCACCGTCGTCGCGCCCCTGTTGCTCCCCTCACTCGTCGCGGGATCGATCTTCACGTTCTCCCTCAGCCTCGGCGACTACATCGCCGCGATGTACGTCGGCGGATCCACGCAGATGATCGGCAGCATCATTGCGCAGAACATCAACCTGAACCCGCCGCTCGCGGCCGCCTTCTCCTTCGTGCCGATCGTGCTCGTCATCATCTACCTCGCGCTCGTTCGTCGCACCGGCGCGATCAACAACCTTTAACCGGAGAACCAGTCATGCTTCGACTCAACCGCACGACGCGGGTCTTCCTCGCCGCGATCACCGTCTTCGTCCTCGGGTTCATGTACATCCCGCTGTTCGTGATCGTCATGAACTCGTTCAACTCGGGGCGAGTGTCGGGGTGGCCGATCCCGGGCTTCTCACTCGAGTGGTGGGGCAAGGCCCTCACGAACCCCGCCGTGCACGCGGCCGTGCTGAACTCGGTCATCGTCGCGGGCGTTGCGACGGCGATCGCGCTGCTGCTCGGCACCCTCGCCGCGTTCGCACTGCAGCGCTTCCGGTTCTTTGGGCAGAACACGGTCAACCTGCTCATCGTGCTTCCGATCACGCTGCCCGGTATCGTCACCGGTGTCGCGCTCTCGAACACGTACTTCCAGGTGTTGAAGCCGATGGGCATCAACGTCGGCTACTGGGGCATGATCATTGCTCACGCCACGTTCTGCGTGGTGATGGTGTTCAACAACGTGATCGCCCGCCTGCGCCGGATGCACCCGAATCTTGAGGAGGCGTCGATGGATTTGGGCGCGGGAATCGGCCAGACCTTCCGTCTCGTGACCTTCCCGCAGTTCCGCAGCGCCTTCATCGCGGGCGGCCTGCTCGCGTTCGCGCTCTCCTTCGACGAGATCGTCGTGACGATCTTCACTGCGCCGCCGGGCGTCGAGACGCTGCCGCTGTGGATCATGAACCAGATGGCGCGCCCGAACGAGGTGAACCAGGTCAACGTTGTGGCGACGGTGATGATTCTGCTCTCGCTCATCCCGGTGTACTTCTCGCAGAAGGCGGCCGCGGCGAGCGACGTGAAGTAGCCCGGGGGCGGCGGATCGCTCGGAGCCGCCCCACCGCGCGTTACAGGCGGTCGCGGTGCGCGTCCCGGAGTTCCTCCACCGCGCGCTCGAGCGCCGGGTCATCGCCGCGAGCGAGCGCCGCGTACTGCAGCACCACGCCATCCTCGGTCGGCACTGCCTTCACCCACATGCGGCGGCGCGGCACGAAGAGCGACCAGATCAAACCGCCGAGCGCGAGCAGCGCGAAGATGAGCACGAACGTCTGCGCGGGGTTTCGCATCACGTCGAACGAGGCATAGCGCGGAATGTCGTCGAGCGTGATCGTGCCCATGCCGTTCGGCAGGTCGGCGGTCTCGCCCGGGGTCAGTTCGATCGACTCCTTATCGATGGCGCGGCCCGTGAGCTGTTCCATGTTCGTCGTGTCGAGCGAGTAGACCGACGTCGGCACCCCGTTGTCGATGCCGAGGTCGCCGCGGAACACGTCGAGCGTCAACACCGGGTTCTCGAGATCGGGGTAGTTCGAGGTGTAGGCGCCGGTGTCGAGATCCGCCTTCGTCGGGTAGAAGAAGCCGCGCAGGCCGACCTGCACGTCCTTGCCGTCTTCCGTCAAACCGTACGGCACCTTCACGACGCCGAGCGAGAGCATCGTCATGTTGTTCTGTGGGATGAACGGCATCGCCTCGCTGTAGACGACAGTGCCCTCGGCGTTCCGCACGGTGATACGCGGGGCGTACCCGTTCGCGACGAGGTAGATCGGCGAACCGTGCACGCGGAGCGGGTGATTCACCCGGATCGATTGCTCGCTCGTCGTGCCGTCGGGGTCGATCAGCTCGAGGTTCGCGAGGTAGCTGCGCACCTGCCCGATGGCGTTGGTGTTGCCGTCGTCGGGGGTGACGTAGTCCACGTCGAGCGAGTCGAGCTTGAGCCCGAACGGGTCCAGGCTCGAGGAGTCGAAGCCCTGACCCGTGTTCACCGTGTCGTAGTCGATGAGCTGGTTCACCATCGTCTCGCCCTCGACGAGCACCTTCTGCCCGTTGAAGGTGAAGACGCCGCCGATGCCGACGCTGATCAGCACTCCGAGCAGCGAGACGTGGAAGAGCAGGTTGCCCGTCTCACGCAGGTAGCCGCGCTCGGCGGAAACCGAGACGCTCTCAACGCCGCGGCGCGAAGAACGCTGAATCTCAGTGCGGTACCGCGAGCGCTTCAGCAGGCGGGCAGCCTCTTCGACGGCGCGCTCGGCGAACGCCAGGCGATCCGCATCGCTCGCATCGGGGTTCGAGACCCGCACCTCCGAGAACCCGGCCATGCGCTGCAGGCGTGCCGGGGTGCGCGGAGGCTTGCCGCGCCAGGCCCGCCAGTGGTGCACGATGCGTGGCAGCACGCAGCCGATCAGCGAGATGAAGAGGAGCAGATAGATCGCGGAGAACCAAACCGACCCGTAAACGTCGAACGCCTGGATGGGGAAGGCGTCGAGGATCGGGAAGAGCTTCGGGTGATCCGCCTCGTACTGCACGACGCCGTTCGGGTCGGCGCTGCGCTGCGGCAGGAGTGAGCCCGGAATCGCGGCGACCGCGAGCATGAGCAGCAGCACGAGTGCCACGCGCATGCTCGTGAGCTGGCGCCAGAACCAGCGCAGCCAACCCCGGAAGCCGAGCTCGGGCGCTTCGATCGGCGCGGCCCCGCCTGCGCCGGATCCGTCGTCGTAATCAGAGGGGCGTGACATAGCCGCCAATCACCGCCTGCAGTGCGTACATCATTTTGCTCCAGAGACCGGTCACCATGAGGAGACCGATGAGGATCAGCAGCGCGCCGCCGATCAGGTTCACGGCACGAATATGCCGTTTGAAGAATGTCATCGTCTGCGTGAGCCAGCCGAAGCCGAACGCGGCCAGCACGAAGGGGAGGCCGAGGCCGACGCAGTACGCGATCGCGAGCGCGACGGATCGGGAGACCGATCCCTGCTGGAGGCTCAGGCCCATGATCACCGTGAGGGTCGGACCCATGCAGGGGGTCCAGCCGACCGCGAAGACCGCGCCGAGCAGCGGGGCGCCCACGAGCCCGAGCTTCGGCTTCACCCTCATCTTCATCGTGGTCTGCGCGCGAGTGAACAGCCCGATGAACACGAGACCCATCACGATGATGAGGGCTCCCATGATCCGCGTGATCAGGCCCTCCCACTGCGCGAGGAAGATGCCCACAGTGCCCGCCGCCGCGAGAAAGGCGACGAAGACCACGGTGAAGCCGAGCACGAAGAGCACTGAGCCGAGCAGCACGCGGGCGCGACCGGTCTTCTCGCCCGGGGCGGCGCCTGCTGTCGAGCCCACGTACGCGAGGTAGCCCGGCACGAGCGGCAGCACGCACGGAGAGAGGAAGGAGATCAGGCCCGCAGCGAGCGCCACGAACGACGCGATGAGCAGTTGCCCATCGGCGACGACCCCCTGAAGATCCACCGCTACTACTCGGCCGCGCCGTCGGTGGATGCGTCGGCCGCGCCGTCGTCAGTCTCTCCCTCGGCCGAAGCGCCCTTCGCGCCGTCGGCCGAAGCGCCGTCCACGCTCTCACCCGCGCCGCCGCCCGTCTCAGCGAGGGTCTCGTCGATCAGCGTGCGGAGCTGGGATTCGCTCGCGAGCTGCCCGAGAACGCGATGCGCGACGCGGCCCTCGCGATCCAGCACGAGGGTCGTCGGAACCGCGTTCAACGGCACCTGGCCCGCGAATGCGCGTTGCACGGAGCGGCCGCCGGCGTTATCCAGGATCGACGGGTACTCGACCCCGAACTCCTCGGAGAACTGGCGCGCCTGAGCGACCTGATCCCGCGTGTTCACGCCGACGAACTGCACGCCCTGGTCAGCAAACTCTTCGTACGCCGAGACCAGGTCGGGCGCCTCGGCGCGGCAGGGCGCGCAGCCCGCGTACCAGAAGTTCACTACGGTGACGTCGCCCGCGGTGTCGACGGACCCGAAGGTGCCGCCGTCTTCCGCCTTCCCCGAGAACTCCACGGGGTCGGTGCGATCGGCGACCGGGATGCTGAGCGTCGAACCGTCGCCCTCGATATAGCCCTTGCTGCTGCCCTCGCGATACTGCGAGGCGAGGTCGCTCCCCTCGGTGCTGCAACCCGCGAGGCCGAGCACGGCAGCGAGCATCACGGCGACCGTTGTCGCTCCGCGTCGCCGGATCATACGGCGCCCACGTCCACGGCATCGTCGAGCAGGCCCGCGGCGGGCGTGCGGTAATCGACCTCGAACCAGCGCTCGCCGCGCTTCTCGAACGTGGTGATGCTCGAGAGATCGCACCGACGAGACGACGGGTTGTGGAACAGCGGCTTGCCCGCCACGTCGAGATGCGCCATCCAGATCGGCGACTGGTGCGACACCATCACGATGTCGCCGTCGATGGTCGAATCCCACGCCTCGTCCATGGCCTCGCGCACGCGGTCGGCGACCTGGCGGTAGGGCTCGCCCCAGCTCGGCCGGAACGGATTCCAGAAGCGATGCCAGTAGCGCGGCTGCTTGAACGCCGCGTCGGGGCCCGAGTTCACGAGGCCTTCGAACGCGTTGGTGGGCTCGATGATGCGATCCTCTGTGAGAATTTCGAGGCTCAGCGCACTCGCGATCGGCCGTGCGGACTGCTGCGCACGCTCGAGCGGGGAAGCGAACAGCTTCGTGACGGTGCGGTCGCTGCCGGCCAGTTCGAGGGCCGCAGCCTCCGCCATGCGGTGGCCGCGCTCGGAGAGGCGGAAGCCGGGGATGCGCCCGTACAGCACACGGTCGGGGTTGTGGACCTCGCCGTGGCGCACCAAATGCAGCAGTTTGTCGCTCACGGCACCATTCTACGATCGGGCAGTCTGGGAGTTGCTGCGTGCGGGTGCTCACCACGCCCCTGCGATCGGGGCAACTTTCGGTGGGTGTCGGGCGCGAGTCGCTCGCAACACGCGCCGCAAGTTACCCCGATCGCAGGGGGCGGCGGCGGATCGGCGCAGCCCGTGCCCGCAGCAAGGGATGCGCCCGGCGACGCCGATAGACTGTGCGGGTGACTGAGCGTGTATTGATCAAGGACCTGGCCGCCCGCGAAGACGGCACCGTACGCGTTTCCGGATGGGTCGAGAAGGTTCGCGACCAACGGTACGTGCAGTTCGTGGTGCTGCGTGACGAGTCGGGTGCGGTGCAGCTCGTGAACGGCGGCGTGCTGCGCGAGGCGGATCCGGAGAACCCGCGATCCGACATCCTCGTGCCGCGCACCACGACCATTTCCGAGCTCACGCAGGGCACCTTTGTGACCGTGGTCGGCGAGCTGCAGCACAACGAGCGCGTCAAGCTCGGCGGTGTTGAGATTCAGATCGAGGAGATCGAGGTCGTCGCGGCTTCGCTCCCCGACAACCCGGTCGCTGGCGACTCGGGCATCGACGTGCGTCTCGATTGGCGCTTCCTCGACCTGCGCCGCCCCGAGCAGAACCTCGTGTTCCGCGTGCAGACTGCGTTCCTGCACGCGCTGCGCCAGGTGTGGGTGGATCGCGGCTTCATCGAGATTCAGACCCCGAAGCTCATGGCGAGCGCCTCCGAGTCACGTGCCGAGCTCTTCGAGGTCGAGTACTTCGAGGGCAAGGCGTTCCTCGCGCAGAGCCCCCAGTTCTTCAAGCAGATGGCTCAGGCGGCCGGCTTCGGCGGCATCTTCGAGGTCGGGCCCGCGTTCCGCGCCGACCCCTCGTTCACGTCGCGCCACGCCACCGAGTTCACGTCGATCGACTCCGAGCTGAGCTGGATCGACTCGCACGAGGACGTCATGGAGCTGCACGAGGAGCTCATGGTTGCCGGCCTCACCGCGGTGAAGGAGAAGCACGGCGAGGAGATCCAGAACCTCTTCGGCATCGAGGTTGAGGTGCCGTCGCGCCCGTTCCCCCGCATTCCGCTCGCGGAGGCGAAGGAGATCGTCAAGGCCGAGGGCTACGAGGTGCCGCGCGCTGACGCCGACATGGACCCCGAGGGCGAGCGTCGCATCGCGGCCCACGTCAAGAAGAAGTACGGGCACGACTTCGTGTTCCTCACCGAGTACGACGCCTCGATCCGCCCGTTCTATCACATGCGTGACGCCGAGAACCCGCAGCTCACGAAGAGCTACGACCTCATCTACCGCGGCACCGAGATCTCGACGGGCGCGCAGCGCGAGCACCGCATCGACGTGCTCGAGGCGCAGGCTGTGGAGAAGGGTATGGACCCGGCAGAGCTCGGCTTCTACCTCGACTTCTTCCGCTACGGCGTGCCGCCGCACGGCGGATTCGGCATGGGCCTGAACCGCGTGCTGATGCTCCTGCTGCAGCAGCAGTCGATCCGCGAGGTCACCTACCTCTTCCGCGGGCCGAACCGCCTGCTGCCGTAATCGGCTTTCGCGGTCGCTCGGTCAACGAGCGGGCGGATCACGGGGGCACCGTTGCTTGTTCGCGGGTTACCGCTCGGCGGGTGAGGCGGCGGCTCGACGGGTGAGGCGTCGGGCGACCGCCAGGAGCAGTAGCGCAAGCGATCCGCCAAGTACGAGCGCCCGCGTGAGGCCCATCGCGCCGGTGAAGGGAAGCGCGAGGGTGATCGTCGGATGCTGCAGCGGGTGGTTCACGCAGAACACTCCGGGCTCCCCGCAGACCGGCTTGATATCCGAAGACTTCACCAGCACGTTGACGAGTTCGAAGTCGCCCTTCTTCTCCGACTCGGCCTTGACCGTGGCGGTGTACGTGACCGTGACGGTGCCCCGAGCGGGGATCTCGCCGACGATCATCAAGCGTCCTCTCGCGGCGTCTCCCTCGCGCGTGACCTCCAGGCCCTCGCCGGCGATCGTTACGTCTTCGTCGATGGTCGCGTCGTCCAGCACTCCATCGAGCAGGTCGAACGTATCTACCGGGGCGGGAGCGGAGCCGGTGTTGCGGAACGTCAACGTGTAGGTCACCTCCTGCCCCGGACTCACCGTTTCACCTCCGGCCGGATCGGCGACCTTTTCGACTTCCAGCCCCGCGATAGGCGAGCACGTCGAGGTGATCGTGTCTACGCACTCGTCGGCGGACGGAGGCTGTAGCGAGCATGCCTCTGACTCGTCGTCGCACTCTGCGGTTGGAACCAGGTAGTTGGCGAGGATGTCGTCGCCTCGCGCACCGCTATCGTTCACCTTCACCGAGTACGTCACGGCGTAGGCTTCCCCGGGAGGCACCGTGCCGGTGACCTGCAACCGGCCTCCATCGAGCGCGGCCTGCAGATCTGAATGGCTCGTCGTGGGCGAAAGGGACACCACGGCATCATCGAGAACGTGGGCCAGAACATCCGTGTAGTCGACCTCTGCGGCAGCCTGCCCACCGTTGTCGAACGTCAGCGTGTAGTTGACCACCGAACCCGCGACCAGCGGATCGTCGTCAGAAGACGAGGTTTTCGAGACGCTGAGCAGCGATCCCGGAAGCATCACCTCGGCGCAGTTCTCGCCGTCCAGCGCCAAGGCTTCCGGCACGCACGCGGCGTTGATGAGCTGCTGATCGCCGGCGCCACTGTAGTTCAGCGTGTAGGTGATCGTCGCCGTGTCTCCGGCCGCGAGTTCCCCGGACCAGCTGAGCTCGGAACCATCGATCGACGCTTCGCCCGTGGAGGCCTCTGGTTGCCCGACGACTTCCGCGTCATCAAGCACACGGCTGAGGTCGTCGCTCATCGTGGCGGGGCGTTCGTCGGTGAAGTCGCCGGGCCCCTGGTTGGTCACCGTCACCGTGAATGCAACCTCTTCGCCGACCTTCGGGAGGGTCGAGCGCGAAGCCGTCTTTGCGATCGTGAGTTCAGGCATCTCGAATGCATGGCAGGCGACCTGCGGATTGCCCTCGCATTCGCCCTCAGGAGCTGGCGGCGGCGACGTCGGGGGCGTCCCCGGAGGTGCCACGAAAGCGACGTTCTCCACCTTCTGGTCGCCTCCCTTCTTCAAGGTCACCTGATAGGTGATGACTACCTTCTCGCCGGACTTGAGCGGACCGCTCCAAGATAGTGAGTCGCCGATCCGCTCTGGCGGCGAGACAGCCTCACCATCGACTGTGGCCGTGAGCGAAGCCTCGTCAAGATCGGCGTCGTCGAGCACCCCTGAGAGGTCATCGAACACGATGGCGGGGCGTGCTGCGGTGAACGAGCCGTCACCCGTGTTCGTCGCCTCCACGGTGTAGGTCACGGTATCTCCAGCGCGAGCACCGTCGTTCGCGTCCGAATCCTTCGCGACCTCGAGCTCGGGAACTGAGTGGAACCGGACCTGTGCCTCGTCGGGCTCGTCGAGACCCACCACTCCGGTGATGTTGTCCGGGCCGTTGGTGAACTCAATGGGTGAGGTCTCGCCTTTCAGGGGGTGCTCGGACGTCACATCGACTTCGATCGTGCAAGAGGCCTCGCCTGCTGCGAGTTTGCCATGGGTCACGCTGATCACGTCGCCAGCCGCCGAAATGTTTGCATCCTCGCATGTTCCCCCAACGTTCGCAGGCGTGGCGATCTTCAGCCCGTCGGGGAGGGTGTCGGTGAAGGCCCAGCCGTTCTTTTCTGCGAGATCCGAGCGATTTGTCACGGTGAATGTTAATCGTGAAATTCCACCCGCGTCGACATCCGTCGGCGAGAAGCTCTTGTCCAGCTGCGGTGTGACGTCGCTCACGCGGATGTTGTCGAACGCACCGTCGTTGCCTGTCGTGAGGCCTTGTTCGTTTCGGATTACGATATCGAAGGCGTCACCGTAGATCAGGCGGCTACCGTCCGCGAAAAAAGAGCCGTACCTGACTTCATTGCTATTTCCCGATGTCAGCTTGACCGTCTGGTGACGAGGATCAGTGCATGGGTTAATCGCTGCACTGGACATCGGGGTCTCATTCCCCTGTGCGTCGCGAATATAGAACCTCAGCAGTGGATCGCTCGCCTGCGGCAGGTCGCACGCCGTAGCAGCGGCATCGACCGAAAACGTGATGAAGCGGTTCTGCGTGTCGGTGAACCTCAGCCCCTCGGTTTGGAACATGATGAGGTTGGGCCCGGCTGGGGCGGGTGATTGTGCGGTCGTGTTCGTGGAGACCGCGCGGTTCGTCTGGGGGTTCTGCGGCGTATTCAGGTACCCGAGCGCCCGGGCTTTGTTCTGAACCGCATCCCATTCAGCCGGATTCTTCTGGCAGTATCCCGAGGCTGGCATCGGGATCGCGGCACTCATGATGAACCCGTTACAGGCTCCCTGTGTGAGCCAGTACGTGTCCGCAGAGTAGGTGACCCCAGGAGAGCTACTGGGGAAATTCTCTAACTCGGTGAGCCCCGAGCCGCCCTCGAAGTCCTCGGTGAACAACAGCGAAGGCTCGGAGAGCTGGCCTGGATTACCTGGCGCTCCGAGGGCTGCGAAGTTCCGGTGCAACAGATTGGATCCCAGTTCAGCAGAAGCACTCTCAGAGGTCGGGTCAGCTCCCTCGTCCGAGCCGATGGCATCGGAATCTTGCATCGCAAACGCTCCGCGGGGAGTTGCGGCAGCATCTGGGACCGTCCCGTTCGCGAGCGTCAAAACGCTACTCAGTGCAATAGCAGCCAATGCCCCCGCGGCAAGGCGACGGCTTCTCGGTTTCGTTCGGTGAGGCACTGTCATGTCTCCCCCCTCACTACCGATCCGCCGCGTGCTGGCCCTGAACACGGGCTTTGAGCTCCTTACAGGCTCAGGCACGGTGGATGGGATACAGCATTCCGATGAACCTCTTGCGTACCGCAGCTCTGGAAATGCAGCATGCTCACGAACGACTCGCGGATCGCGCTTCCGTCGTTTCAGCGTGGCAATATGCGTACGAGTTCTCCCGAACCCCGGGCGATTGAGCAGTCCCGATACTCGTCGACCCCACTGACGGTGTCGCAATGAGCGCTTAACTCTTTCTTTTTGCGCGGCCTGATCGCTGGCACGCTTAAATCCGGGATGGCGCGAAGGAGGAACTTGTCGAAGTGCTGAACGGCGAAGGCTGCATAATCATGCTCCGGGTGTACAACAGGGGCACTGCGGAAATGGTCCTCATCGTACTTGTCGACCTCGAGCTCGACAACGACACATTCTTTGCTCGATCACTTTCGTTCGGAATTGTCCGAGCAACACTGTCTTCCCGAGCCCACCGGAGTCCAGTGACAATAAGCGCGCCGGTCACGGCCGCGGTTTAACGACAACAACTGACCGATCCGGGTTGAGGCGTGGGGCGGATCACGGTGCCCCAGCCCGGGGACTGTTCAGAGGTTCAGCTATCAGGCGACCTGCACGCGCTGATCACCCACAACGTACTCGATTGCGAGGCTGCCGCCCACCGCTTCGAGGTAGTGCCGAATCGTGCTGATCTTGGCGCTGTCAATATCTCCGTGCTCGATCTTGGAAACCTGACGCTGACCGACACCGATGCGGTCCGCAAGTTGCGCCTGCGTCATACCAGTTTGTTCGCGCAGCTCACGCAACCGGTAGGCGCGGATCTCTGAGAGCATCCGGTCCTTGTGTCCGTCTACGCGCTCACGGTCGACAGGATGATCCACGAGAAACTCATTCAGTGACCTTGCCATTTGACTCACGTTCCTTTCAAACGTTGAATGTGTTCGTCAAAGATGTCGTCAGCCAGCGGGATGTTCTTCCTGTACCACCCTCGCCAGTCGCCAGACTTATCGCCCGCTACAAGGAGAATCGCTGCGCGCTCGGGGTCGAAAGCGAATAACACCCGCAGCTCCGACCGACCACTCGACCCTGGGCGCAGTTCCTTCATATTGCGATGCCGCGAGGCAACTACAGTATCGACGATCGGCCGCCCGAGATCGGGTCCTCGTTCCTCCAGGAGCTCGATCGCAGCTACAACTTGCTCTCGTGACCGTTGATCTAACGCAGCAAGCCACTCTGCGATCAGCTCGATATCAACGACCCACATGCATAGATTGGAGACCATGCATGGTCTAGGTGTGAGTGGAGTCGAACTAGCCGAGTTGAATGGGGGCTGGCGGCACCGGCGGTAGCACCAGGCGTGGCGCCGGGGGTGGGAGCGAGGCGCGAGAGCTCAAGAATCGCGTCAATTACGGCGTTGGCTTCGCCAAAAAAGCACTTTTGGCAATAAGGGTGGGTGAGGGCGAGTAAGTGAGAGGTGCGGAGGGCGGATCGGCGCGAGAGTAGTGCCCCGGGGCTCTCCTAGCGTGGCGCTAGCGTGTCGAGAGCCCCAGGGCACCGTATTCCGGGAACGAGGCCTTCGCTCCCCCTGCACCGCAGTGCCTCCGTATCCAACGGAACACTGCCGTGCCACCACCACCAAGCACTCGCCGCACGCCCTAGAAACACACAGCTCATACCGTGGGTGATGCCCCGGGTATCTCCTAGCGTGTCGAGAACCCCGAGGAAGTCTTCTATTTCACTGATAAAGCGGGCGGATCACGCCGCACGTGATCTCGGAGGCGGCCTGCCGATGTGGCGTGGCTGGAAGGTCCGCCACTTTACCGACGATGGCCGAGGAATGGGCAGGCGCTGGGTGACCGTGGCGCTCGGCACCACGGCCACCCAATCCGCGGGTTAGCTGGCGCGTCTCGTGAAGCGGCGGGCTACGACGAGCAGCACCACCACACCCGCACCACCCAGCACGAGAAGCCGCATCAGACCTTCCGTGCCCGTGAACGGGAGCGTCGGACTGAAGGTGGGATGCGGGAGCGGGTTCCACACGCAGAACACACCCTCCTCTCCACACACCGGTTCGATATCCGGGGACGCGAGGAGCACGTTCTCAAGCTCGTAATCACCCTTCTTCTCGTTCTCCGCCTTCACCGTCGCCGTGTAGGTGACGGTCGCGGTCTTCCCCGCGGGAACCGTGCCCGTGATGACAAGATTCTCGCCCGTCACGCTAGCCTCACGGGTCACCGTGATCGTGCCGTCCTTCACGACGAAATCGTCATTCACGATCGCATCATCGAGCACCCCGTCGAGAACGTCGATCGTGTCGACTGTCGCGAGTGCCTTGCCCGGGTTGTAGAAGCTCAGCGTGTACGTCACTTGCTCGCCCGGCTCCACCGCCTCACCCGACGCCGGGTCAACGGTCTTCGCCATCGCAAGACCCGCACGCGTCAGGTTCGCCTCCGCACACCGCTTCGCGTCCTTGGCGATCACAATATTTTCAGCGAGACAGGCGGTGTTGTTCAGCTCGTAATCGTTCACGGTGCCCTTCACGACCTTCGCTTGATAACTCAGGGTGCGGGTCTCGCCGACGGCGAGTGTGCCGTGCCAGTACAGCTTCCCGCCGTCCTCGTAGAACGTGTTCTCCGGGACGGTACCCGCAGTGTCGGTCCACACGAGCTGCGCGTCATCGGCGACCTTCGCGAGATCATCGACCATGACCGGGTTCACGCCGTTCGTACCGCCGAAGTTGAAGCCGTTCAGCACACCCGGACCATGGTTCGTGACCTTCACCTTGTAGGTGGCGACATCGTTCAGACCGTACAGCTCGGTCTTGTCGGCGGACTTCTCGATCGACAACACCGGAACAAGATCGGTGGTCCAGGAGCACTTCGACCACCCGGACGACGAACCCACCATCAGGAGGGGCTTGCCGTCGTCGTCGGCGCACCCGAATTTCGGGTCGCCGGGATCGTAGTTCGCGGCCTCCGCATAGTTCAGGAGCGTCGCATCCCCGGTCTTTGTCGTATTCACCGTCACGGAGTACGTCACCGTCGCAGTGTCCCCAGGCCCGAACGAGGCGCCCTTGTCGAGAAGCACCTGCACGTACCCCGTTGCCGGGTCATACGAACCCTTCACATCGGGATTCTTGGACGTCACGGCAAGATCATTGTTGAACGTTGCGTCATCGAGCACACCGTTCGTCTGATCCCGGGCAAGCAAACCGATACCGGCGACCGTGTCCTCGTCGAAGTAGCCGAGGCCGTCGTTACGGACGTTCACGGTGTACGTAACCTTCCCGGTGACCTGATCGTAGGAGGATTGCTTCTGGACCTGAATATCCGGTGGAAGCGTCAAGGGCTTCACCTTCGTCGAAACTCTCAATGCCTCGTAGCCCCAGTTATCAATAAGTTGCTGATCACCCCAAGTTTCCTGCGAGCCGCGCCCCGCAGGTGCCTCAAACCAGCCATGTACGCCATCCGCAATTGCGCTGTCCACGCCTTCCCTTCCGTCAAGCTTCGGTGGAGGGATTGCATACGAGGACACTGGCGTTACGTCCAGATCATTCCAGTAAATTGTCGAACCCGGATCATCGCCATTCAACCGAGTAATTGTCACTCCACCAAGAAGTTCCACGTCCCAGAAAGTGAAATGCACTTCAGCGAGATGATCAAAATAGAGCCGGGCTGAAACATCAGTATCGTGGCGGATTGCTCTTCCTTCGTTGTCAAGACCATCAAACGCATACTCGACTGACGCACTTCCGAAGCTGGCGTTGAATGAAATACTTCGGTCCGTCGTGCCGTCATACGATCCGTCTCCGTCAGCGTCGACCTGCAGCACATAAGACCCAGTGAATGCCTCCGGAAGTTGCCAAGACAACGACCCGCGAAACGGTATTCCTGGCCCGCCCGAGCTTTGCCAACTGACGGGGAGAGCTTCCAACGTTGCGGCTTGAATAACAGGCGGCGAAAGTGGCACTCTCCTTCCATTAAGCGTCGCTGTATTTGGAAGATCGCTCGCCGGTTTCTCAAAGAACTGATAGAAGGTTGTGCCACATATTTCTTGTTCTGCTTTAGTGGGCCTCAAACTCTTATAAGCGGAGACGCAGCGGTCGGGGACGTTGGGATCGCCGGGGCCACTACTCGAAGTCTTAACGAGGGAACTCATCCCCATGTATTTGTACGTTGAAATCTCGTAGAGGTGTCCCGAGTAAAGGAGCGACCAGAACGTGAAGTCCCTTCGATCGGTGAAGGATTGCAATATATAGGACCCCAGAGTGAAGACGCGCCCGCGCACGCGGTTGTCGAAAAGTCGCGAAACATCGGAGTACGAAAGGGTACCGATCCCCACGGGAAACGATCCGGGGATAACGAATACGTTCGCGGTGTACCAATTCTCTCCGGCGTTATACGCAGGATTGGCCTCGTTGCCCACAGGACTCGCACGAAAATCGAAACGGACAATGCCGTCACTTTGGCCTGGCGCAAACTTCGGCTCGACTACGACCGTCTGTACACCCGAGCGCGGATTCTTCACCACGAAAGCGCCGGCCGTGGTCATCTGGTACATTTCCTTTTCGCCAGACGGATGAAAGACGTCCCAATAGAAGGTTACGCCTTCATTCACCTTCAGGTTAAGAAGCACCGATTCGCCTTGGTGAACATAGGCGTTCTGAGAGTTCTGAGAGATCATCTGAGCGGATTGCAAAGACGCGTGCGGGAAGCTCGGCTCAACAACGGTTGCCATTGCGCCTTCGAGCGGCTGCACTACTGTCGGTGCATCAGCGGCAAGCGCTTCAAAGAGTGGTCCGCGATTCAGCAGTGGACTCGGTTGCTTCTTCGACACCCCCTCCTTCGGCTTCGTTGCCGGATCTTCAGAGGTGTCGTCGTCGGTTTTCGCAGGAGAGTTGGAAGAGTCGTCCGCGAGGTCCGTTACTTCGTCAGGGACAGCGTTTAACGCCCCCCCCCCCCCGGAAATGGGGTTGGCAGCGTCGGGCGCATTGGCAGTATCTTCCACTGACTCATCCGCCACGCTCTTCGAGGAATCGTCGGTCTGCAGCTCGACGGAGGTACCCGTCGCCGGATCCTCCGCCGTCGCAGAGGCAACAGAACTCATCGACAGCGATGCCGGGACCGCCAGCGCCGCAGCCAGCATCACCACCACCGGCACACTCAGTACACGCTTCGACCAGACACGATTGGTCAACGCCATGACTCACCCCTTGAAGACTCAAACCTCGGGTGCTGCCCCTCAAGGCGGCACTCTTCCGATATATAGAGTCAGGTCAGCCGCAGGTCACGCAGTAGACGCCGGCACCTCTGCAGCATGGCGATGGTGAGATTTCAGTGCTGAGTGACGGAGACTTGAGCAGTTCGCCTCCGCGAATTGCGATGGCCTCTCTGGCATGCGCCACTGATGCAAGTTCGCGGACTCCAGCTGCTCGCAACCATCCTGCTGATCAAGGCGGTACGTCGTCGCGCGACCACGTGCTCAGCACGAGACCGCGACCAGCATCACACCGTCAACACCAGCTTGCCCGTGGTGCGGCCGGTCTCCCCCGCGCGGTGCGCATCGGCAGCATCGCGGAGCGGGAAGGTGCGATCGATGTGCGCCCGCAGCTCGCCGCGGCGCACCAGGTCGGCGATCAGTTCCATCTCATGCTCTGAAGAATCCACGAGCATTCGGACCGCGCGAACGCCGAGGCGCGCGGCGCCCTCCATGAACGCGTCATCGCCAGTAGGGAGCGTCGAGACGACGACGCCGCCCTCGCGCACCACGCGCAGGGAACGCAGCGAGGTCTCGCCGCCGATAGTGTCGAGCACGACATCGACATCTGAAACGAGGTCGTCGAACTCCTGGGTGCGGTAGTCGATGCACTCGTCCACGCCGATACTGCGGAGAAAGTCGTGCTTCTCGGCGCTCGCGGTGCCGATCACCTCGGCGCCGGCCGCCTTCGCGATCTGCACCGCCACGTGGCCGACACCACCGGCCGCCGCGTGCACGAGCACCCGCTGGCCGGCCTCGATACGCGCGTAGCGGTGCAGCGCGTGCCACGCGGTGAGCGAGACCAGCGGGAGCGCCCCGGCCTGCACGTGGTCGATCTCGGTCGGCTTCCGCACGAGCACGCGCGCCGGGAGCGCGACGTACTCCGCGTGGGTGCCGTGCCCCCATGGGTACGACGCCATGCCGAAGACCTCGTCGCCCACCTCGAAGCGAGCAACGCCCACCCCGAGAGCGACAACCTCGCCCGAGACATCCCAGCCGAGGACGAAGGGCGGATCCGCCAAGAACCCGCCGGTGCGCCGGTGCTTCCAATCAGTGGGATTCACTCCGGCCGCGCGCACGCGCACGAGTACTTCATTGGCGCGCGGCTCGGGAACCGGCCGGCTTACCGGGGTGAGCACGTCCGCCTCGCCGAGCTCTGACTGCTGGATCACGATCATCGAGTCTGGAACTGTCATGCGGCCAGCCTCTCAGAGGGTCGCAATCGGCGGCAATCACCTGGCGCGCAGCGGAAAAATGCTTTACGGCCTGATCGCCGGCTCCTCCGCAGGAGCCACACATAACTCGATCAGGGCGGCGCAGTGTCGTGAGATCTGCGATTCACGAGCGGGACGAGACGGACAACATTTCGCCCCATCCCGCTCATGCCCGCAGCTATGCGCGTCGCGTCTGACGGGTCAGCAGGAGAACCCCTCCGCCGAGTAGGAGGAGCACAGCCACGGCCGCGCCCGCTGACCAGAGGTGTCCGCCCGTGATCGCGAGAGCCGGTACCTTATCGAACCGGTTCTGCAGATCAATCTCGGCCGACGCATCCGGCTCCCCCGTGACCGTAACGATCACCTCGTTGCCCTCACCGTTCACGGCGACTGCGTCATCGTCGCTCAACCAGCTGGCGCCCTTCCAGGTGATGCTGCTCGGCAGTTCGGCCGAACCCTCCGACAGCGTCACCTCCGTGCCCAGCGGCAGATCGGAAAGCACGGCCGGCGTGCCCGCGGTGACGTCGAACGTGACGTTGTGCTGTTCACCGAGCAGATCAGTCCACGTTGCTGTGACGGGGAACTCCGTGCCATCGGGCACTTCCGATGCACCGTCGCCGGAGAGGGACTTCGTGACCGTCAGGGAGCCAAGCGATGCGATCGCCCGGTTCGTCACAGTCACGGCAGTGTCCTCTGCCGCGCCGATCGTGATCGTCGCCGTGTCATCCTGGTTCGAAACGATGCCTTCCGCCTCCCATTCCGGGGAAGCCCAGGTGAACGCTGCGCTGTCGTCAGGCTCGGCTTCGGAGAGCGACACCTGGGTACCGTGGGGCAGCTCGCGCCCGAGGGGGATCGCCGACCCATCCGTCGGAACGGTGAGCGTCACCGAAGTCGGTTCGGCATCCTCGATCCACGTCGCAGTGACCTCGACCGAGTCCGGCACATCCGCGTTCTTAAGGGAGACTCCCGCAACCTCCTTGGAAAGGGAGAACGTTCCCGCCGCCCAAGTCGCCTCGTTCGTGACCGTCACGAGCGTCGCAGCGCCCTGCTGATCGGATACGACGATCTCGGCGCTTCGATCGCCTTCGTCGGTGACGTCGTCACCGCTGATGAAGACGGACCCCCAGACCACGGTGTCGATCTTGGGACTCTCGCCTTCGGTGATCGTCACCACGGTGCCGGCCGGCAGGTCTTCACCCAACGACGTCGGCGACTCGGCATTGATCGTGAGATTTCGCGACTGGTCGACGCCTTCAGCATCGACCCAAGTAGCGGTCACAGGGAACTCAGTGCTCGGAGCGACCTCGCCGGCTGCCTCACCGGCGATGCCCTTGATCAGACTCAGCCCAGCCACTGACGTCGTCGCCTGGTTCTCAAGATTCACCGTGATGTCAGCTCCTCGGGTCACGGTGACCACGGCCGAATGACCATCGATCGCGACACCCGTGCCCGACCACGTCGGATCAGCCCACGCGATGCTCGAGCGGTCAATGAGCGGAGTTTCCGTGAGTGTGACCTCAGTACCAATGAGGAGGTCCTCGTCGAACGGCACTGGTGTACCGTCGGTCGGCAACGTCAGAGTTTTCGCACCGGGCGTTCCTTCTTCGTTCCAGGTAGCAGTCACCGTGACCTCATCCGGAACCGCAGCGTTGTCGGCCTGATCGCCCGTGACTCGCTTCACGAGCGAGAACGTGCCGAGCGTACGCTCGACGGTGTTCGTCACTGTCACCGCTGCCGGGACGGTGGCGTTCTCCGCACTGACGGTCACGCTCTCCGGGCTGAAGACCGGGTCGCCCCAGGTGAACTGATCGTCATCTGCCGGCTTCGCCTCGGTGAACGTGACGACGGCACCGATCGGAAGATCCTCGAGCGCTGCGGGCTCGTCGGCGGTCAGCGTCAGTTCGCGGTCGGCCTGCGACGGGAAGCCGTTGCCGAGTGCACTCGTGTCGACGTGTGCCGTGATCGCGTACGTGAGATCCTCGTCAACCCGCTCCGCAGCGCCGCCCTCGACCCTCTTGACGATGCTCAGCGAACCGAGTTGCGCGGTGTTCGTGAGGCTGACTCCGATGTTGCTGCCGGGCTCGAGTGCCGCGATCGCGGTCGCGCCATCCTCGCTCACGGTGAGGCCGGCGCCCGGCGCGAACGCGGGAGTACCGAAGACGACCCCGGGAATGTTGGGGAAAGTGGGCTCGGAAAGTTCCGCCGTCCAGCCGGTGCCTCGTGAGTTCGGCCCGCTCACGGGATCGCCGTTCAGCGGAATCTGCAGATCGTACTCGACCTGTGTCGCACCGCTCGGGTCGATCTCCTTGACATGCACGGTGAACGAAGCGTCCTCAGGTACGAACTGAGCGCCCGTGGTGTCGGCGAGGAGCTTATCGATCGCGATCGAGCCGCGCGGCACGCCCGATCCCGAGCCGCTGCCGCGGTTGTTCTGGGTCACCGTCCGGTCGTACGTCTTGCCGTTGACGACGGCGGTGTTGCCGTATTCGGTTCCCGGCGCATCCATCCCGCCGCTTGTGGTGCAGGTGGTGTACGAGATGACGTACTGGTACTCCGTGCTGAATGCAGTCGCAGTCGATCCGTCAGGTTGCGGCAACTCCGGCCGCGGAATCGTGAACGTCAGTTCAGCAGCGTTCTGCTCCGCGGTCACGGAGTCCGTGAGGTCAACGGTCGACAGACCGCCACCGCTGATCTGATCTCGCGCCTCGACCTTCAGCGCAAGCCGTGAAGCGAGGCCGCCAGATGGGTCACCAGCCGCGCAGACCTGGTGCGCGCCGGAAAGCGTGTCGGTGACGCTGAGGTCACCCACGACGTCCTGGAGACGCTCGCCCGGCACCACGATGCTCCAGTTCATGGTCGTTTGCGGCAGGTACTGGACTCCGTCGATCGTCACGGCTTTGCTGTTGATGCTGCCGTTCTTTTGATCCGTGCGGCCGGGCACCTCTGCTTCCGTGCCCGCTACGACCCCGTCGACATTGGCCTGATTGCTGTACGCAGTACCGCCCTCGGGCAGATCGGTTTCTGTGACACAAGTGGTGTACGTGATGACGTATCGGTAATCCGACGGCCGGAACTCGAACGACGAATCGTTGATCGCGAAATCGATGTCGAAGGCCTGCGCTGACTGAGCGTTCACCGTCTGCGTCAGGAGCCCCGTCGTGTCGCGCTGCAACTGATCGCTGGGACCGTATCGCTCGGTGACCCTCAGGTTGCTGATCGTATCGGTGCACAACTCGTGCCCCGCTCCGAGAGTTTCGGAAAAGTTGAAGCCGTCTTTGCCGACCAGCTGATCACCCGGCACCGTGACGGTCCACGCGATCTTGCCATTGCGATCGGCGCCGCCGAGCACGGTGCCGGTCTTCGTGAGGTCTTCGTGCCACGGATTCGGGTGCACGCCGATGATGCCAGACGACTCGCCCCAGACATCGATGGATGCCTCGTTCGTGTACTCGGTCTCCTCGGGATCGATCTGCCCGTCGGGAGTGCAGGTGTCGTAGGTGATTCTGTAGGTGACATTCGCATCGAAGCCGTTGGGTTCCGGCGCGTCGAGACCGATAGTGAAGTGCTGGGCGTCTGCGCCCGGGGTGATCTCCGCGATGCCGGAAACGTCTGCAACACTGTCACCGCGAACGGTGACGACCTTGAGGTTCGCGGGTTCGCACAGCACATGAGTCGCACTGAGCGCGTCAGCGACGTTGATCGCGTCCTCGCCCTGCATGCGTGAGCCGGGGAGGTCGATCGTCCAGGTCATCGACCAGTTGTTGTCATTCATCTCACCCGACTTGCTCCAGTCGTCGGAGAGCACGATGCCATCATCGATGCCGCCCTCTCCGGGGAGCGCTACGGGAACAAACTGACCGTTGAGATTGAAGTTGAGCTCGTTCGCCGTCGTCGCCTCGGCCGCTTCGATGTCGAACGAGAACTCGCCGTTGACGAGCTCGGGGTTGGCCTCGACCTCCGCGGTGAGCGTGCAGACCACTTCTCCGGCCGCCGCTGTCGCGAGACACGTGGCCCACGTCGCGCTCGAACCATCCTGTCGAGGCCCTGTCAGAGGGAACGGAACGTCGGACGGGATCCTCAGCTCCCTCGGCACCCCGATCGTGAAGGAGTCGCCCTCGTGCGGATCAGCGGACGTCGCATTCCAAGTCGCCGAGACAGACACCGTATCGCCCACTACGAGCTGACCGTCAGGGCCCGTCCCGCCGCCGATTGTGACGCCATCGAGAATGATTCGCTCATTCTGGGCGGCCATCGCAGCCGGGGCGACCGAGGTCAGCCCGAGCACCACCATCAGCACCGCTGCAATCATGGCGAGCACACGTCGCACGCCATTTGCAGACGACCTCAGGTGCGCGCCCCACGCTGAACTTCTTCGAGAACGCATACGGTCCCCGCCTTTCTCACTCACGAGCTGGCGCGAACCGCATTCCAGCTAGCCCTACGCCGAACAACGAACCGAGAGACGCATGGCTCAAAACCGTTCGTAGCCTGGGCAGGAATGTCGCATTTGCCTGCAGGAACGCACGAAGAGCACCCAATGTGCCGATCTCCACCACTCAGATCCTGTCATCAAACACTCAGGTTTTACAACATGGGCACTGAAACTTGTCCACAAAATACTGAGATTGAGGGGGCGGCTACTTAGCCCGCGATGGTGGAGGAGGATTGGTGCTGGCGGGCTGGTGGGCGATGGGCTGGCGGTGGGCTCGTCGGAGCTGGCGGACTGGCGGGTTCCTAGCGACGGCGCACGATCACGAGCGAGTCGAGCAGTGTGGACGCAGTGCCGTCGGGAGCTGTGGTCGCGCGCTCACGGGTCTCGCAGGCCTCGATCTCCCAGGCGCGCGCGTCGAGTTCGAGAGCGGCGAGGTCCTCCTCCGGCACCGGGAAGTCTCCGCCGTGACCCTTCGCCCAGGCCGGCGGCTCGGCGTGGGCGACCACCACGAGCCGTCCGCCCGCAGCCACGCGCGCTGCGGCTGCGCGAAGGATCCGCTCGCGAGGAAGCGCGACCGGGGACTGCAGAAAGCTCGCCGTGACGAGGTCGAATCCGTGCTCTGAGCTGTCGATGCGCGCGGGATCCTCGATCCAGTGCGCGAGGTCGGCCGCGATGAAGCGGGCGGAGGTCGCTCCGCGCTCGCGGGCCGCCGCGGTAGCGCGGACGGTTGCGGTCGCCGAGATGTCGATGCCGGTCGCCTGCCAGCCGCGCTCGGCGAGCCAGATCACGTCGCCGCCCTCGCCGCAGCCGAGATCGAGGGAGCGGCCGGGCGACCACTGCGAAGCGACATCCGCCAAGGTCGCGTTGACCCTGCCCGACCACACGCGATCCTGCCCGCCGTATCGCTTTTCCCAGAACTTCGCGGGATCGGCCGAGGCGTCGGGCTGTGAGGCGTTGTTGTGAGGGCCGTGCTCGTGAGAGTGGTGGGAGTGGGGCTCGGTGTTGGGTGAGTGTTCGCAGCTGTGCTGATGTGCGTTGCTGTGCTGATGCGCGCTGCTGTGCTCAGGCAAGGTCTTCCTCCACCAGCGCGAAGTTGGCCATCGCTCCCGCCATCACGCCCGCGCCCATGGCAACCGGCACCGTTGCGCCCGGGTTCACGACGTTGCCGGCGGCCCAGATGCGTGGGTGGCTCGTACGGCCGCTCGGGTCGACCGCGAGGAAGCTGCCCACGGGGCTCTCCGCACGGTCGAGGTCGAGGCCCGCGAGGAAATTGTCACGCGGCACGAGCTCTCCGGCGGTGAAGATCGCATCGATCGGGTGATCCGCCACCGCTGTGCGGACCGCGTCAATTTCGGAACCCTCGCCCACGATCTCGGTGACCGGCTCGTCGACGATCTTCACGCCGCGCGCTCGGAGGGCTCGCTCGGTTTCGGGGTCGAGGGCGCCGGAACCCGCGAGGGGGTCGCCGTCGAGGCCCGCGGTGAAGACGGTCAGATCGGAGGTCCACTGCGTGAGGAGCTTCGCCTGGTGGGCGCCCAGCGGGGACGTCGTGAGCACGCCGATGCGCTGGCCGCGGACCTCCCAGCCGTGGCAGTAGGGGCAGTGGAGCACCGTCGTTCCCCAGCGCTCGGCGAGGCCGGGGATGGGCGGCAGTGCGTCGGTGACGCCGGTCGCAACGATGAGGGTGCGGGCGGTGAGAGATTCGTCGGTGTCGAGTTCGACGGTGAGGGTGTTGTTCGCGCTGCCGTCGGTGCCGGCGCCGGTCTCGGTGTCGCGCACGCCGCGTACCTCCGCCTCGCGGAACTCGACGCCGTAAGCCGCTGCCTCCGCCCGGCCCCGCTCGAGCAGCACGTGCGGCGGGGTGCCGTCGAGCGCGAGCACATTGTGCATGTGGCCGGCGAAGCGGTTGCGCGGGCTGCCCCCGTCGATCACGAGCGTGCGCCGGAGCGAGCGCCCGAGTGTCTGGGCGGCGTTGAGTCCAGCCGCGCCGCCGCCGATGATGATGGCGTCCCAATGCTGATTGTTCATGTGGACCAGCATGCGGGCGGCGTGCAATACTTGCAAGCGAGTTTGCGATATTGGCAAGGAGGGCGCGATGGATGAGTTACAGCAGCTTGGCCCGCGACTGCGGAATGCTCGTCGAGAGCGGGGCTGGACGCTCGATGAACTCGCGGGGCGGGCCGGGCTCTCAGTGAGCACACTCTCGCGACTCGAATCGGGGAAGCGGCAGGCGAGCCTCGAGTTGCTTCTTCCACTGACGAGGCAGCTCGGGATCCGCATCGACGACCTCCTCGAGCCCCGGGACCGAGACCCGCGGGTGCGACGCAGCGTCATGCGCCGTGAGGGAATGGTTGTCGCGCCGCTGACCCGGGAGGAATCCGAGGTGCGGGCGTTCAAGATCACCTACGAGCCGCGGGCTGAGCAGTGCACCCCGCGGACGCACGAGGGGCACGAGTGGGTCTACGTGCTGTCGGGGCGGCTGCGGCTGCAGCTCGACGACCAGGAGCTCGTGCTCGAGCGGGGCGAGGCGGCAGAGTTCGACACTTCGACTCCGCACGCGATGCAGGCGGAGGGTGAGCGGCCGGCCGAGGTGATCAGCATCTTCAATACCGTCGGCGAGCGCCTCCACCTGCACAGCCACGGGGACGAGTGAGGGGGTCGGCGCTCGGGCGATCCGCCGCCATAACCACAACTACTGACCGGCCCAGGGGTTCTGCGAGGCGTTATTGCTCGAACGATTTCGCCCACTCGCGCACGCGGGCGGCGCTCTCCTCTTCAGACAGATCCTCGACCCGGGTCATCACCGACCAGCGCACGCCGAACGGATCGCGGATGCTCGAGAAGCGATCGCCGGAGACGAAGTCCGTTGCGGGCTCGCGAACCGTAGCGCCAGCCGCGACCGCGCGCTCGACCGTCGCGTCGACGTCGGGCACGTAGAGGCCCATCGAGTAGCAGTCGTCCTCACCGTTGGGCGCGGGCACGAGACGGGAGGCCTCCGTCGGCTCACCCACTTGGAGGTGACCCGATCCGAAATCGAGCTCAGCGTGCACCACGAGCCCGCCTATCTCTGTGACGTCGACGATGCGCGCGCCGAAGACATCGCGGTAGAAGTCGATGGCACCGGCTGCGTTCCGGATCGCGAGGAACGGGGTGAGGCTGGTCGAGCCGTGCGGGCGGCCGTCGGTAGTGTGCTCCCCGTTCGCCGCGCGAGAGGAGCCCTGGGCGTGAGATTCAGAATTGGTGTGCATGGGCCCAGCGTAAGATTGCGCGCACGGCGGGCGCTTGCAGATTCGCGCCAACTGCTCGCCGATGGGGTGGAGAGAACAGATGCTTGAGGATCAGCGAGGCGTGCTGTACCCCTCGCGCTTGCCCCGCTTCGATCGCGTGCCGCCCAAGCCCCGCGTCGCACACGCGGTGCGATGGTTCTGGATCCCCGAGTGGAACCTCCCCACAGGTGTCGAATCACGCCAGGAGGTGCTGCCGTTCCCCGCCTGCAACCTGGTGATCGACGCCGACGGCATCGAGCTCGTGGGGCCGCAGACCCGGCGATCCGAGCGCGTGCTCACCGGCAGCGGCTGGGCGGTTGGCGCGCTCCTCCTGCCGGCGGCGACCCTCGCGCTCGCCGAGAAGCCTTCGCTGCTTCGCGACGCTACGCACCCGGTCGCCGACCCCGCCCTGCACGCCGAGGTGGTGGCGGCGATGGCGGATCCCGCGCGGCCCGCCGACGAGCGGCGAGCCGACGCGGTCGCACGTTTCGCAGACTGGGTGACGACTCGAGTGCCGCCGACCCAGCTCGGGGATGAGGCGGAGCTCGCCAACCGGCTCGGCGTGCTCCTCGATGACCCGGAGATCACTCGTGTCGATCAGCTCCCCGAGCGACTCCACGCTTCCGTCCGCACGTTGCAGCGGACCGCCGATCGTGCGTTCGGGTTGTCGCTGAGCGGAATGATCCGCCGCCGTCGCCTCCAGGAGGCCGCCGCGCGTCTGCGGGAGCAGCCGGAGGTGAGCATCGCCCAGCTTGCCTCGGAGCTCGGATACTCGGATCACGCGCACTTCTCGACCGACTTCAAGGCCGTGCTCGGAGTTACGCCCAGCGACTACCGCCTGCATGCTTCGCGGTAGCGCGGCCCTTCGGAAGCAGGGCAGCGCGGGCGGGGGCGGGGACGGCAGGGGCGCGGGCGGGCGGGGGCGGGTCAGGCGCCGCCGAGGCGGCCCGTCAGGCGGCCGTGGAATTTGGTGCTGTGTTCGTCGAGGCCCTCGATCGACACCGTCGCGCCGTGCTTCGCATAGTGGGTCTCGATAGCGTCGAGCGCCGCAACCGTCGAAGCGTCCCAGATCTGTGCCTGGCTGAGGTCGATGACCACGTGCGAGGGATCCTCGGCGTACGAGAAGTGCTCGACGAGGTCGTTGCTGCTCGCGAAGAAGAGCGGCCCGCGCACCCGGTAGCGCACCATCGACTCAGCGCCCGGCGCAGCGGCTGACTCGGCGCCCGGTGCAGCACCCGGCTCGTCGCTCTCGGTCTCGACACGCGTCACCGAGATCACGTGCGCGATGCGCCGCGCGAACAGCACCATCGCGAGCAGCACCCCGGCGAGCACGCCATAGGCGAGGTTGCTCGTCGCCACCACGACCGCGATCGTCACCACCATCACGAGAGTCTCGGGGAACGGCATCCGCAACAGCGTGCGGGGGTGAACGCTGTGCCAATCAACTGTCGTCACGGCAACCACCATCATCACCGCGGCCAGCGACACCATCGGGATCTGCCCCATCACTTCGCTGAGCGCCGTGATGAGCCCCAGCAAGAACACACCGGCCGCGAACGTCGACACGCGCGTGCGCCCTCCGCTCGTCTTCACGTTGAGCACGGTCTGCCCGATCATCGCGCAGCCGCCGGTGCCGCCGTAGACCGCGCTAAGCATGTTCGCGATGCCGAGCCCCCATGACTCGCGCCCCTTCTTCGAGTGCGTCTCGGTGATGTCGTCGACGAGCTTCGCCGTGAGCAGCGACTCCATGAGCCCGACGAGCGCGACACTGATGGCGGTGGGCAGGATCAGCCGCAGCGTCTCCAGGTTCAGCGGCACCTCGAGCGGAGTGAACCCGGGCAGTCCCCCGCCGATCCGACCCTCGTCGGCGACGTTCGGAACCTGCAGCTGCCAGATCATCACGACCGCAGTGACGACAACGATCGCGACGAGCGGCGCCGGCACGACCTTCGTGATCCGCGGCAGCAGCAGCACGATCACGATGGTGACCGCGAAGAGGATCACGCCGATTCCCCCGCCGTGCAGCAGATGCGGCACCTGCGCCATGAAGATGAGCACGCCGAGCGCGTTGACGAAACCGAGCATCACGGAGCGCGGCACGTATCGCATGAGCCGCGCGAGACCCGCGACGCCGAACAGCACCTGGATGATCCCGGCGAGGAAGATGGTGGGCAGCAGGTACTCCGTGCCGTGCTCGCGGGTGAGCGGTGCGACGACGAGCGCTACCGAGCCGGCCGCCGCCGTGATCACACCCGGGCGACCGCCGAGAAACGACATCGCGAGCACGAGCACCACACTGGCGACGAGCGCGGTCATCGGGTCGACGCCCGCTACGACCGCAAAGGAGATCACCTCGGGCACGAGCGCGAGCGTCGTGACGACTCCGGCGAGCACCTCGCGCGGCAGGTGCCTGGGGTTGCGGAGGACGTCGGCGATGCTGCGAGGCAGCTGGGGTGCGGTCATGCGAAGTCACTCTCAAGAGTCGGGCGGCGCGGAATCGGCGTGTTCTCGCCCCAGCACTCTACGGCACGCAGCGCGCACCTCCCGGCTGACCACCCCGGCTGACCACCCCCGGCTGACCACCCCCGGAGACCCCGGCGATAGGCTCACGACAACGGCAGGGAAGGAACGCACCATGCACGACGGTTTTGCGAACGATGCCGGGAAGGCGCTCGCGGATCGGGTGATCTGCGGAGCGATCGGGGCGGATCGCTACGTGCGCCTCGCCGAGGGCGAGACGCACGAGCTGTAGGTTCCGGTAGCGGCTCCGCTCGCAGCCGAGCGGCTCAGCGGGTCGGCTCGCCGATCGAGAGCATAAGGCGGTTCGCCCAGTTGAAGAACGCACCCGCCTGGATCGAGTCCAGCAGCTCGAGCTCGCCGAGCCCGACCTCCCGGAGCGCGGCGACCTCGGCGGAACCGAAGCGGGGCGGCGTCGCGGTCAGCGCGACCGTCGCGTCGATGATCGCGTCGAGTCGCGGGCTGAGACGCGCGGTCACGCCCTCGTCGAGGAGGCGCTGCACCTGGGCGCGATCCGCCCCCTGCTCGGTGGCGAAGCGCGAGTGCACGGATGCGCAGAACACGCAGCCGTTGAAGCGTGAGGCGGCCGCGGCGGCGAGTTCACGCTCCGCGCGCGGTAGACCCGCATCCGTGTTGAAGAAGATGTCGAGGTCGGTGAGCGTGCGCTCGCGGAGCGCATCGGGGTCGCGGGCGAGCAGTCGGAAGTAGGGCATGTGCACGCGGTCGCGCTGCACGAGGGCGTCGTAGTGGTGCTCGGTGAATTCGCTGACGGGCAGGGGCTCGAGCCACGGCTTCCAGCCCAGCACGTCCTGCGTGAAGCGCGGGGGCTCGTCGACCAGGGGCGCATCGGGAAGCTCGTCCGAGGCGGGTGAGACTGCGGTCTGTGCGCTCTCACCGGCCCGCTCGCGCGCCGCCGTCGCGACCTCTGCGGCGAGCGCGGCGAGGTCGCGGGGCTGCGCAGAAGCGGCACCCTCAGCGGCGTCCGCACCAGCGGCACCCGCACCCGCTCTGCCCTCCGCGCCGAGATGCAGTCGCAGCTCGCGGAGCCCATGCGCGACGCGCAGCTGGAACGCGAGGAACGAGATGAGCTGCGACAGCGTCACGATGCCGGTCGTGCTCCACCCCGCCTCGAGCAGACGCCCGAGGCGCTCCCGACTTGCATCGCGCGGATGCAGCACGAGGAAGTGCGCGTGCTCGAGCGCAGCCGACAACCGGTCGCCCAGTGCGTACGCTGCCTCGACCGACTCGACCGCGTACTCCGGCCCGTCGACGCTCTCGGGCGCGTTCTCAGCGCGGAAGGCCCCGTACGGTCCCACCCCCGCGGCCCGACCGGCCTCCGCGACGATGAGCGGTTCGAGACCCGCGCCTCCACCGGTCTCGCGGAGCAGCGCCCCGTAGAACTCGACCGCCTCCGGCTCCTCGTGCAACCGCGCGACGAAGAGGGCGACCGCCGCCCGCTCCGGCAGTGACACCTGCGAGGCGTCGGCGGGCAGGAACAGCGCCTCGAAGCTGCCCTGGGCGTGCAGCCGCGCGTCGGGCCGGCGATCCCGAGCCGTATCGAGGGGATCACCGGGTGCGATGCCCGTAAGCGCGTCGATGAGATCCGCGGTTGCGGTGGCCTGCTCCGTCATGTGTGCTGCTCCTTCGTTTCAGATTTCCCAGTGACCCGAGGTGAGCGATGCTCCCGGGATCGCCTCGATGAGGCGCTGGGTGTAGGGATGCTGGGGGTTCGCGAACACCGCTTCGGCCGCACCGCGCTCGACCTGCTTGCCGCCCTGCAGCACGGTGACGGTGTCGGCGATCTGGCGCACCACGGCGAGGTCGTGTGAGATGAACACGTATGTGAGCCCGAGTTCGCTCTGCAGCCGCGCGAGCAGGCGCAGGATCTGGGCCTGCACGGTCACGTCCAGCGCCGATACGGCCTCATCGAGCACCACCAGCTCGGGCTCGACGATCAACGCTCGCGCGATCGCGACGCGCTGCCGCTGGCCGCCGGAGAGTTCACGCGGGCGGCGGGAAGCGAACTCCGGCGGCAGCGCGACGACCTCGAGCGCGTGCGCCACGCGGTCGGCGCGTTCGCCCCGGGTGCCGATGCGGAAGTTCTGCAGCGGCTCGGTGAGCGTCTGCCCGATCGTCAGCCGGGGATCGAGCGAACCGTAGGGGTTCTGATAGACCATCTGCGTCGTGCGCCGATACTCCCGGAGTGCGGCGCCACGCAACGACGTCACCTCAGCATCCCCGACCCGCACCGCGCCGGCGGTCGGCGCCGAGAAGCCCGCGACGGCGCGGCCGGTGGTCGTCTTGCCCGATCCTGACTCCCCGACAAGCGCGTGGGTCGAGCCGCGCGCGATCGAGAACGAGACATCATCGACGGCCACGAAGGCGTCTGCGCCGCGGCCGAACACCTGCCGGAGACCGGTCACCTCGACGAGCTGGGCTTCGGAAGCTGCGGAAGCGCCCGAAACGGCGCCGACCGCACCCGCGCCCGGCCCGCCCGCGACCTCGATCGTCTCCCGCTCCACCAGCTTGCCGAACGACGGCGCATCGGCCATGAGCTGCTTCGTGTACTCCGACGAGGGCTGCGCCAGCACCTGCGCCGCGGCCCCGGATTCCTGCACCTCTCCCCCGCGCATCACGACGACCCGGTCGGCCCGATCCGCCGCCACCGCAAGGTCGTGCGTGATGAACAGCACTCCAGTGCCCGTCTCCTCACGCAGCCGGTCGATGAGGTCGAGCACCGTGCGCTGCACCGTGACGTCGAGCGCTGAGGTCGGCTCGTCCGCGATGATCAGCTCGGGGTCATTCGCGAGCGCGGCCGCGATCAGCACGCGCTGACGCATGCCGCCCGAGAACTCATGCGGGTGCTGCTTCGCGCGCTTGATGGGATTGTCGATGCCGACCTGCTCGAGGAGACTGTGCACCCGGTCCTGCACCTCGCCGCGGCTCGGCTTGCCGTGGATGCGGAGCGACTCGCTGATGCTCTTGCCGATCGACTGCACCGGGTTCAGGGAGTTGCCCGGATCCTGCGGGATCAGGCCGATGCAGCGCCCCCGCAGATCGCGCCAGCGCCGCTCCGGGAGCCCGACGAGCTCGGTCGTGCCGAGCCGCCGTTCGTTGAGCGTGATGCTGCCCGCGGTAATGCTGCCGTTCGAGGCGAGCAGGCCGATGACGGACTGGGCGACCGTGGTCTTGCCCGATCCCGACTCTCCGACGACCGCGGTGACCTCGCCGGCACGCACCTCGAAGCTCACCCCGCGCACCGCGTCGACGTGACCCTGACGCGTGCGGTACTGCACCGCGAGGTCGCGGATGCTCAGGAGCGGTGCGGTGTGGGAGTGCTGGTGCGCGTTCGCTCGTGTGTGCGCGTTCGCTTGCGCGTTCATGCGGTGCCTCCGTCGCTGATCGCCCGGCTCAGGCGGTTGCTCGCGAGCACCACGAGCACCACGACGAGCCCGGGCAGGGCGGTGATCCACCACGAGGTGGCGATGTAATTGCGGCCCTCGGCGATGAGGAGGCCCCACTCCGGGGTGGGCGGCGGCGCACCGTAGCCGAGGAAGCCGAGGGTCGAGATCTGCAGGATCGCGGAGCCGAGTTGCAGCGCCGCGAGCGCGATGACCGCGGTCAGCGAGTTGGGCAGAATATGGCGCCACAGCACGCTGAAGAACGTGCCGCCCGAGCCATACGCCGCCTCGACGAACTCGCTCGCGCGAACGCTCACCACCTGCGATCGCGAGAGACGGGCGAAGACCGCGACCGACGTGACACCGACCGCGATCGCTGCGTTGGCCGTGCCGAAGCCGAGCAGGATCACAATGCTCAGTGAGAGCAGCAGAGTCGGGATCGCGAGGAGCACATCGACCAGGCGCATCAGAGCCTCGTCGACGCGACCACCGACCGCGCCCGCCGTGACGCCGATGATCGAGCCGAAAACCAGCCCCACGAGGACGGCGAGCAGCGCCGCGGTGATCGACTGAGACGCACCGTAGACCACGCGTGCGTAAAGATCGCGCCCCGTCGCATCGGTGCCGAACCAGTGCTCTCCGCTCGGTGCCTGCAGCGCGGGTCCCACCGTCTCGGCCGGGCCGACCGAAGTGAAGAGCCCGGGCGCGACGGCCCACGCCAGTGCGATGAGCAGCACGAGGGCCGGAATGAGGATGCCCGGTCGCAGGAGGGAGCGCCAGGCGCGCGGGCGGGGGTTGAGGCGAGCGCCTGTGGGCACGGTCTGTGCGGTGGGCTCAGCCCGCGCGGCCTCCGCGGCCTGGGCCGCTGCCGCATCGATGCCGCTCATGCGCTCGCTCCTCGGGTTGCGCGGGCCGACCGCTGCCGCAACCGCGCGTCGAGCACGGGGTACAGCAGGTCGACCACGAGATTGATAGTGACGTACACGACCGTCGCGATGACGACGACCGCGAGCAGCACGGGGGTGTCGCGGTTCGCGACGGCCTGCGCCGTGAGCGCGCCGATGCCGACGCGACCGAAGACCGCTTCGGTCACGATCGCGCCGCCGACGAGCTCCCCGAAGAGCAGGCCCGCCATCGTGAGCGCGGGCAACAGCGCATTCGGAGCGACGTTCCGCCAGAGCAGCCAGGCCGTGCTCGCGCCGCGAGCCCGCACCACCGCGACGAACGGCTGCGCGCTGACGTCGTCGATGCTCCGCAGCAGCACCTGCGCGAGCGGCGCCGCGATCGGGAACGCCAGGGTGATCGCGGGCAGAATCAGCGCCTGCACCTCGCTCGCCCCGATCGACGGCACCAGACCGAGCTGGAACGAGAAGATCTGAATCAGCACGATGCCGATCCAGAACACCGGGAGCGACACGAAGAGCGGCGGGAGGTTGCGGAAGAAGCGACGCAGCCACGACCCCGCGCCGTAGCTCGCGGTGAACGCGATGACCACCGCGAGAAACACGGCGAGGATCAGCGCGACCACTGCCAGCACGAGCGTCGACGGCAGCGCCTCGGCGAGCAGCGTCGACACCGCCGCGCCGCTCTGCACCGAGTACCCGAGATCACCGCGGAAGAACGCACCGACCGAGTCGAAGTACCGCACGAAGAACGGCCGATCCACCCCGTAGCTCGCCCGAATCTCAGCGAGCTGCTCGGGCGAGAGGCCCAGGTCGGGGTTACCGAACCGGGCCATGACCGCGTCGCCCGGGAGCGCCGCGAGCAGAACATACGCGGCGGTGTACGCGAGCGCGAGGACCAGGATCGCCTGGCCCACGCGCCGCAGCAGCGCCGACCTCGTCACTTGCCGAGCTGCACGTCGTAGAACGAGGGCCGGCCGATCGACTCGGTCGCGAAGCCCTGCACGGAGGAGAGCAGGCCGAAGACCTGGGGCTCCTCGAACAGCGGGAGCACGTAGGCCTTCTCGGCGAGGATCTGCTGTGCCGCAGCCGAGGCCTTGGCGCGCTCGTCAGCGGTCGGCACGGAGGCGACCTTCGCGAGTGCCTCGTCGAGTTCCGGATCCGCAATCTCGCCGCTCTCGGTGTCGAGGTTCAGCAGCGCATTGCGGTTGGTCGAGAAGAACTGCGACTTCAGCACGTCGAAGTCGGCGCGGCCCACCATGGAGTGGTACACCTGGATCGTGTCGGCGTCGAGGCGCGCCTCATCCTGCGCGGCCTGGTCGCCGGGGAAGAGCTTGACCTCGATGCCGAGCCCCGCGAGCTGCTCCTGGATGAGTGTGACGACATCCTTCGAGCGCGGCTGCGGCAGCGCCTCGTTGAAGGTGATGGAGAGACGCTCGCCGTCCTTCTCGCGGATACCGTCCGAGCCCGGCTTCCAGCCCGCCTCGTCGAGCAGCTGCTTCGCGCGGTCCGGGTCGTACTCGTAGAAGTCCGAGGTGTCTTCGTATCCGAGAGCCGTTTTGGCGAGGATGCCCGTTGCGAGCGGGTAACTGTCGGTGAAGAGCGTGTCGACGATGGCCTGCCGATCGACACCGGCGATGATCGCCTGGCGCACCTTGATGTCGTCGAGCGGGGCGTGATCGAAGCGGAAGCTGAGGCTGTTGTTGACGCCGTTCGTCGCCGCTTGCACGAGCTGCAGCTTGTCTCCGGTGAACTGCGCCTCGTCGGGAGCCGGGATCTGTCGGGCGATCTGAGCCTGTCCCGAGGTGACGGTGCCCACGCGGACGCTCGACTCGCCCGCGACGATCACGTCGATCGCGTCGAGGTGGGCGCGCCCCTGGTGCACGCGCGACTCGGGAGCCCAGTCGTAGTCCTTGCGGACCTCGAGGTCGGTCTCCTTGCCGATCTGCTCATCGGAAATGACGAACGGGCCGCTGCCGATGATCTCGGTCGCGTTGCCGGGGCCGAACTCCTCGTTGGTGCGGTCGAGCGTGCTGTTCGAGAGCAGGCCCGAGTTGATCGTCGAGGTCGCCTGAGCGAAACCGGGCGACGGCGCGGAGAATACGAATTTCACCGTGTGCTCGTCGACGACCTCGCCGTGGTCGTAGTTATTGATCGCTTCCGAGACGGAGAGCGCACGGTCGGTGTCGCCCTTGCCGAAGAGGTCGAAGTTCTTGACCACGTTCTCGGCGTCGAGCGGCGTGCCGTCGGAGTAGGTCACGCCCTCGCGGAGCTTGAACGTGTACTCGGTCGCGTCGGCGTTGACCTCGGGGAGTTCCTCGGCGATCCACGGCTCCAGCTCGAGGGTCTCGGGGTTCTGGTAGAGCAGGCGATCCGTCACCTGATTCACGATGCCGCCGTTCGGGTAGAAGCCGGCGGCCGGCGGGTAGAGCGTGTTCCAGGTCTGCGGCTCGAGGTATGTGAGCGTGCCGCCCTCCTGCGCCGCGCCACCCTCGGAGTCGCCTCCCGAGCTTGCCGAGCAGCCCGTCATCGCTACCGCGGCGACGGCCAATCCGGCGATCCAGGCGATCCGACGTGTCTTCATGATGCTCCTTGCTCTGTGCGCGTTGGCGGTTGGCGTTCGTCGAGCTGGTTCAGATCCGAACCAATTCCCACGCTATTGTTATGGATGACATAACAAATTGGAAATCGGCGGTGTCACGAAACTTCATGAAGCACGAGCGTCACATACGGAAACCTGTGTCGGTGAATGCTCCCTCCGGGGCGTATAACGGAGAAATGCCCGCTTCCATCGCTATCGTCGGCGCCGGTCCCCGCGGCGCGTCACTTCTCGAGCGGATCGGCGCGCACCTCTCACGCTCCGACGCCCCGTTTCGCGGCGAAGCCGTCGAGCTGCACATCGTCGACGAGGCTCAGTTCGGTGCCGGCCGCATCTGGCGCACGGATCAGACGCGCGAGCTCTGCATGAACACGCTCGCGGACGCGGTGACTCTGTTCACGGAGCCCGGGGCGTCGGTCGCGGCGCCGGTGCAGCAGGGGCCGACGCTTTACGAGTGGTGCGTGCTCGTGCTCGAGGCGCAGCTCGGGGGCGAGGCGCTCACCGAGGAGTTGCGCGAAGCTCGCGAGCGTATCCCGGAAGCGCACGTCTCGATGCTCGCGTCATTCCCCCTGCGCGAGGGGCTCGCCGAGTCGTACCGGGATGAGCTGCGCGCCCTGCGCCCCGACTCGCACCCGAGTCGTGCCCTCTACGGCGAGTACCTCGTGTGGTGCTTCGAGCGCGCGATCGCCGCGCTTCCTCCCGAGGTGCACGTCGTGCGACACCGAGCGCGAGCGGTGAGAATCGCGCGCGTCGCTGACGGTCGCGAGCGGGTCGAGCTGAGCGACGGGTCCGCGATCGCAGCGGACTCCCTCGTACTGGCAACGGGTTGGATGCCGCGCGGCGAGACCGCGGATGAGCGCGAGCTGACCGCGGTCGTTGCCGCGCGCCCGGAGCTGGTCTGGGTGCGCCCGGGGAGCCCGGTCGAGCAGGATCTGAGCCGCGTGCCCGCCGGAGCACCGGTGATCGTGCGCGGGCTCGGCATGGGCTTCTTCGACACGATGGCGCTCCTCACCGCGGGGCGCGGCGGGCGGTTCGTCTCGGATGCTGCCGCCCCGGGCGGGCTCCGTTACGAGGCGAGCGGCGAGGAACCCGTGCTGCACGTCACGTCGGGGCGCGGCGTTCCGTTCCGCGCGAAGACGCTGTACGGGTCGCTGCCGCCGCGAGCGAAGCAGCGATTCCTCCTCGGCGTGGACTGGTCGCGCCTGCCGCGACCCATCAATTTCGACCGCGAGCTCTGGCCGCGCGTCGTGGCCGACGCGTACTTCGACCACTACCGGACGCTCCGACGCGTGCGGCCCGAGGCGGCCACCGGAGCGGCCGAGGAGGTCGAGCCGTTGATCGCGGCCGCGATCCTGCCGCACCTCGGTGAAGACGCCGCTCCCGAGCCGCTCACTGCCGCCGCCCGGAGCGTCGCCGCGGCGGTCGCGCCGTTCATACCGGACCCCGCGGATCGCTTCGATCTGCTCGGGGAGATGCGCCCCGTCGGCCAGCTCCACCCGAGCGCGGAGGCGTTCGACGCGTGGGTGGTCGACCGGGTCGAGCGGGACCTCGCCGAGGCGGAGTTGGGGCACGACAGCGCGGTGAAGGCTGGACTGTGGTCGGTGAGCTCAGCGCGCGGCGTCGCCCAGGTGGTCGGCGCGCTCGGAGGCTTCGACGCCGAGTCGCGGGAGTCGGGCTACGCTATGACTCACGCCGTGGGCGCGATGGCCGGGTCAGGCCCGCCCGCGTTCCGCAACCGGCAGCTGCTCGCGCTCGCCCGGGCCGGCCTCGTGCACTTCATCGGGCCGCGCGCCGCCCTCACCGTCACGGACGCGGGCTTCGTCGCCGAATCACCGCTCGTCTCCCAGTCGTCAGTGACGTCGTCGACGCTCATCGATGCGTGGATGCACTTCCACGACGTCGGTGAGACGGCGGATCCCCTCGCGCAGAGCCTGCTCGACGCCGGACGGGCGCGAGCGTTCGCGATCTCCGCGCGCGGGGGCGACTCCCGCCCGACCGGCGCCTTCGACGTCGACCTCGCCACCGGGCGCCTCGTCACGCCGAGCGGCGATCTCGACTCGAGCGTGCACGTCGCGGGCATCCCGGTCGATGACGCGCTGCACGGCACGATCATCAGTCCCATGCCGGGGACCGATCCGCCGATGCTCCGCGAGACCGACCGCGTCGCGGGTAGCCTGCTCGAGACAGCGCTGCGGGCGCGATCGGATCGAGGCGAGGGGTCGTTCGGCGGCTCGCGCGATCCGCACCCCGCCTCGCCGGCCCACGACATTCCATCACCATTCGAAGGAGCCTCACGTGCCTGATTCCCGCCCCGTCGCCCTCATCACCGGAGCCTCGAGCGGCATGGGCCGCGAAATCGCCCGGGAGCTTGCGCAGACGCATCACGTCATCGCCGTCGGCCGCAACGCCGAGCGCCTCGCGGCTGTCACCAGGGAAACGGGGGCCGAGGCTTGGCAGCTCGACATCACCGACGACGCCGCACTCGCGACGCGGATCGCGGAACTCGAGCGGCTCGACGTGCTCGTGCACGCGGCCGCGATCGGGGATCACCGCTCCGTCGAACAGGCCGACGCCGCGGAGTGGTCGCAGCAGTTCGCGGTGAACGTGCAGGCGCCCGCGCTGATCACGCGCGCGGCGCTTCCATTGCTGCGCGCGGCCTCGGCAACCGTCGTGTTCATCGGCTCGGGCGCGAGCACGCGGCCGGTCGGCGGGAGCGCGGTCTACTCCGCGACCAAGCACGCGCTGCGCGCGACCGCGGACGTGCTGCGCATCGACGAGGAGCCGCACCGCGTGCGCGTCGTGACGATCGCGCCGGGCCAGACGGACACCGACATGCTCCGCCGCAACATCCCCGAGGACCAGTACACGCCCGAGCGCTACATCCGCCCCGAGTCGGTCGCCGCGACGGTCAGGTTCGTCGTCGAAGCGCCTGCCGACGTGCAGATCACCGACATCGCGGTGCGCCCGCGCCAGGAGATTGCGCGGCTGTAGCCGGTGCGCTCGTGCGCGGCGCGAGCTGAAGCCCGCGCCGGGCGGTCAGGCGTTGTTACACCGTGAAGTCGCTCGCTGCCCGAGCGACGGTGATGCGCTGCATGAGTTCGACGACGGGCAGGTGCTCGGGGTGCGAGGCGTAGACCGCGAGTCCGTCGGCGTCGTCGAAATCGGCGACCAGCGTGAGATCGTAATTCGTTCCGTCGAAGAGCTCGTTGCGGTGCACCGACAGTGCGCGCACCGTCGGGATGCGCTCGCGTAGCGGCTCGAGAACGGCCGTTGCCTCCGCGGCGCGCTCGCTCCGCTCTTCCGGGGTCTCCCCCACGAACTTCCAGCTGACGATGTGGCGAAGGGTCATGTGCGCTCCTCGGGTCGATGGTGAAACTGCGTGAAGTCGTTATGCCCGGCGCTACGAGCGACGCAGGCGGCGCAACGGATTGCGCGCGGCCTTCGTCACCGCGGCCGTGAGGCGCTCGGCGTCCACGCGCCAGATCGCGTGCCGGCGCCCCTCGATCTGCACCACCGGAATGTGCTCGGCGTGCACGCGCGCGAGCGCGGGATCCTGCAGGATGTCGAGCTCCTCGAGTTCGGTCTCGATGCCGTCCGAGGCGAGCGCCGAACGCACCGCCTCGATCGTCTCCCGGGCGTCATCGCAGAGGTGACAACCGGGCTTCCCGATGAGGGTGAGGTGCACGGGCGACAAGGCGGCTCCTGGCTTCGGTAACGGTGCGACGTGAAGACGCGAGGCTCCTCAGCCCAGCGCCCGGGTATGCGAAAGGCGCCGAGCCACAGGCCCGACGCCACGCATCGCTCACCGTCTCACGACGGCGGCGATTACTTCTTGTTGCGACGCTGGTGACGCGTCTTACGAAGCAGTTTGCGGTGCTTCTTCTTCGACATGCGCTTACGGCGCTTCTTGATAACTGAACCCACGATAACCTCACAACGTCTCTCGGGCCGCTGGGATCGGGGCCCACAAAACACTTATCCTACCGCGACCTTCGCCACGATGCGAACTGGATGCGACTGCGACCTCAGCCGCGAAGCTTGAAGCGCGCGACGAGCTCTTTCACGCGATGCTCGGCTCGCGCAGCGGCCCGCCCGATGCGTTCTGCCGCGGCGGCGGCTTCCTCGGGCAGCACCTCGCCGAACTCGTCATCCTCGCCGGGCCCCGCGACGCGTTCCCCGTCCTCGGAGAGATATTCGACCGTCACTTCGGTTTCGAAGCCCGCGGACAGGAACGGGATCACGAAGTCCTCGACCATTTCGAGCGGTTCCGGGTCGAGCGAATAGAAGCGGTGCTGCCCCACCTCACGCACGGCCACCAGCTCGGCCTCGCGCAGGACCTTCAGGTGCTTCGAAACCGTCGGCTGACTGATCTCCAGCTTCCCGACAATCTCGGACACGCTCATCTCGGCGTTCTGCAGATGCTTCTCGAGCAGCACCTGCAGAATGTCGCGCCGCGTCGCGTCGGCGATGACTCCGAAAATATCTGGCATAGGCACCAGAGTAGTCGGCGAGCACGCTCCTGTCCCCCGTCGGGGCAGCGCTCGATCCGCTGCGTGTGTAGCATGTCAGAATCGAGTCGCTGCCGTGGCGGGCACGCGATGAATGTCATCGCCAGAAAGCAGGAGTCGTGAGGGCACGCGCTGCGAGGGGCCGGTTCGCCGGCCTGCTCTCGCCGAAGTCGTGGATCGGCAGCATGATCCATGCCTCACCCGCACGGTTCGCGCTCCTCGTGTTCACGGGGCTGATTCTGCTCTGGACCGCGCTCCTGTCGCTCCCGTTCGCGAGCCGCTCGCACGAGGTGACGCCGCTCGCCGATGCGCTCTTCACCGCGGTCTCCGCGATCTGCGTGACCGGGTTGTCGACGGTCGACATGGCCACGCACTGGTCGCTCTTCGGCGACATCCTGATCCTCGCCGGTCTGCAGATCGGCGGCATTGGCGTCCTCACCCTCGCGAGCATTCTGGGCCTCACGGTAACGCGACGCCTCGGGCTCCGCACCCGCCTGCTGGCCGCGGGCGACACGAACCCGATGCGCATGGCGAAAGGCGCCTCGGAGAGCCAGGCCGTGGGCCTCGGCGAGATCGGCGGCCTCCTCGCGGCGGTAGCACTGAGCCTCGTCGTGATCGAGCTGACGCTCACCATCTTCATCACGCCCCGGCTCATGATCGAGGGGTATGACTTCTGGCATGCGCTCTGGAACGGGTTCTACCTCGCGGCCTCGGCGTTCACGAACACGGGCTTCGTGCCGCTGCCGGGCGGCCTCGCTCCCTTCGCGACGGATATGTATCTGCTGACGGTGCTCGCGGTCGGCGTCTTCCTCGGCAGCATCGGCTTTCCCGTGATCTTCGCGCTCTACCGCTACGTGGTCGGCGGCGGGTGGCGCGCGCACAAGCGGCTGGGCCTGCACGCGAAGCTCACGCTCACGACAACCCTGCTCTTCGTCGTCTTCGGATGGCTCGCCATCGCGGTGCTCGAGTTCAATAACTCCCGCACGCTCGGCTCGCAGGACTTCGGGGACACCCTGTTCAGCTCCATATATATGTCGGTGATGACGCGTTCCGGTGGCCTGGGCGTGATGGACCCGGCCGACATGCAGGGCTCGACCCTCCTCGTCATGGACATGCTGATGTTCGTGGGCGGCGGATCGGCTTCGACCGCGGGCGGCATCAAGGTGACGACCATCGCCGTGCTGTTCCTCGCGGCGTACGCCGAGGCCCGCGGCTTCCAGGACATGCAGGCGTTCGGGCGGCGCATTCCGAACGAGGTGCTGCGCGTGTCGGTGTCGATCCTCATCTGGGGCGCGACGATCGTGCTCGCGGCGTCGGTCGCGATCATGCACCTCACCGGTGAGCGACTCGACATCGTGCTGTTCGAGGTGATCTCCGCCTTCGGCACCTGCGGCCTGAGCACCGGCCTGTCGTCGACGATCGACGATCCCGGCAAATACATCCTCGCCGCAACCATGTGGGCGGGGCGCGTCGGCACGGTTACGCTTGCGGCAGCGGTCGCGGCGACGAGCCGCTCGCGCATGTTCCGACTCCCCGAAGAAAGGCCGATCGTTGGTTGATATTCGCAGTGACGCCCCGGTCATCGTGATCGGGCTCGGCCGGTTCGGTGCGGCCACGGCCGGCCAGCTCGATCGGCAGGACCGCGAGGTGCTCGTCGTCGACACCGACGCGGGCCTCGTGCAGAAGTGGGCCGACCGCGTTACGCACGCCGTGCAGGCGGACGCGCGCTCGATGGAGTCGCTGAAGCAGATCGGCGCGGACGAGTTTCAGATCGCGGTCGTCGCGACGGGCGCCTCGATCGAGTCGAGCGTGCTCATCGCGGCGAACCTCGTCGACCTGGGCGTGCCGCAGATCTGGGCGAAGGCGATCTCGGCGTCGCACGGCAAGATCCTCGAGCGGATCGGCGTGCACCACGTGATCTATCCCGAGCGCGAGGCGGGCGAGCGCGTCGCGCACCTCCTGAGCGGCAGCATGCTCGACTTCATTCAGTTCGACAACAACTACGTCATCGCGAAGATGTACCCGCCGCGGTCGATTCGCGGCCGCACGCTCACCGAGAGCGGCGTGCGCACGCGCTACCGCGTGACGGTCGTCGGCGTGAAGACCCCCGGCCAGCCGTTCACGCACGCCACGCAGGACACGGTGGTGTCGACGCACGACCTCATCATCGTGAGCGGTACGGCAGCTGACGTGGAGCGGTTCGCCGCCATCGGTTAGCGGGCGGATCGCGGCGCGCCGAACTCCGCGCCTCGGCCCGTACTCGCCGTCCGTTCCCCGATCGCTCCTTCCGAACCGCTCCAGCGAGCCTCTCGACGAACCTCTCGCGCGCTTAGCTACTCGCCGCGTTCGAGTTCCTCGGAGCGACGCACGTTCGCCGCGAGTGCGCGGTCGAAGAGCTCGCCCCACCTCGCGTCCTGCAGCACGAGGATTGCCTGCTCGGTCGTGCCCTTCGGGCTCGTCACTCGCCTGCGGAGCTCATCGGGATCCTCGCCGCTCTGCGCCCAGAGCTGGGCGGCGCCCACGACGGTCTGCTGCACGAGCGTTCGCGCCTGATCCGCATCGAAACCGGCCCGCTGCGCGGCGGCGGTCATCTCCTCGGCGTAGAGGAACAGGTAGGCGGGGCCCGATCCCGACACCGCCGCGACCGCATTGATCTGCTCCTCAACCACGACGAGCGCCTCGCCCACCGTCGCGAAGAGGCGCCGAACGAGCTCCACCTGCTCCTCGCTTGCGGCCACGCCGCCCGCGATGCCGGTCGCGCCGAGGCCGATCGTCGCCGGCGTGTTCGGCATCGCGCGCACGACGGCGGTGCCCGCGGGCAGCACGGCCTCGATCGCGGAGCAGGGCACCCCCGCTGCGACGCTCACCACGATCACTCCTGGCTCAAGGTCGCTCGCGATCTCGCGCGCCAGATCGACGACCATCCACGGCTTCACCCCGAGAATGACGATGCGGGCGCCGCGCACGGCGTTGCGATTGGCCTCCGCATCTTGTTCCGTGGAGTGTGCGACCACATCGTCGGCGTCGGCGAAGGCGCGCGCGCTCTCTGCCGAGCGGGTCGTGACCGCGATCGGGCGCTCGATGTCGACGCCCGGCGCACGGAGCCCCGCGAGGATCGCGCCGCCCATCGAGCCGACACCGAGCATCGCGGTTCGGGGCAGCGGGGCGTCGGCGGTCCCGTGGGCGCCTTCGCGTGCGGCGGAACTGGTGGCCTCGGCGGGTTGCGTCATCGAATCGCTCATGGCCCCAGTGTATGAGCGGCCTCCGACATTGCGGCCGGGTGTGGATATCTCAGCGCCGGCGTCGGCGGTGGCCCATAGAATTGATCCACTCCCCTCGCACGAGGGGGTTCGTCGTAGGGAGGCATCTGGCATGAGCGCGTCAGGCGGGAACAAGGCGATCATCGCGGCTCTGCTCGCGAACCTCGGTATCGCGGTGACGAAGTTCATCGCGTGGGCGTTCTCGGGCTCGTCCTCGATGCTTGCTGAGGGTGTGCACTCTCTCGCGGATTCCGGCAACCAGGTGCTGCTGCTCGTCGGCGGCAAACGAGCTCAGCAGCGAGCCGACAAGGAGCACCCGTTCGGCTACGGTCGCGTGCGCTACGTCTACGCCTTCGTCGTCGCGATCGTGCTGTTCTCCATCGGCGGCGTGTTCTCGGTGTACGAGGGCATCTCGAAGATCCAGCACCCGCACGCGCTCGAGGTCTGGTGGCTTCCGCTGCTCGTGCTCGGCGTCGCGATCGTGCTCGAGGGCTTCTCGATGCGCACGGCCATCCGCGAGAGCCGCCCGCATAAGGGCAACTCGACGTGGGTGCAGTTCATCCGGCGCTCGAAGGCTCCCGAGCTCCCCGTCGTGCTGCTCGAGGACTTCGCGGCGCTCACGGGCCTGGTCATTGCGTTCGTCGGTGTCGGCCTCACCGTGCTCACGGGGAACGGCCTGTTCGACGGCATCGCGACGGTCGCGATCGGCGCGCTGCTCGTCGCGGTCGCGATTGTGCTCGGCGTGGAGGTCAAGAGCCTGCTCGTCGGCGAGGGCGCGAGTGACGAGGACGTTGCCAAGATCGAGGCCGCGCTGCTGAACTCGCAGGATGTGGATCGCATCATCCACATGAAGACCCTCTACCTCGGCCCCGATGAGTTCATGGTCGGGGCCAAGGTCGATATCGCGGCCACGAAGACGATGAGCGAGGTGTCGGTCATCATCAACCTCGCGGAGCGGCGAGTGCGCGAGGCGGTTCCCGCGGCACGGGTCATCTACATCGAGCCCGACGTGTACCTCGACCCGAACGCTGACACTCCTTCGACGAGTTCCATCGTCATGCTGTCGAGCGATTAGGGACTTCGAACCTGCCCGCCATGCCGACCCATACGAGGACGAGCGCAGCCGTGCGTCTCGAGAACGTGAGCAAATCGTTCGGTTCGACGACCGTGCTGCACGGCATCGACCTCGCGCTCGAGCCGGGAGAGCTCGTGTGCCTCCTCGGTCCGTCGGGTTGCGGCAAGACGACCGCTCTCCGCTGCATCGCCGGACTCGAAGAGGTGAGCGCGGGACGCGTGGTGATCGGTGAAGACGACGTGACGCGCGTGCCCGTAAACCGGCGCGACATCGGCATGGTGTTTCAGCAGTACTCGCTGTTTCCGCACCTCTCCGTGGCGCGCAATGTCGAGTTCGGTCTCGGGATGCGGCGCGTGCCGAAGTCCGAGCGCGTCACTCGCGTCGCCGAGATGCTCGACATTGTCGGACTCGCCGACCTCGCGGAACGCTACCCGAATGAGCTGTCGGGCGGCCAGCAGCAGCGAGTCGCTCTGGCCCGGGCACTCGTGACGCGCCCCCGCGCTCTTCTGCTCGACGAGCCGCTCTCGGCCCTCGACGCGAAAGTGCGTGTGCGCCTGCGCGAGCAGATCCGCGCGATTCAGACCGAGCTCGGCATCACGACCGTCTTCGTGACCCACGACCAGGAGGAAGCGCTCGCTATCGCCGACCGTGTCGCGGTGATGGACGGCGGGCGGATCGCGCAGCTCGGCACTCCCGAAGACCTGTACCGCCGGCCCGCGACCTCCTTCGTCGCCGACTTCGTCGGGCTTTCGAACCAGCTCGATGGCAGGCTGGAGGGCGACCTCGTGCGCCTGCGCGGTGGTCTGGTGCCCCTGGTTGACGCGGAAGCGGGGGCATCTCCCCCGGGTCACGGCGTTCAGGTCACCGCCTATGTGCGTCCCGAGCACGTGGAGCTGATCGCGCAGCACGGTGGCGGGGCGCTCGGCGAGCACGAGGCAGTGGTGCTGTCGAGCGGCTTCCTCGGGCCGATCCGCCGCACTGTGGTGCAATTCAGCGACGGCACGGAGCTCGCCGCTCAGCACGCCGCGGAGCTGCACTTCTGCGCCGGTGACCGCGTCGAGGTGCGGTTCGCTCAGGTCCCGGTGACGGTCGCGCCGCGCTGATCCGCCCCGCCTCTGCGTGCCGCGTGGTCTCAGCGATGCGAGCCTCGGCGTCGCGAGACCTCAGCGCCGCGTCTCGAAGAACGCGCGAAGCAGCGCCGCGCTCTCCTCGGCTCGCACGCCCGCGACCACTTCGGGCACCGCATGCGGAAGTCGACGGTCGCGCAGGAGGTCGTAGACGCTTCCCGCAGCGCCCGCCTTGTCGTCCCATGCACCGTAGACGACACGCGAGAGTCGCGCCGCGAGGATCGCTCCGGCGCACATCACGCACGGCTCGAGCGTGACGACGAGCGTGCACCCCTCGAGCACGCGGTCGCCGAGGGCGCGAGCGGCTGCACGAATCGCCAGGATCTCGGCGTGACCCGTCGGGTCTGAATCGGCCTCTCGGACGTTGTGCCCGATCCCGAGCACCTCGCCGCGAGGCCCGAGCACGAGCGCGCCCACCGGGATCTCACCCGCATTGCCCGCGGCCGAAGCCTCGGAGAGCGCCGCATCCATCGCCTGGAGCTCATCGGGCGATGGAGGGATCGTCGTCACGCCAATAGGATAGGCCCATGCGAGTCTTCGTTGCGGACCACCCACTCATCACCCACAAGCTCACCGTTTTGCGTGATGCGAAGACGCCGCAGCCGACGTTTCGTCTGCTCATCGAGGAGCTCATGACGCTGCTCGCGTACGAGGCCACGCGCGAGGTGCGCGTCGAGTCGCACGAGATCGACACCCCGGTGGCGCGTACGACGGGCGTGCGGCTGAGCGAGCCGCTGCCGCTGATCGTGCCGATTCTGCGCGCTGGTCTCGGGATGCTCGAGGGCATGGTGAAGCTCGTGCCGACGGCCGAGGTAGGGTTCCTCGGCATGGTGCGCGACGAGGAGACGCTGCAGCCCACGACGTATGCCGAGCGCCTCCCCGACTCGCTCGCGGGCCGCCAGTGCTTCGTGCTCGACCCGATGCTCGCGACGGGCGGATCACTCGCCGCGGCGATCAAGTTCCTGTTCGACCGGGGCGCCGACGACGTGACCGCGATCTGCGTGCTCGGCACGCCGGAGGGCGTCGAGGCGATCCGCGAGGCCGCCGGCGATCGACGCGTCACGCTCGTGCTCGGTGCGCTCGACGATGGGCTCGATGAGCACGCCTACATCGTGCCGGGTCTCGGCGACGCGGGCGATCGTCTTTACGGCACGGTGGATCACTGATCCGCTGACCGCTGCGGGCTGCGTGCTGCGGGTCCCCGCGCCCGCTCCCGTTGGCGCGCGCTCGTGCCCGGCCGACCGCACCCGGCCTTCTATGCGACGCCAATGGCCGCTTCGCCGCCGAATAGCGGCCACAAACGTCGCCTCGATGCAGACTTCGCCCGCGCGCTTGACGCGGAACCCGTAGCTTTGCTTAACTTGCGAGTATGCATGAGACCACTCGTCCCCAGTCCGCCTTCGAGGTGAACATTGGGCAGACCGGCATGATGATGGCCGGTCGAGGTGTCATGCGCTGTCGAATGTGCATGTGAGCGCACTTCACATCTGAGTGAACGCCCACGCCGAGCTGCGACATCGCCTCGGTTACGCGGGTCACGATCTCCTCGTTCGATTCGAGAACGTGCCCCTCTCCCTCGCACACCCCGCCGAACACGGCACCGGTGCCGCGCGCAGATGCGCCGCACCCAGACGACAGCCTTTGAAGGATCATGATCATGAATGCCACCGTCCAGTCCCACCGCGCCGCCCGCCCCGAGCTCACCGCAGAGCTCGCACCGCAGCCGACCGCTGACCGCCGCGTGCCCGAGGGCACCGAGGTTCGCGGGTTCGCGCTCTACGTCGGCCTCGCCGACGACAAGATCGCTGAGGGCGATCCGAAGCTCGGTGCGATCGTCACCCGGATCAAGCAGCTCGTTGCGGAGCTGGCTCCGGCCGCCGAAACCTACGCCGCTGTGGCGCTTGCTCCCGAGGAGACGGGTGGTCGCGACGTCGACGTCGTGCGGCTCGCGCTCGGAGACCCGGCGGCTCACGCGCGTCAGAAGCAGCACGAGGCCGAGGAACAGGATCGCGCCGCAAGCGGCGTCGTGCTCGACCTCTCGCGCAAGCGGGTGCTCCTCGATAATGTCTCCGCCGCCCTGACGTTCCGCGAGTTCGAGCTGCTGCAGTACCTCGTGCTCCGCGAGGGTCGCACTGTGAGCCGCGAGGAGCTGATCACCGCCCTCTGGAGCGAGAGCAGCGACGAGGAGGCGCCGAGCGAGCGCACCATCGACGTGCACATCCGCCGCCTGCGCGTGAAGCTCGCGCAGTACCAGGACATCGTGCGCACCGTCCGCGGTACGGGCTACCGCTTCGACCGCCACGCCGACGTCGCGATCCTGCACACGCCCGGTCCGAGCCCCGACGCGTTCTGAGTCGGCGTTCTTCGGACTCCCGCTCCCCTGGTGAGCGCGGGAGGACGACCGTGCTTCCGCGTTCGCTCTCCGTTACGCAGCGCGGAGCAACCTCCTATCGCTGCGGCACCGCCTGCAGTAGCCTCGAAGGCGAAACCACCCGTCGAAGGAGAACATCATGACGACGTTGCCACCCGAGGGTCAGGGCGATCCCAGCACGGCCGGCGCCCCCTCGAGCGACCCCGCAGGGACCCCGTCCGCACCGACAACGCCGCCCGCCGCGCCTGAACCACCGCAGACGCCACCGGCCCCGCTTTCGGAGCCGCAGTACGCGCCGCCGCAGCAGCCTCAGTACGCTCCGCCTCCCGTCACGCCGCCGACCACGCCGCCCCAGGCGAGCGGCTACGCGCAGCCGCCGCAGCAGCCAGGCGGCTACACCCAGCCCGGTGGTTACCCGCAGCCCGGCGCTGGCGATGCGCACGGTGGATACCAGGGACCGCCTCCCGGCGGTTACCAGCAGCAGGGTTACGCCCAGCCGGTCACCGACCCCGCGACGAACGTGACGCTGAACTACTGGCTGTCGGTGTTCTTCACGTGGATCCCGGCGCTCATCTTCTACCTCGTCGATAAGGACAAGGGCGACCAGCGCCTCTACGCCTACCAGCGCGACAACCTCAACTTCTCGTTGCTGCGGCTCGGCGTCGGCCTGGCCACCTGGATCCTCGGCGTGATTCCCTACATCGGCTGGCTCTTCGCCTTCCTCCTCGGAATCGGCTCCATCGTGCTGTTCGTCTTCCACATCATTGCGGCAGTGAAGTCGACAGAGTCGTTCCGTCGCGGGGAGCACCCGGGCTTCATCTTCAACGTCCCGCTCGTCAAGTAGACGACGACCCGCTGCATCCGCGCCCCGCTGCAATCATCGCAGCGGGGCGCGTTTGCTTTGGGCCGCCATCGTGCGGTGCGTTCGGGGCACATTTCGGCGCGTGTTGCGCGCTCACATGCCACGACACGCACCGCAAGTTACCCCGATCCCAGGGGTGGGGACGCGGCGAGGTGCGGGGAGCGGGTGGCCGCAGGCGCCGCGGAACTACTGCTGCGGGACGGGGCGCGCCTGCGCGGTAGCGCGACTCGCCTCGCGACGGCGGCGCCAGCTTTCGGCGACTCGCGCCACCGTCTGGCGCGCCCAACCGAGCAACCGCCGCGCCCAGTGGAACTCGCTGCCGAGGATCGCGAGTCCGAAGAACACGATGAGCCAACCCGGGCCGGGCAGCGGCACAAGGATCAGCCCCACGACGACGACCAACGCGCCGATCACGGTGACCGTGAGTCGGTACGCGATGTCCAACCAGCGGCGCGAGCGGATCGCAGCGCGGAGGCGCGCTGCCGCGAGCGCGATCCGTCGCCTGCGTCGTCGGCCGTCTGTGCGGCGGGCGGGGCTCAAGGCAGGCATGACGCGAGTGTATGCGGCGACTCTGGCAACACGCCGCGAGTGCGCTCACCTTACGCATAGACTGACGCAATGACCGAGCGCTGGCAATCCGTCGCAGCCGCGGCCGGGCTGATGTCCCCCGACGGCTCCACCCGCCCAACGATCTTCGGGGAGATGACCGCTCTCGCGAACGCCACGAACTCGGTGAACCTCGGCCAGGGGTTCCCCGACGCAGACGGCCCCGAGTGGGTGCGGCGGGTGGCCGCTGAGGCGATCCTCGACGGAGCGAACCAGTACCCGCCTGGCCGCGGTATTCCCGAGCTGCGCGGGGCCATCGCCCGCCACCAGGAGCGCAATTACAGGGTTGCCGTCGACCCCGAGAGCGAGGTGCTGGTTACCGTCGGCGCGACCGAAGCCCTCGCGGCCGCGCTGCTCGCATTCGCGGGCCCCGGCGACGAGGTTGTCACGCTCGAGCCCTACTACGACGCGTACGCCGCCGCGATCGCGCTCTCGGGCGCGACTCACGTCACGGTCGCCCTGCGACCCGAGGCCGGTGGCTTCACAGTCGACCGAGCCGCCCTCGAAGCCGCGGTCGGCGAACGCACGCGCGTGATCCTCCTCAATACACCTCACAACCCGACCGGAACCGTGCTCAGCGCAGCGGAGCTCGACCTTGTCGCAGCGGCCGCGCAGCAGTGCGACGCAATCGTGCTCACCGACGAGGTCTACGAACACCTCACCTTCGACGGCCATCAGCACCGGTCGATCGCGGCGCTGCCCGGCATGGCCGAGCGGACCATCACGATTTCGTCGTCGGGTAAGACGTTCTCGCTGACCGGATGGAAAATCGGCTGGGCCGTCGGGCCCGCGATGCTGATCGAAGCGATGACTGCCGTGAAGCAGTTTCTGACGTATGCCGGGGGTGCGCCGTTTCAGCCCGCGATCGCCCGCGCGCTCGATGAGGGTGAGGCCGACATTGCCGCGCTGCGCGACTCGCTGGCGGATCGCAAGGAGCTTCTCGTCGCCGGCCTCCGAGGTGCCGGGTTCGGTCTCGTGGTGCCGGGCGGCACGTACTTCGTGTGCGCCGACGCTGCGCCCTTCTTGAGCGACGCGGTTCCAGACGGAGCCGCTTTTGCCCGTGCACTCCCGCGAGCCGTCGGCGTTGCATGCGTGCCGGTCTCGGCGTTCTGCCGCGAGGGATCACCGACCGCCGACGCGCTCTCCTCGTGGGTGCGGTTCACCTTCGTGAAGGACGACGCGACGATCCGCACGGCGATCACCCGCCTGGCCGGCCTCACGGCCGAGCACCTCGCCGAGCACGCATAAGCAAAAGGGTCCCGCCGCAGTGCGACGGGACCCGGTGGCGGAGGATGGGGGATTTGAACCCCCGAGGGCGTTAACCCAACACGCGTTCCAGGCGTGCGCCATAGGCCGCTAGGCGAATCCTCCTCACTGGCGAAAGCCAGCGCGCACCAGTCTAGCGGGTTCTCGGCGCCACTCCGAACCACGGGCAACGCGCCACGGAAACACGGTGCAGCGCGCACTGAAACGTCGCGCGGCGCCCTCGCAATTCGGCTGACCGCTCCCTGCACGCGGCCCGGGAGATCGCTGGACGCCACTGAAAGAACGGCAGCGGACTTGAAAGTAACAGAACGGTAACGCATACTAGGTGAGGCGCTCGGGCCACCGCCCGGCGTTTTTTGTTGAGTAATCCGGAGCGTTGCGAGTGAATCTTCCTGTCAAAGCATTTGTCGTCGGCCTGGTGTCTTCCGTGACCTTTGCCCTCGGCGCTGCACCGGCAGTTGCAGTAGCCCCGCTCGAAGACTTCTCCGTTCCCGCGGCTGCGGTACAGCCCTCGACCGCGGTCGCTCAGCAGCTCGATACGAGCACCCAGGCACTCGCGGGCGCCTCGATCGATTCGGTTCTCGAGGTCGAGGAAATCGCGAAGACCCCGCACAACTACGACGTCGCCGCCGCGATCGCTCTCGCGGAGAGCGAGGTCGGCACGAGCCGCCCCACCGGCTGGAACGCCCCGGGCGAGTGCATCATGTCGGCCCAGCGCTGGATCAAGGCGGGCGGCGGAGCCTGGACCGGTAGCGGCGATCCCGTTGCGAACTACGCGGGTGCGACGCGCGTGAGCCTCGCAGATGCCGAGGCCGGCGACGTGATTCAGTACGAGTACACCGCCTCGCCGACCTCGTGGGTCACCGGCGTGCACACGGTGCTGATCACCGGCGTGAACGACGACGGCACCTTCACGATCATCCAGTCGAACAGCCCCGGCGGATCGGGCCTCGTCACCGAAGAAGAGAACTGGACCCCGCAACCGCCTGCCGGCTTCACCCCCGCTGTCTGGCGCTTCTAACAACAAGCGACCGGCCCGCAGCAGCGACCGGCCCGCGGCAGCCGTAGCCTCTCGGCGTCAGCCGCGAGTAGCCTGAACGCCTAGTCTCGTCGACGCCTCAATGGCGCGATGCACGCGCGAGCGCCTCTTCATACACAGCGAGCATCTGCTGCGTCCGCGACGACTGCAGAAAGCGCGACGCCTCAGAATCGCTGACCCGCAGCTTCTCGAGACTCCCGTCGTCAGATGCGAGTCCAACGGCGAGCTCCGCGTCGGCCTCCCGCAACGTGTCGGCCAGCGCGCTCACGCTGTCCCCCGACACGACCCAGTGCGGATCGACCGCTACATCACGCGCGATATTCGGGTCGGAGAAGATCGTCGGCGTGCCAAGCGCCGCCGCTTCGAACGGCGTCAGGCCCTGCGTCTCGAACCCGACCGATGTCTGCACGAGCGCGTCAGCATCGCGCAGCGCGGCGAGCGCGGCCGCGTACGGTACGGGCCCGGGAATGGTCACTCTGTCGCTGAGACCGAGCGCTGCGATACGACGCTCGACCCGCGGCAGCAAGAGCCCCGCTCCGTGCAGCGCGACGTCCGCATTGATACCCGACTCGGCGACCGCCTCGATGAACTCGAGCACGCGCTTCTCGTGGCTCATGCGGCCGAGCCACACCAGCTTCGTGCGCCGACGCGGCGAGCGAGGCCGAGCGCGGGCCTCGGCGACCAGCGCGTCATCGACGCCTCCCGGCGTGACTCGCACGCGATCCGCCACCCCGTGGCGCATAAGAGTGTCGGCGAAGTGCTGCGATGGCGCGGTGACGACCGCGGCCTCGGCGGCGATCTCTGCGAGATAGCGCCAGGCCCCGCGGGATGCGCGGTCGACCGGACCGCGGACCCGGCCGAGCGCCAATCCCCGCCAGGCACGTAGCCCAGCGAACGCGACGGGCGCGAGCGGCGTCACCGCCCGCGTTCCGGCGTCGACGTGGTTGTGCATCGTGTGAACGATCGGCACGCCCAGACCGCGCGCCGCTCGGATGCCGATGAGGGCACCCCAGAAGTCGCCCTGCACGTGCACGAGTTCGACCCGCGGCCGTGTCGCGAGCGCACGAGCGAGCGCACGATCGCTCCGCCGACCGGGGAAGGTCAGCCCGTATTCGCGATCGACGGTGATCGGCGCAGAGGGGAGGTCGACGTAGGCCTCGCGATCCTGCGCCGCTGTTGCGTACCCCCGCCGATGCAGAGCCGGGGCCGCGACCGTCACCCGATGCCCCAGCGCCTCGAGCGCGCGCCGCTGCAGCCGGATCGCCACCTGCACGCCCCCGAGGGAGTCGGCGTGCTGGTCGGTGACGATGAGCACGTGCATGGTCAGCCTCTGCGATCGCCGCGGTAGAGCGCCTCGAAGGTGTCGAGCGTGCGATCGATATCGTGCACCTGAACCTCCGCGAGCGACGCGCGCTGCATGCGCTCGTACTCCTCGTGCGGCATCGTGAGCACGCGGCGGATACGGCTCGCGAGCTCGCGGTCGTTGTGCGGCTGGAAGAGGAAGCCGTTCTCGCCGTCGTGCACCAGGTGCGGCAGCGCCATCGCGTTCGCGGCGACCACGGGCAGCCCGGACGCCATCGCCTCCATGGTCGCGATGGACTGCAATTCCGCGATCGACGCGATCGTGAACACGCTCGCGCGGGTGAGATGCGCGCGCAGCTCCTCGTCGGTAACGCGGCCGGTGAACTCGACGCGATCAGAGATGCCCAGATCGGCGGCGAGCTTCTCGAGGTTCTTACGCTGATCCCCGTCGCCGACGATGGTGAAGTGCACGTCGAGCTCGGCTTCCAGGCGAGGGATCGCCCGGAGGATCACATCGATCTCCTTCTCGAGCGTCACGCGCCCCACGAACACGAGGCGGTTCTCAGTGCGAGGCGTGAGGTCGGCCCGGTAGTTCGAGGCCCGGAGACCGCAGCTCACCGGAAGAACCCCTCGGCGGTGCGTGTTGCGCTCGAGGAAGTCGGCCGCCCTGCGCGTCGGAGTCGTGACCGCGGCAGCGAGACGGAGAACCCGATCCGCCGCGTTCCAGCCCCAGCGCACGAACAGCCGCTTCGCCTTCTCCGGCAGCAGGGTGAAGTCGAGCACGTTCTCGGGCATCACGTGGTTCGTGGCGATGATGCGGATGCCGCGCTTCGCGCCTTCGATGGCGAGCGCGCGCCCGATCACGATGTGCGACTGAATGTGGATGACGTCGGGGCGCACGCGGTCGAGCAGACGCCGCGCGTAGCCGCGTGCTCGCCAGGGAAGCACGAAGCGCAGCCAGTCGTGCGGGTACCACCGCCAGCTCGCCCAGCGGTGCACGGTCATGTTCTCGCCCTCGATGTTCTCCGAGAACGCACCGGTACGGTTGTGCCGCGTCGACGGCGCTGCAACGTGCACGTCGTGCCCGCGCTGCACCAGCCCCGCGGCAAGACGCTCGGCGAACCGCGCGGCTCCGTTCACATCGGGGAAGAAGGTGTCGCATCCGATGAGGATGCGCAGCGGGGCCGGACGATCGGTGGTGCTCACGGTGCTCGGGAGTCCTTCGGTCGGGGGTCGGGGCGTGTCGCGCGGAACGCGCGGATCCGCTCGCGAAACGAGCTGCGACCAGTGTATAAAGCGGGGCCTTCGAAACCGCCGCACTCAGCGGCGAGGCCGGCGCGGAGACTGACGCGGATTCCGACGCGCCTGCCGACGTGGAGCGCGCCGAGTCGCTCGCGAGGATCGCCCGGTGTGCGGAATGTAGCGCGGGATCCAGCGCGCGAAGCCGAGCGCGCCGAGCACCGCCAGCACGCCGGCCCCGGCACTCGCGATCGGAAGCGATGCAACCGCGACGGCCGAGACCGCGAGGGGTGCGGCCGCTCCCCCGAAGTCCGTGAGCGTGCGCCACGCCGCGAGGAACGGTGCGGGGCTGCCGGGCGGCGCGAGATCCGCTCCTAGAGTCATATTGATGCCGCTCGAGAGCCCGTTGCCGAGCCCCACGACGATCGCGACGACGAGGAGCCAGACGCCGGCGGACGGAAGGTCGTGGCTGATGGAAAGCGCGAGGAAGCCGCCCGCCATCACGAGCAGCGCCGGCAGGCTCGCCCAGAGTCGACCGTAGCGATCCATCACCTGGCCGCTCGTGTAGAAGAGCGCGAAATCGACCGTTCCCGAGATGCCGACCACGAGAGCGACCTGGGTGGCGTCGAGCCCGATCGAGACACCCCACAGCGGCAGCAGCACGTCTCTGATCGAGCGGAGACCGGAGAGGATCGCGGCCGCGCCCCCGACGCGGAGCAGGCCACCACCGCCGTCACGGATCGCACCCCAGACACCGGGCCTGGGGGCGGCTGGGGGAGCGCCGAGCGACGAGCCAGTGCTGCCCGCGCTCGAGGAACCGCGAGCGGAGGCACCATCAGCAGCAGCGACGACGCGTTCGGGATCAGGCGCGAAGGCGACCAGGCCGGCCGCAAGCGCGACGCCCACCACGAAGGCCCACACCGGCGCCTCGTGGTCACCGGTGAGCGCGATCAGGCCCGCGGCCACGAACGGCCCGACGAAACGGCCCATTCGATTCGTGCCACCGAGGAGCGACAGGGCTCGAGCGCGGAAGTTCACCGGCACGCGAGTCGTCATGAACGAGTGCCGCGCGAGGCCGAACGCGGCGCCTGCAAAGCCGATCACGAAGACGGCGAGGCCGAGCACGGCAGGGTTCGGGGCGAAGGCGACTCCGAGCGCACCGACGAGCGCAACCCCGGAGGCGATGAGCATCGCCGCTCGTTCTCCGGCGCGGGACACGACCCAACTCGACGGGAGGTTTCCCACGACCTGACCGACGACGGCGGCGGACGCGATGACGCCTGCGAGCCCGATGCCGGCGCCCATGCGCACCGCAATGATCGAGACGAGGGGCAGGATCGCGTACTCGCCGAGCGAGAACAGGATCGACGGCCCGTAGATGCTCAGAGCAAGGCGCCTGAGGAACGCGGGGGCCGACTGTGTCATGTTCGTTCCAGCGTACTGCGGGAACGCAGCGGCTGACGGACTCCAGCCGCTCCATGACGCATTGATACTTTTATGCCTTATACGTCGATATATAGAGCTTCAAGTGACTGGTGTTGCACGCCTGAGACATAGACGATGTTTCGATGCCACAGATCCATTCCGACGCCGCCGTGAAGATCGGTCGGCGCCTGCGCGAGGTGCGGCAGCAGCTCGGTATCTCCCTCGAGGATCTGGGCGAGCTCTCGCAGATCAGCTGGGCGAGCATCGGAAGGATTGAGCGAGGCGTTTCGAGCCCCACCGTCGAGACGCTCGTGCGCATCGCCACGGCGCTCGACGTCGACCCCGGCGCGTTTCTGAGCGATCTCACCGCCGATGATTACGGGGTGCGGGCGCACCAGGTGACGGCAAGAGACCTCATTCGAGCGCGCCGCTCGGACTCGCGACGACGGAGCGGCTGACCGCACAGCGGAACGCGCGAGTCTCAAGCGCCCCGTCGCCGCGCGCTCAACACGGTGAAGGTCGCGTCTCGCGCGAGTTGCCGTGTCGGGCCGATCTCCTGCTCGACGAGCGAGCGATATCGCAGGTGCGAGTTGAATACGAGACGCAGTTCGCCGCCGGGCGCCAGCGCGCGAGCGCACGCGCGAATCAGTCGGTGCGCGACGCCGGCGTGAACGGTGGCGCCGGTATGAAACGGCGGATTGAGGAGGATCAGATCAGCCCACTCGTCGCTGACGGCGTCAGTGGCGTCCTCCCGATGCACCTCGACGCGATCCGCCACGCCCGCTGCCTCGCTCGTGAGCCGCGTCGCCTCCACGGCCGCGGTGGACTGGTCGGTCGCGATAACGCGGGCGCGAGGGAGCGCGCGAGCTGCTGAAACCGCGAGCACGCCATTGCCGCAGCCGAGATCGACCACTCGTTCGGCCGTCGACGGCGCGCTCGCCAGGGTGCCGAGCAGCAGCCGGCTCCCGCGGTCGAGCACCGGGCCACCGAACGTCGCCCCGAAGGCCGCGAGGTCGAAATCGATCGCCGGGTCGCTCCCCCAGCGCGGGAAACTCTGATGCGCGCCGGCTTCGCGCCGTGGGCCGCTCGCGAAGAGCAACCGCGACTTGCGCCATCCCAGCCCTGCGGAGACGTCGGCGAAGGATCGCCCGAGCACGTCGTTCATACCGCGAGTCATGTGCTTCACTCGGCCGCCGGCGTAGACGCGCACCTCCGGGCGCGCCCAGCGCGCGATCGCCTCGGCTATCTCGGTGAGCGCGTCGAGACCGCGTGGCAACTGCAGCAGGACAGTGCGTGCTCCGTCCAGGAGCTCGGGGCCGAGTGCGTGCGAGGTGAAGCTGCCGGTCAGCCCCTCCCGCTCGGCGTTCTGCTGGAGCGCAAGCTCGCCGAGCAGCGGGTCTTGGTGGGTGCGGATCGCCGTCGCGCCGAGCGCGGTTGCCGCGCCAAGCGTGAGCGCGCCGTGGCGGTCGCCGATCACGGCAAGCTCGCCCGCGCCCAGATGGTGCGGTGTTGCGGATACCGCGCGATCCGCCGCCACCGTGCGGAGGAGCAGGTGATCCGTGGCGTCGAACGGCAGCAGCTCTTCCGCGTCGAAGTCGGGATCGCGTCGGAGCCGCGCGAAGAGCGCGTCGAGGGCCGAGTCGATACTGGCTGGATCCGGGGCCTCGCCGGAGGCCGGGGTCACGGCTGCCACACGACCACTTCGGCGTTCCGCCGCAGGCGCGTGCCTCGCTTGAGCGTCACCACCTCGCCGCCGGCCGAACCAGCCGCGAATACTCGGCGCTCTGGGCGTTGCAAGCGCTCCTCGGTGAGTGCGCGCTCCAGGTCTCGCACGCGCCCCTCGAGCTCGCGGACGCGATCCTCGAGATGCAGCACGCGGCGGATGCCCTCGAGGCTGAGCCCCTCCGCGGAGAGGCGAGCGACGTCGCGGAGGCGCGCGACATCGTGGAGCGAGTAGCGCCGCGTGTTTCCGCGCGTTCGCTGGGGCGACACCAGGCCGATGCGGTCGTACTGCCGCAGCGTCTGCGGATGCATCTCCGCGAGCTCGGCCGCCGCGGCGATCGCGAAGACCGGGGTGAAGCGATCCATCTGCGGGTTCGCCATAACCCTCACCTGCCTTCCTCAGTGCTGAGCGACGCAAGCGGAGCGCGGAGCAGGCTCGCTCGCCCGCTCTCGCGCTCCGCTGTGATCACTGTGGTTTACCCCTTTGCCCGTGCGAGCAGATCCGCGCGCGAATTCTCCTGAGGCTCGACGGCGCGGAACGCCTCGAGCGCCTCTTGCGCCTCCGCGGAGAGGTGCGCCGGTACGACGATCTGCACCTCCGCGAGGAGATCGCCGGTGCCCTTGGGTGTTGAAACGCCTCGCCCCTTCACGCGGAGCACGCGCCCACTGGGCGTTCCCGGCTGCACCTTCAGCTTGACCGGGGCGCCCCCGAGCGTCGGCACCTCGACGGTCGCGCCGAGCGCGGCCTCGGAGAACGTCACCGGGAGCTTCACCCGAAGGTTCTGGCCCTCGCGCTCGAACACGGGGTGCTTGCGCACGCTCACCGACAGGATGATGTCGCCGGCCGGCCCGCCGTTCGGGCTGGGTTCGCCCTTGCCGCGCACCTTGATCTTCTGACCGTCGGACACGCCAGCGGGGATTTTCACCTTGACCGAGCCGGTCGAGGCCTGCAGCGTCACCGTCTTCCCCTGCACGGCGGTCTCGAAGTCGAGCGTCGTCGTCGCCTGAATGTCGCGGCCACGCTGCGGGCCTCGCGGGGCACCGCCGCCGAACATTCCAAAGATGTCCTCGAAGTTCTGCGATCCGCCAGCCTGGTAGCTGCCGCCTCGCGCGCCTCCGCCGAACATGCCGCCGAAGATGTCCTCGAAGCCCTGACCTCCGCCGCCACCGGCGGTGAAGCGAGCCCCGCCCGCGCCCATCGCGCGGATCTGGTCGTACTCCGCGCGCTGCTCAGCATCCGAGAGCACCGAGTACGCCTCGCTGATCTCCTTGAACTTCGCCTCCGCCGCCGCGTCTCCGGGGTTGGAGTCGGGGTGGTACTTGCGAGCCAGCTTGCGGTACGTCTTCTTCAGGTCAGCGTCGCTGGCATCCTTCGAGACGCCGAGGGTCTGGTAGAAGTCCTTATCGAGCCAATCCTGACTAGCCATCCGCTCCCACCGCCACCGCTACCTTCGCGGGGCGCAGCTCGACATCGCCGATGCGATAGCCCCGTTCGACCACGTCGAGTACGGTCTGCTGCTCGGTTCCGGGAACCGGCACCTGCGCGATCGCCTCGTGGAGCTGCGGGTCGAAAAGCTCGCCCTGCTCGCCGAAGCCTTCCACGCCGAGCCGCTCGAACGTGCCACGAATCTTCTGCGCGATCGCGGCGAACGCCGAGCCCTCGGTGAGGTCGCCGTGCTTCTCAGCGCGATCGAGGTCGTCGAGCACCGGAAGCATGGACAGCACGGCCGCAGCGATCGCCCGCTGCTTATCGCGCTCCGCGTTAGCCTCCGTGCGCTTGCGATAGTTCGCGTACTCAGCGGAGAGGCGCCGGAGATCCTCGAGATACGGGTTGTCGGAGTCCGACTCCGCGTCGTTCCCCGCTGCCGCGCCTTGGCCCTCGCCGGCTCGCGCCGCATCGCTCTGCTCGGCTCCGAGGATGTCGTCGACCGTGAGGTCCGCCTCCGCGTCCCCCTCGGCCTGGCCGGCGGAGCCGGGGTCCTGCGACCCCGGCTCCTGAGCGGGAACCTCGTCAGCGTTCGGGTCTTCCCCGGGCGTGCGCTGTTCCTCGTTCGCCATGATTACTTCTTCTCCTCGTCGTCCTCGACAACTTCGGCGTCTACCACGTCGTCGTCGTTCGAAGCGCCCTCAGCGGAGCCCTCGGTCGGGGCCTCCGATTGAGCCGCCGCGTAGATCGCCTCGCCCAGCTTCGTCTGGCTCTGGCCGAGCTTCTCGGAGGCGGTCTTCACCGCTTCGTCGTCCTCACCCGCGAGAGCCTGCTTCAGCTCGTCGAGATCGCCCTGCACCTCGGTCTTGACGTCCTCGGGCAGCTTGTCGTCGTTCTCGGAGATCAGCTTCTCGACCGAGTAGGCGAGCTGCTCGGCGTTGTTGCGGACCTCAGCGGCCTCGCGGCGCTTCTTGTCCTCTGCCGCGTGCTCCTCGGCCTCGCGTACCATGCGCTCGATGTCTTCCTTCGAGAGCGTCGATCCACCGGAAATGGTGATCGTCTGCTCCTTGCCGGTGCCCTTGTCCTTCGCGGAAACCTGCACGATGCCGTTTGCGTCGATGTCAAAGGTGACCTCGACCTGCGGCACGCCACGCGGCGCCGGCGCGATGCCAGTGAGCTCGAAGGTACCGAGGTTCTTGTTGTCGCGCGTGAACTCGCGCTCACCCTGGAACACCTGGATCGCGACGGAGGGCTGGTTGTCCTCGGCCGTGGTGAAAGTCTCGCTGCGCTTGGTCGGGATGGCCGTGTTGCGCTCGATGAGCTTCGTCATGATGCCGCCCTTCGTCTCGATACCGAGCGAGAGGGGGGTCACGTCGATGAGCAGCACGTCCTTGCGCTCACCCTTCAGCACGCCGGCCTGCAGCGCAGCACCCACGGCAACGACCTCATCGGGATTGACGCCCTTGTTCGGCTCCTTGCCGCCGGTCAGCGACTTCACGAGCTCGGTGACCGCGGGCATACGGGTCGAACCGCCGACGAGCACGACGTGCGCGATGTCGGAGACCTTCACGCCCGCCTCTGCGATGACGTCCTGGAACGGCTTGCGGGTGCGCTCGAGCAGATCCTTGGTCAGCTCCTCGAACTTCGCGCGAGTCAACGTCTCGTCAAGGTTCGCCGGGCCGTTCTCGGTGAGCGAGAGGTAGGGGAGCTGGATCTGGGTGCTCATCGAGTTCGAGAGCTCCTTCTTCGCCTGCTCCGCGGCCTCCTTGAGGCGCTGCAGCGCGATCTTGTCATTCGCGACGTCGACGCCGGTCGACGACTTGAACTGCTGGATCAGCCACTGCACGATCCGCTGATCCCAGTCGTCGCCGCCGAGGCGGTTGTCGCCCGAGGTCGCGCGCACCTGGATCGTCGAGAAGTCGTCGTCCTTGCCCACCTCGAGGAGGGAGACGTCGAACGTGCCGCCACCGAGGTCGAAGACGAGGATGAGCTCGTCTTCCTTGCCCTTGTCGAGGCCGTACGCGAGCGCCGCAGCGGTGGGCTCGTTGATGATGCGGAGCACATTGAGGCCCGCGATCTCGCCGGCCTCCTTGGTCGCCTGACGCTCAGCGTCGTTGAAGTAGGCGGGCACGGTGATGACGGCGTCGGTCACCTTGTCGCCGAGGTAGGTCTCAGCGTCGCGCTTCAGCTTCTGCAGCGTACGCGCGCTGATCTCCTGCGCGGTGTAGCGCTTGCCGTCGATCTCGTCCGTCTTCCAGTCCGTGCCCATATGGCGCTTGACCGAAGCGAGCGTGCGGTCGACGTTGGTGACGGCCTGGCGCTTCGCGGTCTCGCCGACGAGCACCTCGCCATCCTTCGTGAACGCGACGATCGAGGGGGTGGTGCGGAGGCCTTCCGCGTTCGCGATCACCGTGGGCTCGCCGCCCTCGAGAACGGAAACGACCGAGTTCGTGGTGCCGAGGTCAATGCCGACTGCACGTGACATACATACTCCTTTGACGTGGGGGATACGGGCGGACCGGCGGCCCGCTCAGAGACTGTGCCCTCCCCGCTGCGATCCACAGGCGAGGTTGAGCCTGATGGACTCAAGTTTACTCGGATGCCGCGCCGGGTCAAGCTCGAGCCGCAAAACTTGAGCCGGTTTCACTCAACTCTCAGGTGCGGATCAAACCGCTCGCTTGCCTGCCGCGCCGCTCCCTCTCTCCCGAGTGTCGGCCAGCTCCATTACGCTGATCATCATGAGTGAGCCAGCGTCGCCCGCCTCAGCTTCGGGGTCAGCTTCGGGGTCTGCGTCCGCCTCTTCGGCGGCAGCCGTTGCAACGCTTCCTGTACGGAAACGCACCGTGTTCGCCTGGTCGCTGTGGGACTGGGGATCCGCCTCTTTCAATGCCGTCGTCACGACCTTCGTCTTCAGCGTCTACATCACCAGCTCGGCCTTCGGACCCGAGGAGCAGGTCTCAGCGCAGCTGGGCACGGCACTGCTCATCGCCGGCATCGTAGTCGCGCTCGTCGCCCCCGTGATCGGGCGCCTCACCGACCAGGCGGGTCGCCGAAAGTCCTGGCTCGGCATCAACACCGGCATCGTGGTCGCCTGCACGCTCCTGATGGTGCTCGTCGCACCCGATCGCCAGTTCCTCATTTTCGGGCTCGTGCTCCTCGCGATCGGTAACGTCGCGTTCGAGTTCGCCGGTGTCAGCTACAACGCGATGCTCGGTCAGATCGCGAACTCGCGCAACGTCGGCAAGATCTCCGGAATCGGCTGGGGCATGGGCTACCTCGGCGGCATCGTGCTGCTCGCGCTCATCCTCGTCGGCTTCATCTTCCCCGAGGTCGGCTGGTTCGGCGTGACCTCCGAGGGATCGTGGAACGTCAGGATCGCGATGCTCCTCGCAGCGGCCTGGTTCGCCGTATTCGCGATTCCCGTGTTCTTCGCGGTGCCGGAGATCGAGGCCGCCCCGCACGCGAAAAGCGGCGGCCGGTGGCTCTTCAGCGCGTACGCCGACGTCTTCCGCAGCATCGCGGGCCTCTGGCGGACCGCGCGCCAGACCCTGTACTTCCTCTTCGCGAGCGCGGTGTTCCGGGACGGCCTCGCGGGCGTCTTCACGTTCGGCGGCGTGATCGCCGCGCGGAGCTTCGGCTTCGACAACACCACCGTGATCATCTTCGCGATCGGCGCGAACGTTGTCGCCGGTCTCGCCACCATCGCGGTCGGGTTCGTGGAGGATCGCGTCGGCGCGAAGCCCGTGATGGTGTGGTCGATCCTCTGCATGGTGATCTGCGCGACGCTCGTCTTCGTGCTGCACGACGCCGGCCCCTGGGTCTTCTGGGTCTTCGGTCTGCTGCTGTGCATCTTCGTCGGGCCCGTGCAGTCAGCCAGCCGCTCATTCCTCGCGCGCCTCATTCCCGCCGGTCGCGAGGGCGAGATCTTCGGACTCTACGCGACCACCGGGCGCGCGGTCTCGTTCCTGGCCCCCGCCGGTTTCACCCTCGCGGTGGCGATCGGCGGCGCCACCATCTTCGGGATCATCGGGATCGGTGCGGTGCTGCTCATCGGACTCGTGCTGCTGCTCCCGGTGCGGGAGGCCGCGCGAGCGGCCTGATCCGCCGCCCCCTGCCGGCATGTTCAGCGCCCACTTCCGAACCTTCGCGCCTCGCGCGATTGCCGGGCGACTCGCAGTAGCCTGTTCTGGTGGCACGCCCTGAACTCTCCGCTGAGCAGCTCGCCGTCTATGAGCGGATCGAGCACACGCGCGAGCACCTCTTCATCACGGGGCGCGCGGGCACGGGCAAGTCGACGATCCTGAACCACCTCTCGTGGAACACCAGCAAGATCATCGCGGTCTGCGCCCCCACCGGCGTTGCCGCGCTCAATGTCGGCGGGCAGACGATCCACTCGCTGCTGCGCTTGCCCACCGGCATCATCGCTGACCACGATCTGGATCAGCCCGCGGAACTCAAGAAAATGCTCGCCGCGATCGACACGCTCGTGATCGACGAGATCTCGATGGTGTCGGCGGACCTCATGGATGCGATCGACCGGTCGCTGCGGCTCGCGCGGGGCAAGAAGCACGACCCGTTCGGCGGCGCGCAGATCATCATGTTCGGCGATCCGTATCAGCTGCCGCCCGTGCCGCCGCGCGACCCGCACGAGCGGGCGTACTTCGACGACACGTACCGATCGCTGTGGTTCTTCGACGCGAACGTGTGGCAGGCGACTCCGCTCTCGACGATCGAGCTGCTCGAGGTGCATCGACAGCGGGACGACCGGTTCAAGCAGATTCTCGGGGCCGTGCGGCACGGTGTCGTGGCAGAGGATCAGGCGAACGAACTGAACGCAGCCGGCGCACGGCCCGCTCCGCGCGATGTCATCACGCTCGCCACCACGAATGCGACGGTGAATCGCATCAATGCGCAGCGCCTGGCAGAGATCCGTGGATCCGCCCTGCGTGCCGTCGCCGAGATCAACGGCGAGTTCCGCGAGAACACCTACCCCGCCGACGAAGTGTTGGAGCTGAAGCCCGGGGCGCAGGTGATGTTCCTGCGCAACGACCCCGACGGGCGCTGGGTGAACGGCACGATCGGGACGGTGTCGCGGGTCGACGGGACCGTGTGGGTCGAGGTCGGCACGAGCGGCGAGGAATTCGAGGTCGAGCCGATGGTGTGGGAGCGGTACCGCTACCGCTACGACGCCGAAACGAAGAAGCTCGAGAAGGAGGTCGTCGCGGAGTTCGAGCAGTTTCCGCTGCGCCTCGCATGGGCCGTCACCGTGCACAAGTCGCAGGGGCACACGTACGACGCGGCGGTCGTCGACCTCGGGCCTCGCGCGTTCAGCGCCGGGCAGACGTACGTTGCGCTCAGCCGGGTGCGTTCGCTCGACGGGCTCTACCTGCAGCGGCCGCTGCAGCCACGCGACGTGATCGTCGACCCCAACGTCGTGAGATTTATGCAGGGGCGCGAGGCGAACGCATAGCGTTCGCATCCGCCACTGGTGCCGCTACAGCGGCAGCCCATCGGAGCGGAGCGAGGGGTAGCGGTCGCGAAGAGCAGGCATAGCCTGCTCGCTCGACCGCGGTGCCGCCACAGCGGCAGCCCATCGGAGCGGAGCGAGGGGTGAGGGGCGCGAGGCGAACGCATAGCGCGCTCGCGTCCCCCACCATTCTTCCCAGACGCACGCAGTAGACTCCCTGACGTTCTGTGTCCTGTTCACGATCGAGATTGGCGGCTGAATTTGAACGCGCGCTCTGCACTCCGCACTCGCCTATTGGCCGTCGGCATGCTGGCCGTTGCCTCACTCGGCATGACGGCGTGCACCGAAGACGGATCCGCGACGAGCGCAGGCGACGTCAATACGGTGGACGCGGGACTCGCGGAGAACATTGACGCCGCGGTGGAGAGTGCGCTGCAACTCAGCGGATCCACCGAGGCCGTCGTCGGTGTTTGGGGCAGCGATGACAGCGCGTATGTGCGCGGCTACGGCGAAAACGACGTCAGCGGTGACTCACTGATTCGCGCTGCGCAGGCATCACAACCAGTCATGTGCGCGCTCCTCCTTGATCTGGTCGACGAGGGCGAGGTCGAGCTCGACGGCGAAGTGTCGGAGGATCTCACTCGGCAGTCCGACATCGAGGGAGTGACGTACCGGCAGTTGTGCGAGATGCGATCCGGGCTCGCCGACTACAAGAAGGGGTATGCCGACGTCTTCGTGAACAACCCGACGCGCCCCTGGCCCGCTCAGGAACTGCTCGCGCAAGCGCTCTCCGACTCTCCGGAGTCGTGGCCCGGTCTCAACTTCCACGAGTCCGACGCAAACGCGGTGCTGCTCGGTCGCGCTCTGCACGTGAAGACCGGTGTTGAGATTGCGGACCTGCTGAAGGAACACGTCTTCTCCAGTGCCGGCATGGGCGCCTCGTACTACCCGAGCGCGACGAGCACCTCGATCTCGGGGGAAACGCTCTCCGGCCTGACGTACCCATCCAGCGGCGGCAAAGCCGTCTGTGACGCGGGCCCCGTTGAGGTTCCCGAGGTATCGCCGACGATGCTCGCCGGTGCTGGTGCGACGGTCACCACCGTTTCCGATCTGAAGAACTTCTACACGAAGTACCTCTCGGGCGCGTACGGCGGCGATGCCAGCAATGTAGTCACCGAAACCGCGCCGACGAAGAACCCCAAGCGCGATAAGAGCGGCGAGCCCAAGGAAGAGGTCTCCGACTCGGGGCGCCAGTGGGGCTTCGGAGTCGAGAAGGTCGGCCCCCTCTTCGGCCGCAGCGGGGCGATCACGGGAACGCTGACCGCGGCGTACTCCGATCCCGAGAGCGGATTCACCGTCGTCGTCTCCGTCAACAACTCGTCGGCCGGACCCGCATTCGCGCAGGCGCTCGCCTTCGAGCTGGCGTCTCTCGCCGAAGCACAGGGCATCGCGCCTGAAATGGGTTGGAGCGCGGAGGATCAGGCTGCGAAGCTTGCCAAGCGCGCGGTGTGCCAGTGAGCTGGGCGGCGGGCCGAATCTGCTAGTGTAAAAACGTTGGAGATACACCGCTCCTTCGGGGATGTAGTTCAATGGTAGAACTTCAGCTTCCCAAGCTGACAGCGCGGGTTCGATTCCCGTCATCCCCTCCGCAAAACAGCCCTGGCCCTTCGGCCGGGGCTGTTTTACTTCGGGGATTCCGGGAATCTCTGAGAACCCGGAACTGACGGCGCAGAGCGCCGCCAGCGGCGTGGCCGCGCGACGCGATGCGTCGCCTTGAGCGGCCGGCCGGGGGTTCGATTCCCGTCATCCCCTCCAGGCCGCGGCGGCCGCGGGAGGCAACGCCCGGCCTGTTGGGGGCCTCCGAGGTGGACAAAGTCCAGTAGACCGCCTGAGGTAGATCCTGTGATAATTGCGAAATGGGATGCGGCGAAATTGGGTGAGACCTTGTAGCGTTGCAGTATGGATACGACAAGCTTCCACCGCCTGCCCGAGAGCATTCAGCAGATTGTGCTCGATGGCTTGGATAACGAGGTGCAGGCCGGACTCGAGCGCCTGGACACCGCCAAGAAGAACGGCTCGCTTGCTCCCGAGGAGACCGAGGCGCTCGAAGGCGACATCCGTCGCGCAGCCGAACTGCGCAACCGCTACTCCCCCGCCTGATCGATTCTCCCCGGTCGGCCAACATCGACCGCTTGATCGGCCGTAAATAACATCGTGCGGGGCGCGTATTCCGCGCGTCGCCAGCTTGGGCGGCGTGCCGTGAGCGGCGCGGGCCGATCCGCCACCCGATGATGACGAACTACACGAGCGTCGCGGCTCGCGCGCCCTCGTGCACGAGCAAGCGCTCCTTCAGCTCGACGCCGAAGAGGTAGCCGCCCAGTCCACCGTCGGACCGGACGATGCGGTGGCAGGGCACCACGAGCGCGACGAGGTTGTTCGCGCATCCCGACGCAGCAGCACGCACGGCGGACGGACGCCCGGCCCGCGCCGCCAGCTCGGTGTAGGTCACCGCTCGCCCGGGCGCGACGCCCCTGAGCGCCTCCCACACCTGGTCGCGGAACGGCGATCCGGGCTGCGCGACAGGCAGGGCGTCAATGGCGTGCAGATCGCCTGCGGCATAGGAGCGGAGCGCCTGCGCGACGTGATTCTCGTCGTCGCTCGCCGGGACAACGCCGCGCTCCCTGGCATCGGCGTCGGCGGCGAACAGGCGCGAGAGCAAACTTTCCGCGCTCGGGTCGCTCTCAGTGGCGAACCCCGCGGCGCGCACCGCCCCGTCCTCGGGCGACCAGATAGCGTGGAACGGCGCCCCGACAATGTCGACGACGTTCTGCACGAGTGGTACCGCGGTCATGCGCACTCCTTTCGCAACCGGCGAGCGCCCGCCTCGGAGCGCACACCACTATTCTCGTCGCGGATCCGCCGCCCGCACAGAAAGCGCGCGTCGAGATCGACTGCGACCGCCGAGATCGACTGCCGTGCGCGCGAAATAGGAGTCGATCTCGCGAGGAGCAGTCGGTCTCACGAGAGGCGCTCGGTCGCGCCCGGGCCTGCCCCGCCATCGAGGTAGGGCGAGATCAACGCATCGCGATCCTGCAACAGCTCAGCGGCGGCACCCGAACGCACGATGCGGCCTCGTTGCATGAGATGCGCGGTGGTGCCGACGCTCAGCGCCGTCTCCACGAACTGCTCGACGAGCAGCACACCGATCCCATCGCGCGCCAGCTGCTGAAGCACTGCCATGAGCGAGGCGGCAACCCGGGGAGCGAGCCCCAGCGACAGCTCGTCCACCAGCAGGCACGTCGGCCGTGTGGCGAGCGCGCGGGCGATGACCAGCATCTGCTGCTCGCCACCGGAGAGCCGCCCGGCTCGCACGTCTCGGCGCTCGGCGAGGCGCGGGAACAGTTCGAACGCGCGATCCAGCGCCCGCTGCGAGCCATCGACGACGGCCAGGTTCTGCGCGACACTGAGGCCGGCAAAGACCCCGCGCCCCTGCTGAACGTACGCGAGCCCCCGCGACGCTCGCCGATCCGGCGGCAGACCGTCGATGCGGCGGCCGCCCAGCGTAATCCGCCCTGAGGCCAGCGGAAGCACGCCCGCGACCCCGTCGAGCAGGGTCGTCTTCCCCATGCCGTTCGCCCCCAGGAGCACCGTAATCTCCCCCGCCGGCGCCGTCAGCGAAATATCGCGGCAGATCTCGAGTCCACCCCGCTTGACGCTCGCTTCGGATATCACCAGGTCTGCACTCACGCGCTGCGCTCCGTTCCCAGGTAAGCGGCGATGACCTTGGGGGCGCTCAGCACTTCTGCGACTGGTCCACTGCCGATAACGCGGCCATCGTCGAGTACCGTCACGCGCGAGGCGGTGGCGCGGACGAACTCGATATCGTGCTCGACCAGCAACACGGCACAGCCGAAGCGTTCCGGAATCTCACGGATGCGCTCGGCAAGCGCGCGACTTTCGGCTGCGCCCAGCCCCGCGGCCGGCTCGTCGAGCAGCGCTACACGCGGTGCGGAAACCAGTGCACCTGCCACTTCGAGCACGCGGCGGGAGCCGGCATCCATCAGGCGGATCGGCACGCGGTCGCCAGGGAGCCCGAGAAAGGCCCGCACTGCCTGACTGCGCTCAGCCCGAAGCATCGGAGCCCCGGGGTCCCGCATTCCCGCCGCTCGACCTCCCGCCGCGAGCCGCAAGTATTCCCCCACCGTCAGCGTCTCGGGCGCGCGCACGTGCTGAAAGGTACGGCGGATCCCTCGACGTGAGCGCACGCGCGCACTGCGGCCGTCAAGGTCGATCCCGTCGAGCTGCACCTCGCCCGAGGCACTGCCCGTGAAGCCTGTGACGACGTCGATCAGCGTCGACTTGCCCGCGCCATTCGGGCCGATCAGCGCATGCACTTCTCCGGCGCGAACCGTCAGGTCTACGCCGTTGAGGGCGACGGTGCCTCCATACGACACGGTGAGGTTGCGCACTGCGAGTAGCGGCGATGCGCCATTCGCTCGTTCACGGGCGTCCGGATCATCAGGCGCCGCAGAGACACTCCCACCATGAGCTGCATCGGCGCCCTGCGGCGCATCGTCGGTGCGCTCCAGCGCCGGCCACTCGCATGAGCGGCGACTGCGGGCGAACGCGCGCTCCTCGAGACGCGCCCGCAACTGCTCGACGATGCCGCCATTGCCCCGTCGGAGGACGTCGAAGGCACCGATCGCGAGCAGCGCGTTGCCCACGTCGAGCGGCATGCCGAGTCGACGGAGCACCTCGGGAACGAACACCGCGAAGACACCCGCGAGCACCGCACCCCCGAAGAGCGCAGCCCCGCACAGCACCGCGGTGGCGAGCGTGACGAGCGACGTGAGGGGACTGAACACCTGCGGAGTCAGGAGCCCGTATTGACCGGCAAGCAGCCCGCCCGCCACTCCCGAACAGAGCGCGCCGAGGGCGAAGGCGCTCGCCTTCGCCGCGCCCACGCGCACGCCGAGAGCCGCCGCTCCGCGCTCGCTCGAGCGCACCGCGCTCCACCCGAGTCCGTGAACGCTCCGCTCACCCGCCCTCAGCGTGAGTTGCAGCAGCAGGAGCAGAGCCCAGGCCAGCGCGAAGTACCATCGGGCATCGTCGAACGGAGCCGCCGGGAGCACCGGGGTACCGGATCCGACGCCCGGGAAGCTTCCCTGGCGGAGCACGAGGTCGAGTGCCGCGGCGAAGCCGAGGGTCACCACGGCGAATTCGACGCCCCGCACTCGAGTCGTTGCGAGGCCCAACAGCCAACCGATCGGTGCAGCGGCGACACCACCGAGCAGCACGAGCAGCGGGAAGGGCGCATCCGGCTGATCGAGCGCGACCGCCGAGACGACCCAGCCGCCGATCGCGGCGAATGACATCTGGCAGAGCGATATCAGGCCTGCGCGGCCGGTCACGAGGCCGATGCCGCGGGCGACGAGCGCGGTGATAGCAACTGTCGTTAACAGGTACACCCAGTAGACGGGAAGCGTGAGCCCCGCGACCACGAGCAGTACTGCGAGGAGAGCCCAGCCGGCGCGGTCGAGCACCGCGGTGCGCGAGCCGAGCCCAGCGCGCGCCTTCCCGCCTCGTTCAGCGCGCCGCATCCCACACCTCCGCTCTGCGCATCCAAATCACCGCGACAATGATGATGACGAAGGGGATCGCGCCGCGAAACTCCGCTACCGCCGCGATCCGGGCTCCCGCGCCCTCGAGTGCTCCGAGCGCGAGCCCCCCGAGCGCAGCGATCCACACGTTCGAGAACGCGCCGAGCAGCCCCGCGGCGAGCGCCGGAACGACGAGGAACGACATGGATTCGAACGTCGGGTTTCGAGTGGGGGCGACGAGGAGCAGCGCAAAGGTCGCGAGGGCTCCGGTGATCGCCCACACGCCGATCGACAACGCCCTCGTATTGATCCCGAGCAGCTGCACGCTCGTCGGCCGCTCGGACATCGCCTGCAACCGAATGCCCACGCGAGTGTGTTTCAACAGCGCTGTCAGACTGACGGCGATTGCGAACGTCGCAACGAGTGCCACGAGGGTCGTGAGCGAGACGCGCACGCCCGCGACCGCGAAGGAAAACTCCGGAAAGAGACTCGGCATGACTCGTGGCGTGTCTCCGTAGAGACGGAACCCCAGCGTGAGGAGCACGATGAGGAGCACCACCGTCACCACGGAACGGATGAGGGGTCCCGAATCGCCGAACCACCGCGCCAGCACCCAGCCCGCTCCGCCAGCGACAGCACCGGCCGCGCCGAGACCGGCGAGCACCGCGAGGGCGATCGGCGATCCGCCCCCGATCAGCACGTAGCAGAGGAAGGCGCCGAACGCGCCGATCGCGGCCTGCCCGAAGTTCAGCACCCCGACAAGGCGGTGCAGCACGACGACGCAGACCGCAAGGATGGCGTAGGCCGATCCCGAAACGAGACCGGAGACGATGCCGTCAAGCACGCCTCCGGCCCCTTCCGCTCCCCCGGTTCATCTGCAGCGCTCGCTACGGAACGCGCACCCAGTCGCCGACGGTCTCCCACCCGTCGGCGGTCGCCTGCACCATCTGGCTCGCGCGGTTCGGGTTATGCGCCTTCGCCTCGCCGAACGTGAACGGCATTCCCATGAGCGGGTGCTCGATCTCGTCGAGTTCGCGGAACGCCTGCGTCACCGATTCGCGGGTGATGTCGCCCTCGATGCCCTCGAGCACCGACACGAGGATCTCGGCGCTCACATAGCCGCCCTCGGAAAGCGAGGTCAGCGGCACATCGGCGTCCGTCAGCGTCTCGCGCCAGTCGTCGAGCTCGGGGTCATCGCTCGTGAACGGCAGGAACTCGGAGTTCGCGTACATGCCGAGCGTGTCCTGCTTCTTCAAGGTGTCGAGTACCGACTCCGAGTAAGCGGAGGTCAGTGTCAGCCAATCCGCTGCGTCGAGCAGTCCCTGCTGCTTCACCGTGTTCATGAACGCGACGGCCACCGGCTCGTTCGCGTTGAACACGACCGCGTCGCACTTCGCGTCCCGCACCGCGAGCACCGCGGGCGTCGGGTCATCGCCCAGCGTCACGGAGGTATCGACGTGCGGGGCCTTGCTGCCCGTGTCCTTCTCCCACTTGTCGATGAGTTCCAAATACGGCTCGGTGAGGCCCGCGCTGTTCAAGATGACCGGGCACACGCGCTCGTCTTCGAGCGTCTCGGACGCGAAGTAGAGCAGGCTCGCGTAACCCTGGATCGTGCCGTTGTTCACCGGCGCGATGTTCTCCGACTCGAAGCAGGCGGGCTCGACACCCGTGCCCGAGAGCGACACGACACCGCTCTTCGCATACAGCGCGGCGTTCGCACTGCACTCGACGAGGCTCGCGGCCCCGGCGAATGCGACGACGCCCTCCTCGTCGACGAGCCGACGCGCAGCCTGGCTCGCCTGCGCGGGATCTGCACCGTCGTCCTCCGAGATGTACTCGATCTGCCGGCCGTTGATGCCTCCTGCGGCGTTGACCCTGTCGAACACCGCTTGCGCTGCACCCGGCACTTCCGGGAAGGGCGCGGGGCCCGTGATCGAGCTCACGGCACCGACCTTGATCGGCTCGGCCGACGCGGAGTCATCGGAGCCGCTGGCCGCGCTTTGGGCGCACCCGGCGAGGAGGAGGGATGAGAGTGCGGCGAGGGCGAGAAGGCTCCGGCCCCGGTTGAAACGCGACGTCATGCGACGGCGTCTCCTTTCTGGTTCGATGGATGGTCCTGATGAGGAACGATTCGGGTCCCCGCTTTCGCGGGTGCGGGAATGGGTGCGGGAGTGGGCACGGGCGGCGGGGCGGATCGCGAGTCGTCGAGGCGGCCGGCCGTCGACCGCGGCCTCCGCGCCCGCGGCGTTACTCGCCGTCTGCGGCCTGCGGGCCCGCCTGGAGAGACGCCCGACCAGCATCGCCTCGCTTCGGCCAGTAGGGGAAGCGCACCCGGGGCGTCACCACATTCGGCACCCGCTTCCGGAGCGCGTTCTTGATGACTCCCGAGCCGTAGGAAGCGTCGTCGAGTAAGCGCAGCGCGAGGCTTTTCACCGGTCCGAGCCTGGTCGGGCGGAGGAGATGGTCGCGCGCCGGTTCCCACATCATCGCGGCAGCGACGCCGCGAGCGAGGCGGGAGAACGGCGTTGCAGCGAGCACCGCCCAACCGACGGGCCACCAGTCGCGGCGGAGCAGGTGCCCCATCCAGAACGCGTCGGAATACAGAGAGCGACCCGTCATCTCGAGCGCGACCGACGTCGGAATCTCTGTCCCTAGGAGGCGTCGCTGTCGAGCGAACTCGTACCCGGCGATCGGCAGCACCAAGAGTCGCACCCACCGGTGCTTGCTCGAGAGCACTGCCACAGCCGCGAGACCGGAAAGAGAGGGGCGCGCGGGGATCAGACGCCCCGGATGCCGCAGTTCGAGGTCCGCAGCCGATGACCCGTACATCGCACGGCGCGCACTGAAGTCCGTGACCGCGGTGCGCACGCCATGGTACGAGACGACGTCCGGGACGTAGCGCACCGTCCAGCCGGCCTCGTGCATGCGCCAGAACAGATCGACGTCCTCCCCGACCCGGAGCCCCGGCTCGAAGGGCGGATCGGTGACCGCGCTGCGACGCATCATGACGGAGGCGCTCGGCAACCACCCGACGGGAACCCCGAACACCACGCGGCTCGGATCCGGACCCATATCGAGTTCCGACCGTGTCTCCTCGTACAACTCGATCGCGGAATCGCCCTTGACGTCGGGGCGCACGCGTGGACCCACTGCCCCGATGCTCGGGTCGTCGAACAGCGTCCTGAGCTGCGCGACCACGCCCGGGGGGACGATCGTGTCCGAGTCGAAGAACGCGACGAATGGTGCAGTGGTCGCGGCGAATCCATCGTTCCGCGCCTCACCCGGGCCACCATTCGACTCACGAACAATCAGCTTCGCGCCGTACTTCTGGGCGGCGCGACGAATCTTCGCGGCGTCCCGCTTGGGCGAGGCGTCGTCGACCACGACGACGGGTACGCCCTGGTCTTTCAGCGATGCGAGGCAACGCTCCAGCGGCGCCACGTCACCGTAGGCCGGAACAACGATTTCGACGTCGGTCGGCTGCGCCGCTTCATCGGGCGCAGGAGGCAGCGGATCAGCGATCCCTCGATCGAGCAGAAAGAGTGCCGCCCGCCGCTCCTCCGAAGTGGACGCAACGACGCCGCCGCGATTGGCGGCGAACACCTTCCGAGCGAACGGTCGGACCGCCTCGGGAAGCGGCGTCACCTCCCAGGGCGATCCGCCGATCGCGACGCGCCCCGCCCGGAGCACCACCCCTGAGCTCCACGCGAGATTCGCCTTCGCAGCGTACGCGTCGCGTTCTTCCGGTTGCTGGGGTGGTTCAGGGTACGTCGGCATTTCGGTACGGGTCACTGCGGCCCGGGTCCTGCGGGTGCTCATGCTGCGGCGATCTACTTTCGTCGTGCGTGGGTGTTGGGGAACAGTCAGCGCCCGTTACTGCACCGTCTTCTCGACCGGACGATCAGCCGCGGGCTCCTCGGGCGTCGCGCGCTTTGCGGCGGCCGAGTCCGGCACGCCGTCGCTGGCGACGCCAAGTGCTCGCTCGAACCCTTCCGGAATATGCAGGTCTTCACGGCTGAGCTCGGAGATCGACGAGTGGCCAAGGCCGAGCAGCGCCGAGTCCAGGCCCATTCGCAGAAGATCGAGCACGTTCTCGACGCCCGTCTGCCCATTAGCGCCGAGCCCCCAGAGGTAGGCGCGACCGATCATGACGGCTCGTGCACCGAGTGCCAGCGCCTTCGCAACGTCGCCGCCCCGGCGCACACCGCCATCGAGCAGCACCTCGATCTGGTCACCCACGGCTTCCGCAACCGAGCCGAGGCAGCGAATCGAGGCGGGTGTCGTGTCAAGGTTATTTCCGCCGTGATTCGAGACCGAAATCGCGTCGACGCCGATATCGACAGCGCGCTTCGCGTCGTCGACCCGGGTCACGCCCTTGAGCATGAACTTGCCGCCCCATTCCTTCCGGAGCCACTCGATGTCCTCCCAGCTCGGCGGGGGCGTCTGCTGCCACTCACCGTATGCGCCGAAAAACGTCGGGGCCGGTCCGCTCGGCGGCTTCAGGTTCGGGGCCGTGAGGTCGGGCAGGCCCGCCTTCAACCACGTCAACGTCCACTCGGGACGCATCACGCCCTCCGGCGCCATCTTGTAGAGCGCCTCGAAGTTCATACGCTCCGGGATCGCCGGGCTTCCCCAGTCGCGTCCCACAGAGAACGACCAGTCCGTCGTGGAGATGAGCGCCTTCGCGCCAGCTGCCCGGGCCCGATCCATGCGCTGCACCATCGCCTCGCGGCTTCCGGTCCAATACATCTGGAAGAACGTATTCTCGTTCGCCGCGGTGACCTCTTCGACGGGCTTCGACGCGAACGAACTCAGGCCCATGATCGTGCCGCGCGACGCGGCAGCGCGTGCGACGGCGACCTCACCGTCCGGGCGAATCGCCTGCACGCCCGTGGGCGAGATCAGCACGGGCATCGAAACCGGGATCCCGAGCACCGTCGTCGACAGGTCGCGCTTCGGCTGGTGCCCGGCGACGTGCGGCGCGAACTCCAGTTCGCCGAAGGCATCGGTGTTGTCGTTCGGTGTGCGACCGCGTTCGCTGCCCGCCACCAACGCCGCGTACACCGACGGCGGTAGGAATGCCTTCGTGCGGCGCTGCGCTTCGAGGACCGTTTCGAACCAGGGGTTCTTCACCCACGGCCAGATCTTGCTCATACTGTCTCCCTCGCTTTGGTCGCGTCCGACACTGGACGCATTCGCGGGCGGGGATCGCCCCCGCCCGCGGTGTCGTTCTAGAAGGTGTGCGCGCCCTGGTCGACGCTGATGTGCTCGGCCGTGATCAACTTCGCGTCATCCGAGGCGAGGAACGCCACCGTGTTCGCGATGTCCTCGGCTTCGGCCGCGTAGGTCGGCAAGAAGGGGGTGCCCATTTGGTTGAGTACCGGATTAGTCGCACCGGCGGTCTCGATCGCGGCCTGCATGTTACCGGAGCCCATCGGCGTCATCACCGCACCGGGGTGCACGCTATTCACTCGGATGCTGTGCTTGCCGAGCTCGGCTGCGAAGGCGCGCGTCATGCCCGTGACCGCGTGCTTGCTCGCGGTGTAGTGAATCATGAACGGCTGCATCTTCTTGCCTGCGTACGAGCTCGTGAGAATGATCGAACCGCCGTTACCGCCGTCGATGATGTGGTGAGCCGTCGCCATGACGGTGTTCCACACACCGATCACATTGGTGTCGATCGTCGCTTTGAACGTCTCGGGCGTGATCGCGTCCCAGGCTTCGGGGATGCAAATGCCCGCGTTGGCCACGACGATATCGATTCGGCCCAGCTGCGCGACGCCGGCGTCAGCGGCGGATTTCAACTGCTCGATATCGCGCACGTCGGCCACGCTCGCGATGATGCGGCGATCGAGCGCCTCGACCAGGCGAACCGTCTCATCGAGATCCGCCTGAGTAGGTGAGTCGTAGGGCACGTAGTCGATGTGGTCAGCGATGTCGACAGCGATGATGTCGGCACCCTCCTGAGCCAGCTTCACCGCGTGCGCGCGCCCCTGACCGCGTGCAGCGCCGGTGATGAATGCGACTTTGCCTGCAAGTTTTCCTGCCATGTTGGCCTCCTCGTCTCTGAGATGGCGGATGCGCCCGTCGTCGCAATCATATTGGCACCGAGTGTCAAATGGAAGCGTTTTATGTGATCGCGGGCACGCTCACGCCCAGCCGAAGACGCGGCTGAGCGCGGGCGCGACATCCCGGTGGCCGCGAATGACGTGGCAGGTCCCCCTGCCCGCTGAGGCCAGTTCACGGCCCAGATCGAGGTCCTTCTCTCCCGTCGCGTCGAGCAGCACGTCGATCCTCGGAAGGCGGGCGGCGTAGGCGCGAGGATCCGGCCCGGCGTTGTGCACGCAATCCGAGAGCAGGATCACGCGGGCTTCCCTCGCCGGCACCCGCCGCAGCTGCTCCGCGGCGACCTCCAGCGGGAACGCGACGTTCGTGAGTCCTCGCGCGGGGATCCTGAGGATCTGATCGAGCAGCTCCATCGGGCGCACCGGGGCCCCGAGCTCGAGCAGCACTGCAGCATCGGACCAGAAGGCGACGACCGCGAGCGAGTCGTGCGACAGCTCCGCCGATAGGGCGCCAACAGTGGCGGCGGCCGTGGCGATCCGCTCGCCCTTCGAGGAGCCGGACACGTCCACGAGCAGCACCACCGAGCGCTTAGTGCGCAGCCGCTCCCGGACCAGAATGTCTTCGTCCACTGGCAGCGGGCGCTCAGTGAGTACGCCGAGGGTGGCATCGAGGTCGATCTCGTCGGACGCGCCTCGGTACGGTACGGTCTCCAGGCGCCCCAGCCCGCGAGTCGCCGACGCGTCTCGCCGGGGTTTGCGCACGGAGAGCCGCGAGGCGATCTGCTGAGCGAGTGAGCGCACACGCGGATCGATCGCGAGCTCCTCGTCCGGAGGCGCGATCAGCGAGGCCGGCTCGTCCGTCTCCCCCGGCGCGATGACGCCCTGCATGGGGGCGGCACCCGCGTCACGCGAACCACCCGCCTGCAGCACGGGTCCGTTCTTGCCCGGTCGCACGCGCGCATCGTGCAGAGTCGGGCGCTCATCGAGCTGCTTCGGCTTACGTTTGAGCGGTTTGCCCGTCCGAGGCCGCCGATCCCGCGCCTCGCGCACGATCGGCGAATCGGCCTCGATCTCTCTTCATCCCGGGGCAGCCGTGCGCGGTTCGAGGACGAAGCGGTCCTCCCAGATCTCCCGAAGTACCCGTTCGGGCGTGGTCTCCGCCGCCTCGTCGACGTGGATGCGCCCAGAGAGACCCACCGTCATCGCGTCGTAGAAGAGCTCGAGATAGCGGTCGTCGTCAGACTCGTGCACATTGCGCAGCGATGCGAGCTGCGCTGCGATCATCGCCGTGTCGATCGCGCCACGCACACTCGACCCCTGCCGAACGTCGGGGTGCTCGCGAGTCGCCCGGGTCACGGCCACCGCGTGCTGCACGATGCGCTCGCCGAGAGCATTCGCGCTGCTCTCACCTTCGGCGTCACCGAGCCCGGAGCGCAGACGCACGATCCGCACCTCCGCTGGAGCGTCCTGATACGTGATCACCACGCGATTGAGCCGATCGTGCACGCTCTGCGATAAACGAGCCGTGCCCACGTTATCGAAGGGGTTCATCGATGCGACGACCCTGAACGTCGGCTTCGCCACCACACGGCCCGCGCGCGGCACGGTGATGGCGCGATCCCCCATCGCCATGAGCAGGGTGTTCATCGTGTCTTCGGGCGCTCGATTCAGCTCCTCGATGTAGAGGAAGCCGCCCTCCTGCATCGCCTCGACCAGCGGCCCGGGCACGAAATTCTCCTCGGAGTAGTCCTCGCGCAGCACGCGCGCGGGATTGTGGTGGCCCACGAGCTTGGCCGGGGTGAGATCCGCATTCCCCTCCACGAAGAACAGCGGGATCCCCCACTCCTCGGTGATCGCCTTCAGGATCGTGGTCTTACTCGTGCCGGGCGGCCCCTCGAGCAGAATGTCGCGCCCCGCGGCGACGGCCGCGAGCGTGAGTTCGAGTTCGCGCTCGCGGCCGACGACGTGGGACAGAATGCGTTCGTGGACGCCGGTGAGCCCGGCGTCCACGTCGGCAACAGCGTTCGGTGCGGTGCTCACTTGATCGCGGCTCCAGCATCGACCGGAATCTGACCGCCCGACACGTAGTAGGACTCATCGGATGCGAGCCAGGCGACCGCGTTCGACACGTGAATCGGCTCGATGAAGCCGATCCCGAATGGATTGAGCCCGCCGAATGCCGGTTCGGCGTCCTCGAGCGTCGGGTGCTCGAGATCCGGCCTGAACAGTTTGTATGTCGTCTCGTTCTTCACCATCGGGGTATCGATCGCATTCGGGTGGATCGTGTTCACCCGAATCTGGTGCGGACCGAGCTCGTTCGCAAGCACCTTCATGAGCCCGACGATCGCGTGCTTCGTCGTCGTGTAGGCGGCGACGTTCGCGAGACCCTTGAAGCCGGCAAGCGACGAGATGATGATGACTGAGCCGCCTGGGCCGGAGGCGATGAGGTGCTCTGCGGCGGCCTTGTAGGTGTGCCAGACACCGGTGATATTGATGTCCATCAGATCGGACCAGGATTGCTCATCCACGCGGTGCGTCTCGGTTCCGAAGGTGAAGATACCCGCGTTCGCGACAACGATATCGAGGCGACCGAGCTGCGCGACTCCCTCATTCACAGCTTCCGTCAGCGCGTCGATGTCACGGACGTCGGCCTTCGACGTGAAGATGCGTCGATCGAGTGCCTCGACCTGCCGCACCGTTTCCGCGAGGTCCGCTTCCGTTGAGGGCCCGTAGAACGGGGCGACCGAGTCGACCTCGCTCACGAAGTCGATCGCGATGATGTCGGCACCGTCCTGCGCGAGGCGGATCGCGTGAGAGCGTCCCTGCCCGCGTGCTGCTCCCGTGACGAGCGCGACCTTGCCTGCAAGTTTTCCAGCCATGTTCCGTCAACCTTCCGTTCGTGATGTGATCCACATCGGTAGTGCGTTCGGAGCTGCCACCGCCTGCTGCGACCCGCAAGATGCTGGGGGTTGGGGGCGAGCTGCGGTCGGCTCGGGATCCGGGGGCATGCACCCCCGGATCCCCCGGTGTTACTTCTTGTTGGTGAAGCCGGCGTCAACCGGGAACGTAACGCCCGTGACGTAGCGCGCCTCGTCGGAAACCAGGAAGAGGATCGCGTTCGAGATATCGACCGGCTCGAGCATGTCGACGGGGAGCGCGTTCATCATCGCCTGACCCATCGCCGGATCCTGCTGGATGAACTCCTGCATCGCGTCATTCACGACCATCGGAGTATTCACGCCCGTCGGATGCACGGTATTCACGCGGATCGAGTGCTGCGCGAGGATGTTCGCGTAGCTGCGCATGAGGCCGACCACGCCGTGCTTCGCCGCGGTGTAGCCCAAGCCGCCCGGAGTGTTTCCACCGATTCCATTGATGCCGGCGGTCGAGCTCGTCAGCACGATCGCTCCACCGCCGTTGTCGATCAGCGCCTGCTTCGCCACCTCAACCGTGTGATAGACGCCCGTCAGGTTGATATCCAGCACGTCCTGCCACTCGTCAGGGGTGGGATTCAACGACATCGGGGCGATTCCGGCGTTGCCCAGCACAATGTCGATGCGCCCGAGTTCGGCGACGCCGGCATCGAACGCGGCCTGCAGGGCCGCGCGATCCCGCACGTCCGCCTGAGTGGCATGGATTCGTCGATCGAGTGCCTCCACCTGCTTCACCGTTTCGGCGAGATCCTCGGGCGTCGACATCGGGTACGGCACCGAGCTGACCTGTTCGCACAGATCGATCGCGATGATGTCAGCGCCCTCCTGCGCCAGGCGGATCGCGTGCGAACGCCCCTGCCCCCGCGCTGCGCCTGTAATGAACGCTACTTTGCCTTCGAGTCTTCCGGTCATGAAATTCCTCCTCGTTGAGTTATCCAGCCTTCGCTTCGACACGTCGCCAGAAGCACCGAAATCACATCGACACCTACGCCACTGGCTCCGCATTCTCACTTCGTGTGCTCGTCAATCTCCTTTCTTCCGCGTTCGACGAAATCGCACGCTATTTCTTATTCGTCACCCCGGCGTCGACGGGGAAGACGACCCCGGTGACATACCTCGCCTCGTCCGACGCGAGGAACAGTATCGCGTTCGAGATGTCGATCGGTTCGACCACATCGACGGGGAGCGCGTTGGTCATCGCGGACCCCATCGAGGGATCGCGCTGCAGGAAGTTCTGCATGTACTCGTTGTTGATCATCGGCGTATTCACGCCCGTCGGATGCACCGTGTTCACGCGGATCGAGTGTTGCGCGAGGATGTTGGCGTAGCTGCGCATGAGGCCGACGACACCGTGCTTCGAGGCGGTGTAGCTGAGCCCCGCGGGTGAGTCGCCGCCCATACCGTTGTTGCCAGCGGTCGAACTTGTCAGCACGATGGCTCCGCCGCCGTTATCGATCAGTGACTGCTTGGCGACCTCGACAGTGTTGTACACGCCCGTCAGATTCACGTCGAGAACATCTCTCCATTCATCCGGTGACGGAGCGAGGGACATCGGCGCGATCCCGGCGTTGCCGAGGACGATGTCAACCGGGCCCAGCTCGGCGACGCCCGCGTCGAACGCGGCCTGCATGGCCGCGCGATCCCGAACATCGGCCTCGGCGATGTGGATCCGTCGATCCAGAGCCTCGACGAGCCTCGCCGTTTCCGCAAGGTCCTCCTGCGTCGACATCGGGTACGGGACGGAGTCGATCTGCTTGCAGATGTCGACGGCGATGATGTCGGCACCCTCCTGCGCCAATCGAAGAGCGTGCGAGCGCCCCTGTCCTCGGGCAGCCCCGGTAATGAATGCGACTTTGCCTGCTACTCTTCCTGCCAACGCGTTTCTCCCCTTCGAGTGTGTGTCAAGCGGCTCTTGCATGCAGTGCGCGGCGCTCGAAGGGGCAATGCGAGCCCCCAGCGGCCGCGAGTGCGTCGTTCGTGAATCCCATCGAAGTTCTGCTCCTTGGAGTCGACATTGACGAGAAGCCCAACGATACTGAGCCTAGTGGCACCCAGTGCCGGATGGAAGTACCCGTCAGCCGCAAGGGGTCTCGACTGCACGCCCCCTCGATCAGTAATTCGCCCGGAAAGGACCAGCGTGTGACCAGTGCGCACCCCGCCCCACTCGCGGACGCGTCCCTTGCACGCCCGGGCCGCGCCCCGGTCACGACGCACGGTGAACTGAGCCACATCGCGCTGACCATGTTTCTCGAGCGAGGGTTCGACGAGACCACTGTGAACGAGATCGCGCAGGAAGCCGGTATCGGCCGCCGCACCTTCTTCCGCTACTTCTCCTCGAAGAATGAATTGCCGTGGGGCGATTTCGGCTCGCTGCTCGACAATATGCGGGTCCGGCTCTCGGAGACGGACCCGGCGCAGCCGCTGGCGGACGCGCTCAGATCAGCCATCATCAGTTTCAACACGTTCCCCGAAGAGGAGCGCGACACCCATCGCAAGCGCATGTGGCTCCTTCTCAACGTGCCCTCGCTCACCGCATACTCCACGCTGAAGTACGAATCCTGGCGGCGCGTCATCGCTGAATTCATCGGGGCCCGCCGAGGCGAGAGCCCGGACAGCCTCACCCCGCAGTCAATCGCGTGGGCCTGCCTCGGCCTGTGCCTCGCGGCATACGAGCGCTGGCTCGCGGACGATGACTCCGACCTGCTCCTCCTCCTCGATTCGGCCTTTGCGAGCGCGGCCTCGACGTTCAGCTCGCAAGCGTCGTGAGTACGCGCGAAGCCGCTTCGCCCATTCGAACGCTGGTGGTCGGCGGCGGCGGCGCCGGCGCCCCTCTCGCCGCGCGCCTGTGCACCGACCCCGGCCGAGAGGTCATACTGATCGAAGCTGGCCCAGCCTCCGCGCGGACACCCGCCGAACTTCTCGATGGTGGTTCACTCAGCGGTGCGCACCCCGAGCACTCCGCGAACTGGGCATATCCTGCGACCCTGCGAAAGGGCAGGGACGCGCTCGTCGCGCGGGGTCGCATTCTCGGCGGATCGACGGCGATCAACGGCGGGTACTTCGTCCGAGCAACACCCTCCGACTTCTCGAACTGGGCTCGTATCGGGGGGCGCGCCTGGAGCTACGAGCGCGCGCTTCCGATACTCCGCGACCTCGAGAACGACCTCGACCTCGGCTCTTCGCCACTCCACGGAAGCTCGGGACCCGTGCGCGTCGCGCGCACATCGCAGGCCGGAGACGCGCAGCGCTTGTTCCACGCTGCTGCGAAGGAGCTCGGCTTCCGTGACGAGCCCGACAAGAATGCGGGAACTGCCCCCGGCGTCGGCCCCGTGCCCTCGAATATTGTCGCGGGCGCGCGGATCAACAGTGCGGAAGCATATCTCGAAGGAGTACGCGACCGCCTCGACGTGCGAGGAGACACTCGCGCCATGCGCGTCGTCTTCGAAACCTCGAAGATCGGCGGCCCACCGCGCGCGATCGGCGTGGAGACGAATCGCGGCTTCATCGAAGCGGACGAGGTCGTGCTCGCATGCGGAGGTATCGCAACACCGCAGGTCCTGATGCTGAGCGGGATCGGCCCCAGCACGCACCTGCATTCGATCGGCATTCCCGTTGTCGCTGATCTCCCGGTCGGCACCGCGTTCCAGGACCACCCCAATGTGCCGCTCGAGTGGCGGACGGCGGATCTCGTCGTCGACGGGGAGGCGGGTTACGGCTTCCCCACCGCCCTGAACTTCAACTCCGCCGACGCGGATCCGTCGTTGAGCCCTCGACCCGACGGGGACATCGAAATCCTGCTGGCCGCTAAGCCGCTGGGCGCGCTCGTGGCAGGCGCGCGGCACGACTCGGGCACGCTCGATGTGCTCGTCGCGCTGCAGGAGCACACGGGGCGCGGGCGGATCACCCTCGCGAGCGAAGACCCTCTCGTGCCGCCTCGAATCGAATATCACTACCTCGAACGCGACGACGACCGGGCTCGAATGCGCGCGGCGGTGCGCACCGCTGCGCGTCTGCTCCGATCCCGCGCTATGGCATCCGCCTTCGCAGGATTCACGACGCTGGATGATCACGCGCTCGGCGACGACGGCTCGCTCGATGAGTGGATTTTCGATCACCTCGGAACCGCGCTGCACACGAGCGCCAGCGCTCCCATGGGCGACGTCGTGGACGGGTTCGGCCGGGTTCACGGCGTTTCAGGCCTGCTGGTCGCTGACCTCTCGATCCTCCCGACCACCCCTCACCGGGGGCCCGCGAACACCGCGATATTCATCGGCGAGTTCATGGCCCGCCACCTGCTTCACTCGGGCGAGTAACGGCCGCCTCACCTAGCGCGAGCTCACGCTCCCGAACAGTCTCGCAACCGGCGCGACCAGCGCTGGCCGCGCGATGTACCATCCCGCCGCGATGACCACGAGGGATGCAAGGAAGACCCAGAAACCGGTCCAGGTGGCAGCGTCTTGCGCAGCGAACATGTGGTTCAGGTTCCGAAGCATTCCGGTCGTCAGCACGAGGACGACGTGCACCACGATGAAGACAACGAAGTACAGCATGACGGGGAAGTGCACCCGACGCGCCCACTCGATAGGAAATGCTCGAGACAACTTCTCGGCTCGCTTCGGCCACCAACCCGACATGCGGAAGCCCGTGACCGCGGCCACGGGCGCAGCGATGAACACCGTCGTGAAGTAGGCCAGCTGCTGCACGCTGTTGTAATTCGCCCATCCGTGCTCAGTGGGCCAATCGAGCGACGCGTACTGAAGCACCGCAGATACGGCGTTGGGGAACACCTCCCAGCTCGTCGGAACGATGCGCTGCCAATGGCCGGTGGTGAAGATCAGCACCATGAACACCGCCCCGTTAAGCAGCCACATCACGTCGAGCGACAGATGCCACCAGAGCGTGAGACTGATCTTCACACTCGGCCGTCGGCGCGAAGTCCAGTACGCGGGAGGGCGCTGTTCCGACCGCACGTGCAGGCCCGAGCGGATGATGAGCACGATCAAGAAGACATTGAGGAAGTGCTGCCACCCCACCCAGGCGGGGATTCCGGGCGCAGCGGCGATCTCGTACTCCCCCGGGTACCGTGTCATGAAATCGGCCACGACCGACACCCGCACGAGCGTTCGTGCGACGAGAACGAGGAGCGCGGCGAGGACCCCGAGGCCCGCGGCGAGACCGACCACCTGCGCGATCCGCCGCCGCCGACTCCGTGTCGGCGCGACCCCTCGGTCGTCGGCTACGGATGCGGCGAGCGCATCGGCCGACGAACCGCTTGCGTCGAGTTCAGAGATCGCACGGGGTTCACCCGAGGCTCCTCCGAGCGCGGTCGGGTCGCCCGCGCCGACGGTCTCTTCGGCCGGTTCTGCGACGTGCGCGGCGAGTCGCACCTGCACCGACGCGGATCCGCTCGCCGGCCACGCCTGCCCACCGGCCGTCCGAGGCAGTCCCCTTCGGAGCGGAACCTCTCGGCGAATCAAGCCCGCATCCGATGCCGGGACCGGTCGCGGGTCCGTATGTTCTGCGTGGGTGGGCCGGGCTTCAGGAACCACGGTCGGCCTCGGGACGAGACCCCCGGGCGGCCAGGGCTCTCCACCCGACACCCGCGGCAATCCACCGCGCATCCGCGCGTTCGCCACGGCTACTGCTTCCGCTCTTCGAGGGCTTCGATGAGCTGCGGCACAATCGAGAAGAGGTCGCCGACGATGCCGAAATCGGCAATGTCGAAGATCGGCGCGTCGGGGTCGCTATTGATCGCCACGATTGTCTTCGAAGTCTGCATGCCGGCGCGATGCTGGATCGCGCCCGAGATCCCCAAGGCCACGTACAGCTGCGGCGAGACCGATACGCCCGTCTGACCGACCTGGAACGCGTAGGGCACATAGCCGGCGTCCACGGCGGCGCGGGACGCGCCGACAGCGGCATCGAGCCGATCGGCGAGATCTTCGACGAGTGCGAACTGCTCGCGCGAGCCGAAGCCGCGGCCCCCGGCGACGACCTTTGCGGCGCCTCGCAGCTCCGGGCGCGAAGAGGTCTGCGCTTCGACCGTTTGTTCTCCGACAACTGCGGTCGGACCCCCCGAAGGTTCGACCACGAGTTCGCGGACCTCGAGTGGGGCCGCGGCTGATCTCGCGTCGACAGCTCCCTGACGGACCGTGATGATCGGCGCGTCGAACGTAGCTGCAGCTTCTGTCAGATACGAGCCTCCGAACACCGAGTGGGACGCGACTACTCCCAGCTCGTCACGCTTCACCCCGACCGCATCCGCGAGGAGCGCCAACCGCTCTCGCACCGCGAGTCGAGCCGCGATGTCCCGTCCATTCACCGAGTGCGAGACAAGCACCGCGTCCGGGCGGACGTGCTGATACGCCGCTTGCAGCGCGTCGAGAACCGAGACCGCGGGCGCATCGGCGCGGGCGGGGGCGACCAGCACGACGCGCGCCCCGGCCGCTGCGGCGGCCTCAGCGGCCGCCGCCGATCCGCCGACGACCACTGCAACAGGTGCGCCGACAGTCGCAGCCGCGCCGATGAGCGCGGCTGTCGTACTCGCCGCGTTGCCCGCGGCATCGATGTCGACCAGCGTCAGGATCGAGTGCTCGGGATACGACACGTCACACCAACCTGTTCTGTTCGAGGAACTCCACGAGCTGCGAGACGGCATCGCCCTCGTCGACGAGCTTGACACCCGCCTTGCGGGGAGGCTTCTGCGAGACCGAGGTCATGACTGCGTAGGGCACAGCGGACGCATCGACCGAGACTCCGAGATCCTCGAGCGAGAGCACTTCGACGGGCTTCTTCTTGGCAGCCATGATGCTCTTGAAATTCGGGAATCGAGCTTCGGGTAACGCGTCGGTGATGGACACCACCGCGGGAAGCTGAGCCGACAGGGTCTGCGCGCCGTCCTCGGTGACACGCATGCCCGACACACGACCCTCCTCGACCTCCACAGAGCTGAGCGACGTGGCGTGGACGACAGACAGGTGCTCCGCGAGCATCGCCGGGATCATTCCACCGGCACCGTCCGTCGAGACGTTGCCCGCGAGGACGAGGTCGGGCGCTCCCCGGCGAATCGCGGCGACGAGCGTCTCAGCGGTGAGCCCGAGATCCGCCCCGGCGAGACGTTCGTCGACAATGTGAACCGCCGAGTCGGCCCCGATTGCCAGCGCTTTGCGCACGGATGCGGTTGCAGCCTCAGAGGCCATGGACAGCGCGACGACCTCTGTTCCCTCGTGTTGCTCTGCAATGTTGAGAGCCGCTTCCAGAGCCCGCTCGCAAATCTCGTCGAGCACGGTGTCACCGTCGCGTACGGCGAGACCCGTCTCGAGATCGAGCGCACGCTCGCCATAGGTGTCGGGAACTTCCTTCACCAGAACGTAGATCTTCATTGAACCCCTCGAATTCTGGAGCGTAGGTTCGCCAGCCTACCCACGGCGGTTCGATACTGTCAACTGTTGACAGTTCACTCCCGACCGCGCAACAATTGCCGTGACCGGCACATATCACAGGGGATGGGGCGGAGCATGCGAGCTGCGAGCGATGCGCAGACGATCCAGCGATCGTCCATTTCTGCCCAGGCGGAGAGCTACCTCCGCGGGATGATTCTCGAAGGCACGCTCAGCCCGGGTGATCGCCTCAACGAGGTCGCGCTTGCGGAGGCGATCGGGATCAGCCGCGGGCCGTTACGTGAGGCGATCAAGCGCCTGTCAGGTCAGGGGTACCTCACGATGGAAGCGCACCGGGGCGCCTATGTCCGCAGCTACTCCCCGCGCGAGATCGTCGACCTCTACGAACTCCGCAGCGCGCTCGAACTCTTCGCTATCCGCCTCGCAGTCGAGCGTGCGAGCACCGCCGATCTTGAGGCGCTCAATGAGCAGCTCAAGGCAGAAAAGGCGCGGATTCGTGCCCACGCGGCCGGCGAGCACAGCGAGCCGTACGTCGCCGAACTCGACTTCCATCAACAGCTCGTCGCGCTGGGCGCCAATGCCGCGATCAATGAACAGCTTCAGGATGCAAACCACAAGCTCTTCCTCGCGCTGCGATCCACATCGCGCTCCGAACGCCGGCGAGAGCAGTCCGCCGCAGATCACGCGGTGATTCTCGAGCGCGTCATGGCGCGGGACGTCGACGGAAGCGTGAGCTTGCTGACCGGGCACCTCATGGATTCGATGAGCAATTCGCTGAGCGTGCTGGGCCTCGAACAATCCCCTGAAACACCCTCAGAAAGGACGCAACATGAGCGAAAGCTATGATCTCAGACTCACGGGAGGCGACGTCTTCATCGAGGGACAGGGCCTCTCCGAGGTCGACCTCCTGGTGCGCGACGGGCGTATCGCGGCGATCATCGACCGGCAGGAGGACGCGGCCGCGAACGAAGTCGTCGATGTCTCGGGCAAACTCGTGCTCCCGGGCGCAATCGATCCGCACGTGCACCTCGGCAAGGACATCCGCGTGCCGCGCGACCCCGACGATGCGGAACGCGAGACTGCCTCTGCCGTCGCCGGTGGAATCACCACCATGCTCGTCTACCTGATGAGCTCCGACTCCTACGTCGGGGAACTCGAGTCCGCGCGGGCAGCGATGGCTTCGAATTCGCACAGCGACTTCGGATTCCACTTCGTGCTCGGCACACCGGAACATCTCGAGGAGTTCCAGAAGTACGTGGAGCTCGGGGTCTCCTCCTTCAAGTTCTTCATGAACTTCCGCGGCGACGAGGGCAAGTACCTCGGCCTGCCGGGCAATGATGACTCATTCATGTACGACATCCTCCGCAAGAGCGCGGAGCACGGCGCCATGATCAATCCGCACCCGGAGAACATCGAGCTCGTGCGGATGTTCCGGGATGCGGATCGTGACGAATCGTTGCCGCCGCTGCAGGCGTGGAACGCAGCGCGGCCGCCGTTCGTCGAGGCCGACGCGGCGCAGCGAGTGGCGTACCTCGCGAGCGTCACCGGCGCCTCCGTCTATTGCGTGCACACCAGCAGCCGCGAGGCTGTCGAGGCGCTCACCCGCCAACAGGAGGCGTACCCGAACATCTTCATTGAGACCTGCACCCAGTACCTGACGCTCGACACCGATTCGGAGGCCGGCGTGTACGCGAAGGTGAATCCGCCGATTCGCCCGCGTGAGGACGTCGAATACCTGTGGGAGGCTGCGAAGTCCGGGCGCATCGACTCGATCGGCTCAGACCACAACGCTCGCCACCGCACTAACAAGGAGAAGGACATCTGGACGGCGTCGGCGGGCTTCCCCGGCACCGGAGGCATCCTCCCGCTCACGTTGTCCGAGGGCCTGCGGCGCGGTCTAGAGATCGACCAGATCGTCGACATGGTGAGCACCCGTGCAGCGAAGCTCTTCGGCATGTACCCCCGCAAGGGCACGATCGCCGTCGGTTCCGATGCGGATCTCGTCGTCGTCGACATGCACGCGCCGTCGACTATCACGGCAAAGACGCAGCACTCGGCTGCTGAATTCACGCCGTGGGAGGGCACGGAGCTTCCGCTCTCGGTCGTGCATACCATCGTGCGCGGCACATTCGCCCTGCGCGACGGCGAACTCACGGACTCCCTGCCGGGCGAGTACGTGCCCCGCGCGCGTAGCGGCGCGGCCGCGCTCGAGCAGCACTAACGATTCCGCCCCAGGCACAACGCACAGAAGGAGAAGCACATGGCACGCTTCAATTCAGATTTCATCGACGCTCAGACCCTTGAACGCTACGATGCCGCCGGTTTCGGCCGCCCCGTGGGGATGGGCAAGAAGCCCGCTCTGCTCATCATCGACGTGCAGTATCGAACCACCGGCACCCGCGCGGTGCCCTTCGAAGAAGCGATCCAGGAGTTTCCGACCGCCGTCGGCGAGGTCGCATGGGATGCGGTCGGGAACATCAGCAAGCTGCTCGAGGTCTTCCGGGCGAACGATTGGCCGGTGCTCTACCCGCATGTCGCTCCGAAGCGAGAGTTCGACCAGGGAGCGCTCGGCGCGAAGGTTCCGGCCATCATGAACATCGCGAGCCGCGGCTACGACTTCGTCGAGGAAATCGCTCCGCGAGAGGGCGACGTGCTCCTTCCGAAGAAGCACCCGAGCGCGTTCTTCGGCACGCCGCTCGCTTCGTACCTGATCCAGACGGGTGCCGACTCCCTCGTGGTGGTCGGTTGCTCGACGTCGGGCTGTGTCCGTTCCACCGTGATCGACGCGTTCTCGTACAACTATCGCGTCAGCGTTCCGAGCGACGCCTGCTACGACCGGAGCCAGGTCATCCACGACGTCAACCTCTTCGATCTCGACCAGAAGTACGCGGACGTGGGTACCACCGAGGAGATCATCCAGAAGCTCGGTCAGATCGCGAGCAACTAACCGGCGCAGAGAACGGGTGCGGATCAGGCCTCCTGGTCCGCACCCGTTCTTCGTCATTTCTCGCGCCGAATACCCCGAGGCAGCCTGCTTCGCGAGCCGGGCCGTATCCCGGTTACGAACTCGATGTTCCGGGCAGAACACACGGCCCCACTCGCCAAGAGCAGAGCGGGGCCGCTGTTGCAGTGCCGGAAGTCCCGCTAGCGCTGGATCTGGAAGTTGAACACGCCCTGATCGAAGTGATTGTAGGACTCGTAATCGAGCAGCTCGTAGAGGTCGGCGCGGTGCTGCATCTCGTCGAGCTTCGACTCCAGGTGGCCCTCGGAATTCAGGGTATCGAGCGCGCGTGAAGTGGCACCCATCGAGATCCGCAGCATCGAGACGGGCCAGATCACCAGGTTGACGCCCACGCTTCGGAGCTCCTCGACACTGAAGAGATCACTCTTGCCGAACTCGGTCATGTTCGCGAGCACGGGTACGTCGACGACCTCACGAATGGCCGCAAACTCTTCGAGCGTGCGCATCGCTTCGGGGAAGATGACGTCGGCGCCCGCGTCCACCAGCGCTTTCACGCGGTCTTTCGTCGCGTCGAGCCCCTCGACCGCGCGAATATCGGTCCGAGCGATTAGCACGAAGTTGTCATCGCGTCGGGAATCCGCAGCGGCGCGAATGCGCTTCACGGCGAGATCCTGACCGACGACAGCTTTCCCATCGAGGTGACCGCAGCGCTTCGGGTTGACCTGATCCTCGATGTGCGCCCCCGCGATACCCGCGTCTTCCAGGGACTGGATCGTCCGAGCGACGTTCATCGGCTCGCCGAAGCCGGTGTCCGCATCGATAATGGTCGGCAACTCCGTCATCCGCGCGATCTGCGCACCGCGACCGGCGACCTCCGTCAGGGTGGTCAGGCCGATATCCGGCAGACCGAGATCCGCCGCGAGCACAGCCCCCGAAACGTACACGCCGTCGAAGCCCTTCTGCTCGATCATGCGAGCAGAAAGCGGATTGAACGCTCCCGGAAAACGGAGCGTCTCCCCTGAGCGGAGTTTCTCTCGAAAGAGTCGCCGCTTCTCCGCGGCACTCGTCTTGGAGTACAACATCTGTGTTATCCCTTCGTTACTTCGAAATCCGGTGCGTACACCGGAGGCCTGGCGCTATGCGCCCGATCCTGGTGCGGTCCCCTTCTGACGGCGTCGTCGCCGCGGGGCGTGGTTCACTGGTGCTCTAGGCGAGCGATTCAGCGCGCTCGTTCTCGAGCATGCTGAACGTGTTCTTCCGCGCGTTGTAGAGGTGCACGTGCGTCGCGTGCACGGCGAGATCAGCGTCGCGTTTCGACAGCGCCTCTGCGATAAGCCGATGCTCTCCGACCGACTCGACCAATCGCTCGAGATTCGTCTTCGCCATACGCCTAACCCGGACGAGGTGCATTCGCACCACCCGCAGGAACGAAATCAGATACTCATTCGTCACCGCAGAGTCGAGCGCCTGGTCGAAGCGTTCGATCAACGCAAAGTACTTTTCGAGTTCATCGTCGCCCGACTCGGGCGTCAATCTGACCTGCTCGAACTCGCGGGCGATCGCCGCGAACTCCTCAACGTCGCCTCGCGCGGCCGCGAGCACCACCGCGCACTCCTCGAGCGCTCCTCGTACCTCGAAGAGAGCCTCGATATCTTCGCGCTCGAGCGCTGACACCACCGTCACGCGCGGCGACACCTGCGTCACCAGGCCGTCGGCCGTCAGCTTCCTCAGTGCTTCGCGCAGCGGGGTGCGGCTCACACCGAAGCGTTCCGCGTGCTCCACCTCGCCCAAGACGGTTCCCGGTGCGAGCCGTCCCAGCTGAATCTCGCTGAGCAGCGTGCGGTACACGCGCTCGCTCGCTTTCAGCCGCCCTTGGCCCTCGTCCCCCATAGGTCCATTGTACACAAACAGCCTCATCTTCCGGACTAGTAGCCGATAAATATCAATAGCGTATACATACGCGTCGCATTCCGCCTCATCACCGTGGATTTCCGGCGGCTCCGATCCGATGCACGACCATCACACGCCCACTAGAGCGCCGCCGCAACGGCCTCGACTTCGAGCAGCGCGCCTGGTCGTGCGAGCGATTCGACGACGACGGTCGTGTCAGCAGGGTAGGGAGGCCGAAGCCACTTCCGTCGCAGTTCGACGAAGGTGCCGAAATCCGACAACCGAGTGAGGTAAACGGTTACCTTGACGACGCGATCGAGCGCGCTCCCCGATTGCTCGAGAAGGCTGCTCAAGCGCCGGAATACCTGATTCCCCTGCGCCCAGAAGTCGCCCTCACCGAGCAGCTGCCCCGCGTCATCGATCGCGATCTGACCCGACACGAACACGAGATCACCGAGGCGAATCGCAGGGGTGTACGTATACTGCCGAGTTTCGGGGCTGTCTCCTCCGATCGGCTGGAGCGTTGTCATGACGCCTCCCGCTCGAGGTTCACCTGAGGAGCCGCGCGGAGCGCATCGGTCAGATCCGCGACGGCGGATCCGGGATGCTGCAGCGCCTCGAGGAGTCGTTCCGCCTCCGCGCCAGCCGTGCCAGCGCTCTCGAAGTTCGACCGCGCCTTCCCAACCACTCGGCCCGGGGGAATCGGTCGCGCCGCGCTCCCCAGCACATCGTCCACGGTGCGGCTCACGCGAGTACCGGCGCGCGTGGTCACGTGCACGCGCGCCGGAAAACGCGTGGGGAACCCGCTCCCCTCCCACGGCTCGAAAGAGACACTTTCGGCCGTCGCCATGACACGTTCGGAGACACTTCCGACGAAGGTGCCGAAACCGACTTCGCCGTGCTCCAGCAACCAGGCGAGCACGTAGGGCAGACTCCACCTCGCATCCTGAGCGCGCGCCGGCCGCTGCCGCGAGGCCCAAGGTTCCGCGATGATCGGAATAACCTCGCTCGGCACGTCGCAACGCACCGATGCGACCTGCTGACGCCCACCCACCTCCGCGACCAACTCCCCGAGCGCCTCGACAAATGGGTGAATGTAGTGGCAACACGGCAACAGCTTGAACGCAGCCTCCGTCAGGAGCCATCTCTCGCCGATGTCTTCGCACAGTGCGAAGAGCCGCTCGCCGGCTGGATCATCCGCCGCGTACAGCCGGAAGAAGCCGTAGTCACCGTCGAATACCCCGTCGGGGCCGCTCACTCCTGTGCGCGCAAGATCGTGTGCGAGAACCCCCGAGTGGGCGGCCCAACCCGCCTGCGCTGACTTGACCGTGTCGCCATCCGCCAAGAACGCGAATGTGCCCCCGGCCTGCGATCCTGCGATTCCGATCGCGTTCGCAATCTCGTCCTGGGGGCTCTTGCGCAGAAGACCGGCAACAAGCGCAGCGGCGAACGGACCAGCCGCAGAAGTGACCTGGAAGCCTCTGGCCTGCAGCCCTCCCGGGCAGGCGAGCCCGATGCGAATGAAGAATTCCCACCCGATGGTGAATGCGCGCAGCATCTCATCGACGGTCGCTCCCACTTCCTCTCCGACCGCGAGGGCTGTCGAAGCCATGACACTGCTGCCGTGAACGACTGACGCCGTGTGGGTGTCGTCGTACTCGAGCGAGTGCATGAGGGTCCCGTTGGCGAGCGCCGCTACCGCGGGCGAGGCGCCCCCGCCGGTGCCGAGCAGAGTACTCGCGCCCCCAGCGTCGCTCGACAGCTCCGTAACGCGCGCAACCGGCCCGTGTTTCGAAGCCGCGAAGGCCACGCCGATTGCGTCGAGGAAGTGCAGTCGAGCGGAGACTGTAACGGACTCCGGAACCGCTTCGTAGGATTCCAGAAGCCGAGATACCACCCGCCCCAGTCGCGTCACGCGCTCGCCCACAGCTCCCCCAATACGTCGCTCCACGCCTCGTCGGTGGCGATCCGTCCTGCCACCAGCTGTTCTGCGACCGCTGCGAAACGGGGAGCAGTGGACGAGGTCAAACGATCGATCTTGTCGATGACGTCCGATTCGGAAAGAGGCCGGTCCGGCCCTCCGATCGCGCTGAGGCACTCAGCAGTGAACGACTCGCCGCTGTGCAAGGTAACCGTGATTCGGGCCGGACGGTCGAGGGGCGGGGCGAGCTCACCCGGGTACCGGGTCACCTCCACGAGTGGGCGCAGCGCAGCGATCTCCGGGTTCTCCAGTTGCCCCGCGCCGAACGTTTCTGCACGTGTATGCCGGTTCACCAGCACGGACGCGACCGTGTGAGGCATGGAGAATTTCGCGCCGAGCGCCGTCGTCGGTTCGGTCTCGGTCAGTGGAAGCGCCAGCGGGTGCGTTTCAACCGCGATGCGAGCGATCTGGTCGGTGGCGACGTCGGCCAGCGGCCCCGTCGCCAAGTCACGAGAGGCCTCAACTGCGCTGTGCATGTATTGGCAGCAGGCGTAGAGCTTGTGGTAGCCGTCATGCACCGCCCAGTCGCCGGTTCCCGACTGCAGGGCATCGACCGAGATCTCGTTGCCGAACCCGCTCTGCAGCACTTCGAGAGGAGACCCCGCGTCGGCACGCACCCCCGCAGCAGCGAGCTCGACCGCCGTGAAGCCCGAAAGCGCGCCGTGGCCCGCCCAACCATTGCGGATGAGAAGACCCGATGTCGCGTGCGAGAAGGGCCCCGCGGCGGCTAGCGTCACGGCGGCGAATGAGGCGCTCGCAACATCTTCGGCACTGCCTCCGCGAGCGACAGCTACGGCAGCGGCTGCACCGGTCGGCGCCAGTGTCGCGTGCGGATGCCATTGCAACGGGCTGGGGAAGGGAACGGCTCGTGCGAACGATGTCGACACCTCGTAGCCTCCCACGAGCGCGCGCATCACCTGCCCGACAGTCCCTCCGTTCGCCTCGACCTCAGCCATGCCCGCCGGCAGAGAGTACAAGCCGCCGTGACAGGTCGCCGGTCGAAAGCCGCCGTCGAGCTCGTTCCAGCACGCGGCGGTCGCATTTGTGAGAGCCGCCCATGATCGTCCGCTGCGGCCGCCACCGATGACACTCGCCTCACTGAGGGGGGCGATCCGCTGAGCGGCAGCGTTCAACCGCTGGATCTCGGGCTCGTGAGCCGCAAGCACCATCGCGGCGAGATCATCCACCATGATCAGAGCGGCCCGCCTCCGCGTCGCCTCATCGAGCTCCGCGGCGCGGAGGCCGGAGACGCGAGCGAACAGATCGTGCTGCCACTCCTCCCAGCTCGGCGATGACATCACACCAGTTCTCCCGCAGCAATGCCTGCAAGGCGGCCCAGCCCCGCGGCCGTCAGCAATCCGTTACCCGACGAGTAGCCGCGGCCGCCTTCGAGACCACTCACACCCGCAGCGACGCCGCCCACGGCGAAGAGCCGCGGCACGGGCGTCCCGTCCTGGGCGAGTACGCGCCCGTCGTCGTCAACGGCGACGCCGCCCTGAGTGTGGAAGAGACCCGGCGTGACCCGAGATGCGACGAATGGGGCTTCGAGGGGAGCGATCCCGAAATCGGTACGACCGAAGGGGTCAGGGGCAGTTCCTGCCGCCGCCTCCGCATACGTCTGCAGCGTGGAGCTCAGCGCGTCGACGTCGACCCCGATGCCCGCCGCCAGCTCCTGCACCGTCGCGTACTCCGTCGCACCGTTCATCTTCACGAGCTCGGCGAACTCCTCTTCCTTCTCGGCGATCGCCTTGATGCGTGCGTCGTAGACGACGTAGATCGGGGCCGCACCGCCCAGCACCTCAGACGTGAACCCGGAGTATCCGACGATCTCGTCGCCGAGCCTCCGACCCGTCGAATCAACCAGAACGCCGCCCTTCTCGACGGTCGTCCACGACAAGATCGACCCGTGAGGGTAGGCGACTGCCGCGTACCCCTGGTAGGCGCCGCGGTTCTGCAGATGGCCCCCCAGTTCCACGGCCCACTCGATCGCCTCACCCGTTGATCCGTGCGCTCCGAAATACTCGACGTCGGCGATCTCCGGGATCCATTTCCGCAGAAGTTCGGCGTTGCCACCGAACCCGTTACTCGCGAGGATCACGGCGTTCGAGCGAAGCTCGTACGTCCCCGCGCGATCGCCCTCGACCACGACACCCCGAACCTCGCCCTCCTCGACGAGGAGCTTCCCGACCGGGTTGCCCACCAACACATCGACTCCCGCCCGCTCGCATGCCGCCAGCAGATCGGAGATGAGGTCGGCACCACGGCGCGATGCCGGTGCGTGCAAACGAGTCACCGAATGTCCGACGTGCTTGTAGTCGGTGATGAGCTTCAACTCGACCTGGTGGGTGTCGATCAGCCAATCGACGAGCTCGGCCGAGGTATCAGCAAGTCGGCGAGTGAGATGCTCCGCCTCGTGCGGCCCGCTCTGCCGCAGCAGATCCTCCGCCATGAGATCGGGGCGGTCGTCGACTCCGAGTTCGCGCTGCTGCTTCGTTCCGGCCGCGGGAATCGAACCCGTGGAGAGCGACGAATTGCCACCCGGACTCTCGAGCTTTTCGAGCACGACAACCGAGTGCCCGGCATCGGCTACCGCGAGCGCGGCTGTGAGCCCGCCCGCCCCTGCACCGACGATTACGACGTCGACGTCGACTTCGACTTCTTCACTCTGAGCGCTCATCGCTCGCACCTCACTTCTTCACACTGCTTGATATCCGGCGTTCTCCGACTGGTTACTCGATCAACTCGGCGCCTTGGCGAGGAGCCCGCCGTCGACCAGCAGGGACGTGCCCGTAATGAAGCCGGCGTCGTCGCTCGCGTAGAAGGCGATTGCGGCCGCGACATCCTCAGGGGTGCCCAAGCGACCGATGGGCGCCGCGGATCCCGCACCGCTCTTCGCCGCCTCGGGATCGGGCTGCCCATCGAAGAAGCCCTGCAGATTGGGGGTGTAGATGAAGCCGGGGCAGACAGTGTTCACGCGGATGCCGTGCGCTGCGCCGTCGAGGGCCATCGAGCGGGTGAGGGCGAGCACCGCACCCTTCGACGCGACGTACGCCGCGTCCTGAGGGAAGCCCACGAAGGAGGCCGTCGAGGCGATCGTGACGATCGATCCCCCATTGGGAGTCATCGCGGGCCAGAGGTGCTTATTCACCCAGTAGATGCTCTTCAGATTGGTATCCATCTGACGATCCCAATCAGCCTCGGTGAGCTGATCGAGCGCGCCGAGTACCGTAATACCCGCCGCGTGCACCACGACGTCGGGAGCGCCGTGCTGCGCAAGCACGTCGGGCAGCACCCGATCGACCGCTGCTGGATCAGCAACGTCGAGCACCACCGCGACCCCTCGGCCCTCGCATTCCGCGACAGCCTCGTCGAGTGCGTCCTGCCTCCGACCGATCAGCACGACCTTCGCACCCTCGCTCGCGAGACGGATCGCCGCTCCCCGACCGATTCCGGAGCTCGCTCCGGTGACAATGGCGACCTTGTTCTCAAACCTCATTGTTCTCGTCCTCTACTCCTGTGGTGACTCGGGCTTCCGAAACGACCGTCTACATGGGAAGGGCGGGTTCTCCCGCGGTCCAGCCTCCGTCGACGGGAAGCACAACGCCGGTGATCGCCGAGGCGAGCGGGCTGCTCAAGAACTGAATCGCGTTGGCGATTTCCTCGGTCTCGAACATGCGCCCCAGGGGCACGCGTCGCGCCAGCGCCTCCTCAAGGGCGGGGGTCATCTGCTTCACCGCCATGGGAGTCGCTGTGAAGCCGGGGCAGACCGCGTTCACTCGAACGCCACGGGACGCCCAGTCAATCGCGAGCGCACGAGTCAGGGCGGCTACCGCGCCCTTCGAAGCGGTGTAGGCCGCCTGGTGCGGGAGGGAGACAAGGGCCGCCTGACTCGCAATGTTGACGACGGCCCCCGAATCCGACTCGAGGAGCAGCGGGAAGAGCGCCTTGGTCGTGTTGACGATGCCCATCACATTGACGTTGAACGTCTTACGGAAGTCCTCGGGGTCCGTTTCCTCCGCGGGAAGATTCGGCGTAATAATGCCCGCGCAGTTCACGAGCGCGTCGACGCGACCGTAGCGCTCCTTCACGTCGGCAGCCGCAGCGCTGACCGAGTCCCAGTCCGAGACGTCCACCGCGGTGGTCGAGTCATCGGCCGGACGCAGATCCCAGCCGATGACCGTCGCGCCGGACTGCTGAAACACTTCGACGCACGTTTGACCGATGCCCGAGCCCGCGCCCGTCACCACTACGATTCGACCGGCATATGCATTCTCAGCCACAATGACTCCTTTGTTATTCGTTGATGAATCGTGCCGCGAGTTCGGAGATCCCCCACTGGGATCCCCTGCGCCCTGCTTACCGGGTCGCGAAGTTGTAATCGATGAGCCCCTCGCGCCCCGACGTGAAGAACGTCGCTTCGTCCCACTCGGTCAGCGGCGCGCCGGCGCGCCACCGCTCGATGAGGTCGGGGTTCGAGATAAACCAGCGCCCGACGCTCACCATGTCTGCGCTTCCGCTTTCAAGCTCCGCCTCCAGCGCCGGCGGTTCGGACGAGCCGTGATACCCCGTGTTGACCATGAAGGTCGTCGGCCAACGACGCCGCATCTCCTCGTGCATCGAGTTGGACCGGCGCTTCAGCGTGTGCAGGTACGCGAGGTTCAGACCCCGGAGACCATCGAGGAGCGCCATGTAGGTCTCCTCGTCGTCGAGTCCTCGCATGTCATTGAACTTGCCCCCCGGCGATACGCGAATCCCGACGCGGTCGCCGCCGATGCGTTCGGCCATCGCCGACATCACCTCGACAACGAAGCGCGCCCGGTTCTCCGGCGAACCGCCGTATTCATCCTCGCGCTGATTCGTTCCGTGGTTGAGGAACTGATGCGGGAGATAGCCGTTCGCCGCGTGGAGTTCGATCCCGTCGAGTCCCGCATCGATGGCGCGCTGCGCCGCAGACGCGTACGACTCGACGATCTCGGCGATCTCCGAGGTCTCGAGCGCACGCGGAGTCTCGGCCTGAACTTCGCGGCCGTCCGCGGTTGCGACGAGCATGTCTGCCGCAATCGCGCTCGGTGCCACGAAGTCCTCGGGGTTCGGGGCCACAGACGAGTGACCGGCTCGGCCCGTGTGCATCAACTGGCAGAAGATCACGCCGCCCCGCTCATGCACCGCCTCACCCACCTTCCGCCATGCAGCCTCTTGCTCGTCGCTGTGCATGCCCGGCGTATTCGGGATGCCCTGCCCCTTCGCGCTGGGTTGAGTGCCCTCTGTGATGAGCAGGCCCGCAGAGGCGCGCTGCGCGTAATACTCGGCCACGTAGTCCGGGAGGACTCCGTGCTCGTCGGCGCGATTCCGCGTCATCGGCGCCATCGCGACACGGTTGCTGAGCGCGTAGGGCCCCAAAGTCCAGGGTTCGAGGAGCTTCATGAGTCTGTTACCTTCTCTGCGGCGAGCACCGGGGTCGATTCCCATCGACGCTGCCCATCTCTCAAGTTGTGGGGTGGAGCCGCGGCACGCTCAGCGCACCGCGCGCGTACCGCGGCTCCTCGATCCGCCACTTGCGGATCAGTACAGCGAGTTAGTTGCCACTCCCCAGGTCGATCCACACGGTCTTCACCTCGGTGTAGTGGTTCAGCGCTTCATGGCCCATCTCGCGGCCCCAGCCCGACTGCTTGTAGCCGCCGAACGGTACTGCGGGATCGAACGCGCCATAGGTGTTGACCCAGACCGTGCCCGTGCGCATTGCCGCCGAGACGCGATGGGCACGACCCACATCACCCGTCCAGACTCCGCCCGCGAGGCCGTAGGCCGAGTCGTTCGCCTCGGCGATGACGGCCTCTTCGCTCGTGAACTTCTGAGCGACGACCACAGGCCCGAAGATCTCCTCCTTGACGATGCGGTCGTTCGGGCTCACATCGGCGAATACCGTGGGCTCGACGAAGTATCCCTTATCGCCGATCCGGTTCCCGCCGGTCACCGCACGTCCGCCTTCGGCGACACCGATCTCGAGGTAGTTCGTGACGGTTTCGAACTGCTTGCTGTTCGCGACGGGCCCGATCTGGCTCGAGGGATCGAAACCGTCGCCGACCTTGATGTTGCGAGCGTTCGCCGCCATCCCCTCCACGACCTCGTCGTAGACGTCCTCGTGCACATACAGTCGCGCCGCTGCCGCGCACGCCTGGCCTGCATTGAAGAAGATGCCGTCAGCGGAGCCGGCGATCGCCTTCTCGATGTCGGCATCGGGGAAGATGATGTTCGCGCTCTTACCGCCCAGCTCGAGCGTCACCTTCTTCATGTTGCCCTTCGCCGCGTCGACAATGCGGCCGCCCGTCATGGTGGAGCCCGTGAAGGTGACCTTGTCGACGTCGGGGTGCTCAGCCATCGCCTGCCCCGCACGACGTCCGAAACCGGGGAGCACGTTCAGCACGCCGGCCGGGATGCCCGCCTGCAGTGCGAGCTCACCGAGCATGAGAGCCGTCAGAGGTGTGGTCTCCGCGGGCTTCAGTACGACGGTGTTGCCCGCGGCGAGAGCCGGAGCGAGCTTCCACGCGGAGATGACGAGCGGGAAGTTCCAGGGCACGATGGCCGCGACGACACCGATCGCCTCGCGGCGCGTGTAGACGTGCTGGTTCGGGCCGGCGGAGACGGGGATCGTGTTCCCTTCGATCTTCGTCGCCCAACCCGACATGTAGTAGAAGTGCTTCGCCGCGGTCGGGACATCTCCCTCGAGCGCGAGGGAGTAAGGCTTGCCCTGGCTCAGCACCTCGAGACGAGCGAGCTCGGGAGCGTTCTCCTCGATCAGCTCCGCGAGGCGCCAGATGCGCTTCGACCGCTCGAGCGGGGACATGAACGACCACGCGCCGTTGAAGGCCTTGCGGGCAGCCGCTACCGCGCGATCCACATCCTCGGGACCGGCCTCGGCGACGCGAGTGACGACCTCGCCGTTCGCGGGATTGAGTACCTCGTACTCCTGCCCGTCCGCTGCGTCGACCCATTCGCCGCCGATCAGGAGCTTGGTGTGAGCGATCGGTGCGTGCGGATCAGGTGCAGTTGTCGATGACATAAAAGTCTCCTCGTAGAAATTCTTATTCGTGGCTGTGGATCAGGACGCCGCGGATGTTCTTGCCGCCGTGCATGTCCGCGAAGCCCTGATTGACTTCGTCCACGGTGTAACGGGTGGTGATGAGCTCGTCGAGCTTGATGCGGCCGTCGCGCCACATCTGCAGGAGGCGCGGGATGTCCGAGACCGGGTTGCAGAGGCCGTACATGACGCCCTGGAGGCTCTTCGCGAGGTTGGTGAAATCCTGAGGGCTGGCCTCGATCGAGCGCTCGTACGAACCGACCGCGGTGAGCACGGTGACCCCGCCCTTGCCCGTGACATCGAGCGCCTCACCGAGGAGCTTGCCGTCGACGCGACCGACCGTAACGATCGCGACGTCGACCCCCTGCCCGTTCGTGAGTTCGGCGATACGCCCCTTCGCAGCCTCAACGCTTTCGAACGACTCGGTCGCGCCGAACTTCAACGCCTCTTCGCGCTTCCACTCGACCGGTTCCGCGACGAGCACGTGGTCGGCGCCGGCGTGACGAGCACCCTGCACGGCGTTCATTCCGACGCCGCCCGTTCCCATGACCAGCACCACGTCACCGGGGCGGATGTTGCCGCCGTTCACCGCGGCGCCCCAGCCCGTGGCGACGCCGCACGACACGAGGCATGCGACGTCGAAGGGAATGTCATCGGGAATCTGGATGGCCTGGCTCTCGTGGCACACGAGGTAGTTCGAGAACGTGCCGAGACGGACGACGCCGCCGATGCCCTGACCCGAATCCGCAATGTGGAAGCGCGGCGTACCGTCCATGCCCATGCCGTGCTCCATACCGGCACCGTTGTTGCAGATGTACGACTGACCGCGAGCACAGTAGCGGCACTTGCCGCACGCCGGGATGAAGAGCGTCGAGACATGGTCTCCAACCTTGACGCGCGTGACCTTCTTGCCGACCTTGACGACGATGCCCGCCCCCTCGTGGCCACCGACCATCGGCAGCGTCACGGGGATATCGCCGGTCACGAAGTGATCATCCGAGTGGCACAGGCCGCTCGCCATGACCTGGATGAGCACCTCGCTGTCCTGCGGATCGTCGAGCTCGATGTCTTCGGTCTTCCACTGGCCGCCGACCTCGTGGATAACGGCTCCCTTTGCCCTCATAATGTCTCGTCCTTTCTCACTTGTATGGTGTTCGTCGAGTCGCGCATGCGCTGGACTCGGAGTGGTGTCGACCGCAGATGTCAGCGAGCGGCAAGCTTCTTCGCATTACGCGATTGGACGACCTGCGATAGCACCACAGCGATGACGAGCGCACCGCCGTAGAACAGGTCCTGCACGTAGGACTCGGCGCCGAGGAGCTGCAGGCCCGTGATTCCGGTGACCAGGAAGTACACGGCGATCGCGGTGCCCCAGGGGTTGAATCGGCCGACCGTCAACGTCGTCGAGCCGAGGAACGCCGCCGCGAACGCCGGAAGCATGAATGCTCCGCCGGAGGTCGGGTCCGCGCTGCTCGTGGTGCCGACGTAGACCACGCCCGCGACCGCGGCGATCGTGCCGGAGAGGATGAGCGCGATCCACCGATGCTTTGGAACCGTCACGCCGTTAAGACGCGCAACCTCAGAGTTCTGACCGATGAAGAGAAGGCGCTGACCGAAAGCGGTCTTCGAGAACATGTACGCCACGATCGCGCAGAGGATCACGCCGTACCAGAAGTCGAGCGGAATGTTCATGAAGGGCTTCGTCAGCATCACGTCGTTCAGTGCGGAATCGACTCCGGTGATCGTGCGCGAGTTGGAGATGGGGTATGAGATGCCCACCGCAACCGTGCCCATACCCAGCGTCACGATGAAGGGGTTGATGTTGAACTTCGTCACGATGAAGCCGTTGATCACGCCGACGATCACGCCGGAGAGAATACCGGCGAGGGCCGCGACCCAGATGGGGAGGCCGAACCGCACGTTCAGCGCCGCCGTCGTACACGCCGACAGCGTCAGCACGGAGGCGATGGAGAGGTCGTAGTCACCGGCGCGCAGCGGAATGATGACGCCCAGTGCGAGGATCAGCAGCACGGCCTGCGAGCCGAGCATGTTCGACACGTTCGCCGGCGTCGGGAAGGTGTTCGGCGCGAGGGCGACGAACACGACAATCAGGACGACCCAAACGCCGATCAGTGCGAAGCGCTCGGGCTGGCGGCGCTTGGTAATGACGGCCGGGGCCTTGGTCTCGGTTTTAGTGGCTGTGGTGCTCATTGCGTTCCTTGGGAATAGACGGCCCCTGCGAGGGAATCCTTGGTGATGTCGGCGCCATGCAGTTCATTGCTGGCCCGACCGTTCTCGAGGACGATCACCCGGTCGGCGAGCTCCACGAGCTGTTCGTAGTCCGAGGTGGCGCACAGCACCGTCATGCCGTCGGCGACGGCTGCGCGCAGCAGCTTGAAGATCTCTCGACGCGCTCCGATGTCAACGCCCTGCGTGGGCTCGTTGAGCAGCATGACGCGAGGCTTGGTGTCGAACCATTTGCCGAGAAGCGCCTTCTGCTGGTTACCGCCGCTCAGGCTGCTGAACGGGAGTGTGGTGTTGCGCGGAACGACGTTGAACTGCTCGGAGATCGCGACGGCCTTCTTGCGAAGATCGGCCCAGTCGATCCACCAGCCCTTCGTGTATTTCGTGAAGAAGGGCAGCGCGGTGTTCTCGACGACCGTCAGCTCCTGTGCCGCTCCGTCAGCCTTCCGATCAGAGGGGATGAGGACCACGCGATTGGCCATCATCTCGAGCGGGGTCGGCTTATGGATCTGGCGACCGTCGACGACGATCACACCCGCCTTCCGAGCGTGGGCGCCGTAGAGCAGCTCAGGGAGTTCCTCGAAACCCGAGCCCGCGAGCCCGGTGATGCCGACGACCTCACCGGCGCGAAGCTCGAGCGAGAGGTCGGTGATGCGCTGACCGGTCAGGCCCTCGGCAGAGAGGAGCACCGTCTGGTCGTCCTTCGCGCGGACCGGTGGATGCGGCACGTGCTCGTCCTTCGCACCGAGGATCATCTCCACGATGTCTTGGCGGGTGCACTCGGGAGTATTGCGGCTCCCCACCAAATCGCCGTCGCGGAACACGGTCACGCGGTCGGTGACGGCCAGGACCTCATCGAGGTCGTGCGACACCAGCAGCACCGAGTCGCCTTGAGACTTCAAGCGGCGCAGCAGTGAGAAGAGCAGCTCGACCTCCTCACGCGGGAGGAACACGGTCGGTTCGTCGAGGATCAGCAGGGATCCCCGGGTTCCGGAGACCCGCTCCTGTGCGCCGACGGCACGCACAACCGCGACCATCGCGCGCTGCACCGGTGACAACACCTCGACCATCACGTCGGGATCGATGTGCACCTCGAATCGGGCGAGCAGTTCCTGCACCCGCGCACGTTCTTCGCGCCAGGCGACCGACTTTAGCGCGGCGCCCGCACCGTACGCGTCGAGCGCCATGTGCTCGAGCACCGTCGAACCTGGAACGAGGCCGAGGTCCTGGTGCACGAAGGCAACGCCCGAGTCGCGAAGACCGCGCGGCCCCAGCGGCACCGGATGGTTCTCGCCGTTGACGACGATCTCGCCCTCGTCGGCCTGGTAGAAGCCCGCGAGGATCTTAATCAAGGTCGACTTGCCACAGCCGTTCGCACCCAGCAGACCGTGGATCTCTCCGGGCTGAATGACGAGTTCGACCCCTTTGAGCGCCGGAACGCCCGCGAAGGCCTTCTTCAGGCCCGTCACGCTGAGCCGGGCCGCCCCGGCGGGCGCGCTCTGAGCGCGCCCGCCGTTGCCGCTGGTTGCTACGGAATTCACTCTTCGATACCCCACATCGCCAGGAATGCACCCTGGTACTCGTCACCGAAGCCCTTGCCCGCCACGGGCGGATCGCCGAGCTCAGACAGGTTGCTCTTATCGATGACTCGGACCGGACCGGAAGCCTTGTCCGAGGGGCCGGAATCGAGCATCGCGCGGAACGCGGTATCGAGGTTGACGTAGGAAACCCAGTCCGGGTTCTCCGCGACGTTCACGCGCATGACGCCGTCGTCGAGGATGCCGAGGACCGAGGTCGTTCCGTTGAAGGAGTAGACACCGATGTTGCGGTCGCCCTCCGCCTGCTGAATGCCGGGGATGGCGAAGAGTGCGATCGAGTCGTAGATCGGAATGACGGCGTTGATCTCCGGGTCTTTCAGCAGCGCGGACTGCACCGCGCCCTGCACCTCGGTCGACCAGTCGGAGACCTGGGAGTTGATCTTCTCGGAGATCTCGCTTCCCTCGGGCGCCTCGTTCGCCAGCACGTCCTCGATGGTCTTGACCATGCCATCCGAGGGGCCGGTGCTCGAAACCTCGATGACGAGCGCCTTCACCGGCTCGCCCTTGAGGTCCTGAACCGCGTAGAGTGTCGAGAGGCGCGCGCCCAGGTTGAACGGCGCGAAGGCCTCGTACGGCGTGGCCTCGAGCGGCTCCTCCTCCGAGTCCGAGAGGTGGAGCGGGACTACGGGGATCCCGGCCTCGGTCGCCTCCTTGATCTGCGGCTCGAGCGTCTCGGGCAGCGGACCATTCAGGAGGATCACGGACGCGTCCTGAGCGATCGCCTGGGCGAAGCCCTGCTGGTACGACGTCTGCGTGCCATCTGCGGGGAAGGTGGTGTACTTGACGCCGGCCTTCTCGGCAATCTTCGCCATCGCCGGCTCGCTCTCCTGATAGAACTCGTTGCGAGCGTCGATCGGGATGCTGAAGATCGTCTCCCCCTTCAGGGAGCTCACGTCGATGGGCTCACCGAGGTCATCCGACGACGGGACCTCCTTGTAGGAGTCGATCTCCTGCTTCGCGGCGTCAACGATGGCCTGTGCCTCTTCACTGACACCCTCGTCGCCCGACCCGCCGGCGTCCGAGCTGCCGGAGCAGCCCGAGAGGGCCAACGCCAGAACGAGCGCGGTACCCCCTAATACCCGTGAACGAATGCGCATTTTATCTCCTTTGATAGTTACGGTGAATCTGCCTGCGTGAAGCTCCGGGGACTACCTCGTCAGTAGATCCGGGTTCTGCTGGACGTCCTCGATGATGCGAGTGATGGAACGGACTTGGAAGCTTTCAATGAGGTCATCCGGGTACCCCGCGCAGCACGGGGTTGCGACGTGGATGTTGTCCTCGAAACGGACCTCAGCGATGATCTGTTCGCTCTCCTGACCCCGCGACAGGCGCTCGCCCACCTCCCGGACGACCGTGCGTCCGAGGTTGCGGTACCGCTCGACTCCCGCGCGGTCCGTGACCTGCCCGTGTCCCGGGACCACTTGCTCGAAGTCGTACGACTCGACGAGGTCGAGCGCGTCGAACCAGTCGGTGATGCGCGAGTCCTGGAACGACGGGAGGCCCGCTTCGCACACGATGTCGCCGGTGAAGATCACGCCATCCTGCGGGAGGTACGTGAGCACGTTGTTGCGCGTGTGCCCGCGCGCGGCGCGCAGCTCAAGGTGCACGTCTCCGAGGTGGAGCGCCAGTGTGTTCTCGACCAGGATCGACGCGAGGCGAACCGTGTAGTTCTCGAGGAGGTGGTTGTTCCCCGGATCAAGACGCCCGAGCAGGTCCTCGAGGTACTCCATGCTCGGCGCCTCTTCAGACTCGAGTCGACGTCGTGTCTCCGCGTGCGACACGACGGTCCCCGGGAGAAAGCGGTTTCCGATCGTGTGATCGGGGTGGTGGTCGGAATTGATCAGGTACTTCACTTCGCCGAACTGCTGAACGTAGTAGCCCCAGGCGAGGGCGTCCGATGGGATGTGCGGGGCGTCGACGAGTGCGACCCCCTCGGAGCCGATGATGCACGACTGGTTGCTGCCGTAGTGCTCGGTCTCCACGACGACGTGCGGCGCGATTCTCTGACGTGCCATGGCTCAGGCCTCCCCCGCCGTTGCGCGCGCCGGTTCGCCCAGGAAACCGGTCAGGTTTTCATAGCGGGCCGGAGCGAAGACTTCGATGAACACCGCTTCCCCCTCGATGCTGTGCCCCGAGTGCACCGCCCCGCGGGGCACGATCGCAACGTCGCCCGCACTCAGTTCCATCTCGTGGCCGTCGATGGTGAACTGAATCTTCCCCTCGATCATCATGATCGACTGCTCAGCATCGTCGTGCACGTGCTCAGGCAGCGCCGTGGGGTGTACCCAGCGGATGCGATTCACGCCCATCTCCCACCCAGCAACTGCTGCGCGGAAGTTGTTCGGGAGTCCCTCCGTCTCGGGAAGGTCCTTCCAGTTCACTGCATACATCTTCAGTTTGCTCCTTTGCCACGTGAATGCTGCGACACCCGAGCGATGCCCGGACCTCAGCGTCCCTCACTCCCGATGAGTACTCGACTCTCCAGGGCCGTGCGCAGGCACGGAAAGTCCTGCGCATCCCAGAAAGTCGCGGAATCGAGATGAAATTTCAGTTGTTGAAGACGCGCGCGCTGCGCGACCCCCGTGAGTTACCGAGAACTCTGCACGCGACCGCCCCAGCGACGGCCGCTCCTCTACAGGACCTCGAGCGTTCCCCCGAATTGGAAGAGTTCGTTCTCGGGAGTCGTGACGACCGACTCCAGCGTTCCTCGCTCGAAATCTTGCACCTGCACCACGGTCAGCCCGTCACCCTCGCGCCAGCTCACCATCCAGACGCCGTCCGCAACCGGCACCGCGTGGTACTCGCAGGTTTCCGTCTTGTCGAGCAGCGAACCGCGCGTCACGAGGTAAGTCAGGCGGTTGCCCTCCTCGGCGACCGCGATCTTGACCGCGAACGGCCCGAACGGGCCGGAGTCCCCGAAATCGATGAAGATTTCTTCACCCAGCGCTGGGTAGTTCTTCAACTTATCTCCATCCTGTTCGTCCTTCTTCATTGAGAACTTCATGATGTTCCGTCGTCAAAAAGACTTTCACGAAAGGCGCGCGGCGTCAACGCAATGTCGACATAAATTCCTGATTTGCACGCCATTGTCGCCAAAACGAGACATTTTGGATGCACAATGACATTCGAGGCCCTCTTCAAGGAGCGCGGCGGATCACCCCGCGGCGACGCGAAAGCTGCCACGCAGAGGCTCGACCCGCCGCCTCGGAGAAAGCGCGCGCCGAGATCGACTGCGACCGCCGAGATCGACCGCCGTGCGCGCGAGATGGGAGTCGATCTCGCGAACGGGAGTCGATTTCACGCCAGGTGGGTCTCCAGCTACCGGGGGCGCAGGGGCGAGTGCTGCTGCACCCAGCTGTACATCGACACCGCGGCAGCGGCTGAAGCGTTGATCGAGCGGGTCGATCCGTACTGCGTGATCTCAACGACAGCCTCCGCGGCGGCGATGGCCTCGGCCGTGAGCCCCGGCCCCTCCTGGCCGAAGAGCATGACGCAGCGCTCGGGCCACTCGAACGTTTCCATCGGCACGCAGCCGGGCACGTTGTCGATGGCGATGATCGGGATCCCCTCACCGCGGGCCCACTCGACGAGTGCCGCGACGTCCGCGCGGTGCACCACGTGCTGGTACCGGTCGGTGACCATCGCGCCGCGCTTGTTCCATCGGCGACGGCCCACAATGTGTACCGTATCGGCGGCAAACGCGTTGGCGCTGCGCACGATCGAGCCGATGTTCATGTCGTGCTGCCAGTTCTCGATCGCGACGTGGAACGGGTGGCGGTGCTCGTCGAGGTCGGCGACGATCGCGTCCATGCGCCAGTAGCGGTAGCGGTCGACGACGTTGCGAGTGTCGCCGTGCTCGAGGAGCTCCGGATCGTAGTGGGCTTCGGCAGGCCACGCGTCGCGGCCGCCCGGCCACGGCCCGACTCCCGATGTCGAGCGTTCGGCAGTCGGCGCGGCTGCGGCCGGCGCGTCGGATTCACTCACCCGACGATTCTCCCACGCGCCCGCGCCCACCCCCGCCCCAGCCGTCTTACCCCTGTGTCCGGGGTAACTCTCGGTGCGTGTTGCCATCGTCGAAGCACGCGACACGCACCGAAAGTTACCCGGATTCCACTAGTGCGGAGCGTGCGGAGCGTGCGGAGCGTGCGGAGCGTGCGGAGCGTGCGGCCGCGGGCGGGCGGTTACTGGTTGCTGAACGCGGCGTCGAAGGAGGCGGTGGGCTGCTGCCAGAGCAGGGAGCGGATCCGCTGCACGGCCTCCGCCGCTCCGTGCAGGCGATCCATGCCCGCGTCCTCCCACTCGATCGAGATCGGGCCCGAGTAGCCAATGCTGTTCAGCGCGCGGAAGGCGTCCTCCCAGTGAATGTCACCGTGGCCGGTCGAGACGAAATCCCACCCGCGGCGCGGATCGCCCCAGGGCAGGTGCGATCCGAGTATGCCTGAGCGCCCCGTCGCGGGCCTCACGCGCGTGTCCTTGCAGTCGACGTGGCAGATGCGGTCCGCGAAGTCGACGATGAAGCCGATCGGGTCGACGCCCTGCCACACGATGTGGCTCGGATCCCAGTTGATGCCGAACGCCGGATGGTGGTCGATCGCCTCGAGCGCGCGCACGGTCGTCCAGTAGTCGTACGCGATCTCCGAGGGGTGCACCTCGTGCGCGTACCGCACGCCCTCGCCGTCGAACACGTCCAGGATGGGCTTCCAGCGCCGAGCGAAATCCTCGTACCCCTCGTCGATCACGGACGCGGGAACCGGCGGGAACATCGCGACGTACGGCCAGATCTTCGACCCGGTGAACCCCGTCACGACGTCGGCCCCGAGCTTCCGCGCCACTCGCGCCGCGCGCTGCATGTCTTCGGCCGCGCGACGCCGCACCCCCTCGGGCTCGCCGTCGCCCCACACGTAGGGTCGCACGATCGCCTCGTGGCGGAAGTCGATCGGGTCGTCGCACACGGCTTGCCCGGCGAGGTGGTTCGAGATGGCCCACACGCGCAGTCCGTAGCGATCGAGCACCTCGAGGCGCGAGCGGAGGTATGCATCGTCCTCCTCGGCGCGCATGAGGTTCAGGTGGTCGCCAGAAGCTGCAATCTCGAGCCCGTCGTACCCCCACTCGGAGGCAAGGCGGGCCACCTCCTCGAACGGCAGATCCGCCCACTGGCCGGTGAAGAGGGTGACGGGGTGTGAGGATTCCTGGGTCATGAGCCACTCCTGTGCGCCTGGTAGTCGGTGAGAAAGTCGAAGGTGATGCGAGCGAGTTCGTCCTGCGATGCCGCGAGCGGCCGCCAGATCGAGGCTGCCGTCGCGATTGTGTCGTTGTCGCCGGTGAAGCTCTCGAGCGTGAGCGGGCCGGAGTAGCCGACGTCGTCGAGGGCGTCGAAGAAGGCGTCCCAGTCGGTGTGGTCGGGGCCGGCTGGGCCGCGGTCGCTACCGCAGACCTGAACGACCGCGATGTGGTCGCCAGCTGCGCGGATCGCCGCCTCCGGCGAACGCTCCTCGATATTGAGGTGATAGCTGTCGAGCGCGAGGCCAAGGCCGCCGCCCGCCCCCAGCATCGGTTCGAGTGCGTCGAGCGCCTGGTCGACGGTGTTGATGAGGCTGGTCTCGTAGCGGTTGAGGGGCTCCAGCGCGAGCGTCACGTCCCGCTCCGCGGCGTAGGCGGCGACCGGCCGCAGCGCCTCGCGGAGCACCTGTAACGCGCGGGCGCGCTCGTCGGTGCTCATGCGCCAGACCCGCCCGGTGCGGGCCGTGAACGGGCCGGCCACGGTGGGCGACCCGACCGCCACGGCGACGTCGACGCAGTGCTGCAGGTAGGCCTGGGTCGACGCGCGGAGCGAGTCGTCGAGCAGGTCGCGCCCGTCGCCCATCGCACCGACGATGCGCGCGCCCATGCCTCGTTCACCGAGTCGCTCGGCGGCGAGCGCCGGAGACCAGCCGCCCGGCGCTTCCACCGGAAGTTCGAGCAGCGTGTACCCGATTTCGCTCGCCCGCTCGGCGACGCGGACGAGCGCCGCATCGTCGAGGGGCGACACCCACACCCACGTGTTCACTCCGAGTTCTCGCTGCACTGCGCCCCCTCTACTCGCGACTCCGCTGTCGCGCCCCTGCCAACATACGCCGCAGACCGCCGCCCGGCCAGGTCAGTACACCCACCCCCGGCAAACGCCGACCTACCAGCGCCCCATAAAGGGCTGACCCGTAAGCCGAGCTTGCTCGCGGATGCGCACACCCGGCGAAGACGCATCAAGGTTGGCGCGGCGCTAGCGACGCGCCGGGTTCCCTTGCTCTAAGTCTTCGCCGGGTGTGCGCATCCGCGAGCCGGCGGACCAGACCTTACGGAATCACCCGCTCCTGCCAGACCTGCGGATACCCCGGCAGATCCTCTCCACCGAACTTCGCGTAGTGCCCATCCGGCATCCCCTCGTTGCGGTCGAGGTACTCGTCCAGCTCGTCGGCCGTGATCGGGCTCTGCGGCAGCACCCATTCTTCCGGCACTTCTTCGCCGGCAAAGATCTTCTCGAGTGCGAGCAGCGGGGTGCGCCACTGGAAGTTCGAGTAGACGGGTGCGAGGCCGGTGAGGCCGGTGTCCTTCCACTTGCGGAGGAAGCTGAGCTCGTCCTCGCCGGTCATGACGGGGTAGTCCTTGCCGGCGTCCTCGAACGCCTCGATCGCCGCGACGGCGCCGTCGCCGGCGTCCATCCAGACGCCCTGCACGTCGCCCTTTGCGAGCTCGTCGGAGAGGATCTTCTTGATCTCGGCGGGGTCGCCGCCCGAGAAGTAGTCGACCGCCTCGATGCCGGCCTCTTCGAAGAGCTTCTCGGCGCCCGCCCAGCGCTGCTCGAGCACGTCGACGCCCGGCAGGATGCGGAGGGCCACGACCTTATCGCCCTCTTCGAGGTTGTCGATGAGGAACTCAGCCGTGTCGATGCCCCACGCGAAGCCGCCGATCGGGTGGATGAACGTGACCGCGCAGTCGGTTTCAACACCGCGGTCGAAGACGACGACCGGCTTGCCGGTCTCGCAGGCGCGCTCGACCGCGGGCGTCATCGCAGCGGTCGAGTTCGGCGAGATGACGAAGCCGTCGCAGTTGCCCTCTGCGATGAAGTAGTCGATGTCGGCGATCTGGGTGTCGTCGCTGTCCTTCGCGTCGCGCGTCTCCATCTCGGAAATCACGCCGGAATCCTGCAGCACTTTCAGCTGCTCGTTCATCGTGATCCAGCCGGTCTGGCGCCACGGGTTCGAGATCGAAGCGTTCGCGAAGCACACCTTCTTGGCGCCCTCGGAGGCCCAGTCGCCCGTGTCGCGCATCTCAGCGTTGATCATCTGGAGGTACGGCTTGTCTTCGGGGCCCTCCGGGGTCACGCCGCGCTCTGCGTCCTGCTTGTCGAACAGCTCCTGATCGAACCACTGCTCCGAGTCGCCCGACTCGGTCGTTTCGGTGGTTTCGGGTGCTTCCTCGGCTTGGTTCTCCACCGAGGGATCGGTCGTACACCCCGCGAGCAGGATCAGCGACGCCGCCCCGACGAGGCTCGCCGTGATTCTCAGCGATCGTTTCATGATCGGTTCTCCTTTTTCTGGTCGTCCCGTGCGGCGCCGGTGCCTGCGGGATCAATCGGCGGGAGCGTTCCCGCCGGGTCTGTGCCGGCTGAGCCGGAAAGGTGTTCGGGGTCAGCGGCGGCCGGTGCCGCCGCAGCTTCGACTGCCCCGAGACCACTGGTGGGTCGCTTGCGCCGCGCCCGGAAGGCGGCGCCCGAGTAAGCGACGGCGGCGATGATGATCGCGCCCTGGATCGCGTCGCGCATGGTCGAGGGCACGGAGGTGAAGTTCAGGAGCGTGAACAGCGTTTCGAGCGCGAAGGCGCCGGCGAGGGCGCCCCACACCGAGCCGCGCCCGCCCCCGAGCACCACGCCGCCGAGCACGACCGCCGTGATCGCGATGAACTCATATCCGTGCCCGACCGACGGGTGCACGCCCGCGTAGCCGACGAGCAGCACGCCGGCGACCGTCGCCGACAGCGACGAGATGACGAACGCCGCGGTCTTCGTGCGCCACACCGAAGCGCCCGCGTAGACGCCAGCGCCCGGGTTGTCGCCGATCGCGACGAGCGTGCGGCCGAAGGGGCGGCGCGACAGCCACGCGGCCACGGCGATGACGGCCGCGAGCACGAGCACCGCCCACGGCAGGAGCCCGAGGATCGGCACGTCCTCGATGCCGCCGCGCCCGACCTGGCGGAACGAGTCCGCGGGGTTTCCGGTCGCCGCACCTCCGGTCCACCACATGACCCCGCCGTAGAGCACGAGCATCATGCCGAGCGTCACGATGAACGAAGGCACGCGGAGGAACGTCGTGATGAGCCCGTTCGCGACACCGACGACGACGCCGATCACGACGAGCAGCAGGGTCACCGGCAGCACCTTCGAGTCGTCCTGCCCGATCAGGGTGCCCGCGAGCACGACCTGCGTCGTCACGAGCGAGCCCTGCGAGAGATCGAATTCCCCGCTCACGATCACGAAGTACTGCCCGATCGCGACGATGGCGATGGGCGCGACGCGCTGGATGTAGCGCACGAGCTGCCCGGGCTCCGCGAACGAGGGGTTGAGGATCGCCACGGCGATCAGGAGCACCACGAGCAAGAGGTAGACCGCGCCACGGGGGCTGATCGCCGCACGGAAGAAGCGGGTGGCACCGCCCGGTACTGGCGCCGCGGAGGGCGCAGCGACGGTGCGCGTTGCGGTGGTATCGGGCGCGCTCATCGCGGACCCCCTTCGCTTGAGGCGGGTGCCGTTTCAGGCGTCGAGGCCGTCTCCGCTCGGGCGTCTGCCGGCGCGCCGGCAGACGAATCCGCCGCCGCCCCCGCGCGCGTGAACCGCTCGCGCCGAGCGACGAGCCGACGCCGGGAGTAGACCGCGACCGCGATGATGATGACCGCGCCGCGCACGACGTCCTTCAGGAAGGGGTTCACCTGCAGCACGCTCATGAGGTTGTCGAGCACCGCGAAGATCGCGACGCCGCCGATCGTGCCCCAGATGGAGCCGCGCCCTCCCGCGAGCAGCGTGCCGCCGAGCACGACCGCCGCGATCGAGAGCAGGTCGTACCCGCCCTGCGTGCCGACCGTCGGGCTCCCGACGCCCAGGCGGCTCGCGAGCAGCAGGCCCGCGATCCCGGCGAAGAGCGAGCACAACACGTGCGCGAGGATCAGCGGGCGGCGAGTCCGCACGCCCGAGAGTCGCGCGACCTCCGAATTGCCGCCGACTGCGAAGAGGTGGTGGCCAAAGGCCGTGCGGGCGAGAAGGAACGCGACGAGCCCTGCGAGCAGCAGCATCACGATGGTCGATACCGGCACGGGGCCGACGCCGGTCGCGCCGAAGAGCTGGAACGCCCACGGCGCGTCTCCCGCGGTGCCCTGATACTTCGTGTCGAGGTAGCCCTTGAGAATGAGCCCGATGCCCAGCGTCGTCACGAAGCCGTGCACCTTGAGGAACGTGACGATGAGCCCGTTCGCGAGGCCGACGAGCGCCGCGACGGCGAGCGCGAGCAGCACCCCGGGGAGCACCATGCCCGTCTGACCGTTCATGGTTTCGGCTGCGACGAGGCTCGTGAGGCTCACGACGTAGGGGACGGACAGGTCGAGCGATCCGCCGAGAATGACGAGCGTCTGCCCGATCGCGACGAAGCCGAGCACGCTCATGCCGGTGAGGATGTCGCGGATGCTGCCGGGACTCAGGAGATTGCGCCCGACGGTGGCGACGAGGATCGCGCTCAGCACGAGCACGACCACGAGCGCGATGAACACGATTGCGGTGGTGTCGAGGCGCTTCAGTCGCGCGGGGAGTGCGAAGCTCATGCGGTGCTCACTTCCGGTGAGATCGTCTGCGTTACGGCGCCGGTCGCGAGGGCGAGGACGCTCTCCTCGCTCGCGCCCGAGGGGAGTTCGCCGGCGATGCGCCCGTCCCGCATCACAAGGATCCGGTCGGCCATACCGATCACCTCGGGGAGCTCGCTCGAGACGAGCAGGATCGCCACGCCCCGCTTCGCCAGCTCGCGGATGAGCTGGTACACGGCGACCTTCGCGCCCACGTCGATGCCGCGGGTCGGTTCGTCGAGGAGCACCACGCGCGGCTCGGTCGCGAGCCACTTCGCGAGCACGACTTTCTGCTGGTTGCCGCCGGAGAGCGCCTGCACCTCCTGCTTCGGGCCCTGGCTCACGAGCTCGAGGGACTTGAACACGCCTGGGATCGAGGCACGCTCGGCCCGGGTGCGGCGGGGGAAGACGCTGCGGATCGCGAGGAGTGCGTTGTCGAGAATCGACTGGTTCAGTGCGAGGCCGGTGCGCTTGCGGTCCTCGGTGACGAGCGCGATGCCGAGCCGAACGGCCTGCCTGGGGCTGCGGATCGCGCGCGTCGCACCGGCGATCTGCAGTGTGCCGCGCGTGAAGGGTGCCGCCCCGAAGATCGCCTCGACGAGTTCCGTGCGCCCCGAACCCTGCAGACCGGAGAGCCCGACGACCTCACCGGCGCGCACATCGAGCTCGATGCCGTCAAGCTGCGCATTGCCGCCGTCGCGCGCACGCACCACGGTCTCGCCGACCTCGGTGCCGGGCTCGGGCCCCGGGAAGTACGCGCTGATGGGCCGACCGACCATACGCCGCACGAGCGTCGGCTGATCCAGCGCCGCCACCGGGTCGCTCGAGACCAGCGCACCGTCCTTCATCACCGTGATGGTGTCGCAGAGATCGAAGATCTCCTTAAGGCGGTGGGAAACATAGAGGATCGCGACGCCGCGGTCGCGCAGGCGGCGGATCACGCGGTACAGGATCGCCACCTCGTGATCCGCGAGCGCCGCCGTGGGCTCGTCCATCGAGATGACCCGCGCGTCGACGGAGAGCGCCTTCACGATCTCGACGATCTGCTGTTCGGCGACGGTGAGCGAGCCGACCTGCGCGTCAGGATCGATGCCGCCGATGCCGAGGTCGTCGAGCAGTTCGCGGGTCGCGCGCCGCATGCTCCGCGTGTCGATGAGCCCGCGCTTTCGCGGCTCGCGTCCGAGGAACACGTTCTGCGCGACGCTGCGATCCGGCAGCAGGTTGAACTCCTGGAAGACGGTGGCGACACCCGCGGCCGCGGCCTCAACGGGGTGGCCGAAGTCGACGCTTGCTCCGTCGAGCCGCACGTCTCCGCCGTCGCGCCGGTAGACGCCCGCGACGATCTTCATGAGTGTCGACTTGCCGGCGCCGTTCTCGCCGACGAGGCCGTGCACCGTGCCCGGCACGAGATCGAGCGAGACGCCGTGCAGCACCTCGACGCCGAAGAACTGCTTGCGCACGTCGACCACCGAGAGCACGGGGTCCTTGAGGTGTGCGGCGGGAGCCGCCTCAGGGAACGTGGGAGCGCTCACGCCTTACTCACCTCCACCCAGGTGCCGGCCTCAGCCGACTCGAGCACCGCGTCGGTAATGAGCGCCGCGCGCAGACCGTCGCGGAAGGTGGGGAGACCCTCGGGGTGCTCCCCCGCGACCGCGGCGTACGCGTCGGCGACGAACCCGTTGAATGCGTCCTGGTAGCCCTGGGCGTGCCCCGCCGGAACGTTCGAGAGGCGCGCGGCGTCGACCGAGAGGGTGTCGGGGTCGCGGCGGAGCAGCAGCGAGGCCCCTCGCCGGCCGACCCAGAGGCGCTCGGGGTCCTCCTGCTCGAAGCGGATGCTCTCGTGGCTGCCGGCGATCTCGAGCACGAGCCCGTTCTTGCGACCGGGAGCGACCTGGGAGATGAGCAGCGAGCCGATGCCGCCCCCGGCGAGCTCGAGGGTGAGCGCGACCGCGTCCTCAGTGTGCACCGGTTGTCCCGCGCGCTCCTCGTGCACCGTACGCGTCGTCGCGACGAGGCGCGTGATACGGTCGCCGCTCACGAACTCGACGAGGTCGACGAGGTGCGATCCGATGTCTGCGAACGCGCGCGAGGGGCCGCCCGAGTCGGTCGCGACTCGCCAGTTGTCGTCTCCGGCGGCCAGCAGCCAGTCCTGCAAGTACTGCCCCGAGACGGTGAGCACCGTGCCGGCCTCGCCGCTCGCGATGCGGGCGCGGGCCTCTCGCACCATCGGGTGATAGCGGTACACAAACGGGACGGCACCGACGAGGCCGCGCTGCTCGGAAAGATCCGCGAGCTCGCGCGCATCGGCGCCCGAGGTCGCGAGCGGCTTCTCGCAGATGACGTGTGAGCCCGCGAGCAGCGCTGCGCGGGCGTAGTCGAGGTGGGTCGTGTTCGGCGTGCAGACGTGGACGACCCCGAGGCCCTCGACCAGGAGCTCCTCGGGGCTGGCGGAGCGGGCATAACCGAGGGCTGCTGCGGCAGTGCGTGAGGTCTCGGGACGCGAGGCCGCAAGGACGTCGAGCTGCGCCCCAGCGAGCCGAGCGGCGGTCGAGTGCGTGCGCGCCATGAAGCCCGCCCCGAGCATGCCGATGCGCGGTGATTCCCGCGGCTCCGGCGGCTGGGCCGGCTGCACGTGCCGCTGCGCCGACTGCGACTCCGTCGTCTGTGTCATGGAGCTATTGTGAGCTGCGCGTGATCACTTTTGTCAAGCGTTCTTCATAAGTGACCAAACCGTTATCGAAGTTACTCGTATGGTTTACTGAAGAAGTGATCCTCCCGCCCGCGTCTTCGGCCTCGCTTTCGACGGCTGGCGGGTTGCTGCAACTTTTCCGCGACGGCGAACCGCGCACGCGCGCGAAGCTCGCGCAGGTGACCGGACTTTCGCGGCCCACAGTCGCACAGCGGATCGACCAGCTGATCGAACTTGGCCTCATCGCGCCCGTCGCGGATGCGGCGTCCACGGGCGGCCGCCCCTCCGCGCAGATCGCCTTCAACCCCCGGGCGCGGGTGGTGCTCGCCGCCGATCTCGGGGCGCTTCACGCCCGCATCGCCGTCACTGATCTCCACGGCGAGCTTCTCGCCGAAGCCTCGGAGCCGCGAGAAATCGCCTCGGGCCCGGAGGACGCGATCGCCTGGATCCTCGACTCAGCCGAGGCCCTGCTCCCCGGGCTCGGATACGACGTTTCGCACGTCGCCGGAGTGGGCATCGGCGTGCCGGGCCCCGTCGAGTTCTCCACCGGCAGGCCGATCAACCCGCCGATCATGCCCGGGTGGGACCGCTTCGACATCCCCTCGGCGATCCGGGCACGCATCAATGCACCGGTGCTCGTTGATAACGACGTCAACATCATGGCGCTCGGTGAGCTATCGAGCTCCTGGGCCGGGGTCACCGACCTCATCTTCGTGAAGGTCGCGAGCGGCATTGGCGCCGGCATCATCTCCGGCGGATCGCTGCGCCGCGGCGCGAACGGCGCCGCGGGCGACATCGGGCACATCGCGCTCGCGCGCGCGGCCGACACGCCATGCCCATGCGGCAACCGCGGCTGCCTCGAAGCCGTGGCGTCCGGCCGAGCGCTCGCCGCCGCGCTGAGCACGCCCGAGCGACAGCTGCACCGACCCAGCGAGGTCGTGGCGCTCGCGAAAGCGGGTGACGTCGGGGCGATCCAGCGGATTCGTCAGGCGGGGCGCGACGTCGGCGAGGTGCTCACGGCGTGCGTCAGCGTGATGAACCCGTCGGCGATCGTGATCGGTGGCACGATGGCGCAGGCCGCAGAGCACCTCGTGGCCGGCGTACGCGAGGTCGTCTATGCGCGCTCGATCCCGCTCTCGACCGAGCACCTGACGATCGCGCCGTCACGGGCCGCGGGCAACGCGGCGATCTACGGGGCGGCGCAGCTCGCGATCGACGCGGCGCTCGCGCCCGACCGCATCACTGCCGCGCTCGGCTCGTAGGGCCGCCCCGCCGCGCCCCACCCCCACCCAGCGGAATGGGATCGGGGTAACTTGCGACGCGTGTCGCGTCATCACAGCGGACGACACGCGTCGCAAGTTACCCCGAACGCAGGGGCTCGGGCGGTCGGGCGGCGGGCGCGCGGCCTACGGGACGGTGTAGCCAGCGGCGCGGAAGAGCTCGTACCACTCTTCGCGAGTCAGGGTGACATCGGACCCCTGAGCGGCAGCGGCAACGCGGCTCGGCGTCGTCGTGCCGAGCACCACTTGCATGCGGGCAGGGTGCCGCGTGATCCACGCCACCGCGATCGCCTCGGCAGGCACCCCGTACTTGGCCGACAGGCGGTCGATGACCGCGTTGAGCTCGGGATAGCGATCCGACCCCAGAAATGGGCCGTCGAAGAAGTTCGCCTGGAACGGCGACCACGCCTGCACCGTGATGTCGTTCAGGCGGCAGTAGTCGAGCACGCCGTCGTCGCGCGACACCGACTGCGGCAGGCCCTGCATGTTCGCGGCGACCCCCTGGGCGACGATCGGCGAGTGCGTGATCGAGAGCTGCAGCTGGTTCGCGACGAGCGGCTGCGTCACATACTTGCGGAGCAGGTCGATCTGGCGCGACGTGTGGTTCGAGACACCGAAGGCCCGCACCTTGCCCGAGGCTGAGAGCTCGTCGAACGCGCGCGCCACCTCCTCGGGCTCCACGAGCGCGTCGGGGCGGTGCAGCAGCAGGATGTCGAGATACTCCGTGCCGAGCGCCTCGAGCGAGCCGTGCACCGTCTCCATGATGTGCTCGTAGGAGAAGTCGAAGTACGGGCCGTCCTTCACGATCCCGGCCTTCGACTGGATCACCCACTGCTCGCGCTCCGACGGCGAGAATCGCAACGCCTCGGCGAAGCGACGCTCGCAGCCGTGCAGCGAATCCCCGTAGATGTCGGCGTGGTCGAGGAAGTTGATGCCCGCGTCTCGTGCCGCCCCCACCAGGGTGCGCACCTCCTCGTCGGACTTCTGCTGGATGCGCATGAGCCCCAGCACGACGTCGGAGACGATCAGATCGGTTCCTGGCAGTGTGAATGTCCGCATGCGCTTCACAATAACGCGGGCGGTGGATCGCGGGAAGGCCGCCGGGCCCCGCGTCAGGCCGCCGCGGTTGCCAAGCGGTCGAGCTCCTCCCCGCTCAGCTCGAGCGACAGCGATGCGAGGAGCACCTGGAGCTGCTCGCGGTTGCGGGCACTGGCGATGGGCGCGGACACCGTCGGCTGCTGCCGGAGCCACGCGAGCGACACCGCGGCCACGGGAACCTCGTGCGCTTCTGCGACGGCGTCGAGCACTCCCAGCACCGCGCGACCGCGGTCATCGAGGTACGCCGACGCCTCGCCCGCGCGCGGGCTGGCCCCCGCGGCGGCCGCGTCATCGTGATCCCGGTACTTGCCCGCGAGGAAGCCCTCCGCCAGGGAGTAGTACGGGAAGACCGCGAGCTCGTGGCGCTCCGCAACGTCGCGAAGGCCGTTGGACTCGAACTCGCGCTCGAGCAGGTTGTAGTGCGGTTGCAGCGCCACGGGGAGGTGGTAGCCACCGCTTTCCGCGATCCGCACCCACTCAGCAACTCGCTCGGCCGTGTAGTTCGAGACGCCGATCGCCCGGATCTTTCCGGCGTCCACGAGCTCCGAGAACGCGGCGACGGTCTCCTCGAGCGGGGTGTCGGCGTCGTCGTAGTGCGCGTAGTACAGATCGATGCGGTCGGTCTGCAGGCGCTGCAGCGAGGCGTCGGCTGCTGCTCGCACATTCGCCGGGGCGAGGCCGGGAAACTCGGGGTGCGTGGACACCTTGGTCGCGAGCACCACGGAGTCGCGAGAGCCGCGCGCTGCGAACCACTCACCGATGATCGCCTCGGATTCACCGCCCGAGTTGCCCGGCACCCAGTGCGCATAACCATCCGCGGTGTCGACGAAATCGCCGCCGCCAGCGCCAAACGCGTCGAGCACGTCGAAGGAGGTGTCGCGATCGGCCGTCCAGCCGAAGACGTTGCTCCCGAGCGCGAGCGGTGCGATCTCGAGGTCGGAGGTTCCGATGCGGGTGCGTGCGGCCTGGGTCATGGGTCTCCTTCACTGACAGGATGCGGGTTCCGACCTGACTCTGGCACCCGGTCGCACACCGCCGCAACCCCCGGATCACCGCTCGACCGCTCCGCTAGCCTGGGTGCAGATGACGGCGGGTGCGCGGGGGTGCGGGTGAGCGGCAGAGCGAGGCGGACAGTGTCCGTGGTCATCCCCGTGAAAGACGACGCCGTGCTGCTCGAGCGCTGCCTTGAAGCGCTCTCCCGGCAGACGCGTCTTCCCGACGAGATCATCGTCGTCGACAACAACTCGAGCGATGATTCCGCCCTCGTCGCCGTCGCGGGCGGAGCGCGCGTCGTCAACTGCGCGCGGCCCGGCATCCCCGCGGCGAGCGCGACCGGTTACGACGCAGCGGTCGGCGACTACGTGCTGCGGCTCGACGCGGACTGCGTGCCCGGGACCGGCTGGGTGCAGACGATGGCGGAGACTCTCGACCGACGGGCAGACGTCGACGTCGCCACGAACGGCGCGCACTTTGTCGACGGGCCCCGCCTCGCGCGTCGCATCGCAGCGGTCGCCTACCTCGCGGCCTACGTCGTCACGACCGCGCCGGCACTCGGGCACCGGCCCGTCTTCGGCTCGAACCTCGCGTTCCGGCGCACCGCCTGGCTCGACATCCGCGACCGCGTGCACCTGCACCCCGACATCCACGACGACCTCGACCTCGCGTACCACTTCGGCGAGCGCCACCGCATCCGGCGCGTGCCCGAGGCCGAGATGGGCGTCTCCTCCCGTCCGCTCGCGTCGCTCGGCGGTTTCACGAGGCGCGCAAACTGGGCCGTGCGCACGATCGTGCTCCACTGGCCGGCCGACTTCCCGTCCGTCCGCTGGATCCGCCTGCTGCTGCGCCGCCTGTTCCACCGCTTCGGCGTTCCCACGCCGAGAGGGGGTGGCTCGTGAGTCGCGATGCCGATCCTGCCCCGGCCGAAGCGCTGCGGGTGATGACGTTCAACATCCGTCGCAAGATCCGCACCTGGCGGCGAGAGGATCGCTGGCGCGTGCGGAAGCCCCGCGTGCGGGCAGTGCTGCAGCGTGAGCGCCCCGCGGTGCTCGGCGTGCAGGAGGCGCTCGCGGGGCAGGCACGCTGGGTGCTCGAATCGCTCGGGCCGGGGTACCGGATGATCGGCAGGGGTCGCGACGCGGACGGGCAGGGCGAGGGATGCCCGGTGTACTTCGACAACGATCGCGTCGAGTTGCTCGATTGGCGGCAGATCGCGCTCTCGGCGACGCCCGAGACGCCCGGTTCCCGCGCGTGGGGCAACCTCGTGCCGCGAGTCGCCGTCGTCGCCGACTTCCGTGACCGCCTGACCGGCGAGCCGTTCCGCTTCGTGAACACGCACCTCGACCAGCTCAGCAGCCACTCGCGCGTGCATTCGGCGGAGCTCCTGCGCCAGACGCTGTCGTCGCACGGGGCACCCGCGATCCTCACCGGTGACTTCAACACCCCGCCCGGCTCGCGCCCGATCACCGTGCTGCTCGAGGGCGGCGCGCTCCGGGATGCGTGGCGTGAGGCACGCCTGCGCACGAGCCCCGAGTACCGCTCGTTCGCGAACTACCGCACGCCGCGGCCCGGCCGTCGCATCGACTGGATCGTGGTCACCGAGGGTGTGGCGGTGGATCGCATCGGCATGCTCGGGGAGCCCGTTCTCGGCGGTTGGGCGTCCGACCACCTGCCGATCGTCGCGGATGTGCGCCTCGGGGCGGGCGAATGAGCGCGCACCTCACCGCGACCCGGGGACCGAGGGAGAACTTCTTCCGGGCCCCCAGTGGCCCACTCGACTATCTCGCCGACGCGCTGCGCGTCGTCGGGCTCCTGAGCGTCGTGGGCGCCGCGATCTGGCTGCTGCCGACCGACGCCGGCGTCCTCGCGCTCACGCTGCCCGCGCTCGTCGCGCCGCGGATCCTCGGGGTGCGGGCCGGCTTCGACATCGTGTTCTCGCTCGTGGTGCTGGCCGCGGCGTGGAGCAACGTCATCGACCTGTACCGCACGGTCGCCTGGTGGGACATCGTCATGCACGCCGTCACCATGGCCGTGCTCGTGCCGCTCGTGTACCTGCTGCTCGCCCGCGCGGGCGTGGTGCCGCCGTCGTCCGCGCCGTCGTCCGCGCCGTCGTCCCCGCCCTCCGTGCCCGGGCGCCCGCGGAAGCGCGTGCCGCTCGTGCTGTTTCCGACGCTCGGCCTCGCCCTCGGCGCGCTCTGGGAGATGGTGGAGTGGGCCGGCTTCGAGTGGATCAGCGACGAGATCTACGTGGACTACGCCGACACGATCGGCGACTTGGCCGTCGGCGGCCTCGGCGCACTCGCAGCCGGGATCGCGCTCGCGAGGCTTCCCCTCGAGCGGGAGTAGCGGCGCCGCGCGATCCGCTACCGCTAGACGTTCAAGTCCAGCTGCAGCGGGCCGTGCTCGCGGGCGTACGCCGCGATGGCGCGGGTGGGCGCGATCCACGCCCCCGTGTCCTTGAGATGGCCGATAACGGTATCGAGCATCGCGAGCCGCGAGGGGCGACCCGAGATCATCGGGTGCGTCGTGATCATCACGTGCCCGCCAAGGGCCGCGATGCCGTCGATTTCGGGCAACCACACGTCGAGCACCTCGCGCGGGGAGCGGATCGTCTTCTCCCACGTGTCGTTTGCGAACCAGAAGTGCGGCGCATCATCGAGTATCCACGCGACCGGCACCTCCATGATGTCGTGGTGCGGATGCATGTAGGGAACGAGGTCGTCGAGCAGGTTCGAGCTGTAGGTGAACCCGGTCTCGACGAGCAGGTCGAGCGTGTGCGCGCTGAACTCCCACGAGGGCGAGCGATATCCGACCACATCGGCGCCGAGCTCCTGCAGTGCTTCGAGCCCCCGACGCAGTTCGTCGCGCTCCTCCTGCTCGCTCTGCTTCGTCGGCGAGGTGTGCGAGTGGCCGTGATGCGCGACCTCGTGGCCCGCCTCGACGATGGCCCGCACGGCGTCGGGGTGGCGCAGCGCGTCCTTGCCGCAGATGTAGAAGCTGCCCGTGACCTCGTGCTTCTCCAGAAGCTTCAGCATGAGGGGCAGCCCGACCTTCGGCCCGTAGGTGCCCTGGGAGAGCACGCCAGGGGCGGAAGCGTTGGCGGGGTTCTCGCCGATCCACACCTCCTCAGCGTCGAAGTCGAAGCTGACGGTTGCGGCGTATCGGTGCCCGTCGGGCCAGTGCGCCATTTCAGTTCCTCTCGGTGGGTTCGGCCGCTGCGGCCGCGTGCGCGGGCCGCTCGGAGTTTCGGCCGGGCGAGGCGAAGCGGCCCTCTCGCTCGTCCCACGCGCGCAGCTCCTCGGAGCGCTCGGCGGGGTCGCCGTAGCCTCCTCCGCCGCCCGTTTCCACGCGGACGATCGTGCCCGGCTGCAGCACGCGGGAGGTCTTCCGCGGTTGATCGATCACCGCCCCGTCCGGCCCGATCACCGTGATCGTCGTGGGCAGCGCCGCTTCACCGCCCGCAGCACCGGCGGGTGCGAAGCGCGCGTCGGTCTGCTCGGCGTAGAACGTCGCGTGCTGCGGGTGCTCGAGCACCTCGTACTCGCGCACCAGGCCGAGGCCCCCGTTGAACGCGCCGCGCCCCTGGGAGCCCGGACGGAACTCGGTGCGTCGCACGCGCACGTTGTAGTTGGTCTCGACGACCTCGGTCGGCATCACGCCGACGTTCGCCATGTAGGTGTCGACGCCGTCGAGACCGTCGCCGAGCGCCGTCGCGCCCGTGCCCCCTCCGACCACGTCCGCCATCACCGATGGCGCACCCGTGCGCGGGTGGGTCGATCCGATGTTGAAGCTGAAGAAGCTCACCTGGCTCGAGGCCACCGCGAGCTCGGGCCAGATCCCGTACATCGCGCGGATCAGCGTGTCGGCGAGCCGCTGGCAGGAGTTGTGCCGGATCGAGACGGCGGCCGGCGGGAGCGGGTTCACGACGGTGCCCTCGGGCGCGGTGATGTCGAGCACGCGCAGCAGCCCGTCGTTGGCGCTCACGCCGGGCGCGATCACCGTGCGCACGGCGTACACCAGCGCTGCCCGGGCACTCGCCCACGGAATGTTCATCGCGCCAGCGGTCTGCGGGTCGCAGCCCGACAGGTCGATCGACAGCCGACCCCCGCGCTTCTCGACGCGCGCGTGGATGCGCGTCGGCGCGCCGTCGCGACCGTCGTCATCGAGGCACCCTTCCGCCTCGCCGGCACCGTCCGCCATGCCGTCGAGCAGGCGCCCGACGGTCGTCTCCACGCTCACGAGCATCCGCTGCATCACCTCGAGCAGCTCGTCGACGCCGTAGAGCGCCACGAGCTCGTGCACGCGCTCGGCGCCGAGGTGGCAGGAGGCCCGCTGGGCGCGGAGGTCGGAGAGGGTCGACAGCGGGTCGCGGAAGTTCTCGGAGAAGAGCGCTACGAGATCCTCGTTCTCCTCACCCGCAATCGAGAGGCGGATCGGCGGAATGACCACGCCCTCGCCGTAGAGTTCGCCGAGCTCGGGCCCCTCGCTGCCCGGGTTCACGCCGCCCACGTCGATGTGGTGGGCCGCCGTGCCCGCCCAGGCGATGAGCTCGCCGCCGAAAAAGATCGGGGTGACGATGTTCACGTCGGGCAGGTGCATCGCCCCCTGGTAGGGGTGGTTGCAGATGAACGCGTCGCCCTCGGACACGCGATCTCGCCAGCGGCGCAGGATCGCCTGCACGACGAGCGACATGGCGCCGAGCTGGGCGGGGATGTAGTCCGCCTGCGCAACGAGGTCGCCCTCGGCCGTGAACAGCGCGCACGAGAAGTCGTCCATGTCCCGGATGATCGGGCTGTAGCTCGATCGCTTGAGCACGCTGCCCATCTCCTCGGCCGCCGACTGCAGCGCGGCCGAGGCCACTTCGAACGTGACGGTATCCACAGCGGTCATCGGTCTGCCTCGTCTCGGGTCGGTTCGGTCACAATAAGATCGAGCGTGCTCGCGACGCGCACGCGTTGCTCGGGCAGGATCACCGAGGTCGCGTCCATCTGCTGGATGATGGCGGGCCCCTCGAACTCCGTTCCGGCGGCGAGCGCCGAACGCTCGATTACGGCGGTGCGGGTGCGACCGTACCCGGGCAACAGCACATCCCGGTGCCCGACCACGGCCTCCGGCGTCAGGTCCCGGCGCGGCACGGGTGCGACGCGCTCCCGGGTGCGATCGATCTCACCCGTCGTGGTCAGCCGGACCGTGACGATCTCGACCGGCTCGGCAGCGTTGCTGTGCCCGTAGCGCTCCTCGTGCATCGCGTGGAATCGCTCGGGAAGTCGCAGCAGCTCGGCGTCGTCCCAGCCGTCGAGCGGAATGTTCAGCTCGAAGCCCTGGCCGCGGTAGCGGCAATCGGCGCTCGCCGCGAAGACGACGCGATCTTCGCCGACCCCGTCGCGCAGCAGCTGCTCGCTGGCGTCTGCCGCGGTCGCGTCGAACCAGGCGCTGATCTCGGGAATCCGTTCCGGGTCCGCCTCCGCCAGCACGGTCTGGGAGCTGTCGAGCTTGAGCCCAGCGACGAGCAGTCCGTCGGCCGCGAAGAGGCCGGGCCTCAAGGGAATGATCGCCTGTTTGAGTGCCATGTGGCGCAGGATCAGCCCGGCGTGGAGCGGCCCCGCGCCCCCGAAGGGCACCAGGGAGAACTCCCGTGCATCGAGGCCGCGCTCGACGCTCACCTTGCGGACCGCGCGCACCATGTGGGCGAGGCCGATCGCGAGGATCGCCTCGGCGCCCTCTTCCACCGACATGCTGAGGGGCTCGGCGATCCGCCGCACCGCCGCCTCGGCGAGGTCCCGGTCGATGACGAGCCCTCCCGCCAGCTCCCCCGCCCCGAGGGTGCCGAGCACCACGTGCGCGTCGCTGATCGTCGGCTCGACGCCACCGCGCCCGTAGCAGGCGGGCCCCGGCACGGCCTTCGCAGACGCGGGGCCGACCTTGAGGCTTCCCGCGCGATCGATCCGGGCGATGCTGCCGCCGCCGGCGCCGATGGTGTGAATGTCGACCGTCGGCGCGAGGAGCGTGTGATCCTGCACCTCCTGCACGGTTGTGAAGGGGATCGCGCCACCGCGCAGCAGGCACACGTCGGTCGAGGTGCCGCCCATATCCAGGCTGATGAGGTTCGGTTCGTCGAGCGACTCCGCCAGCGCGGCGAGGCCTGCGACGCCGCCCGCGGGCCCGGAGAGCACGAGCCGGTGCGCGTCGGCCCCTGCGCGCTCAGCGGGGACGCAACCGCCGTTCGACTGCATCACGAGCAGCGGTGACCCGACGCCGCTCGCCGCGAGCGCCGCGCCGGCTCTCCCCAGGTACGCCTCGACGATCGGGCGAAGCGCCGCGTTGATCGCGGTCGTCGCCGTGCGGGGGTACTCGCGGAACTCGCGGGCGACCTCCGACGAGAGCGTGACGGGCGTGCCCGGGAACGCGCCGCGCAGCGCGTCGCCGACCTCCCGCTCGTGCGCGTCGTTGAGGTAGCTGAAGAGGAAGCTGACGGCGATGGCCTCGGGCTTCGCCTCCCGGAGCTCGGCGATGATCTCGTCGAGCTGCTCGCGATCGACCGGGGCGAGCTCGCGCCCCGCGGAATCGTGCCGCTGATCGATCTCGAAGCGCAACACACGCGGAATGAGCTCGGCGGGGCGCCGCGGCATCAGGCTGTACACGTCCGGTCGGTTCTGCTGCCGGTACCCGAGTACGTCGCGGAAGCCGGCGGTCGTCACGAGCGCCGCCCGCCCGAGGGCTCCCGTGAGGGTCGCGTTCGTCGCGACGGTCGTGCCGTGGCAGACGAGCGCGACATCCGGGAGCAGCACACCCTGCTGCTCCAGCGCGGCGACCGCGTTGCGGAGGCCGAGCGAAGGATCCTCGGGCGTCGACGCGACCTTCGCCTCGCGAATCACGCCCGCGGAGCTCCGCGCTATCGCATCGGTGAACGTTCCACCGGCGTCGATGCTGATCGTCCACTGCGGCGCAGTCATGTTCGGCTCCTTCGTCGTCTCGCCGCTCCCGGTGCCGGTTGCGGTGTTCCGATTCTGCTGCGGCGCGACGTGCCCGTGCATGGGTCATTCGACGTACGACTTTCAGGCTGCCTCGGATACGTCAATTTGCCGATGCCTCTCGCGGGCGGGCGCGCAAGAGTGGGTGCGGAGGATCCGCACGATCCTCGAGAAGGAGCCGAAGGAACCGTGATGCCCGAACCCACTGCCCCGAACCAGCCCGGCGCGAGCGCGCCCCGCGTCGCCGTCGTCACGGGAGCGGCCTCGGGCATCGGCCTCGCGACCGCGCGGCGACTCCTGGGCGACGGTTTCCGCGTCGGTCTCTCCGACCTGTCGGCGAGCCTCACTGACGCGTTTGCCGCAGACATCGACGGCGGATCGGCCATCGCCGTTGTCGGGGACATCGCAGACGAGGGCGTCCGCGCCGAGCTCATCGAGCGCACGCACGAGGCGTTCGGAGGGATCGACGCTCTGGTGAATAACGCGGCCAGCCCGGGCGAGGCGGCCGAGGTCGCAGAGCTCAACCTCGACGCGCTCCGGCGCACCCTCGAGGTCAACGTCGTCGCGGTGATCGCGCTGACGCAGCTCGCGATTCCGCACCTGCGTCAGTCGCGCGCGGGTCGCATCGTGAACATGGGGTCACTCTTCGGAGACGAGCCGGTGATCGGAGGGGCGCCCTACTGCTCGAGCAAGGGCGCGATCCACACGCTCACGCGCGTTCTGGCGGTCGAGCTCGGCCCGTCCGGCATCACGAGCAACACCGTCGCACCGGGCTTCATCCTGACGCCGATGCACGCGGAGGAGGTCGAGTTCCAGGCCCAGGAGCGCGGCGTCTCGGTCGATGAGCGCTACGCGGAACTCCGCGCGGAGGTGCCGCTGCAGCGTCACGGGACGGCGGAAGACGTTGCTGACACGGTCGCTTGGCTCGTGAGCGGCGGCAGCTCGTACGTGAGCGGGCAGCGGATCGCAGTCAACGGTGGGGTGCAGTTCGGTTGAGCCGGGCTGTTGCGGCGGAGGCTTGCTACTATCGCCGTACCCGACTTGCGGGTGAAGGGATGTGGGGTCCGTGCTGCAGGGAGTCGTTGAGCGCACCATCGCGGTAGACACCCCACCCGAAACGCTTCCGAAGCTCGTCCCCGCCGAACTCTGGGGGTACGCGAAGGCATTCGTGCAGATCCGCCGGCCCGCCATGCGGTTCGTCTGGCGCAACGACACGCAATGGCTCGACGTGCAGCTGACGCTGGCGCAGACCCACGCCCCGCAGAGATCGCGCGGTGAGCGAGTGTTCGTGCGGATCCGCCCGAGCGAGATGCCCCGCGGCCTCACGGTGAGGGAGCTCGACGTGCTCACCCTCGTCGCCCTCGGGTTCACGAACGGCGGCATCGCCGAACGCCTCGGTACTTCGGCGCGAACCGTGTCGACACAGCTCGAGCGCCTCCTCGAGAAGCTGGACCAGGGTTCGCGCGGCGGGCTCGCGGCGATCGCCGTGGATCTCGGACTGCTGCGCCTCCCCCTCCCCGGCGGGCTTCCCGACTCCGTCGGGCTCGGGATCGCGGAGCTCGAACTCGCGTACCAGCGCCGGCTCGAGCGGGGGCACCAGCCGATCCGCAACGACATCGAGTCGCGCGTGCCGATCCGGCTCGGCATCGTGAGCCCCGGAACCTCGTCTTCGGACGGCGCCGAGGTGCTCGGCGGCGCACTTCTCGCGGTCGACGAGCTGAACCAGCACGGGGGCATCGGCGGTCGCAGCATCGAGGCCGTGCCCGTAGAGGTCGACCTCTTCGACTGGGACAGCGTGAGTCGCGGGCTCGATTCGCTCGTCGACGCGGGCGTCGACGCGATCGTCACGAGCTACGTCAGCGCGGAACACCCGGAGGCGATCGACCGGATCGCCTCGTACGGCAAACCGTTCTTGCACACCGCGACATTCGAGGCCGACGTGCAGCGCACCGAGAAGGAGCCGTGGAAGTTCGGCACCATCTTCCAGACGTGCGCCTCTGAGAATCACTACGCGCCAGGCATGTTGCGGCTGCTCGGAGACGTGGAAGCGTCGGGAGAGTGGATGCCCGAGCGCCGCACCATCGTGTCCCTCGAGCTTCCCTCCGCGAGCATGCGCCTCACGACGCCCGAGATGCAGGCCCGCGCGGCGGCCCAGGGGTGGGAGATGCTCGAGCCGATCTCGACCCCGGCCGGTGCGTCCGACTGGGACGGCATCATGGACCAGCTCGAGGAGATCCGGCCGGGCGCGATCCTGTTCGCGAGCTACCTCGAACAGGAGTTCGTGGCGTTCCAGCGCGCCTTCCTGAAGCGCGGGCTCCCGGCGCTCGTGTACGGCATCTACGCCCCCTCGAACCCCGCGTTCATCCGCGAGCTGGGATCCGCCGCTGATGGGGTGCTCTGGTCGACGGTGACCGGAACCTACGACGACGAATTCGGCACGCGGTTCAGGGAGCAGTACCGGGCGAAGTACCACGAGGAGCCCGGGTGGTCGATCGGCGGGGCGCTCTACGACCAGGTGCGCATGCTCGCAGCAGCCTGGTCGGCGACCGACCCCGAGAACGTCGCCGATGTCGTCGCGCACCTCCGCCGGTGGCCGTACCGCGGCGTCAACGGCGTCTACTACTTCGGTGCGTCGGAGCAGTCACCGCAGCTCTACCCCGACACGACGAACGACGCGGCGCTCAGCCAGGCCCACCAGATCTACCAGATTCAGGGCGGCAAGCACGTGCTCCTCGGGCCCGAGCCTTTCGGCAGCGTCCGCGACTTCCGCCTGCCCGACTGGTTCGCCTGAGCCCAGCGGCCCTGTTGCGACGGTTCTCGGCAGATCCGTCAAATGACGCATGCCGCGCGGATGCGGCGTGACCTACCGTATGAACCTGATGCGGCACGGGTGAACGGTGCGGCGCGTGATCACCATCACGAAGGAGTGGAATCAATGAGTGAGAATCAACCCCCGAGCGGCGCGAAACGCAAACGCATCACCCGCCGCGATCTGGTGCGCGCGGCCGGGCTCACGGGCATCGCGGGTCTCGCGGTCGGCGGCGTCGGCGGCTACTTCGGTGCACCGCGCACGGAGGCCGGGGCAGCCGGGAGCGGCTCAGCGGGCGGCAAGATCAAGTTCGGTCTCGTCGCTCCCGTCACGGGTCCCTTCGCCGGTGACGGACAGGAGATGGAGCGCGGCGCGCGCCTCGCGATCGAGGACATCAACGCTCAGGGCGGCGTGCTCGGGCGCGAGGTCGAGCTCGTCGTGGGTGACGTCGGAGACCAGGCACCCGAGAACTTCATCCAGGTGGCCGAGCGGCTCGTGTCGCGCGAGAAGGTCGCGGCGGCCTCCGGCGGCTACACGACCACCACCTCGGTGGAGTTCGACACCTACGCGGACGGCGGCGTTCCGCTCTTCCACACGAACACCCTGCAGGACAACACGGACTACGTCGTCAAGAACGGCATCACCAACATCTTCCAGTGCTGCCCCACGGAGCCCTGGTACGCCAGCGGCTTCCAGCAGCTCATGGAGGGGTGGATCGAGTCGGGCGCGTGGACCCCGTCGTCGAAGACGGCCGCCGTCATCGCGAGCAACGACTCCTACTCGGTCTCCATCGCGACCGTGATGCAGGAGGGCCTGAAGAAGATGGGCTGGGAGATCACCCTCTACGAGGAGATCTCGGTGCCCTACGCCGACTGGGGCCCGCAGCTCTCGAAGATTCGCAACAACCCTCCGGGGCTCATCTTCGTCACCGACTATCTCGCCGGCGACCTCGCAAGCTTCGCGAAGCAGTTCGCGTCGGCACCGACGCCGTCGCTGCTCTACCAGCAGTACGGCCCGAGCGTGCCCGAGTACATGGAGCTCGCGGGCGATGCCGCGAACGGCGTCATCTGGTCGACGACGATCGGCACGCTGCCGGACGACATCGGCGAGCGCTTCCGCAAGCGCTACCTCGATGCCTTCGGCACCGAAGCGGGTCTCAGCCAGTCGGGTGCGCAGTACGACATCGTGCGCCTCTGGGCGCTGGCGGCCTCGCGCGCCGGCGATCCCTACGACTCGGACAAGGTCTCCGTGGCGGTCAAGGACCTCACATTCCGCGGAGTCGTCGGCACGTACCGCTTCGGCGAGGAGGACCACACGGCGATCCCCTACCCCGACGCCGTGAACGATCCCAGCCTTGGCATGCCGCACCTGACCTACCAAATTCAGGATCAGAAGCAGGTACTCATCTCGCCCGCGCCGTATATCAACGGCGAATTCAAGCTGCCGAGTTGGCTGTGATGAGCGCGCCGGGCAAGGTGCTCCTCGACGTCCGGGGAGCGACGAAGCGCTACGGCGGCCTCGTCGCGGTCAACGACGTGAACTTCAGCGTGCGCGAGGGCGAGATCTTCGGGATCGCCGGCCCGAACGGCGCGGGAAAGACCACGCTGTTCGATCTCGTCACCGGCATGGTGCGGGCGTCGAGCGGCGAGATCGTCTTCGACGGCACCTCGATCGTGCGGTCATCAGTGCACGCGATCTGTCATCTCGGGATCACCCGCACGTTCCAAAAGCCGTCGGTGTTCGACAGTGAGACCGTCATGGGCAACGTGGTTGTCGGCGCCCACTTCGGATCTGGCAAGCCGTGGTGGAAGAGCCTCACCCGGGACCCTGAGGTGTGGGACCGCGCGGACGCGGCCCTGCACGCGGTCGGGCTCGAGGCTCGCGCGGACGAGCTCTCCGGTGATCTTCCGGTCTACGACAAGAAGCGGCTCATGATCGCATCGGCGCTCGCGAGCTCGCCCCGCATGCTCTTCCTCGACGAGCCGTTCGGTGGTCTGAACGACGAGGAGATTGATGCGATGCTCGCGCTGCTCCAGCGCATCAATCGGGAGGAGGGCGTCACGATCGTGCTCATCGAGCACGTCATGCGCGCGCTCATGACGCTCGCCGATCGCGTGCTCATCATGGACCAGGGGCGGACGTTGCGTCAGGGCGATCCGCACGAGGTCATGACCGATCCCGAAGTGGTGCGGGTCTATCTCGGCTCCTCCGCGGAGGAGGCCGCGAGCACGGCCGCGATCAAGGTTGCTCGAGAGGAGGAACGTCATGCTTGAACTCACCGACGTCGTCGCCGGATACGGCGCGAACACGATCGTGCAGGGAATCTCGTTCACCGTGAAACAGGGCGAGTGCTCGGTGCTCGTCGGGCCGAACGGCCACGGCAAGACCACGCTGCTGAGAGCTATCAGCGGGCTCATCAAGGTGACGTCGGGAACGATCCGCTTCGACGGAGTCGACATCACCCGCGAGAAGGCCGAGAAACTCGTCGAGCGCGGCCTCATCCACATGCCGCAGGGCGATCTCGTCTTCCCCGACATGACCGTCGAGGAAAACCTCATCCTCGGCGCCTTCACACGCAGCGCATCCAAGCGCGCGAAGCAGCGGATCACAGAGATCTATGAAATCTTCCCGCGGCTGCTCGAGCGTCGTACGCAGCGCGCCCGCACACTCTCCGGGGGTGAGCGACGCATGCTCGCGATCGGGCGCGGCCTCATGGGCGACGGCAAGCTCATCATGATCGATGAGCCGAGCCTCGGGCTCGCGCCCGTAATCGTCGACGAGGTGTACTCGCGCGTGCGGCGCATCGTCGACTCGGGCATGACGGTGCTCCTCGTGGAGGAGAACGTAACCCGGGCGCAGTCGCTCGCCGACACCATCCACCTCGTCGAAAACGGCGAGATCGTCCGATCGGCGGACGACGCAGCGCTGCTCGACGAGCGGGCGCTCCGAGAGACGTACCTGGGGGTCTCCGAATGAACCTCGTACTGCAAACCCTTGTCTCGACCCTCGTGCAGGGCTCGATGCTCGCCCTCATCACCATCGGCATGAACCTCGTGTACGGCACCCTGCGCGTGCTCAACATGGCGCAGGGTGTCATGGTGATGGTCGGCGGCATCGCGGCCTGGACGTTCGTGGCGAACCTGGGCTGGTCGCCCTGGCTCGCGATGATCCTCGCGATGGTCATCGCCGCGCTGCTCGGCATGCTGAGCTACGCCGTGGGCATCAGCCGCCTCATCGGACGGGCCGGGATCGATTTCGAGATGACCGCGTTCATCTCGACATTCGCGATCGCCTCGATCCTGCAGAACCTCGTGCAGCTCTTCTACGGGCCGCGGCAGAAGGACTTTCCGGCGCTCGTGCCGGGTCGGCTCCAGATCACCGAGGGCGTCTCGATCACGTGGCATCAGGTGCTCACGGCGGTCATCGCCATCGCCGCGCTCTCCGCGCTCGGCGTCTTCCTCGCGAAGTCGCGCTACGGCCTCGCGATCGTGGCGGTCGCCCAGAACCTGGACGCGGCACGGCTGATGGGCATTCCCGCGCGGCGCGCCTACGTGCTCACGATGGGACTCGCTGCGGGACTCGCCGGGCTCGCGGGCGTGCTGCTCGCACCCGTCTACTTCGTGTCGCCCAACATGGGCGACCTGCCGATGCTGCAAGCGCTGATCGTCGCCATCTTTGCGGGCCTCGGGAGCACGCGGGGAACCATCATCGCCGCATACATCATCGGTTTCGTGCAGGCCGCGGTCTCCATCTTCTGGACCTCGACCTACGCGATGCCCGTACTGTACGCACTGATCGTGGTGGTGCTCATCGCGCGCCCCTACGGCATTGCAGGAAAGCCGCAGGAGGCCCGGCTATGAGCACGAATCCCTCGACCGCAGCGGCAGCGACGCCCCGCTGGGACGCGAAGCGCCTGGGCTGGCCGCGGCCTCGACTCGGGATCGCCGCGGTGGCCCTCCTCGTCGCGATCGTCTTCCCGTTCGTATCCCCCGATCGCAGCTGGCTCAGCACGGCAGCGCTCGTAATGATCACGATCACGCTCGCGCAGAGCTGGAACCTCGTACTCGGCTACGGCGGCGTGTGGAACTTCGGTCAGCTGGCCTTCTACGCCCTCGGCGCCTACTCGGCGGGCATCATCGCGACGTACTTGCCGGTGTCACCGTGGGTCGCGATCCCGATCGGGGGCATCGTCTCGGCGGTCATCGCCCTGCTGCTCTCGATCCCGGTGCTGCGCCTCCGCGGCATCTACGTTTCGCTCCTCACCTTCGGCTTCGCCGAGGTCGTGCGACTGCTCATCATCGCGGACCAGTCCGGCGTGACGGGCGGAAGCTACGGCATGTCGGGCTTCACGGGCTTCGGATTCTCCGGCGAGAACGCGCTGAAGATCAACTACTGGATCGGCCTCGGCGTCGCCCTGCTCACCACTCTCGTGCTGTTCGCGCTGGTTCGCTCGCCGCTCGGCAACGGCATGATCGCGATGCGCGATAACCCGGCGCTCGCCTCGGCACGCGGGGTCGGGCAGCGGACGTACCAGATGGTGATCTTCGCCATCTCCGGCTTCTTCGCGGGAGTCGCGGGCGCGGTCTACGCGAACGTCTTCGAGGTCGCCTCGCCGACGCTCATGGGTCTCGGCCCGATGACGCTCATCGTCACCATGATGGTGGTCGGCGGGCTCGGCACGATCACGGGGCCGATCATCGGCACGATCCTCATTTCCTTCGTGCAGATGCAGCTGCAAGACGTTCCGGAGGTGCGCTTCGTCGCCCTGGGTATCGTGCTGCTCATCGTGATCCTCGCGATGCCGCGCGGCCTGGTGCCGTTCATCAGCGGCCTGTGGGCGCGGTTCGAGTTCTGGATGAACGAGGACCAGGACTGGACCGACGATGACTACGAAGACGAGCCGGAGCCGGAGACCCGGTCGTCGCGGCGCGCGCAGACCGAGGCACCCAAGGCGGAGCGCACGGCAAGCCGGTAGCGGATCGTCTGCGCGCCGGCCGACAGCACGCCAGCCGACGGCGCCGCGCACAGCAAGGGCCGGGTTCCAGTTCGGAACCCGGCCCTTGCTCCTGTTTTCGCGGGGTCTGCACGGCTTCATGCTCCTGCGCAGCTTCGTGCGCCCAGCTCACCGGACGAGTTCCACTCAGGTCGCGAGGTATCCGCCGTCCACGTGCAGCGTCTCGCCGGTGATGTAGCTCGCGGCGCCGCTCGCAAGGAACAAGCAAGCGCTCGCGACGTCGTCCACCGTGCCGATGCGGCGGGCGGGCAGGTGCGCGGTGAGCGCCTCCACCGCGCCGGGCGTCGCGTCGAGGGTGAGCATGGGCGTGTCGATCATGCCAGGGGCGACCGCGTTGACGCGGATTCCCTGCGCGCCGAACTCGGCGGCAAGCTGCCGGGTGAGGCTCACGATCGCGCCCTTGCTCGCGGCGTACACCGCTCCGGGTTCGGTCTCGTCGCCTCGACCGTAGGCGACCGAGCTCAGAAGCACGATCGCCCCCGCCCGGATGAAGCGGGCAGCGGCCTGGGCGATCAGGAAGGTGCCGCGTCCGTTGATCCGCATCGACCGATCCCAGTCATCGACGGTCATCGACGACACGGGCTTCCACTCGTAGATGCCGGCGCAGTGCACCACCGCGTCGGGTGCGCCCCCGAGCAGTGCCTCGGCCTCAGCGAACACCTCGGCGACGCGATCCGCGTCCGACACGTCGGCGTCCCGCTGCACCAGCCGGTCGTGTTCCCACGCCGCGTCGGAACGGAGATCGACGGCGAGCACGCGCCCGCCCGAGGCGAGCACTCCCTCCGCGACCGCGCGGCCGATGCCCGAGGAGGCGCCGGTCACGATCACGCGGCGCGGGAGTGTGCGATTCAGGTCCATGAGCGTCCTTCCGAAGTGGCCTGGACCCATCAGACCACAGCGGGACCACCCGCCGCGTCCGTGATTCGACGGACACGGCGGGATATGGCGCCCACCCCCCGGCCTCACTTTGTCAGGCGTCCCCGACGGTCGACATCCGCTGGGTAAACGTCATGCGATCGCGCACAACGCGCTCCGGGTTCCAGCCTTCACCCGGCGTCGATGCGATGAGCAACTGCGTATACGGATGCTCTGGCCGCTCGAGCACACGCTCCGTCGGTCCTTGCTCGACGATCGCTCCTCGAAAGAGCACAAGAGTTCGCTGACACAACTCCTGGATGACGGCGAGATCGTGGCTGACGAAGAGATAACTGACCTGCGACTCCCGCTGAATTTCCGTGAGCAGGTCGAGCACCTGCGCTTGCACTGAGACATCGAGCGCGGAGACCGCCTCGTCGAGTACGACCAACCGAGGCTCGACCGCGAGCGCTCGCGCGATCGCCGCTCGTTGACGCTGTCCACCCGAGAGCTCGTGCGGCTTCGCGTCGGCGTGCCGTTCAATGAGGCGCACCTGGTCGAGCAATCGAAGGACTGATTTGCGCACTGCGCCTGGTGAGATCACTCGGCCGTGCTGCCGCAGCGCCCGTTCGAGCATAGCCCCGATCGTGACGCGTCGATCGAGCGAACCGTTGGGGTCCTGGAATACCATTTGCACTGCTTGAGCGCGCTCAAGACGAGCGGCCCGACCGCGAGGACGTGACAGGCAGTCGCGTCCGTCGATCCGTGCCGACCCTGCGTCTGCGCGTTCCAGGCCGACCAGAATGCGGGCGATCGTAGACTTCCCCGAGCCGGACTCGCCGACGAGCCCGACGGCTTCCCCTGCCTCGATGGAGAACGAGGCCCGATTCACGGCGGTGACGGCCTCGCCTCCCCGCTTCATCGGAAATACACGGTGCAACGCTTCGACCTCAACGAGACTCATACTGTTCCCTTCCGAGTGAGAGCGGGTGCGGAATCTACGAGCACGCGAGTGTAAGGATGCTGCGCGGTCCGGAACATGTCAGGGCGATGCAGCGTCTCTACGATCTCCCCCTGACGTAGCACATGAATGCGATCGCAGATCGCCGCGGCGAGGTGCAGGTCGTGTGTAATGAAGAGCATGCCGAGCCCGCGCTCGCGAATCTGGCGCTGGAACATCGCAATGATTTCCGCTTGCGTTGTCACATCGAGCGCGCTCGTCGACTCGTCGGCGAGTATGAGCTTCGGGTCGGTGCTCAGCGCCGCGGCGATCACCACGCGTTGCAGCATCCCTCCTGAAAGTTCATGAGGATACTGGCGCATGCGCCGTTCGGGATGCGAGAGCCCGACGTCGGTCAGAAGCGAGAGGATCCGCTGGTCTGCATCCGGCCGACGCATGCCGTGGACCTTGACGAGTCGCTCGGCAAGCGAATCGCCGATGCGTCGCACCGGATTCAGTGCAGCCCGAGGATCCTGTTGGATGAGCGCCACCGTCGAAGCACGCACCTGGCGCTGGGTCACCGCGTCCGCCGCAATCATGTCGGTGCCGTCGACGTCGATTGCACCCGTGATCTCAGCCTCATCGCCGTACAGGCGCAGGGCGGCACGGATCGTCGTCGACTTTCCCGATCCCGACTCTCCCACGAGGCCGACAAGCTCGCCGGGCGCGACCATCAGGGAAACGCCATGAAGGATTGACGCTCGCTCGTCGCCGGTGTGGAAAGCGAGATGGAGATCAGTGATGTTGAGCAGCATGCGTGTCACCCTTTCGCAAGCAGTCGGTCGGCGACACGGACACCGACGATGTTGACAGCAATGACGACGAGAGCGATCGCCGCGCCAGGCACTAGCGTCGGGAGGAAGTGCCCCTGAATGATGCCCGCTTGCCCCTCCTGCACCATGAGGCCCCATTCAGAGCTCGGGGGTTGCGCCCCGAAACCCAGGAAGCTCAGCGTTGCGAGGCTCATCAGCGTCTCACCGAACAGCACGACCAGGTAGCCGACGAGCGCCGGCATCAGGTTCGGCACGATGGCGCGAAGACAGATTCCGAGACCTCCGACGCCCTGCACGCGATACGCATCTACATACGGTCGTCCGATCTCACTCAGCGCCAGACTGCGGGTGTACTTCGCGATGACGGGAGCATAGGCCAGGGCAAGTGCCACAATCGCGGTGACCGGCCCTTTACCGAAGACCGCGATCACGAGAACCACGAAGAGCAAGCCGGGAAACGCGAACATGACATCCGTTACCCGGGCGAGAAGCGTGTCGACCCAGCCACCGCGCCATGCGGCGACCACTCCGATCGCCACTCCAATGACGGTCGCAATGGCGAGCAGAAGAACCGGACCGATCAGCGTCTCGCCCGCGCCGATCAGCAGACGCGAGAAGAGATCGCGCCCCAACTGATCTGTGCCGAGTATGTGGCCGCGCCCCGGGCCTGCCCAGATGGCAGCGAAGTCGATCTCATCGGCATCGTAGGGCGCAAGGAAGCGACCGAGCACTGCCGCCAGACCCACCACTGCGAGAAATCCCAGCGACACCCAGAATCCCAGTCGAGAGGCTCGCCTTTTCCGTGTCTGCAGGCGAGGGAGCACTAATGTCGTCATGCGCTCGCCACCTTTCTATTGATGCGCGGATCGAGTACCGGGAGCAGGAGATCGACGACCGTGGTGACCACCATGTACGCGACCACCATGAAGAGCAGTACTGCTTGAACGATCGGGAAATCGTGCGTGTTGATCGCATCGACGAGCAGAGACCCCACGCCCGAGATCCCGAAGACCGTCTCGACTGCGACCGTTCCCGCGATCATGCTCGCGATGACGAGCGCGATCATCGTGATGATCGGCCCCCAGGACCCTCGTAGGACGTGATCGCGCACGATGAAGCGCTCCGCAAGACCTGTGGCGCGCGCCGCCTCGACGTGCTCCGATGAGAACTGCTCGATCATCGACTGTCTGGTAACCCGGCTCACAATTGCGAGCGCACCGATCGCCAGAGTCAGGGCGGGGAGCGTCAGCGCCCATATCCGCTCGAGCCCGCCCGTTGCGGCTCCGGCCACCGGGAACCAGCCCAGCTGCACCGCGAAGAGCGCGACGAGCGCAATTCCGAGCACGAACGATGGCACGCTGGCGGCGAGTGTCGTGCCTCCGACGACAGCCGTGTCCACCGTCTTGCCACGACGCACGGCGGCGAGCACGCCGAGGCCGATTCCCCCCACGGTGAGCAGGATCGCGGCATACGCGACGAGAGAGAGCGTGACGGGTACCCGCGCAGCGAGAATGTCTGCGACGGGCTGATGGTACTGGAACGACCGACCGAAATCCCCCGTGACGACTCCGGAGAGCCAGTGCCAGTATTGCAGCAGCATCGGGTCGTCGAGGTGGTACTGTGCGCGAACGCTCGCGATCCGCTCCGGTGTGAGGTTCTCGGGGTTGCCGATCAGGAAGGTTACGGGGTCACCAGGGGCCGCGTACATCGCGGCGAAGATGATGAAGGAGGCGATGACCAGGGTCAGGATCATCCCCCCGATCCTCCGAACTGCATGGCCGACCATAGATTCAGCCCTGCGCCGTTCCGAGGTCGACCGCCCACGGGTAGTAGATGAAGGCTGCCGATGAGGGAACACCGGTCACGCCGTTTGACATCACGAGCGTCGCCGGCGTCGCCACCACCGGAATCCACACAGCATTGTCGACCCAGCGCTGCTGCAGCTCGAGTGTGAGCTTCGCACGTTCCGCGTCATCGGTCGCGGCATATGCTTCGTCGACAATCCGGTCGTACTCCGGATCCGAGTACACGCCGAAATTCACGCTGGCATCCGACTTGCCATTCTTGTAGAACCCGAGCGGATCGTTTTTTGAGATGTAGTACTCGTCGGGCCACAGGTCCGCGGTTCCGCGAAGCTCCGCATCGGAGTAGAAGTCACCGTACTGGGCCGGCGGTACAACGCTGATCTCCGCTTCGAGGCCGACGGACTTCGCCGCCGAGACGAGGGCATTGGCGATGACGTTGTGTGTCGAAGATCCATTCGACGCGACCACCAGCGACTCCCCCTCGGCGCCCGCGTCCGAAATCAGCTGTTTTGCCTTCGCGATGTCGTCATCGCTCGGCTTGTCCGGGGCTCCCTCGAGCGCGTCGAACGCGCTTTCGAAGGAGTCGGCCTCGTAGCCCCAGGCTCCCGCCCCCACCGGCGTCTTCCACGGCTGGGCGAGTCCGCTGAAGGCGGCGGAGGCGATCCCCGAGCGGTCGAGCGCAAGCGAGAGTGCGCGACGCACCTCGGAGTTCGTCAGGAGCCCGCGGTCCGTCGCTTCCAGTACCCATGCGTTGGTCGAGGGGCCCTGGAACACCGACACCTCCGAGTTCTCAGCAAAGGCAGCTGCAGCGCCCGCATTCTCCAGGTAGGCGCCCTGGGCCTCTCCCGCTGCAAGGCTGTTCGCGATCGCGGACTCATCGGCCCAGCGAAATACGACTTGCTCAGCCTGGGGGTCGACGTCCGTGTTCCAGTAGTCGTCGAATTTCTCGATCGTGAGCTGCGAACCGGGCTCCCATGATGCGACGCGGTACGGCCCGCTGCAGGCGGATGCCGAACCAGGGCCGCCGAAGTCATCGCCCTCGGCCTCGATCACGCGGGGATTCCAGATGATGCCACCATCTCCGGCCATGGCCTGGAGGAAGATCGCGTCGGGCTGTGTGGTGGTGACGGTGATCTCGTCATTCGCTGTCTGCTCCATCGAAACGACGTTCTGGTACTCGTCCGATTCAGCAGCGCCTTCTGCAGCGTGCCGCTCCATACTCCAGAGCACGTCGGCGGTGGAGACAGGGCTCCCGTCGTGGAACGTGGCGTCCTGCCGGATCGTAAAAACGACATGAGTGTCGTCCGTCCACTCGGCCTCCGTCGCGATGCCGGCGCCGAGGCTGAGGTCGGGCTGAACCTGCATGAGGCGGTCGCAGACGTTCGCGAGTACGGTGTCATCGGCCGTCGTCGCATCAATGTCGGCATCCATGGTCGTCGGTTCACCGCCCAGCATCCAGGTGACCGAGTCGATCGGACCGGTAGCCGCAGGCGTCGTCGGGCCGAAGGGGGCGTCGATCGTCGTCTTCGACGCTCCGGCGGACCCGGATGCGTCCGATCCCGAGCACCCGGTGAGCGCGATCGCCGCGACAGCGCCGATGCCGATCGCCGTTCGGGCTCCGAGGTGCAGTGTGTTCTTCATTGATTACGCCTCCTGTACAGCGTCAGTGCTGGGTGGGGTTGAGGGACAGGGAATTAGCGGAAGCGACGACGTCTCCGAACGGACCGTCGTACAAGTTCCAGGGCATGAGTTCGTACGGTGTTTCGCAGGGGAACCCCGGAGCCACGCGATACTCGCCGTTAGTGAGGTCGACGCAACTTGAGAGCAACGTTGACCACTGCTTGAGCTGCGGAGCGCTGGGGTCCGGGTGGGTGCACACCCCCTCCGGGAAGCCCAGGTGATCGGACATCGCGTGCCGCACGAGCGCATAGCTCTCCTCGGCATTGCATGCGCCCGACACCAGACCGAGTCCTTCTCTCACCCGCGGATACCGCAGCAGCGAGTCCGCGGATACCGGGCGATATCGACCCGCAAGTTGAGGCGGCACCGATGCTTGGAAGTGATTCGTGTGGGCGATGATGCCGTCGGAGTCCGGGTAGATCCAGTCGACGCCGTGAGGCGTGGTCTCGAGGTCGATCCCGTATCCGCTGCGGTGCGCGAGCAACGCATTGCTCGCGATGTGCGGACGCGTCTTCACCAGAACCTTCAGGGCGCCTGCTAGGTCACCATGATCGAGCACGAGGCGGCGAATGAGTGTCTGCGGGAGGCCGATCTCGGTGCCGAAACTTCCTCCAAGCCCGTTCGCATTGAGTGCGATGCCCGCGGAGTTCGCACCGTGCCTACCGATCTGTCCCGCTTCGAGCTGCATGATGACGGTCGGAAGCGGATCCTGCACGACGCGAAGCACGAGGGTGGTGCCCGCGGTGAGCGTGCGCCAATCCCAGTTCTGGCCGACGAGCGTGCGCCCGCTTCCGCTCGCCGCTCCGGTGAGGAAGAAGGAGGTGCACCCGTCGACCGCATCGCGCTCATCGAGAGTGCCGTCATTACTGACGGGCTCATTCCCACGCGGGCCGCCAGATTGATGGTTATAGACAAATTCCCCACGCACATTCAGCGTCAGGATCTCCAAGAATTTCACTCCCGCGCCCTCCGCGATGCCGCGCATCTCCTCCACGAGATGGGGGGCTGCCGCTTCGGAAACCGCGAGCCAGTGCTCTGCAGACGCGGTGATCTGCTCCCACGACATTCCAGTTTGCTGCGTAAGTGCTGCCGAGTAATATCCGATTGCGTCCGCGATGAGATCGCTGGCGCCTTCTCCATACTGGCGACCCCGTTCCCGCGGTGGCCCGCTCACTTCGAGCACACGAATTCGGCTCACCCCGCTCATTCCGACCTCTCTGTCCGTCGTTGCCCGATGTTCTCGTTTGCGTTTCACACATTCTGGGAGAATGATGATTGGAACATCCGTTACATAAATTGCATCTTTAGGACAGAACGATACAGCAATGGAACCGTTTGTAACAACTGATACCGAGAATCCGGCGCTCACGCGCCTCCGTGCGCGGATCGCCGAGCGCTGGGAAGGGCTCTCAAAATCGGAGCGCGCAGTCAGCGGGGCGCTGACCGCGATGTCGGCGGAGCGGTTGCTGTACGCGAGCGCGGCAGAGCTAGGCGTTCAGAGCAAGACATCCAACGCGTCGGTGGTGCGCACGCTGCAGACGCTCGGGTATGCCGGGCTTTCCGAACTCAAACAAGAAGTCGCGGCCCCCTTCAGTTCCAGCGTTTCCCCGGAGGCTCGGCTCAGGAGTCGGCTCGAGCACCTCGGTCAGGATCTCGGCCAGACGCAGCGAGAGGTCTGGGCGGAGGCGCAGGACCTTATTACCCTGGCGAGCCGTGCGAACTCGGATGAGCAGTACTCAGCAGCAGTGAACTTGATCGTGCACGCCGATACGGTGTTTTGCTACGGACTGGGAGCCTCGGGTAACACGGCCGATCATCTCGCACTGCGCTTGCGTCGCGTCGGCGTGAATACTCGGCGCCTCACGACTGATGGTTTCCGCCTTGCGGACGAGATCATGAATATGAGCGCGCGCGACCTCCTGGTGCTGTTCGCGCCGGGAAGGGTGACGCGAGACATGGAGGCGCTGATCGATCAAGCGCAGCTTGTGGGAGCAAGTTCCCTACTGATCACTGATGAACTACAGGATCAGCTCGGCGCTCGTGTTTCCTTGACACTCACCGCGCCTCACACTCCGACCGGGCTCACCTCGGAGGGCATTGCGGGAATCCTCATCAGCGACGTATTGGTACAGGCGGTGTCCGCGGTCGCCCCGGACACCGCCCTCCGCTCCTCCCAAACCCTCAATGACCTTCGGAGGCGCCTCGGTTACTGAGCTCCCCTACTCCACGATCTCGGCGTCGATCACGTCGTCACCGAGGTCGCCGTCCCAGCCGGTCGCCGAGGGCATCGATCCCTCGCTCTCGAGCACAAGCGAGTCCCCGTCTGCCGCGACGTCCACCCGCACCGCGGAGCCGTCGCGCACCTCGCCCGAGAGGATCGCACGGGCCAGCCGGTCGTCGATCTCCTTCTGCATGAGGCGACGCAGCGGGCGTGCGCCGTAGATGGGGTCGTAGCCGCGAGCGGCAAGCCAGGTCCGAGCGGCAGGCGTCACCGCGAGAGTGAGCCGGCGATCCGCCAGCCGCAGCTGCAGCCGGTCAATCGAGAGCTCCACGATCTGCGCCAGATCCGCCTCCGAGAGCGGCCTGAAGATCACCATCTCGTCGAGGCGGTTGATGAACTCCGGCTTGAACGAGCGCCGCACCGTCTCACGGACCGCACCCTCCTTCTCGACCCACGGCATATCGGGATCGATCAGGTACTGGCTCCCCAGGTTCGAGGTGAGGATCAGGATGACGTTGCGGAAGTCGACCGTGCGGCCCTGTCCGTCGGTCAAGCGGCCGTCGTCGAGCACCTGCAGCAGCACGTCGAAGACCTCGGGATGCGCCTTCTCGACCTCGTCGAGCAGCACCACCGAGTACGGGCGACGGCGGACGCTCTCGGTGAGCTGCCCGCCCTGCTCGTAGCCGACGTAACCCGGAGGGGCACCGACGAGCCGCGAGACCGAGTGCTTCTCGCCGTACTCGGACATGTCGATCCGCACGATGGCGTGCTCGTCGTCGAAGAGGAACTCCGCGAGCGCCTTCGCGAGCTCGGTCTTGCCGACGCCCGTGGGGCCGAGGAAGAGGAACGAGCCCGTTGGACGGTTGGGATCGGCGATGCCGGCCCGTGTACGGCGCACCGCGTCAGCGACCGCGCGCACCGCGTCGCCCTGCCCGATCAGACGCTTGCCGAGCTCGTGCTCGAGCGCCAGCAGCTTCTCGGTCTCGCCCTGCAGCAGGCGGCCGACCGGGATGCCCGTCCAGGCCGCGACCACGCCCGCGATGTCCTCGTCGGTCACCTGGTCATTGACCATGCGCTCCTCGCCGTCGACAGTGCCCTCGGCCTCAGCGACCTCGGCCTCCGTCAACTGCTTCTGAATCACCGGGATCTCTCCGTACAGCAGCTTCGACGCCTTCTCCAGCTTGCCCTCGCGCTGCGCCACCTCGGCGGCCATGCGGAGCTGGTCGAGCTTCTCGCGGAGCGCACCGACGCGGTTCAGGGAGTCGCGCTCTCGCGCCCAGCGCGCCTCGAGTCCGTCGAGCTCGGACTGCTTCTCGGCGAGATCCTCGCGGAGTTTCACGAGGCGCTCCTTCGAGGCGTCGTCCTTCTCCTTCTTGAGCGCGAGCTCCTCGAGCTTCAGTCGGTCGACCGCGCGGCGCAGTTCGTCGATCTCGACGGGCGCCGAGTCGATCTCCATGCGCAGGCGGCTCGCAGCCTCGTCGATCAGGTCGATGGCCTTATCCGGGAGCTGACGCGCGGTGATGTAACGGTCGGAAAGCGCTGCCGCCGCGATCAACGCGGAGTCAGCGATCGTCACCTTGTGGTGCGCCTCGTACCGCTCCTTCAGTCCGCGCAGGATCGCCACCGTGTCCGTCACCGACGGTTCACCGACGTACACCTGCTGGAACCGGCGCTCGAGCGCCGCGTCCTTCTCGATGTACTCCCGATACTCATCGAGCGTCGTCGCGCCGATGAGCCGCAGCTCGCCGCGCGCGAGCATCGGCTTCAGCATCTGCGACGCCGCGACCGACGACTCGCCGCCGCCCGCACCCATCAGGGTGTGCAGCTCGTCGATAAAGGTGATGAACTTGCCGTCGGACTCCTTGATCTCGGCGAGCACGGCCTTCATGCGCTCCTCGAACTCGCCGCGATACTTTGCGCCGGCGATAAGCGCGGAGATATCGAGTGAAATGAGCTCCTTGTCCTTGAGCGACTCCGCGACGTCGCCCGCGACGATGCGCTGGGCGAGGCCCTCGACGACCGCCGTCTTGCCGACGCCGGGCTCCCCGATGAGCACCGGGTTGTTCTTCGTGCGACGGGTGAGCACCTGGCTCACGCGTCGGATCTCCGAGTCGCGCCCGATGACCGGATCGAGCTTGCCGGATCGCGCGACCTCGGTGAGGTTCACGCCGAACTGCTCGAGCGCGCTCTGCTCTGCTTCGCCCTGTGCGGGCTGCCAGTTGGCCTGCATCTGGTTCCCTTCTCGTGCGGCCGAATGCGGTGACCCGATGGTCGCTCCGCAAACTTGAGTGATGATGACTCAAGTTTAACGCAGAGGTGGATTTTGCGCTAGGAGGGAAGGGGGTCAGAGGGACTGGCAGATCCGCCATCGCTCGGTGCGTCTTCGGCGCTAGGCCGATCCGCACCCGCATCGCGGGAGTCTCTCGCCGCGAGCCGAGCACTCCACTTCCCGGTGATGCGGCCGATCGGGATCATCAGGAGCCAGCTCAACCTCGCCCAGTCGGGGTCCGTGAGGAACGCGACGGGCACCGACCCGAGGAACACGCAGAGCTGGGCGATGATGTCGATGCGCGACGCTCGGACGGCCTCCCGCGACAGGTGCTCCTTCAGCAGCCCGCGCGCGCGGCCGATCTCGAGTGTCATCCACTGCGACGCGATGACGAGCGCCACGTTGACCGCGTAGAGAGCGGTGGGCAGCGGGTACTCGGAGATGTCGGGATCGCTCATGCCCTGCGTGGTGAACGGCAGCAGCACGATGAGCCCGGCGGTGACGAGGTTCGCCGTCACGATGGCGCCGTCGAGCCCGGTGAAGCGCGACAGGAGCACCATGTTGTGCCGCCAGAAGACCGCGATCACCACGAAGGTAATGAAAAAGCCCAGCAGTTGCGGGCCGAGCGCGCCGCCCAGCAGCTGGGAGAGATCGCGCCACTCGTCGGCCTGCGGCACATCGATGTTCGTGACCAGCAGAGTGATCGCGAAGCCGTAGATGGCATCGAGAAAGCCGATGCCGCGCCCGAACTCGGCACCCTCGCGCCCGAAGACCCTGTGACCGGTCACGCGCTCAGCATATCCCCGGCCGCTACGCTGGAGAAGAACCATTCGAACACCAGAGGAATCAGCCGCATGTCGAAGATCGCACTCGTCCGTCAGCCCAGCCCCCTGCTCGACGACGGGATCGTCGACCACATCGAGAAGGTGAGCGTCGACCTCGAGCGCGCTCGCGAGGAGTGGCAGGGCTATGTGTCCGCTCTGCAGGCGCACGGCTGGAAGACGATCGAGGTCGAGGCCGCTGACGATTGCCCCGACTCGGTGTTCATCGAGGACACGGTCGTGATGTTCCGCAACGTCGCGGTCATCACGCGGCCCGGCGCGGACAGCCGGAAGCCGGAGACCGCGGGTACGCGCAAGGCGCTCGAGGAGCTCGGGCTGCCGATCGCGGAGATCCGCGAGCCCGGCACGCTCGACGGCGGCGACGTGCTGAAGATCGGCGACACCGTGTACGTGGGGCGCGGCGGTCGCACGAACGCCGAGGGCGTCGCGCAGCTGCGGCGGATCCTCGCGCCGCTGGGCGCCAAGGTCGTCGGCGTACCCGTCACGAAGGTGCTGCACCTCAAGACCGCGGTGACGGCGCTGCCCGACGGCACGGTCATCGGTTACCCAGACTTCGTCGACAACTCCGACATCTTCGACCGCTTCCTCCCCGTGCCCGAGCCCCACGGCACTGCGGTCGTGTGCCTGAGCGAGTCGGAGCTCCTCATCTCGGCCTCCGCCCCGAAGACCGCGGCGATGCTGCGCGATCTGGGGTACGACGTCGCCGAGGTCGCGATCGCGGAGTACGAGAAGCTCGAGGGGTGCCCCACGTGCCTCTCGGTGCGCGTGCGCAACGCGTACTGAGCGCGCTGAGCGTCCCGTGGGTTCCGCGATTTACGGAATCCGCGGGACGCTTCGCAGCAGTCCTCTACTGAGGGCGCGGTCAGACACCTCTGGGAGACTCGCCGCATGTCACTCACCGCACTCGTCACCGGAGCATCCGCAGGCCTCGGCCAGGAGCTCGCACGCCAACTCGCCAGGCTGAGCGTCGACCTCGTGCTCGTCGCGCGCGACGCCGATCGGCTGCAGGAGTTCGCGGCCGAGGTCGAGCGCCGCTACGGGGTGCGGGCCGAGACGCTCCCCGCCGACCTCACCGACGCGGACGCGCTCGAGCGGGTCGCGGCACGTGTCGCGGATCCCGAGCGGCCCGTCGACATTCTCGTGAACAACGCCGGCTTCGGCGTGAACGCGGGCTTCGAGCAGAGCGAGCTGAGCGACGAGCGGCGCCTGCATGAGCTGCTGTCGTGGGCCCCGCTCAGGCTCTCGCACGCGGCCGTGCCGGGGATGCTGGCTCGCGGTTACGGATGGATCCTGAACGTCGCGAGCGTCGCGGCGCTCACCCCGACGGGAACCTACGGCGCCGCAAAGGCGGCGGTCGTCTCCCTCTCCCGCGCACTAAACGCCCGCTACCGCCGCCGAGGCGTGCACGTCACGGCGCTCTGCCCGGGGCTCCTCGACACCGAGTTCCATACGCGCATGGGCGAGGATCACCTGCCCGAGCTGCCGAAGCTCGCGTGGGCGAACACCGAGCGCGTCGCTCGCGAGGGCATCCGTGCGGTGCGGCGGGGCAAGAGCGTGATGCTCGCCGACTGGCGATACCGGCTCGCCGCGCCGCTCACCCGCGTGCTCCCGGACCGGCTGCTCGAGCGGATCTCGACCACCGCGGTGTGAGGGCGCGGTGTGCGCTGAGCGCGAAGTCTGTGCAAGTTCCTGCCGATCCGCCGCGCACCGCGCCTACAGTGGCCACATGGTCAACTATCGCTATCTCGGAAACAGTGGACTCAAGGTCTCGGAAATCACCTTCGGCAACTGGGTGACGCACGCGTCGCAGGTCGAGGACGACGCCGCCGTTCGCACGGTGCACGGCGCGCTCGACGCCGGCATCACCACGTTCGACACCGCTGACACCTACGCCAACACGGCCGCGGAGTCGGTGCTCGGGCGCGCGCTCGAGGGGCAGCGCCGCGAGAGCCTCGAGATCTTCACGAAGGTGTACTTCCCGACCGGCCCGATGGGACCGAACGACACCGGACTGAGCCGCAAGCACATCATGGAATCGATCAACGGTTCGCTGCGCCGCCTCGGCACGGACTACGTCGATCTCTACCAGGCGCACCGCTTCGACTACGAGACCCCGCTCGAGGAGACGTTCCAGGCGTTCGCCGACATCGTACGGCAGGGCAAGGCGCTCTACATCGGCGTCTCCGAGTGGACCGCCGAGCAGCTCCGCGAGGGCCACGCGCTCGCCCGCGAGCTCGGCGTGCAGCTGATCTCGAACCAGCCGCAGTACTCGATGCTGCACCGCGTGATCGAGGAGAAGGTCGTGCCCACGTCGGCCGAGCTCGGGATCTCGCAGATCGTCTGGTCGCCGATGGCTCAGGGCGTGCTCTCGGGCAAGTACCTCCCGGGGCAGCCCGTGCCCGAGGGATCGCGCGCGACCGATGACAAGAGCGGCGCCGAGTTCATCAAGAAGTACCTGCGCGACGACATCCTCGAGGCGGTGCAGCGTCTGAAGCCGATTGCGGATCAGGCGGGCCTCACCATGCCGCAGCTCGCAATCGCGTGGGTGCTGCAGAACGAGAACGTCGCCGCGGCGCTCGTCGGCGCCTCCCGCCCCGAGCAGCTCGCCGACACCGTGAAGGCCTCGGGCGTGAAGCTCGACGCCGACACGCTCGCGGCGATCGACGAGGCGCTAGGCGACACCCCGAACCGCGACGGCGACGACACCTACAGCGTCTCCCCGAAGACACGGATGATCTGATCCGCCCCACCCCAACCCCTGCGATCGGGGCAACTTTCGGTGCGTGTCGCGCCGCTTGGACCGAGCGACACGCGTCAGAAGTTACCCCGATCGCAGGGGTTTGGTGTGGGTGGCTACGCGCTGCGGCGGGTCGCGCTGCGGTGGATCAGCGCGGTCGCGACGGCGATTCCAGATCCGATCGCGGTGTCGAGGACGCGCTCGGCGGCGGTGCCGGTGAGGTTCGCGCTGCCAGACGCGGCCCCGGTGATGAGCAGCACGAGCGGCGTAATGAAGACGAGGGCGAGCGCGTAGTTGCGCACGACAACGAGTTCGATCATGAACTGCAGCAGGGTGAGGATCAGCGCGAGCAGCAGGGCGTGCGACCCGAGCGGCGCGATCGCGAGATACAGCGCTGCGCCGACGAGGGTGCCGGCGGTTCGGTGCACGCCGCGCGCGAACGAGTGGCGCCGCACGGCACTGAGCCCGATGACGGCGATGCCCGCTGAGACGGTCCAGTAGGCGCGGTGCGGATCGATCCAGAGCACGGTCACCAGCGTGCCGACGAGCGCGACGATGCACATTCGCAGCACCAACTGCCATTCCTCGGTGCCCAGCCAGGGTCCGGGCAGCAACTCGCGCACCGGCCGCACGAGCTTCGCTCGCTCTGAGGCGCGGAGCAGCGGCGCGAGCGCGAGAAGGTAGGAGAACAGCGCTCCGCCCGTCATCGCCCCGAGGAGCGTGAGCGGGGAATTCAGCCGCTCACCGCCGACGACGGCGGTAATGTTCGCGGCGAGCCCGTAGCTCAGCACGAAGAAGGTCGGGCCGGGAGGTCCGAGTCGGTACGCGAGCGAGAGCAGTGCGGCGACCGCGGAGACCGCGACGAGGCCGATCGACAACCACAGCGTCGACGGGGCGAGCGCGCTCCCCAGTGCCGTGCACGCGAGCAGCGCGGCCGCAACGAACGGGAGCACTTTGGCGCGCTCGGCCGCGGGTCGCCCGGCCGCGAACAGGGCGACGAACGCGCCGGCCGCGGTCTGCAACCCGATCCGCTCGTGCCCGAGCAGAGTGAGCACGATGAACGGCACTCCGATCGACAGCGACGCACGAACGGCGATCCAGAAGCGCGGGCCGGGGCCGGCCGGCAGCTCGAAGAGGCTCCGGACGACCGTGATCAACCCGTTCACTCGCCGGCGGAGGCCCCGCCGCGCGCTGCCAGGTATGCGGCGCCGATGATGCCCGCGTCGTTGCGCAGCCGCGCTGCGGTCACCGGCACCGTCACATCGGCAAACGGGAGGTAGCGATCCGCATCCTTGCTGATGCTGCCGCCGATCACGAAGCGGTCGGGGTTCATCACGCGCTCGAGGTAGGCGATGTAGCGCCCGGCCCGCGATGCCCACTCCTGAAGCGTGATGCCCTCGCGCTCAATCACCTTCGCCGCCGCGTGCTTCTCGATCGACGCGAAACCGTCGAGCTCGAGGTGGCCGAGTTCGAAGTTCGGCACGAGCACGCCGTTTGCCACGAGCGCCGAGCCGATGCCGGTGCCGAACGTGAGCACCATCGTCACCCCGGGCAGCCCGTGCACCTCGCCGAAGGCGACCTCGGCCACGCCCGCAGCGTCGGCGTCGTTGACCACCGTGCACGGCGCACCCACTGCGGCGGTGAGCAACGCGCGTGCGTCGGTGCCGATCCACGTGCGGTCGATGTTCGCCGCGGTGCGCATGACCCCGGCGCGCACGACACCAGGCAGCGTCACGCCGACGGGAAGGTTCACGACCTCAGAAGCGGTCGCCGTCCCGGCTTCGACGAGCTCGGTGCGGATCGCGGCCGCCATTGCCCCGACCTCGCGGGCAATGTCAGCGGGAGCACCACCCGCGGGGGTGAGCACCTTGTGCCGCGAGGTGATCCGCTCGCCCGTCGCGATGTCGATCGCGCCGCCCTTGATGCCGGTGCCGCCGACGTCGATTCCGATGGCGGTGAGCTGCAATCCCATAGCGGCGAGTGTACTGGCAGGCGGCACGGGGATGCCAATGGACGCGGCGTGAGGAGGCACGTGAGGCGTCCGGTCTTGTATGCCCGTGGCGGCTGGTCCGATGCCCTAGAGCGCCCGCAGCACGACCGCGCTGCCCTGGCCCCCGCCGCCGCAGATGCCGACGGCGCCGAGCGATCCCTCGCCCGCCTCGGCCAGCTGCCGTACGAGTGTGCCGACGATGCGCGCCCCCGAGGCGCCGATCGGGTGACCGAGCGCGATCGCGCCCCCGTGCACGTTGACGATCGCGGGATCGAGCCCGAGCTCCTTCGCGGATTGCACGCCGACCGCGGCAAACGCCTCGTTGATCTCGACGACGGAGAGGTCCGCCGCGGTGGCTGCCGGCTCGCTCGCGCTGCCGGTCTTCGCGAGCGCGGCGGTGATGGCTCGCGCGGGCTGCGAGTGCAGGTGCGTGTCGGGGCCCGCGACGAACGCGGTCGCCTCGACGCGAGCGATCGGCGCCAGCCCGAGCCGCTCGGCGGCGGCCTCGCTCACGATGACGAGGGCGGCCGCTCCGTCGGTGATCTGCGAGGCGTTGCCCGCGGTGATGGTGCCGTCCTTGGCGAACGCGGGGCGGAGGCCGGCGAGGGTCTCCACGGTCGTGTCGGCACGCACGCCGTCATCGGCCGCCACCACGGTGTCGCCGCGGCGCGACGAGACCGTGAACGGCTCGATCTCCCCCGCGAAGAAGTCGGCCGAGGCGGCGGCGCGCTGATGCGAGGCCGCGGCGAACGCGTCTTGCTCCTCGCGCGTGAGCCGCAGCGGAGCGTTACCCGTCTCGGTGAGCGCGCCCATCGCGACCTGGTCGAACGCGTCGGAGAGCCCGTCGCGATCCACGGTGTCGACGAGCGCGGCGTCACCGTACTTCGTGCCCGCGCGGAGCGGGAGCACGTGGGGCGCGAGCGACATCGACTCCTGGCCGGCCGCGACGACGACCTCGGCCTCGCCCGCGTTGATCAGGCGCACGGCCTGCGACACGGCCTCGGTGCCGGAGAGGCAGACGGCGTTCAGGGTGATCGCGGGAACGTTCATCGGAATGCCCGCGCCTACGGCGGTCTGCCGCGCCGGGTTCTGGCCCGCGCCGGCCTGCAGCACCTGGCCGACGACCACCGCATCGACCTGCTCGGGCGCGACGCCCGCTCGGCCGAGCGCCGCCCGCACCGCGTGGGCGCCGAGCACCGTCGCCGGCTGCGCGGCGAGCTGGCCGGTGAAGCGGGCGAAGGGCGTGCGGGCGTACCCGGCGATCAGAGCGGTCATCGGTGTACTCCTCGTGTTGCGGCGTCATCGTGCAATGGCGTTCGTCCATCTTCGCGCACGCGCGAGTGCACGGCAGCGGCGACCTCGCACACCGCTCCCGTCGCCCACTGTGCACGCCGGATCACGAGGTTCCGCAGTTCGGCACCGCAGCCGCTACACCAGGCCCGTGAGCGTCGCAAGGCACTCACCTCGCGAGCCCGCGCGCCTCACCCTGGACTCGGGAGGAAACATGAAAGCGATGACGTACCGCGGCCCGTATAAAGTGCGGGTCGAAGAGAAGCCGGACCCCCGCATCGAGCACCCGAACGACGCCATCGTGCGCGTCACACGTGCTGCGATCTGCGGATCGGACTTGCACCTGTATCACGGCATGATCCCGGACACCCGTATCGGCCACACCTTCGGCCACGAGATCGTCGGGGTCGTCGAAGATGTCGGCTCCTCAGTGCAGCATCTGAAGCGCGGCGACCGCGTCATGGTGCCGTTCAACATCTCGTGCGGCACCTGCTACTTCTGCTCGCGCGGGTTGCTCTCGAACTGTCACAACGTGAACCCGAACGCGACGGCCATCGGCGGCATCTACGGCTATTCGCACTCGGCCGGGGGCTACGACGGCGGCCAGGCGGAGCTCGTCCGCGTGCCGTTCGCTGACGTGGGCCCGGCGGTGATGCCCGACTGGCTCGATGAGGACGACGCGCTCATGCTCACTGACGCCTTCTCGACGGGTTACTTCGGAGCGCAACTCGGCGAGATCGCCGAGGGTGAGACCGTGCTGGTGCTGGGAGCGGGGCCCATCGGTCTCGCGGCGGCTCGCTCCGCGTGGTTCATGGGAGCGGGGCGCGTCATCGTTGTCGACCACCTCGACTACCGCCTCGAGAAGGCCCGCACGTTCGCGTTCGCGGAAACCGTGTCGATCAGCGAGCACCGCGACATTGTCGTCGAAATGAAGCGCCTCACCGACGGCTTGGGCGCGGACGTCGTCATCGACGCCGTCGGCGCGGAAGCGGACGGCAGCACCCTGCAGCACATCACGGGTGCCAAGCTCAAGCTCCAGGGCGGCTCACCGGTCGCGCTCAACTGGGCGATCGACTCGGCGCGGAAGGGAGGGCGAGTCGCCGTGCTCGGCGCGTACGGCCCGCTACCCTCGGCGATCCGCTACGGCGATGCGCTCAATAAGGGCCTCACCATCCGCGGAAACCAGGCACCGGTGAAGCGGCAGTGGCCGCGCCTCCTCGAGCACATCCGCAACGGGCATGTGCGCCCGAGCGAGCTGCTCACCCACCGCGTCCCGCTCGAGCACATCGCCGAGGGGTACCACGTCTTCTCCTCGAAGCTCGACGACTGCATCAAACCCGCCATCATCCCCGGAGGTGCATGACCCATGCCGTACCGCCCCGAGCCACACGAACAGACCGTCGACAAGGTCGCGCTCGCCGCACGCATCCCGGGGTGGGGTGCGGATCGCGATCCCGCGAATCGCCCCTCGTGGCCGATGGAGGACGAGCACTACGTCGCGACCGGCCCGCACTGGGAGCTCCCGGAGCGCCAAAGCGGCGGCGAGGGTCGCGAACGCTCGATCGAGCACACCATGCTGCCGCGCGTGTTCGGGAGCGCGCAGCCGCTGCACGGGGTGTCCGGCGCGATCCGTCGCCTCGCTTACGCACGCTTCGGAGAGGGCAAGAACGTGCGCTGGCTGCTGCTCGTCGCTGGCGACCGTGTCGAGGCCGCGGGAGCGCACCTTCGCTCGCTCGCCACCCGCCGCCCGGACAATCCGATCACGCAAACCGGCGTCCTCAGTGAGGCGAATCACGGGCCCCTGCGGTCGAGAATCGGACGCGGTCGCGTCGATCTGCGGCACACGTGGATCGATCCCGTGCTGGTCGCCCTCCCCTGGCTCGCCACGGGCGCGCTAGTGCTGCGCGTGCTCGGAGGGAAGCGCCGTGGGTGAAACGGATCTTGCTCCGCCGCCCGACGGCGTCGTTCTCGTCGCCGAAGGCGTGGTCATGATCACCCGCGCAAACGTCAATTGCTACCTGGTGCGCACCGGCGAGGGGATCGTGCTGGTTGACGCGGGGCTCCCCGGCATGCGAGGGCAGCTTCGTCAGGCCTTCGCGATGCTCGAGGCGACACCAGCGGATCTGCTCGCTGTGGAGCTGACGCACGGCCATTTCGATCACGTCGGTCTCTGCAGAAGTCTGCAGGATCTGGGAGTGCCGATCATCGTCCACCCCGCCGATGCACCGTTGGTGCGTCACCCGTACCGATATGCGCATGAATCCCCCAGGCTCAAGTACCCCTTTCGGTACCCGGCCGCTCTCCCGGGGTTGCTGCGCATGACCGGGGCAGGAGCGCTGAACGTGCGCGGCACCACCTCGCACTCGCGAACGGTGGGGAACGGAGCAACGGGAGAGGAGACCGGACTGCGGCCGATTCTCACCCCCGGTCACACCTTCGGTCACTGTGCGCTGACGTACGGAGATGGGCGCGCGCTCTTCACCGGTGACGCGCTCGTCACCTACGACCCCTACACCGGGAAGACGGGGCCGCGAACGGTCGCGCGTGCGGCGACGGCCGACGCGCGCCTCGGGCTCGACTCGGTACGGCGGATAGCCGGAACCGGCGCCGAGCTCCTCCTCCCAGGGCACGGTGCCCCGTTCCGCGGGACCGCCGAGCGCGCCGCGGAGTTAGCGCTCGCCGCCGGCATCGACTGATCCGGGCGAGGCGACCGCCACCGCCCGCGGGAGCAGTGGGATCGAGGTAACTACGAGTGCGTGTCGCGGCGCGCGAGAGCGCGACACGCGTCGCAACTTACCCCGATCGCAGGGGTTCGCGGCGGGCGGCGGTCAGGCGGTGAGGGCGCCCTCGGCGAGGCGGCGGACGACGCCGGTGAGGTGGTTCACGCCGGCGACCAGGTCCGACTCCTCGGTGAACTCGTCGAGGTTGTGCGAGATTCCCGCGACGCTGGGCACGAAGAGCATGACCGTGGGGACGGTGTCCTTCATGTTCGTCGAGTCGTGCCCAGCGACCGTCATGACCCGGTCGCTCGGGAGGCTGAGCTCCTCAGCGACCTCGCGCGCGAGTTCCACGCCCGCCTCGGGGTACGGATTCCGGTCCCAGCTGTGCTCGGCCGTGACCTCGATCCTCACGCGATCCTCGCGCTCGACCCGTTCGATCGTGCGCTGCAGCGATGCGTGGGCGTCGCGGATCACCTCGGCGCTCGGCGAGCGCAGGTCGATGAGCAGCTCGACCTCGCTCGCGACCACGACGGGCGAGTTCGGGTAGACGTTCAGCTCGCCGCACGCCGTGTGGAGTTGCCCCGGCTCGAACTCGTCGACCAGCTCGCGGGCCGCGACAACGAGGCGGGCGGCGCCGAGCAGGGCGTCGCGGCGATCCTCCATGAGCGTCGATCCGCTGTGCGCCTGCGCACCCGTGACCCGGAACTCGAACTTGTGCGCCGCCCAGGTCGCGTCAACGAGGCCGATCGTGACGCCGTCCTCCTCCATGCTCCGCCCCTGCTGCACGTGGATCTCGGCGTACGACGCCACCTCGCGGCCGGTTTCTCCCCCGAACACATCGCCCTCGCCGCGCTCACGCAGAGCGTCGAGCGCATCGGCGACGGTGATCCCTCGCGGGTCCGTCGTGGCGAGAGCAGCCTCGAGCTCGAGCTTGCCCGTGAACACCGAGCTGCCCATCATCGAGGGCTTGAAACGCGAGCCCTCTTCGTTGAACCAGTTGACGACCGCGAGGTTGTACGTCGCGTCGCCCGAAGCCCGCAGCTCCTCCGCGACGCGGAAGCAGGCGTGGGCCGACGCCATCACACCGTACGCCCCGTCGAAGCGCCCGGCGGTCGGCTGCGAGTCCATGTGCGAGCCCGTGAGCACATACGGGGCGCCCGGCACGAGCTCGAGGAGGCCGAACTGGTTACCCGCCGCGTCGCGCTCCACGGTGAAGCCGCGCTGTTCAAGCAGCTTGGCGAACCACGCCCGCTGCTCACCGTCGGCAGCGCTCGCGGCTTGCCGGTCGACGCCGTTCGTTCCCGGCACGGCGCCGAAGCGCGAGTGCACGGCCCAGTCGGCGAGGAATGCGTCATCGAGGTGCGTCATGGGTGCGTCCTTTGCGTGCGAGTGCGGTCGGGTGCGGTGTTGTTCGGAATGGGGGTCAGGATCGTGAGTCGTAGCTCAGCTCGCCGCCGAGCACTGTCGCGACGACATCGAGGTCGGCCACGCGTGGAGCGGTCAGCGGCGACGCCGAAAAGACAGCGAAGTCCGCGAGCTTGCCCCGCTCGAGCGTGCCCTTATCGGCCAGCTGCCCGGTCGCGCGGGCGGCCCACTCCGTGTGCGTCCGCAGCGCCTCCTCGGGCGTGATGGCCTCCTCGGGCGCAAGTACCGTTCCGGCCTCGGTGCGCCGGTCGATCGCCGCCTGCATGCCGCGACGCAGGTCGTTGTCTGCGACCGGGAGGTCTGAGGAGCCCGCCAGAATGATGCCCGCATCGATGACGGAGCGGCCGCGATACAGCCACGCCTCGCGCTCCTCGCCGACACGCTCGGCCATCTGCGCGCCGAACGCGCTGATGAACCCGGCCTGCGGCGTCACCGCGACGCCGAGACCGCCGGCGCGCTCCACCTGGTCCGGGCGCGCAATGCCGAAGTGCTCGACGCGGCAGGGCACGTCACGACGGCCGTAGCGATCCTGCGCCTCCTCGATGAGGTCGAGTGCGAGGTCGATCGCTGCGTCGCCGATCGCGTGCAGCGCCAGCGGCCAGCCCGCCCGATACGCCCCGAGCGCGCGCTCGCGGTACACCGCGGGCTCGTCGAGCAGGTATCCCGTGTTGTGGTCGTGGCCGCAGTAGTCCTCGGTCACGGCGGCTGTCGCGCCGAGCAGCGAGCCGTCGAGGAACACCTTCACGTGGCCGAAGCGCACGAGGTCGTCCCCGAAGCCGGCGCGAACGCCCAGGTCGAGGCCCGCACCCTCTCCTTCGCCCGCGAAGTCCGCCGCGTGGCCCGAGAGCGGGCGCAGCGCGTCGATCGCGGGCATGAGCTGGGCGCGCGCGTGAAGCCTCCCCCGCTCCGCTGCCGCCTGATATGCGGTGACCTCAATGGGGCTGTGGCCGATCCACCCCCCGCCGACGCCAGCCTCAGAGAAGCTCGTGATGCCCTGAGCCGCGTACCGGCTCGTTGCTGCTTCCAGCGCCTCGACGAGCCGCTCGGTCGAGTACGGCAGCAGCAGCCCCTGCACGAGGCCCTGCGCTGCTTCTTCGACGAGGCCGGTCGGCGCGCCCTCCGCGTCGCGCACCACCACGCCGCCCGTCGGGTTCTCGAAGCCCGGCTCGAGCGCGCCGACGAGGCGGAGCGTCGCCGTATTCGTGATCGAGGCGTGGCCCGAGGTGTGGCGCAGATACATGGGGCGATCACCGGTGATATCGTCAAGCCGCGCGATGTCGGGGAATGCTCCGCCGTGGTGCGCCTGGTTGAAGCCGGTGCCGTGCACCCACGCATCGGAATCGCCGAGCGCATCGAGCCGCGCGACCTCGGCCTCGATCTCCGCGTAGAGCGCATCAAGACCGCGCAGCACGCTGAGATCGATGGACGCGAGACCCAGCCCCCACCATGCCGTGTGGCAGTGGGCGTCGATGAGGCCGGGCGTCACGCAGGCGTCGCCGAAGTCGAGCGTGCGCGCCGCGTCGAGGCCCGCGATCTCCTCGTCGAAGCCGACGATGCGGCCGTTGATCACGCCGACGGAGGTCGCGGTCGGACGCGCGGGATCCATCGTGAGGACCTCGCGGGCAGTGAGGATCAGGTCAAGTTGCATGGTGATTCCCTTCACGCCGCGATTTCGTCTGCCGCCGGGGGCATGACGCTGTCATCAATCACCAGGTGGAGGAGCGCCGGGGCGTCGGCCGCAAGCGCGCGATCGAGCGCGGCCGCAAAGTCCTCGGTGCGCTCCACGCGCTCGCCGTGGCCGCCGAGCGCCGTCATCCACGCGGCGAAGTCCGGGTTCGCCATGCGCGTGCCCGAGGGCCGCCCCGGGTAATGCTTCTCCTGGTGCTGCACGATCGTGCCGTAGATCCCGTTATCCACGACGATCGTGAGCGGCTTCCCGCCGTGCGCGACCGCGGTCGCGAGCTCCTGGCCGTTCATCATGAAGTCGCCGTCGCCACAGACCGCGACCACGCGCCGGTCGGGGAACGCGAGCGACGCCGCGACGGAAGCGGGAACGGCGAGCCCCATCGCGCCGTTTCGCGCGCCCACGAGGCTCGCGGGAGTCACGTGCCGCACGAAGCGGTGCGCCCAGATCGTCGCGTTGCCCGCGCCGAACGTGAGCACGGCCTGGCCCTCGAGTCGGTCGTCCAGTTGCCCGAAGGCGATGCCGAGGTCGACGCCCGGGTGCTCGGTGCCCTCGGGGATCCCGGACACGCCCGCGACGCCCGGCACGGACGCGTCGGAGCGGTGCGCTGCCACCCGCTGCTGCACCTCGGAGCGGGCACGCATCCATGCGTCGTCGCGTCCGCCCCGCGCCTCGGCGGGCGCGATCGTGGCGAGGGTCGCGACGAAGTCCTCGGGCACCGCGAACAGGTGCTGATCGATGCGGCCGGCGTGCATCGTGGCTTCGGGGTCGACGGAGACGAGCACGGTCTCGGCATCGAAGCCGAGGCGGTAGCCGTCGCTCATGACGTCGGATCGGCCGCAGCCGACGAATACGAGGAGGTCTGCCTCGGCGTACCCCGCCGCCACCGCATCGGCGCGACCGTAGCCGAGCCACCCGGCCCAGGCGCCGCCCTCGTGGGGCACGGCGTCGTATGCACGCCAGTCAGCGAACACCGGAATGCCCGCGGACTCCGCGAAGGCGAGGAGCTCGCGGCCCGCGCCGCTCTGCCAGCCGTCTCCGCCGACGACGAATGCCGGGCGTTCGGCCCGGGCGAGACGCTCCGTGAGCTGCGCGGTCTCGCTCGCGGCGAGCTGAGGGCGCGGCACTGCGACCGGCTGGGCGGGCGCGGCGTCGGTGAGGCGCACGAGCACGTCTTCGGGGAGGCCGACCACGACGGGGCCGGGGCGGCCGGAGGCCGCGATCCGCATCGCCTCAGCGACGAGCTCGCCCGCACGATGCTCATCGTCGATCGTCATGACCTTCTTCGCGGTCGAGCCGAACCAGCCCGTGAGGCTGAACTCCTGGAATGAGTCGCGCTCGCGGTCGGCCACCGGGATCAGGCCAACGAACAGCACGAGCGCCGTTGCGTCCTGCCACGCGGTGTGCAGCGCGATCATCGCGTTCGCTGCACCCGGCCCGCGCGTCACCATCGCGACGCCCGGGCGACCGGTGAGCCGGCCCTCGGCGAGCGCCATGAAGCCCGCGCCACCCTCCTGGCGGCACACCACGGTCTCGATCGACGAGTCGTAGAGGCCGTCGAGGACATCGAGGTAACTCTCGCCCGGGACCGCGTAAACGCGCGGCACGCCGTGCGCTTCGAGGGTGCGGACAATGAGGTGGCCTGCCGACTGTGGCATGGGCGGTCCTTCCGGGACGAGGTTGAGAATGAAACGCGAAGGGCGGGCCGGCGCTGCGGGAGCGCGCGACCCGCCCCTCTCGCGGTTAGTGCTTGAAGCCCGGGAGCTTCACGCTGAGACGCGGCGCGACGGCGCCGGCGAATGCCGAGAAGAGGCTCAGGAAGATGAGCATCGCGGCGGCGGGCCACCAGTGGTTCGCGGCGGCCGCCACGAAGCCGGTCGCGAGCAGCGGGATGAAGCCGGAGAGCATGCCCGCGACGTTCTGCGCGAGGCCCACGCCGGTGTACCGGGTCTTCGCGGGGAACAGGCCCGTGAGCACCGTGCCCGAGGCCGCGTAGGGCAGCGACAGCGCGGCGACCGCGAGCGTCATCGCGAGAACGACGAGCACCGGGTTACCCGAGGAGAGGAGCAGGAAGCAGGGAACCGCGAGCACCGCAGACGCGACGCCGCCCCAGAGGATGACCTTGCTCGCGCCGTACTTCGCGCCCAGCGAACCGCCCCAGAGCAGGACGAAGATCTCGACGAACGCGGCGACCATGCTGCCGAGGAGCATTAGCGAGGAGGAGTAGCCGAGCACGTTCACGCCGTAGTACACGCAGAACGCGGTGACGAGGTAGAAGCCGCCGACGCCGAGGAGGGCCGCCGCCATGCCGACGATGATCTGCTTCCAGCTGTGCTTGAAGGTGCTCGCGATCGGGGTCTTATCGACCTCGCCCGACTCCTCGAGCTGGCGGAATACCGGCGACTCCTCGAGCTTCGAACGGATGTAGACCGCGATGATGAGCAGCGGGAACGCGATGAGGAACGGGATGCGCCAGCCCCAGGAGCTGAAGCTGTTCTGCGAGATGAGGAGCGTCATCACGAAGAAGCCGCCCGACGAGAGGATCGTGCCGATCGGTGAGCCGATCTGCGGGATCGCCGCGTACTTCGCGCGGAGGTGCAGCGGCGCGTTCTCGACGACGAGCGTCATCGCGCCCGACCACTCGCCGCCCACGAAGAGGCCCTGCAGCACGCGCAGCAGCACGAGCAGGATCGGCGCGGCGATGCCAATCGCGGCGTAGGTCGGCAGTGCGCCGATGAGGCCTGTGACGACGCCGATGCCGACGATGGTGATCATGAGGACCTTGCGGCGGCCGATGCGGTCGCCCATGCGGCCGAAAATCATGCCGCCGATCGGGCGGGCAGCGAGGCCGACGCCGAACGTGGCGAACGACGCGAGTGCGGCCGCGGTCGCATTGTCGCTCGTGAAGTACTGAACGTTGAACACCAGCGCTGCTGCGGCGCTGAAGAGGAAGAAGTCGTACCACTCGAGAGCGGTTCCGATCAGCGCACCGAGCGCGACCTTATTCGCGTCCTTCACGCTCAGTTCTTGCGTGGCGCCGTATTCGATGCTCGCCGTGGGGGGTGTGTGGCTCATGCGTTCTCTCCGTCGAGGATGAGGTATCCGGGCAGTGCAGCGCGCGGGATGCGCGCGGCGTCGGTTACCGATCTTTCCAGGGAATACGCACACAACGAGTCCCGTAATGCCCTTGATTTTTGCCACAGATCTGTGCATGTGCACATACACTGGCGGGATGGAATCTCACTCTCTCGCGGTGCAGGACGCGCTCAGCGACACCCCGACCGAGGCAGACCGCCCCCGCTGGCTGGAGCTGCTCGAGGAACTGGACCCCGAGCTCCTCACCCAGCGCTTCCTCGCCCGCGTCGGCACCGTGCCCGGCTACGACCCCGCGCCGATCCCCCATTCTGAGCTGCACCGCACCGGTGTGCTCTCGTTCATCTCACTCATCGACGGACTGCGCTCCGGCGGCTTCGACGGTCCGGTCGCCGTCGCCACGGACGTCGGGGTGTCACGCGCGCGGGCCGGGGTGCCGCTCACGGCCCTCATGACCGCGATCCGCCACGACTTCACCGTGCTCTGGGAGGCGCTCACCCAGGCGGCGAGCGCCTCGGACGCCGAGCTCATCGTGCGCCACACGAACATCGTGCTGCGCACGGTCGACGACTACGTGCACCAGACGGAGGCGGCGTACCTCGCCGAACAGCAACGGATGCACGACGAGCAGGCGTCACTGCGGCAGAGCCTCATCGCGGCGCTGTTCCAGGATCCGCCTCCTCCTCCCGAGCGTCTGCGGATGATCGCGCTGGATCTCGGCCTCTCCTCCGGCGCCGCGTCGCCCTCTCCTCTGCGCGTGTTCGCCGCGACGGGCGACGATATCCGTGCACTGCGCGTCTTCGTTTCCGAGTACGAGCGGGCGGGCGGCCGCATCTTCACGCATCACCTCGGCGACGCGCTTATCGCCATCTTGCAACCGGTCGAGCTGCCCGGGTCGCGGCTCACGGAGGTTGCAAGCGGGGCTTCCGACATGCGGGTCGGGATCGCCACGGCGCCGAACGGTGTAGCCGATCTGCGGCGGGCTGCGTCTGCAGCGCGGGAGCTCGCCCACCTGTTCCACACCGAGGAGACGGGCGCGATGACCTGGCGGCGCGGGTGGGCGCGATTGGCGTCGAGACAGCTGCTCGCTGCGGGGACGCCGCCACTCGCGGATGTGAGCGCGGCGCTTGAGCGGTGCACTCCGGCGGAACGAGCCCGCCTTGAGGAAGCCGCCCGCAGTTACCTCCGCACCGGCAGCATCGGTGCTTCAGCCGAGGCGCTGTACTGCCACCGCAACACACTCGCGAATCGGCTGCGGCGCTTCGCCGATCTCACCGGCGTCGACCCGCTCATCCCCGAGGACGCGGCCCGCCTCGTCGTGGGCTGGGCGTAGCGCGCGCGGTCGCGGTCCGCCCCCTCCGCTCAGCCCTGCCGCTGCGCGGCAGTGGGTTCGAGGCAACTTTCAGCGCGTGTCACGGCTCGCAGCTGAGCGACACGCGTCGCAACCTACCCCGATCGCAGGGGTTCGCGGGGTCAGGCGACGCGGTCGCGGACGATGTGACGCAGCGCCTCGAGCGACAGCGTCACCGACTCCACGTCGATCCGCTCATTGTTGCTGTGCACGCCCTCGCGATAACGCTCGTAGCTCCACCCCGGCCCGAGCAGGCCGAAACCGTAGGCGGGGATGCCGAGCTCGCGCAGCACGCGGGCGTCGGATCCGCCAGCAGCCATGATCGGCACGACCGGAGCGTCGGCCACCGCCTCCACCGCCCGCTCGATCGCCGCGAACAGCGGGGTGTCCGCGGGCGAGGTCGTCGCCGCCCAGCCGCGCAGGTGCTGAATCTCCACCTGGGAGGCGAGCGGACCGAGCACGACCGTGAGCAGGTGGTCGACCTCCTCATCGGTGGTGCCGGGGAGCGTGCGAATGTCGAGGTCGATCGTGCCGACCGCCGGGATCACGTTGTGCGTCGCCCCGGCGCGCAGCACCGTCGGCGAGATGGTGACGCGCGACACGGCATGCGCGTAGCCCGAGATCCCTCCGAGGTGCGGCAGCGCGGCGTCGAGGCGCACGGGGTCGCGGAGGCGCTCGGCGAGCGCGGGATCCTGAATGCGCGCATCGATGAAGCGATTCCACAGCGGGCCGAGCTGCGCCGCGGGCATCACCTCGCCGAGACGCTGCAGCACCTCGCCGACCCGGTATGACGCGCTCTTCGCGCCGTACGGAATCGACGCGTGCCCGGGTTTGCCGTGAATCACGAGTCGGCGCCCGGCCGATCCCTTCTCCGCGATCTCGATCGCGACGTGCCGGCCCATCCGCATCCCGCCGGACTCCGACAGGGCCTCGGTGACGCGAACGACCTCGGGGTGCTTGCGGACGAGCCAGTGGATCCCGTACTCGCCGCCGCCCTCCTCGTCGGCGACGGCGATCAGCACGAGGTCGCCGCGCGGGGGCTCCGGGGCGAGCGCCGCGTCGCGCACCACGCACGCGAATGCGGCGGTGAGGTACAGCATGTCGACAGCGCCGCGACCCCAGATCTCGCCATCGATGAGGTCGCCGCCGAACGGGTTGCGGATCCACCCCTCCTCGTCGACCGGAACGACGTCGAGGTGCCCGAGGAGTCCGAGGGACGGGGCATCGGGATCCGTGCCGCGCACGCGCGCCACGAGAGAGGCGCGGCCGGGTGCGGATTCGAGCACGTGCGTCTCGACGCGACCCGTCGCGACGGCCTCGGCGAGGAAGCGCTGCAGCACGCGAACGCTGCGGATCTCCTGGCCCGAGCCGACACTGCCATCGTTGACGCAGGCCTCGCGAATCAGCGACTGCAAGAGCGCGATCGTGTCTGCGGCGGACGCCCCCAGCTGCGCCCCCTCACCCGCGGCTGCCTCGCCCTGCTGCGACACTGACTGCACCCTCCTCGCTCGGGCAGCGCCCGTTCCCGTTCCAGCCTACTCGGCGCCCGCGGTCAGGAACTCGATGCCGAGCCGCTTGAAGTCGCGGGAGCCCGGCGCGTTGAAGTGATGGCGGCCCGGGATCTCGGCGAAGGAACCGTTCGGAAGGCGAGCCGCGAGCTGCTTCGAGTCCTCGAGAATGAGGTCGTCCGAGCCCGTCGCGACGAGCACCGGTTGTTGCGGGGCGTTCCCCATGTCGGGGTTCTCGTCGCCGAAGCGCATGCCGCCCGCGAGCGCGATGAGCGCGGCGAGATCGTTCTCGGGGACCCGCTCTGCGAGGCGCACGTAGTTCTGCGTCGCGCGATCCTCAACCGGAGTGCCGTGCTCGAGAAAGGCCCGGGCCTGCTCGAGATCGAGACGCCCGAGCGGCCGCCCGTCGGGGATGCCGCCGAGCACCGCCCGCTCGACCCGGCCGACGAGGTCGGCGGCGACGTGCCAGCCGACCCGCGCGCCGAGCGAGTACCCCAGGTACAGCACCGGATCGATCATGTAGGTGTCGAGAATGCCCTCGATGTCGGAGACGAGAAGCGGCATCTGGTAGTCCTCGGGTTCCACCGGCTTCTCGCTGCGCCCGTGGCCGCGCTGATCGACGCCGAGCACGCGGAAGCCCTCGCGGACCAGCTGCCCGACCCAACCGGTCTCCACCCAGTTGTCGCGACAGCTCGACGCGAAGCCGTGCACCGCGAGCACGACCGGCGCATCCTCGTCACCCCACGTATAGGTGGCGAGCTTGAACCCCTCCTGCGACATTACGTAGACCGGCTGCGGCATTTCAGGAATCAGGGGGAGAGACATAGGTCTATTGTGCTCCTTGATTGCGCGGCCCCGCCGATCAGCCATCCCTCACAACCAGCCGCAGATGACCGAATTGAACTTCTTGTCGACGCGGTACAAGTGGGCCGGGGGGCATCCCGTTCGCAATCCGCGCGCCTGCGCGCGTCCTCAACGGTCGCGGAGCGTCACCGTGAACCGGGCGAGGAACCACTGCGTGATCGGGCCGATTGTCGCGGCGTAGAGCACCGTTCCGACGCCGACCACGCCACCGAGGAGCCACCCGAGCAGCACGACGACAACCTCGATGCAGGTGCGCACCAGCCGGATCGAACGCCCCGTCACCCGGGAAAGCCCCGTCATCAGCCCGTCCCTGGGCCCCGGGCCAAACTGCGAACCGATATACAGGGCACCCGCGAACCCGTTGAGCACGACTCCCGCGACCAGGAGCAGAATATTCCAGCCGAGCGCGGAGAAATGCGGGACCCACGGCAGCGTGACATCGACCGCGGGGCCGACGAGAAGCGCATTCAGGATCGTACCGAGGCCCGGTTTCTGTCGCAACGGGATCCAGGCGAGCAGCACGACGAGGGAAAGCAACACGACGATCGTGCCGAAGCTGATCGGGATGTGCGAGATGATGCCAGAGTGGAGCACATCCCACGGGATCATCCCGAGCCCCGCGGAGATTACGAACGCCATGGAAGCGCCGAACAGGTATAGCCCGACGATCAACTGCGCGAACCGCCGCACGAATCTTCCGCCCGTAATCTGCTGCAACGGCCCGACGTTCGCCAGCTCGCGACGCGAGGAACTCGAGGCCACCTGGGACGCCCTTTCGATGAATGAAAAGATGGTCGGTCACGAACAAGATGGCGCTCAGCACGTCGGTTCGTCCGAGACTTCCAGCTTACTTTCACGGAGTCCTCTGAGCGCCTGCACCTCGGCGATGCAGCATCGAGAGGTCACGAACGTCAGCTCACTGACATCGAGCTTGTGGTTCCGGTGCAGTCGACGCGACGTACCGAGATCGACTGCGCGACGACCGTCTCCCGGAAGATAATCGACACTCATCGCCGGACGTCGACTACATACGCATAAGCGTCTTTTCGCTTTACTGCACGACGACACGAGAACCGCGAGGGGTCCGACGAAGCAATGATTGAGGTTAACGAGCACATCGAGGTTCCAGGGGATCCCGACGCAACGTGGGCGCTACTGAAAGACCCGCACACCGTGGCCGCGTGCGTACCGGGGTGCAAGCTCGTAGCGCAGCGGGAAGACGGTTCGTATGACGCGCTCGTCGCGGCGAAGTTCGGCACCTTCCGGGCGCAGCTCCGTGCGGTCGTGTGGCTCACCTTCGACGACGCGACGCGCACGGGGTCCCTGAAAAGCATGGGGGCCGGGCAGCAGAGCAGCACACAGCTCGGCGCCGACGTCGCGTTTCGCGTCACCCCGAACGACGCCGGCGGATCCGCAATCGACGTCACCGGGCAAGTGACGGTCACAGGAAAGTTCGCCGGAATCATGCAATCCGGCGCCTCGATCTTCATCAAGCGGGTAACGAAGCGCTTCGCCGAGAAGCTCACCGCGCGGGTGCTCAGCCGGTGACCATCGAAGCGTTCACCGAGCTACTGGTGGGATCGCGGGGTGACGCTCGGGGGCCGCGCTACGGGACTTCGTCAGCAGCCCCGGCACCGACAGCGGCTCCGGGCCCTCAGAACCCGCCGCGTACTCGTGCATCTCGACGTGATCCCGCGCCCACGCGTCACGCACCGGCTGCAGGATTCGCCAGCATTCTTCTGCCGAGTCAGCGCGAACCGAGAGGGTCACGTTTCCGTCGAGGATCTCCGAGAGCACCTCGGAGTACGCCCGGAGCTGCCCATCGCCCAGGCGACTCGCAAGGGTATCGCGGTGGATCTGAAACGGGTCGACTCCGCCGGTCACGTTGAGTTCGAGATGCAGTTGGTCGGGGCCGAGCGTGAACGTCAGTCGGCCGCCATCGGGGACGCTACCCCCGAAGCCCTCGGCGAGGTGACGCACCGGCCGGAAACGAAGCGTGATCTCGGATCGATTCTTCCCGAGCGCCTTTCCGGACCGCAGCCGGAACGGGACTCCCGCCCAGCGCTCAGTGCGCACCTCGCACACCACGTCGGCATAGGTCTCAGTGCGGTTCGACGGATCAACGCCGGGCTCGTCGACATAGGAGACGACGTCACTGCCGGCGATGCTGCCCGCGGTGTAGCGGCCGCGACGCGACGCGGTGACGGGATCGTCTCCCCAGATATGGGTGGCGCGGAGCGCGGCGGTTTTCGCGGATCGCAGCGACACTTCGTCGAGCGCGGCGGGCGGTTCGAGGGCGATCAAGCTGAGCACCTGCAACAGATGACTCTGGATCATGTCGACCAGCGCGCCCGCGTGATCGTAGTAGCGCGCGCGGTCTTCGAGGGCAAGCGTCTCATCGAAGCGGATTTCCACCGACTCGACGTGCTCGGCGTTCCATACCGGGGCGAAGATCCGGTTGGTGAGGCGGACGCCGAGGATGTTCAGCAGGCTGGAGCGGCCGAGAAAGTGATCGACCCGAAAAACGCGCTCCTCGGGGACGAGGTCGAGCAGGCGGCGATTGAGATCCTTCGCGCTCTCCTCATCACCGCCAAACGGCTTCTCCAGCGCCAGCACGGTGTGATCGGGGAGATCAATCGATTTCAGGGCCTCGCAGCACCGCTTCGTAATCGCGGGCGGGAGTGCGAAGTAGATCACGAGAGGCCCGCCGATCCCCGCGATGAGCGACCGCATACTTTTCGCATCGGTCACGTCCGCACGCGTGTAGCTCGTCTCGCCGACCCGCGATGCCGCCGAGGTCGCGCCCGCTTCGGCGAATCGCGACGCCACCGTTTCGCGCCACTTCTCGGCGCTCCACTCGTCTGACCCCGCACCGAGGAGAGCGATGTTGCGATCCGGCTCGCGTTCCAGAAGCGCGCCGAGCGCGGGCAGCAGCAGGCGAGAAGTGAGGTCTCCAGAGGCCCCGAGAATCAATAGCGTCGTGGTCACCATCCCTCCACCGTATGCTTCATGGCCGGCAGATCTAGCCCCTGGCACACGCGACGGCGCGGTGACAGTATGGGACGGATGGTGACCCCTATCGAGGACTACGCGCTGCTGAGTAACTGCCGCACCGCTGCCCTTGTGTCCCGCGACGGGTGCATTGACTGGCTCTGTCTTCCCCGCCTGGATTCCCCCTCCGTCTTCGCGGCGCTGCTCGGAAATCACAACGACGGGACCTGGCATCTCCGGCCGTCCGATCCTGATGCGACGGTCACGCGCCACTATGACGACGACACCTTCGTGTTGATCACGCGCTGGGAAACCGACGCGGGAACGGCGGAAGTGCACGACTTCATGCCGGTGGGGCGCGATCCGCACGTTGCCATCGACCGCACCGACGTCGTCCGTCGCGTGGTGGGCATCTCCGGGACTGTCGAGTTCGTCGAGGATCTCCGCATCCGTTTCGACTACGCGCGCGCGATGCCCTGGGTGCGCCAGACCGGAACGCCGACCGAGCCGGCCCTGGTGGCCACTGCGGGGCCGGATGCGCTGGTGCTCCGCGGCGTCCGCCTCACCGCGGACGACCACAAGCACGTCGCCCGGTTCACGGTCGCCGAGGGGGACGTGGAGGACCTGACACTGACGTGGTTCCCGTCGTTCCGGCCGGTTCCCGAGCCGCTGCGCGTGCAGGAGGCGCTCGACCGCACCCGAGAGTGGTGGCAGAGCTGGGCAGACCGGATCGAGCACGACGGTGAGCACCGCTCGGGCGTGGTCCGTTCCCTGTTGGTGCTGCGCGCCCTGACGAACCACGACACCGGCGGCATCGCGGCGGCAGCGACAACGTCCCTACCCGAGGATTTCGGGGGTGCTCGCAACTGGGACTACCGCTTCGTGTGGCTGCGCGACGCCGCGCTCACCCTCGAGGCCCTCTTGAGCCACGGGTTCACGCAGCTCGCCGACGACTGGCGCACGTGGCTCTTGCGCGCGGTGGCCGGCGACCCGGCCGATCTGCAAATCATGTACGGGCTGGCGGGCGAGCGGAATCTGTTCGAGCACGAGCTGCCGCACCTCGCCGGGTACGCGGGTTCGCAGCCGGTTCGGATCGGGAACGAAGCCGCGCTGCAGTACCAAGCGGATGTCGTCGGCGAGGTGGTCGTCACCCTCTCTTCCGCCCGCAAAGCGGGGCTCAACGAGTCCGAGTTCTCGTGGCCGCTCGAGCTGCACCTGGTGCAGTACGCTGCTGAGCAGTTCGAACGGCCGGATAACGGCATGTGGGAGATCCGCGGGGAACCGCACCAGTTCACGCACTCACGCGTCATGATGTGGGCCACGTTCGACCGGGCGATCCGCGCCGTCGAAGAGCACGGCCTCCGCGGGCCGCTCGACAAGTGGCGCGAGTTACGGCAGCGCGCCCGCGACGAGATCGACACGCACGGCGTCTCGAACGCGCACTTCACCCAGTACTACGGCACGGACGCCGTCGATGCGTCGCTGTTGCTCCTCCCCCAGGTCGGCTACTGCGCGCCTGATGATCCGCGCATGCTCGCGACGGTCGAGCGCCTCGAGCGCACCCTGATGCGCGACGGGCTGCTGCTTCGCTATCGCACCGACTCCGGCGTCGACGGGTTGCCCGGCGACGAGCACCCTTTTCTGGCTTGCTCATTCTGGCTCGTCGAGCAGTACGCCACGACGGGCCGGCTCGACGATGCACGCGAGCTCATGAACCGGCTCTGCTCCTACGCCAACGATCTCGGGCTGCTCTCCGAGGAGTATGACCCGAAGAATCACCGGCAGGTCGGCAACTTCCCTCAGGCCTTCTCACACCTCGCCCTGGTCCGCGCCGCCGACGCGCTCGCGGGAATCGGAAGGCAACCGCGGTGAGCGGGGCGCAGGGGTGGCGGATCGCTCCCGCCGCCGGGGTTTCGGTTTCAACGAGGACCGGGGCGCCGACCGGCCTGGCTTCGCGACTGCTCGCCTCGGCGACTTCGCGCCTCGAGAACGTACGACAGAAGAAGGGACCACCAAGGTGAGTGAGCAATTCGCGGTCGGGGACCACGTCAGCTGGAATTCTGAAGCGGGACGCGTCAGCGGGCACATCACCCGAGTGCACACGAGCGACTTCGACTACAAGGGGCACACCCGTCGGGCGAGCAAGGACGAGCCCCAGTACGAAATCAAGAGCGACAAGACCGATCACATCGCGGCTCACAAGGGCAGCGCGCTTCGGCGCCTCTCCGACGATTAGGGATTTGGCGGCAACGCTGGCCAGTGTTGCAGCGCGGCTTGGTGTGACGTGCGCCAGCGAGGGGTGACGTGTGTGCCGCTACGCCTCCGGGGCCGGCATGAGCCCGAACGCGACCAACTCAGCATCGGTGAGCAGGCGTGAGCGGATCAGGAAGCGCTTGCCCGTCGGGCCCTCGACGCTGAAGCCCGCGCCGCGGCCGTCGACAACATCGATCGTCAGGTGCGTGTGCTTCCAGTACTCGAACTGCGACGCCGACATATACACCTCGATCGGCTCGTCGAGCCCGACATCGAGGTCGCCCAAGTGCACGTCAGCAGGGCCCGTCAGAAACATCCCCACGGGGTAACACATCGGGGAGGAGCCGTCGCAACATCCGCCGGACTGGTGAAACATGAGCCGTCCGTGACGCGCGGTGAGATCGCGTAACAGGGCCGCGGCCTCCTCGGTGACATCCACGCGATTGAATTCTTCGGACATGACGTCCTCCTTCGTTGTTTCCAGGATGCGCCGCCGGGCGGGGCGAGGGAAGCCCCCGCTCCGCCCGATCCGCCACACCTCGGGATCAGAAGAATCCCTGCGGGCCCTCCGCGTACGAGACGAGAAGGTTCTTCGTCTGCTGGTAGTGATCGAGCATCATGCGATGGTTCTCGCGGCCGATGCCCGACTGCTTGTACCCGCCGAACGCCGCGTGCGCGGGGTACTGGTGGTACGTGTTCGTCCACACGCGCCCCGCCTCGATCGCGCGGCCGGCACGGTAGCAGGTGTCGGCAATGCGGCTCCAGACGCCGGATCCGAGGCCGTACAGCGTGTCGTTCGCGGTCGCGATCGCGTCGTCGTACGTCTCGAAGCTCGTCACAGACAGCACCGGGCCGAAGATCTCCTCCTGGAAGATCCGCATCGAGTTCTTGCCCTCGAATACGGTCGGGGTGACGTAGAAGCCGTCCGACAGATCGCCGCCGAGGTCTGCGCGCTCGCCGCCCGTGAGCACCTTCGCCCCCTCGGATTTACCGATGTCGATGTAGGACAGAATCTTCTCGAGCTGATCGTTCGAGGCCTGCGCGCCGATCATCGTGTCAGTGTCGAGCGGGTTGCCCTGCTGGATGCGCTTCACGCGCTCCACACCGTCAGCGAGGAACCCGTCGTAGATCGAGCGCTGGATGAGGGCGCGCGACGGGCACGTGCACACCTCGCCCTGGTTGAGAGCGAACATCGCGAAGCCCTCGAGCGCCTTCTCGTAGTAGGAGTCCTTGTCGCGGGCGACGTCTTCGAAGAAGATATTCGGACTCTTGCCGCCGAGCTCGAGCGTCACCGGGATCAGGTTCTGCGAGGCGTACTGCATGATGAGGCGACCCGTCGTCGTCTCTCCCGTGAAGGCAATCTTGCGGATCCGCGGGTGCGACGCGAGAGGAGCGCCCGCCTCGATGCCGAAGCCGTTCACGATGTTGAGCACACCGGCGGGCAGCAGATCACCGATCAGCTCGACGAGGAACAGGATCGACGCCGGCGTCTGCTCCGCGGGCTTGAGCACGACACAGTTGCCCGCGGCGAGCGCCGGAGCGAGCTTCCACGTCGCCATGAGGATCGGGAAGTTCCACGGAATGATCTGGCCGACAACGCCCAGCGGCTCGTGGAAATGGTACGCGACCGTATCCTCGTCGAGCTGGCTGATGCCGCCTTCCTGAGCGCGCAACGCCCCGGCGAAGTAACGGAAGTGATCGATCGCGAGCGGGATGTCGGCGTTCAGCGTCTCGCGGACGGGCTTTCCGTTCTCCCACGTCTCCGCGACCGCGATCTCCTCGAGGTGCTCCTCCATCCGATCCGCGATCTTATTGAGGATCACCGCGCGCTCGGCGGGGCTGGTGCGCTTCCAGGATTCGAACGCCTTCCAGGCGACATCCACCGCGCGGTCGATATCTTCGGCGGTACCGCGGCCGACCTCCGTGAAGCTCTTGCCCGTCACGGGACTGGGGTTCTCGAAATACTCGCCCTTCACCGGGTCGACGAATTCGCCCCCGATGTAGTGGCCGTACCTCGGCCGGTAATCTGCGACGGCCCCCGGCTGTCCGGGCTGACTGTAGACGGTCATCACTGTCTCCTTCGACACGAATCTTCCGCGGGAGGTCACCGCGGATGCCCTGACGCTACGCCGCCGCGGGTTGCATTCAGTTGCGCGCGCTGAGGGTCTCGAGGCGTGCGACGATGCCGGTCCGCCTTGGGGAACGCGCGGGGAGCATGCGCAGGAGCTGCGCGAGCGCTTCGACGTCGTCGGAGCCGAGGTCCGACTCGACATAGTCGAGGAGCGCTTCAGCACTCGCCTCGGACAGGAGCGTTTCGCGAAGCGAGCGGCGCATTTCGCTGCGCAGCTGGTCGATGCCAGGCGCGAGTGAGCCGGGGAGGACCTCACCGGTGAACATCGACAGAGCGATTCGGTGAGCACCCCGGTCGAGCAGCTCGAGCAGCTGCTGCGCGTCGGTGTCGATCGGTGGGATGCGATAGGGGCGCGACTCCGGCACCAGCTCGGGTGCGCGGGTTTCGAGCACACGACGCAGCCGCACCATCTCGGGGCGCAGAGTACTGATCGCTCGAGCGTCGCCGTAAACGAGCTCCGCGAGACGCGCGGCGGTGAGTCCCTGTCGGTGCACAGAGAGCATGAGCAAGATCTCCGCGTGACGCAGGCTCAGCGCGATCGACTGCTCACCGCCCTCGAAGTGCAGGGTGAGCAGTGCGAGGTCGCGCCCGAGGACGCGGAGGCACGCGCGGTCCGTGAGCGGGTGGGTGCGGCTCGGTTTCACTGCCGCGGGGGCGGTGCCCGCGCGCATCTTCGCCACGAGGAGCTCGTTTTCGACGGCGCGCGCCGTCGCGTCGACCAGCATCTGCGCGTGGGGGGTCGCTGCCTCCTCTCCCCCGGTCACGTCGATCACCCCGAGCAGGCATCCTGATTGAGCATCACGAATGGGTGCAGCGGTGCATGACCACGGGCGCGCGAGGCGATTGAAGTGTTCGGACCCGCGCACCTGGACCGACCGCCCGAGGGCGAGGGCCGTGCCCGGCGCCGCAGTGCCGACGCTCTCCTCGGCCCAGTTGGCGCCCGCGATGAAGCCCATGGCCCCCACGCGGTCCCGCTGCTCACGGTCGCCTTCGACCCAAAGCAGGCGCCCGGATGCGTCGCCGATCGCCACCACGACGCCGGCATCGTCGTGCGATCCCGGAAGGAGAAGGCTCCGAATAAGCGGGAGCGCTTCCGCCAGCGGGTGGGCGGATCGATACGCGTCGAGTTCGGCGCCCGCGAGATCGAGCGAGGGAAGAGCGTCCGCGGCAACCGATCCGCTGACCGAGCGCGACCATGAGGCGCTGACGAGAGGCCGAACAGCGACGAGTGCATCAAGATTGCCGGCGAGCAGCTCATCATGCGCGCGCTCGATCACCGCGCGAGACACCCGATCTGGTCGAGTAAGCCACAGAGACGGCATCGCACCTCGTCATCGTCGAAAGAGGAACTGTCTGTCGCCAGTATAGGTCGAGCGCACACGGCCGCTCCCGACGGTCGCGCCTTCGGGTGACATACCCCGTTCACCTCGGCAAGGAGCTGCCGTGCAACTGGAAGCACGAGAAGAAACCCGGAGCCGCAATTCCTTGCCGGCACGTCGATCGTCGTCAGCGACGGCCCACGCGCGTGCTCCGTGTTCAAGCGGCCCGCGAAACGGCGTGTTCGCATCGAGGTGGACCTGGGAAAAGTTCCAGACTCTCAGGATGCAGCGATTCCCTGCGCGACCGCGCCGTCGACACGACCATCGGCGAGACGGATCACGCGGTCTGCGACATCGATCACCGATTCATCGTGCGAGACGCACACGACCGCGACGCCGCGGGCCGCTTCATCCCTCATGACACCTCGAATCCGCTCGCTGCTCGCAGAGTCCAGCGCCGTGGTCGGCTCATCGAGGAGAAGAATGTCGGCCTCTCGCACGAGCCCCTGCGCGAGCAGCGTCCGCTGCTGCTGACCACCCGAGAGTGAGGAGAATGGCACTTTCGCGAGACCAAGGATGTCCAGCCGATCCAGCGCGCGATCCACGGCCTCCCGTCCACGCCGATCCATGGCTCGCCAGGTTCCGAGGCGACCCCACACCCCCACGTTGACGACATCGCGAACCGTGACGGGCAGCCCCGGGGGAATCGCGGCTCGCTGTGGGACAAAAGCGAGGATGCCGTCGATCCGTCGCTCACCCTCATCCGCTTGCTGAGTGCCAGCGATGACTTCGAGGAGAGTGGATTTTCCCGCCCCGTTCGGTCCGACGATCACCGCGAGCTCGGTGGAGCGAAAGTCCGCGTCGACACCGGCCAGGGCATCGCGCGCCCCGAAGCACACACGAATCCCTGCCAACTCGACCACCGGCGTCCGAGTGCGTTGCGAAGAGTCCATGGCTCTAACTTACCAATTTGATAATGAGTATCATTTGCGTCTAGGCTCGAGAAACGTGGCTCTCCCCTACCTCGCTGGTAACCCGCTCGCGCTCGACTTCCTCCAGCGCGGGCTGCTCGGTGGCGCGCTCGTCGCGATCCTGTGCGGCGTGGTCGGAACCTGGGTCGTGATCCGCGGGATGGCCTTCCTCGGCGAGGCGCTGGCACATGGGATGCTGCCCGGGGTCGCTCTCGCCACGGTGCTGTCAGCGCCGGTGATCCTCGGCGGTGCCCTCAGCGCCGTCGTGATGAGCCTGGGTATCGGTGCGCTGCAGCGGCGCGCACGCCTCTCGTACGACACCAGCATCGGAATGCTTTTCGTGTCGATGCTCGCGTTGGGGGTCATCATCATCTCGCACTCGGGCTCCTTCGCGTCAGACGCGACGGCGATCCTGTTCGGCGACATCCTCGCGATCGGCTCGGCCGACCTCGTGCTCCTGTTCGCGGCTGCGGCCATCGGCGTCATCGTCACCGCGGCGTTCCACCGCTCATTCGTCGCGCTGGCGCTGGACGCCAGAATCGCCACGGTCCTGGGGCTACGTCCCCGGTTCGCCCAGGCTGCGCTCGTGGGCTTAGTTACCCTCGCTGTCGTGGCCTCGTACCAGGCGGTGGGATCGATGCTCGTCGTGGGCCTCCTGCTGGCTCCGGCCGTCGCGGCCAGCCACTGGTCCACACGCATCGCCAGCAGGATGGCATTCGCCTCGGCGTTCGGGGTGACGGCCGTCCTCCTCGGCCTACTCGCATCCTGGTACCTGGCGACAGCGGCCGGCGCATCCGTGGCAGCAGTCGCGATCCTGCTGGCCTGCGTCTCATACGCGATACGGGCAGCTCTCGACCTGATCTCCCAGCGCCCACCCCGCGCGCTGGTACCGACCTCGCAATGACGCGATGCTCGCCCTGGCCCTGCTGCGGCGACAGTTTCTGCACGAACGAAAGAAAGGCATCCGTGCGATCTCGCATCACCCCGCTCGCCCTCCTGGGCGCGGTCACCCTCACACTCACCCTGGTCTCCTGCTCCAGCTCAGCCCCCGAATCCACGGACGACGCCGGTGCCACCGGCGACGGTCACGGAGCCGTCGCCGGAGCAGCCGAGGTCGCCGAGCCGCAACTCGCCCTCACTGCGATCAGCCCGGACGGTGGGGTCTCGCATCTCGACCTGCTCGACGAGAGCACCACCGACCTCGGCCAGATCGGCGCCCCCTCCGCCATGACGACGGACGGCCGCTATCTTTTCGCCGAGACCGCCGAGGGCATCGACATCGTCGACAGCGGCGTGTGGACGTGGGACCATGTCGACCACTTCCACTACTACCGGGCGGATCCCCGCCTCGTCGGCGTCGTCGACGGTGCGGGTCCCACCGCCGTCGCCACCACCAACCTGTCGACCACCGGAGGAACCGGGATCTTCTTCGAGGACTCCGGCGACGCCGTCCTGCTCGACACAGAAGCCCTGTCCAAGGGCGAGGTGAAGGAGCGGTTCCGTCTCGAAGGAGATCCCCATCACGGGCTCGTCGTCCCGGTGGGATCGTTCGCCCTTGTCTCCGTCGCCGACGACGGAGTCGGGACCAAGGTCGTCGGACACACCTCCGACGGCGAGCCCGCCGGAGTGGAAGCCGAATGCCTGAACCCGGCTGGCACCGTCGCCACGCGAGTGGGTGCTGTCATCGGCTGCGAAGGCGGGGCGCTGCTCGCCAGCGTCGAGGGGGATCAGCTCATCATCGAAGAGATCCCGTACCCGCGGGGTACGACCGCTCCGCGGGCGATGCATTTCGACAACCGCGAAGGGCGTCCGACTGTCGCTGCTCTCGCCGGCGACAAGGGCATCTGGATGCTCGATACCCGAGAGCGAGCGTGGACGTTCCTGCCCGCTCCGACCTCGCTCGTGCATGTCACCGCCGTCGACGACGAGGACGACTCCACCCTCGCCCTCGCCGCAGACGGTCGAGTGCTCGTTCTCGACAACGCTGGCGCGGTGATCGCGGAGACCGAGCCTCTCGTGAGTGACTCGCTCGCTGCGGGCGCATCTCCCACCCTCATCGCCGATCAGCAGCGCGCGTACCTCAGCGCCCCCGCGGAGAAGCGTCTCTACGAAATCGACTACTCCGACGGCGCTCGCATCGCACGCACCTTCGACACGACCGCCGAACCGATGTTCGTCGCCGAGACGGGGCGCTGATCCATGCGAAAGACACGCTTCCTCGCCTCCCTCGCGCTCGGCGCCGTCGCACTGGGCGGCCTGACCGCCTGCGCCGACCATCAGGACGACGGTCCGCTTGTGGTCGTCTCCACCAACATCCTCGGCGACGTCGTCGGCGAGCTCCTCGGCGACCAAGCCCGGGTGGTCACGCTCATGAAACCGAACGCCGATCCTCATTCGTTCGAGATCTCCGCACAGCAGGCGGCGATGCTACGCGACGCCGACCTGCTGGTCTCCAACGGACTGGGCCTAGAGGAGGGCCTTCAACAGCACCTAGACAGCGCCCGCTCGGAGGATGTCGCGACCTTCGCCGCCGGCGATGTGATCGAGGTGCTCGACTATCAGGAGGGCGACGCTGCAGGCATGCCCGACTCCCACTTCTGGACCGACCCCGCCCGGATGCTTGATGTCGTCGACGCCCTGGAGCCGGTCCTCTCGAAGATCGACGGCGTCGACGCGTCACTGCTCGACGAGAGCGTCACCGCGTATCGGAGTGAGCTCGAGCAGCTCGACGAGGAGATGACGGCGGCGTTCGCGTCGATCCCGGCCGAGCGTCGAGCCCTGGTCACGAATCACCATGTCTTCGGCTATCTCGCCCAGCGCTTCGACTTCGAGGTCGTCGGCGCCGTAATTCCCGGAGGTACCACGCTCGCAGCTCCGTCCGCCTCTGACCTCGCCGACCTCGTCGGAGCGATCAACGATGCGGGCGTCCGGACGATCTTCGCCGAGTCGTCTTCGCCTGACCGTCTGGTCCAGGCGCTCGCCAGCGAGGCGAACGTGCATGTCGACGTCGTCGAGCTGTTCACCGAGTCGCTGACCGAAGCGGATGAGGGCGCCCCTGACTACCTGACCCTGATGCGCGTGAACACCGAGCGCATCACAACCGGTCTCACTCGCTGAGATCCCACACAAGAAGAGAGAAGCATTCATGCAGAAATCAAACCTTCGACGCTCGCTCACCGGCGCTCTGGCGCTCGGTGCCGTCGTCGTGCTCGCGTCCTGCGCCGCAGGGGGTGACGCGCCCGCCGCTGCCGGAGGCGAGTCATCCGCCGAGAAGGCAGGATCACGCGTCGCCCTGGCCTATGAGGGCGGAATCCTCGTGCTCGACGGTGTGACGCTGGAGACCGTGGCGGATCTCGAATCCGAGTCCTTCACGCGTTTGAATGCCGCGGGCGATGACCGCCATGTGATGGTCACCATGAGCGAGGGGTTCCAGGTCCTCGACACGGCCGCCGGGTCAGCGGACAAGCCCGAGTTGACCGATGTCATCTTCGACGCCGACACCCCCGGACACGTCGTCCGGCACGCGGGGAAGACCATCCTCTATGCGGACGGCACCGGCGATACCACGATCTTCGACACCGCCGACCTCGCGACCTCGGACGGACTCCCCGAGATCCAGACCGTCGCCGGCGTCGAGGCGCACCACGGAGTCTCGGTCATCCTGGAGGACGGGACCTTCCTCACCACGGTGGGCAATGCAGACAGCCGCAACGGCATCTCCGTCGGCGACGCGTCCGGCACGGAGATCGCGACCTCGGATCAGTGCCCGGGTGTGCACGGCGAGGGAACGGCGAAGGACGAGGCTGTCGTATTCGGCTGCGACGACGGCGCACTCGTCTACTCGGACGGCGAGATCACGAAGCTCACCGCCCCCGATCAGCCGTTTGGCCGCATGGGCAACGCCTACGTGAGCGAGACCAGCCCCATTGTTGTGGGCGACTACAAGAACGACGTCGACGCCGAAGGCTACCTCCTCGACGCCGTGACCCTGATCGACACCGTGGACAAGACCCTCGACGTCGTCGACCTTCCCGATGGAGTCGAGTACACGTTCCGCGACATCGTGCGCGGTCCGAATGACCTGGCTTACATCCTCGCCAGCGACGGAGCGATCCACGTCCTCGACCCGGAGACCGGTGAGATCGCCGACACCTTCCCCGTCGTGGAAGCGTGGGAGGGCCCCGCTCAGTGGCAGGACCCGCACCCGGCGATCGTCGTGACCGGTGACATCGCCTACGTCACCGAGCCCGCCTCGAACAGCATCCACGCCGTGGACCTGACGACGGGCGACGTTCTCACGACCGCGAAGCTCGACGTGACACCGAACGAGATAGCGCCGGCCGCTGGATCCGGCAAGTAGTTACCAGCGACATACGAGAAAGCGGGCTCATCTCCGGTGGGCCCGCTTTCTCGTGTGACGGCCCCAGGCTCAGTGCTCGTCGTAGTGGTCGCCGTGCAGCGCGTGACGATGAGTACCGTGCACGTAGTCGACGTGATTGCCGTACGTCACGGCCTCTTTTTCAGAAGTCCCAATCCTCGTCTTCGGTGGCGACTGCCTTGCCGATGACGTAGCTCGAGCCCGAGCCCGAGAAGAAATCGTGATTCTCGTCCGCGTTGGGCGAGAGGGACGAGAGAATGGCCGGGTTGACGTCGGTCATTTCCTTGGGGAACATCGGCTCGTAGCCGAGGTTCATGAGTGCCTTGTTCGCGTTGTAGTGGAGGAACTTCTTGACGTCCTCGGTGAGACCGACCGGGTCGTAGAGATCCGCCGTGTACTTGATCTCGTTCTCGTAGAGGTCGTACAGCAGCGAGAAGGTGTAGTCCTTCAGCTCCTGGCGGCGCTCCTCGGTCTCGTTCTCGAGCGCCTTCTGGAACTTGTAGCCGATGTAGTACCCGTGCACGGCCTCATCGCGGATGATGAGGCGGATCAGGTCAGCCGTGTTCGTGAGCTTCGCGTGCGAAGACCAGTACATCGGGAGGTAGAAGCCCGAGTAGAAGAGGAAGGACTCCAGGAGCGTCGACGCGATCTTGCGCTTCAGCGGATCGTCGCCCTCGTAGTAGTCGACGATGATCTGCGCCTTCTTCTGCAGATTCGGGTTCTCCATCGACCATCGGAATGCGTCATCGATCTCCTGCGTCGAGCACAGCGTCGAGAAGATCGACGAGTAGCTCTTCGCGTGCACCGATTCCATGAACGCGATGTTCGTGTAGACGGCCTCCTCGTGAGGAGTGATCGCATCGGGGATGAGCGACACCGCGCCAACAGTGCCCTGAATCGTGTCGAGCAGCGTCAGACCCGTGAAGACCCGCATCGTGAGCAGCTGCTCCTGCGGCGTCAGCGTCGCCCACGACTGCACGTCGTTCGACAGCGGCACCTTCTCGGGCAGCCAGAAGTTGTTCACCAGGCGGTTCCAGACCTCGAGGTCTTTATCGTCCTGGATGCGATTCCAGTTGATCGCCTGGACGGCGTGCCCCAGCTTGAAGTTCATCGGGTTCTCTCTACTCCGGTGTCGAATCAGTAAATCTCAGCGCCGCTCGGCGCGCAGGTGTGCTCGCCTCACAGCATGCAGCTGACGCACTCTGACATGTCCGTACCCTCCAGCGCGAGCTGACGGAGCCGGATGTAGTAGATCGTCTTGATGCCCTTACGCCATGCGTAGATCTGCGCCTTGTTGATGTCGCGCGTCGTCGCCGTGTCCTTGAAGAACAGCGTCAGCGAGAGACCCTGATCGACGTGCTGCGTCGCAGCCGCGTAGGTGTCGATAATCTTCTCGGGGCCGATCTCGTACGCGTCCTGGTAGAACTCGAGGTTCTCGTTCGACATGAACGGGGCCGGGTAGTAGACGCGGCCGAGCTTGCCTTCCTTGCGGATCTCGATCTTCGACGCGATCGGGTGGATCGAGCTCGTTGAGTTGTTGATGTACGAGATCGAGCCGGTCGGCGGCACCGCCTGGAGGTTCTGGTTGTAGATGCCGTGCTCCATGACGCTCGCCTTCAGCGCGCGCCAGTCCTCCTGCGTCGGGATCGCGATGCCGGACTTCGCGAAGAGCTCGCGCACCCGCTCGGTCGCGGGCGCCCACTCCTGCTCGGTGTACTTGTCGAAGAAGACACCCGAGGCGTACTGCGAATCCTCGAACCCGCCGAACACGGTGCGGCGCTCGATCGCGATGCGGTTCGAGGCCTGCAGCGCGTGGAACAGCACCGTGTAGAAGTAGATGTTCGTGAAGTCGATGCCCTCTTCGGAGCCGTAGTGCACGTGCTCACGAGCGAGGTAACCGTGCAGGTTCATCTGCCCGAGGCCGATGGCGTGCGACTGGTCGTTGCCATCCTCGATCGAGCGCACCGAAGAGATGTGGCTCTGGTCGCTCACCGACGTGAGCGCGCGGATCGCGAGCTCCACCGTGCCGCCGAGGTTGCCGCCGTCCATCGCCGCTGCGATGTTCATCGACCCCAGGTTGCAGGAGATGTCCTTGCCGATCTGGGAGTAGCTGAGGTCCTCGTTGTAGGTCGTCGGGGTGTTGACCTGCAGAATCTCCGAGCAGAGGTTCGACATGTTGATGCGGCCCTTGATGGGGTTCGCACGGTTCACCGTGTCCTCGAACACGATGTACGGGTAGCCCGACTCGAACTGCAGCTCCGCGATGGTCTGGAAGAAGTGACGCGCGTTGATCTTCGTCTTCTTGATGCGCGCGTCGTCGACCATCTCGTTGTACTTCTCGGTGATCGAGATGTCACCGAACGGCACTCCGTAGATGCGCTCGACGTCGTAGGGGGAGAACAGATACATGTCCTCGCCCTTCTTCGCGAGCTCGAAGGTGATGTCGGGGATCACGACGCCGAGCGACAGCGTCTTGATGCGGATCTTCTCGTCGGCGTTCTCACGCTTCGTGTCGAGGAAGCGCATGATGTCGGGGTGGTGCGCCGAGAGGTACACCGCACCAGCACCCTGGCGCGCACCCAGCTGGTTCGCGTAGCTGAAGCTGTCTTCGAGGAGCTTCATCACGGGGATGATGCCGGAGGACTGGTTCTCGATCTTCTTGATCGGGGCACCGGTCTCGCGGATGTTGGAGAGCAGCAGCGCCACGCCGCCGCCGCGCTTCGACAGCTGCAGCGAGGAGTTGATGCCGCGGGAGATCGACTCCATGTTGTCCTCGATGCGGAGGAGGAAGCAGGAGACGAGCTCACCGCGCTGCGCCTTGCCGAGATTCAGGAAGGTGGGCGTTGCCGGCTGGAATCGACCCGAGATGATCTCGCGAACGAGACCACGCGCGAGCTCGCGGTCGCCCTCGGCGAGGCCAAGCGACGACATCACCACGCGATCTTCGAACCGCTCCAGGTAGCGCTTGCCGTCGAACGTCTTGAGCGCGTAGGAGGTGAAGAACTTGAAGGCGCCGAGGAACGTCGGGAAGCGGAACTTCATCGCGTACGCCTCGTTGGTGAGTTCCTCGATGAACGGAACGCCGTACTGCTCGATCAGCGCACTCTCGTAGTACTCGTTGTCGATGAGGTACCGCATGCGCTCTTCGAAGTTGTGGAAGAACACCATGTTCTGGTTGACGTGCTGCAGGAAATACTGCCGAGCCGCCTCGCGATCCTTGTCGAACTGGATCTTGCCGTCTGCGTCGTACAGATTGAGCATCGCGTTCAGCGCGTGGTAATCCATGTCGCTGATCTTCGAGGATTCGAGGCTGGGCTCCACCACTGCGCTCGGTGCCTCAATGCCGGTTACTGTCGGGACCAAAACTGTTCCAATCCTTCTTGGACGGCTGTGACGTCGTCCGGTGTTCCAAAAAGTTCAAAGCGGTAGAGGAAGGGCACTTGGCACTTCCGGGCGATGATGTCGCCCGCGATACCGTAGGCCTCACCGAAGTTCGTGTTGCCCGCCGCGATCACTCCCCGCAGATTCGATCGGTTCTCCTCGACGTTGAGGAACTTGATCACCTGCTTCGGCACGGCCCGCGTCTCCGGCCCCCCGCCGTAGGTGGGAAGGAGGAGCACGAACGGGTCGTGCACGATCAGCGGGGCGTCTCCGGAGTGCAACGGGATGCGGATCGCCGGTCGGCCGAGCTTCTCAACGAATCGATGCGTGTTACCCGAAACGCTGGAGAAGTAGACGAGATCAGCCATGAGTACAGCTTTCGTTCGGCGGGATGCGCCGCTGGCTTCGGCGCTGCGAGCGCCTGGTCGTGACACCGACGAGCACGGAGCGGATCCGCTGAACCGGGCGAGTACGATTCGTGCACTCACCCGGCGGACGACTTACGCGAGGCGGCCCGCGAGCTCCGTGATCTTGTCAGGGCGGAAGCCCGACCAGTGCTCGTCGTCAGCCACCACCACGGGTGCCTGCAAGTAGCCGAGACCCTTCACTGCCTCGAGCGCGGTCTCGTCAGCGGTGACATCGAGCACGTCGTACTCAATGCCCTGCTTGTCGAGCTCCCGATAGGTCATGTTGCACTGCACACACGACGGCTTGGTGTAAACGGTGACTGCCATCTCACGCCCTTCTCTCAAAACTCCCTCGCCCCTTCCGAGGCACTACATCTAGTGAACCACACCGGGGCCAACCACAACATGCAGTAGTTACACCAATGTAGTTTTGCACCTGCTTTCCACCGAAAGAGTGGCCGTTCTGGGGAGAACTTTCGGCGTGGTTACGCCCCTCGCGGTCCGTTATCCACAAGCGCTCCATGGTGGAAAAATATTGCATCCACGACCTTTCTCGGCGTGTCGGCGGAGCCCGCTTTACGCGAGCGAAATCGGCCATAATAACTCCCTCCCGTCAGGCTGAAACCAGCGCATTACGAGCATCGCGTCGGGGGCTGCCAGCGCACCCTCGGAGTGCACCCCGCGCAGCACCACTCGGAGCCGTTCGCCGGGGAGCACCGTTCGCGGCAATGAGAGCCCGAGCATTCCGTCGCCTGCCAGCGCCGCCCGCACCGAGTACATCGGCGCCCCGCCGACGCTCTCGAGCTCGATCACACCGCTCTCCGAGCGCTGCACCACTCGCCACGGGACGACCACGGCCTCCTCCGCGCGCCTGCCGAGAGGCGCCGCACCCGAAAGCTGCCGCGAGCGCGGGCGTGCGGGGGGCTGCAACCGAGTAGCGAGGCGGAACGGGTTCATGATTCCAGGATGGTGGGGACCACCGACATTGCTGGGGAGTGATGGAGCTGCGGGTCCGCTCACACGTGATGGTAGGAACGCCCCGCCGAGATCTCCTGCGATCGATAGAGCTGCTCCACGAGCATCAGTCTCACCAGCTGGTGCGGAAAGACGAGTTTCGACAGGCTCCACACGAAGTCTGCACGCTCGCGCACCCGCTCATCGACGCCGTACGCGCCCCCGATGATCACGCTCACCGCCCGTCCCCCGTCGAACGCGCCCCGCAGGGTGCGCGCAAGAGTCGGAGAATCGACGTTCCGGCCTCGCTCGTCGAGCAGCACCACGTACGCGTCACGATCGAGCTTCGCGAGCAGTCGATCGGATTCCTCCGCTCTCGCCGCCTCGCCGTCACGCGGAGAATGCGGGAGGAGCTGCCACGAGGTATCGAAGGGCTTACGCAGGCGCTTCTCGTAACGGGCGATGCCGTCGGTGACCCAGGGTTCATGTTTCCGGCCGACTGCAAAAACGCGGACGCTCACGAACGCACCGCCGACCCGTGGCCGAGACGGCCCCGGCGCTGGCGTCGCAGCGAAGCCCAGAAATGGGCTTCGCCCTCAGCTCCAGCGCGCATGCTCTTACCGACGGCGAGGATGCGGACGCTCACGCGCGCCTCGACTCCAGGAACTCGCCGATGCGCCCGATGGCGTCGGTGAGCACCGGCACGGACGGGAGGGTCACGAAGCGCAGGTGATCCGGAGTCGGCAGATTAAAACCGCGGCCGTTCGTCACCAGCACGTGCGTCGCGCGCAGCACGTCGATGACAAACGCCTGATCATCGACGATCGGATAGACCTCCGGGTCGAGCCGCGGAAAGAGGTACATCGCCCCGCCGGGCATCTCGCACGTCACACCCGGAATCTCGGTCAGCAGCCGGTGCGCGGTGTCCCGCTGCTCGCGCAAGCGTCCCCCCGGCGCGCACAGCTCGGAGATCCCCGACCAGTTCGACGCCGGATCGAGCGCGACCGGGATCGCGTGCTGCGCGGGCACGTTCGCGCACATCCGCATGTTCGCGAGCAGCTGCAGCCCCTCGAGAAAGCTGCTGGCGCGGGCACGATCCCCCGAGATCGCGAGCCACCCCGAGCGATATCCCGCGACGCGCTGCGCCTTCGACAGCCCGCTGAAGGTAAGGCACAGCGTCTCGCGCACGTGCAGCGCCGCGTGCTCATGCCGCGCCCCGTCGTAGAGGATCCGCTCGTAGATCTCGTCCGCCATCAGCACGATGCCGTGCCGCTCAGCGAGCGCCGCGAAGCCCCGCACCAGCTCGGCCGAATACACAGCGCCAGTGGGGTTGTTCGGGTTGATCAGCACGATGCCCTTGGTCGCGGGCGTCACGAGCCGCTCGATCGCCTCGAGGTCGGGCATCCACCCGTTCGACTCGTCGCAGGGGTAGTGCACGGCCTGCCCGCCCGAGAGCGTGACCTGCGCGGTCCACAGCGGGTAGTCGGGCGACGGCACGAGGATCTCATCGCCATCGTCGACGAGCGCCTGCAGTACGAGCGAGATCATCTCGCTGACGCCGTTGCCGATGTAGACGTCGTCGGGCGTGACGCCCGCGACGCCCTCCTCGGTGTAGTAACGAGCGACCGCCTCGCGCGCCGGCACGATGCCGCGGGAGTCGCTGTAGCCCTGGGCTTCAGTGAGCACCTGCTGCAGCCGATCGACGATCTCCGGCGGCGCTTCGAAGCCGAAGGGTGCGGGGTTGCCGATGTTGAGTTTCACGATGTCGTGACCGGCTCGCTCGAGTCGCTGGGCCTCCTGCAGGATCGGGCCGCGCACGTCATAGCGCACCCCCGCGAGCTTGCGTGACTGACTGATGGTGCGCACGGAGACGATTTTACGGCGCTGCGGCGAGCGCGAGGTCCGCCTTACCGCTGTTGCGCATAGAGGCGCGCATACGCCCCGTCACGCTCGAGAAGCTCAGCGTGCGTGCCGTACTCGAGGATGCGCCCCGCCCCGACCACATAAATACGGTCCGCGTCCACGATCGTCGAGAGCCGGTGCGCGATCGCGATCGTTGTGCGGCCGCTCCGGGCATCATCGAGCGCACGCTGCACGATCCGTTCGTTCACGGTGTCGAGCGCGCTCGTCGCCTCATCGAGCACGAGCACGCGCGGATTCTTCAGCAGCACTCGGGCGATCGCGATCCGCTGCTTTTCACCGCCCGAGAGCCGGTAGCCGCGCTCGCCCACGATGGTGTCGTAGCCCTCGGCGAAGCTCTTGATCGTGTCGTGGATATTCGCCAGCCTCGCCGCGGCTTCGAGCTCACTGTCACTCGCGTCGGGCTTCGCGTATCGCAGGTTCGCGGCGATCGACGCGTGAAAGAGGTACGGCTCCTGCGTCACGACACCGATGCGATCCATCAGCGCCTCCTGCCGCAGCTCGCGCACGTCGTCATCGGCGTAGCGCACGACCCCGGAGGTCGCGTCGTACAGGCGCGGGATGAGCGAGCCGATGGTCGTCTTGCCGGATCCGGACGCTCCGACGAACGCGACGAACTCGCCCGGTTCCACGTGGAACGACACGCGATCGAGCGTGGGTCGGTCCGCGGGGCCGGCGTCCGGGTAGCGGAAGGAGACATCGGTAAAGGAGACTCGGCCAGCACGCCCCGCCTCGTCGGAGGGCTCGCGCGCGTCGGGAGCATCGACGATCGCGGGTTTTAGATCGAGGTACTCGAAGATGCGCGCGAACAGCGCCTGCGAGGTCTGCAGATCGAGCGCGATGCGCATGAGCGCGACCAGCGGGAAGAGGAGGCGCGACTGCACCGTCGTGAATGCGACGATCGTGCCCGCGGTGATTCCGGGATCGAAACCCTCCGACTGCCCGCGCGCGATCAGCCACCCCGAGAAGAGGTACACGATTGCGGGTACCGCCGACAGGAACACCTGCACGAGCGCGAAGAAGAGCTGACCGCTCATCGTCTGGCGCACCTGTAGGTCGATCTGGTTGCGATTCTCGGCGGCGTAGCGCTCGGTCTCGGCCTGCTGCCGCGAGTAGGTCTTCGCGAGCAGCACGCCCGAAATCGACAGCGACTCCTGCGTGATCGCGCTCATTTCGGAGAGTGACTCCTGCGTCCGGCCCGCGATCCGCGCCCGCACCTGCCCCACGCGGCGCTGCGCGATGACGAGCACCGGCATGATCACGAGCGCGATCAGGGTGAGCTGCCAGCTGAGCAGCAACATTGCGACGGCGGCCGCGACGACCGTGACGGTGTTGCCGATGATGTTCGACACGGTGTTCGTGAGCACGTTCGCGACCCCGCCCACGTCGTTCTGCAGGCGCGACTGGATCACGCCGGTCTTCGTCCGGCTGAAGAACCCGAGCTCCATCGACTGCAGGTGCGCGAAGAGCTTCACGCGTAGATCGCCCATCACGCGATTGCCGACTCGCGCGGTGAAGAGCGTCTGCACGATGCCGAGCCCCGATGACAGGATGAAGACGCCGATCATCGCGGCCACGAGCCAGGTGAGCACGTTCAGGTGCGGTCCGCCGCCGTCGAGCGGAAACAGCCCGTCGTCGAACACGCGCTGGGTGAGCAGCGGGGGCAGGATCGCGAGCGCTGCCGAGACGAGTACGAGCACGACGATGACCGCGAGCTGCCAGCGATACGGCTGGAAGAGCTCCGCGATTCGGCGCCCGAGATTCTCGATGCGGGGCGCTTCCTCGTTGAGTTCGCGCTGACGTTTGGCGTCGCCGCCCGAGACGCGAGAACCGCGCGCGACCGGACCTCCACCCATGCTCATGCTTCGGAGAATAGCGCTCCCCGGGAAGGGCGGGCGACGGGGTGCGGGCGGACGGGCCACTGCGGTATGCGGCGGCAGAAACCCAGCCACCCAGCGTCTCGTCAACCCCTTCTCGTCCACCTACAGCAGATTCGGGGGCGGATCCTTCGCCTGATCTGGGTTTCCGTCTGCCGCTGAACCACTGAACTCGAGCCCCTCGGGTCGCATCTCGCGCCAGATCGTCATATCCTGAGACGTCTGACGCGTGAGGGACGGAGAGGTCCGGCCCTCTTTCTGCGTGCCCGAGCGCGGCTTTCGCCTCGCCGACCGAACGGATTCGAATGTCCCGAGCCCCACACGCGGAGTCGCGCGACGCAGCCGCGTCCCCGGTTCGCCAGACGGCCGAGCGCCGCGGTGTCGGCGTCTCGCACGCCAAGGCGATCCTGTTCGGCGAGCACGCGGTCGTGTACGGCGCACCGGCGATCGCGATTCCCGTGACGAGCCTGACGGCGGAGGCCGTGATCGAGACGGGCCCTCCGGGGCTCGGGATCGCGAGTGCTCTCTTCACCGGCCCGGTCTCGGCAGCTCCGGCCCGGCTTGCCCCGGTGGTCACCGCACTCAAATCGTCGCTCGAGCGCGCGGGACTCGTGGGCGCCATCGCCGCCAACGCCGCCAGTGCCACCGACGATGAGTCCGCGCGCCCCGGCTTCCTCCTCAGTATCACCAGCACGATTCCGCACGAGCGCGGACTCGGTTCGAGCGCTGCGGTCTCGGCCGCGATCGCCCGGGCGGCGTTCGACCTCGCCGGCGTCGACCTCGACAGCGAGGCGCTCTTCGATCTCGTGCAGACGTCAGAGCGCGTCGCCCACGGAACGCCGAGCGGCATTGATGCCCGCACGGTCGCCGCGAGCGGGGCGATCCGCTTCAACCGTGGCGCCGTCGCGCCGATCCGCATCGGTACCCCGCTCACCATCGCGTTCGCGGATTCCGGTCACCCGGGCTCGACCGCGCAGGCCGTGGGCTCGGTGCAGGCGCTGCGCGAGCGCGCTCCCGAGTCGACCGACGCGCTGCTCTCGCGCCTCGCCGAGATCGCCGAGCAGTCGATCGACACGCTCGCCGAGGGTAATCGCACCGCCATCGGCGCCGCGATGAGCGAAGCCCACGCGATCCTGCACAACGTCGGCGTGAGCTCCGATCACCTCGACGCCATCGTCGCCGCGGCCTGCGATGCGGGTGCCGCGGGCGCAAAGCTGACAGGCGGCGGTCTCGGAGGCTGCGTGATCGCGCTCGCCGACTCCCCCGCTCACGCCGATGCCGTCGGCGACTCGATGCGCCGCGCCGGCGCCATACGCACCTGGACCGTGGAGGTTCCCGCCGCATGACGACCGCGACCGCACGGGCTTACCCGAATATCGCCCTCGTGAAGTACTGGGGCAAGCGCGACGAAGAGCTGATTCTGCCGGTCGCCGGCAGCCTGTCGCTCACGCTCGACGCGTTCCCGACAACGACGACCGTGACGCTCGGCGAGGCGAACGATGCTGACGCCTTCACCCTGAACGGCGCGGCAGCCTCCCCCGACGCCATCGGGCGAGTCACCCGTTTCCTCGACCGCGTGCGCGAGCTCGCCGGTTCCGAGGCGCGCGCGAGCGTCACCTCCACAAACGAAGCTCCGACGGGCGCCGGGCTGGCCTCCTCCGCCTCGGGTTTCGCGGCGCTCGCGACGGCCGCGGCGAGCGCGTACGGCCTCGACCTCGATCGCCGCGATCTCAGCCGCCTCGCGCGCCGCGGTTCGGGATCCGCCTCCCGCAGCCTGGTCGACGGTCTCGCGGTGTGGCACGCGGGCGACGACGCGGAGTCGTTCGCGGAGCCCGTAACCGGCCCCGACATGCGCATGGTGATCGTCACGGTCGACACGGCGCAGAAGGCGGTCTCGAGCCGGGCGGCCATGCGCCGCACCGCGCTCACCTCCCCCTTCTTCCCGGCTTGGATCTCGTCGACTGAGGAGTCGCTCGCCGCGATGCTCGAGGCGTGCGCCGATGGCGACTTCACGCGGGTCGGCCGCATCACCGAGTCCCACGCGCTTCGGATGCACGCCGTGATCCAGTCGTGCGATCCGCCGATCCGCTACCTCGCCCCTACGAGCGTCGCGATCTTCGATGCGGTGGCGGCACTCCGCGACCAGGGACTCGAGGCGTACTCGACGGCGGACGCCGGCCCGAACGTCGCGGTGATCGTGCGGCCCGAGCAGGCGGAGGAGCTGCGCGATGCCCTGCACGGCTTCGGCGAGGTGCGCCTCGTCGGCCCGGGGGCGGGCGCGGAGCTGGTGTCGGGCGGCGCGAGGAGCGCCTCGTGATCGAGCAGCGCGCCCCCGGCAAGCTCTACATCGCGGGCGAGTACGCCGTCGTCGACCCGGGGCAGCCCGCGGTAATCGTCGCGGTCGACCGCTACCTCACCGTGCAGCTCAGCGAAGGATCGGAGATGGGCCGCGTGCGCTCGAGCGCATACGGCCGCACCCCGCTCGTGTGGATGCGCGACGACGCGAGCGACCGCATCGTGCTCGAGCACCAGCCCTACGACTACGTGTTCGCGGCGATCTCCGCGGTCGAGCAGCTGCGTTCCGAGCGCGGCCTCGCCCCCCGCTATTACGACCTCGACATCAGCAGCGAGCTCGACGACGTCAGCGGCCGCAAGTTCGGCCTCGGCTCCTCCGCGGCCGTGACGGTCGCGGTCGTCGCGGCGCTCAACGAGTTCTACGGGCTCGCTCTCACAGATTCCGAGCGCTTCAAGCTGGCGCTGCTCGCGACGATCGAGGTCGCACCGACGGCTTCGGGCGGAGACCTCGCCGCGATCACCTTCGGCGGGTGGATCCGCTACGCGTCGCCCGACCGCGGAGCCCTCCGCACGCACCGCGCCGCGCACGGTATCGGCGCGACCCTCGATTCGCGAGCGCAGTGGGCGGGCAGCAGCGTGACGCGCCTGCCCGACCCGGATGGCCTGCAGCTCCTCGTCGGCTGGACCGGCTCACCCGCCTCGACCGAGCGGCTCGTCGAGCAGGTGCGCACCTCCGAGAAGCGCCAGCCGCTGCAGCCCTACCCCGAGTTCATCGACGACAGCCGCGTCTGCGTCGACGAGCTGGTCGAGGCGTTCGCGCGAGGCGGCGCAGGAGCCACCGCGGTGATCGCCCGCGCGCGACGCATGCTGCAGCGACTCAGCACCTCGTCGGGAATCACCATCGAAACGCCGCAGCTCGAGGCCCTGTGCGATATCGCCGAGCGCCACGGGGCGGCGGGCAAGCCGTCGGGCGCGGGCGGCGGCGACTGCGGTATCGTGCTGGCAGGCGCGGATCTCGCGACCGACCCGATCGTGCGCGAGTGGGAAGCGAACGACATCCGCCGCTTGAGCCTTGCGCCCCACGCCGCTTCGGGAGGCATCGATGCGTTCTGAGTCACCCGCAGTACACGCGGTGGCGAGCGCGCACTCGGCAACCGCCCCCGCACCCGCACCCGCCGACGAGTCCCGCGCGGCGCGCAAAGACGAGCACGTCGACCTCGCGCTCCTGCAGCGGGGCGACGCGGCGGCGCACAACGAATTCGACGACCTCGACTTTGTGCATCAGGCGCTCGACGGCGTCGACGCGGAGCGGGTCGATCTCGGTGTGCGGATCGCCTTCCGCTCCGGCGAGCAGCACGCCGCCGGGGAGTGGCGGTGGGAGACCCCGTTCTACGTCAACGGCATGACGGGCGGCACGGAGCGCACCACGCGCATCAACCGGGAGCTCGCCATTGCGGCGCGCGAAACCGGGCTCCCGATGGCGTGCGGTTCGGTTTCGGTCGCGCTCGACGACGCCGATGCCGCGCGCGGCTTCGGCGTGATCCGCCAGGAAAACCCGGACGGGTTCGTGATGGCGAACCTCGGCGTCGGGCGCCCCGCCTCCGACGCGCCACGCGCCGTCGAACTGCTCGGTGCCAACGCGCTGCAGGTGCACGTGAATGCGGTGCAGGAGACGGCGATGCCCGAGGGCTCGCGTGATTTCTCGTCTTGGCTGTCGTCGGTCGAGCGGCTCTCCGCGGCCTCGCCCGTGCCGGTCATCGTGAAGGAGGTCGGCTTCGGCCTCAGCCGCTCAGCGCTTCGCCGCCTTGCCGACATCGGCGTCGGAATCGCCGACGTCGCGGGCCGCGGGGGCACTGACTTCTTGAAGATCGAGAACGCGCGCCGCGTCGCCGGCGAGTACGCGATGCTCACGGGCTTCGGCCAGTCGGCGCTCGCGAGCCTGCTCGACGCGCCCGCGGACGCGCCGACGCTCCTCGCCTCGGGCGGCGTGCGGACGCCGTTCGACGTGGTGAAAGCGCTCGCGGCGGGCGCGCAGGCAGTCGGTGTCGCCGGATCCTTCCTCGCGGCCATCGGCCACGATGGCGAGCCGGGGGGCGCCGAGCGCCTCATCGCCCTCGTCGAGGACTGGAAGCTCCGAACCCGCGCGCTCTACGCGCTGCTGGGTGCCGCCACCCGCGACGAGCTGCTCCGCACCGACCTCATCATCCGCGGCCGCCTCCGGGAATTCTGCGCGGATCGCGGCGTTAACCTCAGGGGGCTCGCGCTCCGATCCGAGGCGGGCCGCGCATGATCCGAACCCGCGCGGCAGGCCGCTCGCCGATCCACACCCCTCACTCACGAAGGAAGCCATGAGCGTTCCCGAACACGAACACCGCGAGACCGTCACCGAGATCCCGACTAGCTGGGTCGGGCCGATCCGCATCACCGGGTCCGCCGTCTCCGGTGAGGTCTCCGTGCCGCTCGCGACGTACGAGACGCCGCTGTGGCCGTCCGTCGGCCGCGGCGCCCGCATCTCTCGCGCTGTCGAGGGCGGGATCCGCACCGTCGTCACGGGCGAGCGTATGACGCGATCGGTGCTCTTCACGGCTCCCGGCGCCGTCGGCGCGCAGCTCGCGGCGCAGGCCATCGAGTCACGGTTCAGCGAGCTGCAGGAGGTGGTCACGAGCGGAAGCCGCCACGCGCACCTGATCGAGGCGCACTCCGAGATCGTCGGCAACCTACTGTTCGTGCGATTCGCCTTCACCACCGGCGACGCCTCGGGCCACAACATGGTGACGAACGCCGCCGACGCGCTCATGAGCCGCATTCTGTCGTGGGGCCCCGACATCTCCTACGGCTCCATCTCGGGCAACTACTGCACCGACAAGAAGGCGACCGCGGTGAACGGCGTGCTCGGGCGCGGGCGCAGCGTCGTCGCGGAGATCCTGATCCCGCACGACCTCGTCGAGAGCGGCCTCCGCACCACCGCCGAACGCGTCGTCGACATGGTGGTGCGCAAGAACCTCGTCGGCAGCACGATCGCCGGAGCGATCCGCTCGGCCAACGCGCACTACGCCAACATGCTGCTCGGCTTCTACCTCGCCACGGGGCAGGACGCCGCGAACATCGTCGAGGGATCGCAGGGGATCACCTACGCCGAGAACCGCCCCGAGGGGCTGTACTTCTCGTGCACCGTGCCGCACCTCATCGTCGGCACCGTCGGCAATGGCAAGCACCTGCCCCACATCGAAGAGGCGCTGACTCGGATCGGCTGCCGCGAGGATCGGGAGCCGGGCGAGAACGCCCGACGGCTCGCCGAGCTCATGGCCGCGACCGTGCTGTGCGGTGAGCTGTCGCTCATCGCCGCGCAGACGAACCCGGGCGAACTCATGGCCGCGCACCTGCGGATCGAACGGAAGGAGACGCCGAGCGCATGACCGCTATCGGCATTCACGACATCGAACTCGCGAGCACGCACCACGTGCTCGACCTCGCCGCGCTCGCGGCGACCACGGGCGTCGACCCCGACAAGTACCGCATCGGCCTCGGGCAGGACGAGTTCAGCGTGCCCGCGCCCGACGAGGACATCGTGACGATGGGCGCGACCGCCGCCCTCGCGGTGCTCGACCGCAACGGGCTCGAGGGTGTGCGGACGCTCCTCTTCGCGACCGAGTCCGGGATCGACCACTCGAAGGCGGCCGGCGTGTTCGTGCACCAGCTGCTCGGGCTGCCCCCGCAGGTGCGCGTCGCCGAGATCAAGCAGGCGTGCTACGGCGGAACGGCGGCGATCCAGGCCGCGATCGGCATCGTGCAGCGCAACCCGCGTGAGCGCGTGCTCGTGATCGCGAGCGACGTGGCGCGGTACGCGCTCGACTCCCCGGGTGAGCCCACGCAGGGTGCAGGTGCCGCCGCGATCCTCATCGCCGCCGACCCCGCGCTCATCGAGATCGAACCGGCGACCGGCCTGTTCTCCGCGAACGTCGACGACTTCTGGCGGCCGAACGACTCATCCACCGCGATCGTCGACGGCAAGCTGTCGATCTCGGCGTATCTCGACGCGATGACCGGCGCATGGGACGACCTCGCGGCCCAGGGCGGGCCCGCGATCAGCGCGATCAACCGCCTCATCTACCACCAGCCGTACACGAAGATGGCCCGGAAGGCGCAGGCGCGCCTGGCCGAGTACACGGGCGTCGAGCTCGGGGACGCGGGCCTCGCGGAAGGTGCCGTGTACAACCGGCGCCTCGGCAACGCGTACACGGCATCGCTCTACGCGGGTGTCGCGTCGGTGCTCGACCACGAGAGCGGGCTCACCGGCAAGCGCCTGGGCCTGTTCAGCTACGGCTCGGGCAGCGTGAGCGAGTTCTTGACCGGCGTGGTGCAGACCGGCGCCGAGTCCCGCACCGACCACTTCACGTCCGTGCTCGACTCGCGCGTGCCGCTGAGCGTGCCGGAGTACCGCGAGCTGCACGCGCGGGCGCTTCCGAGCGATACCGACGTGGTGACGCCGCGTGTGACCGCCGCACCATTCCGTTTCGCGGGGATCGAGGGGCGCGCGCGGCGATACGAGCGCCGCTAGGGGCTTTCGAAGCGGGGGCGGATCGCGCTGCGCCGATCCGCCCCCCCGCTTGCCGCGCCCTGCTTGCAGCCTTAAGCCGCAGTTCCCCGCGGTTGCCCGGGCCCGTGTCTCTCCGCGGCTGCCCGCTCACGGGACGCGAGTGGCCGCTTCCGCGCCCGCAAACGGCCACTCGTGTCCCATGCATGCCGGGGCGCGCAGACCTTAGTCGTCGGACGCGGAGATCTTCACCTCGATGTTGCCTCGCGTCGCGTCGGAGTAGGGGCACATCTGGTGCGCGGCGTCCGCGACTTCCTGCGCCTGAGCGTGATCGAGGGTGGGGAGCACCACCTCGAGCTCGACCGACAGCTTGAACCCGCCGCCGTCCTTGTCGTTCAGGTGCACGCGCGATCCCACGCTCGATCCCGTGACGTCGAGCTTCTTCTCGCGCGCGACCGCCTGCACTGCGCTGTGGAAGCACGCGGCGTATCCGGCGGCGAAGAACAGCTCGGGGTTCGGAGCGCCACCCGCGCCGCCGATCTCCTTCGGCATGCGCACATCGGTGTCGATCAGGCCGTCGACGGTCTTGACGTGTCCGTTGCGGCCGTCTCCGGTCGAGAGTGCCTCGGCGGTGTACAGGATGCTCATGAACTCCCCTTTCTTCGGGCGCACCGAATGCGCGCCATTTCGCAGCGTACGCCCGTCGGCTGTGGAATGACAGCCCCGTTGACAGCGGACCCCGCCCGCGTCGTCCGCGCCGTCCGCCTCGCCCGCCTTGCCCGCCTCGCCCGGGCTCCGGAGCGATTCGCCGCCTGCGCGGAGGAGAGGATACGCTGGCGGTGTGCCGCGGGGTGGAGCAGTTCGGTAGCTCGCCGGGCTCATAACCCGGAGGTCGTGGGTTCAAATCCCGCCCCCGCAACGAGAAGGTGCCGTACGGCATCGTGAACGCCCGGATCCCCTGAGTGGGGGCCGGGCGTTCGTTGTTGGTGCCACGTTTCGACTGACGGTTCTCGAAGCGGCCATGCCGCGATCCGTCGGTGCGAGTGGCGCGGCCCCCAGCGCGACCGCAGCGTTTAAGCTTGCATCCATGTCTGTCGATCACGTTGATCCCCAAGCCCTCGCCGATGAAGCCGCCGCCGCCATTGCGCGCATCTCGGGCGTTCCCTCGCACGACATCGCCCTCACGCTGGGCAGTGGCTGGGCCGCTGCGGCCGACCGCCTCGGCGAGACCGTCGCGCTGATTCCGGCGACCGAGGTGCCCGGCTTCACCACGACCGGAATCCCGGGGCATACCGGCACGCTCCGTTCGGTGCGACTGGCCAGCGGCAAGCACGCGCTCGTCATCGGGTCGCGCACGCACCTGTACGAGGGCAAGGGCGTCGATGCGGTAGCGCACGGTGTTCGCACCGCGGCCGCCGCGGGCGTGCAGACCATGGTGCTCACCAACGGCGCGGGCGGCATCGATCCGCAGTTCGCGGTCGGCGAGGCGGTGCTCATCAGCGATCACATCAACCTCACCGCGACCTCCCCGCTGCGCGGCGCCGACTTCGTCGACCTCACCGACCTCTACTCGTCGCGATTGCGCGCAGTCGCGCAGCGCGTTCGGCCCGAGCTCGGCGAGGGGGTCTACGTGCAGCTTCCCGGCCCGCACTTCGAGACGCCGGCCGAGATTCAGTACCTGAGCCGCATCGGCGGCCAAGCGGTGGGCATGTCGACCGCACTCGAGGCGATTGCGGCCCGGGCGGCGGGCCTCGAGGTGCTGGGCATTACGCTCATCACGAACCAGGCCGCGGGGCTCGGCGCTCCGCTCGACCACCTCGAGGTCCTCGAAGAGGGCAAGGCGGCTGAGGGGCGGCTCGCAGAGTTGCTCACGGAGCTCGTCGCCGAGCTCTAGGCTCGGGATCGGTGGCGGGGGCGCGCCCCGCCACCACCCTTAATCTTCTACTGCCTGCGGCCGTCGCGGACGGTCGGGTCGTCGTCGTCCTGATCGACGGGGACCACCACGTCCTGGTCGACCGTCACGATGTGCCTGCGCAGGATGACGCGGTCGGGCATTGCGCCGCGCGAATCCGCGTCGACCCGACCAGGATCTCCGTCGTAATCTCGGTCCCGAGCCGCTCCGACATCCGCTCCGCGGTCCGCGTCGTGATCGATCCCATCGACTGCGGCGTGCGCGCCGGCGCTGTCGCGGGCGGCACCCGGGCCCGACAGGAGGACGGGGTCTGGACCTGCGTCGTCGACCTGGTCTCGGCCTTGATCGCGCGAAGAGTCTTGCGCATCGCGATCCTCATCGTCGCGTTCCGCCCGCTCGTAGTACTCCCACAGTTCGTCGCGCTCCGCGTCTGACAGCGTGTCACCGGCGTCGATGCGGGGCGCGTGCTTGACCGTGGCTTTGTCGATCGGCACTCGGAGGGTGTGCCCGTCGAATTCTGCGTCGCGCACCGGCACGAACGTCTCCGAGCTCCCGAACAGGCCCGTCGCGACGCTCACGAACATCGGTTGCCCGCCCTCGTGGTCGACGTAGACCTGTTTCACGACGCCGATTTTGTCACCCTCGGGGTCGAGCACCTGCGCGTCGAAGAGGCTATTGATGGAATTCTGATCGATCATGTCGTGGGTTCCTTTCGCTGATGCCTGCGTGGTGTGTGAGGCGCTCAGCGCCCGAGACCCACGTGGTCGATGCGGCGGTGGTAGCGCATGCCGGCGATGCCGCCCAAGATCGCGCCGCCGAGGCTCACCAGCACGACAACGATCGCCGTGACGATGCCGGTCACCGTGAGCGTGCCCTCATCGATCGGGATGCGCGGGAACCCGTTCAAGTTTCCGAGCACATTGAACTGCGATCCCGCGATCGCGGTCACGATGGCGACGATGATCGCGATCACGATGGCCCAGATCCATACGGCGAGCCCCTGCTTCGCGCCGGAGAAGCGCGCCATGCGGCCCGCGACATACCCGCCGCAGTAGTAACCGATAAAGAGGATCACGGCGAGCGCGATCGCCCCGACGATGCCCACCGTGTCAGCGTTCGATGCGAGGTCGTCCGCCGCTTTGTCCACCTCGCCGTCGACGGCCCCGAGTCCGACACCCGCGCCGATCGCACTCACGAGAGCTGTCAGAAGCACCGCCATACCCATCGCAGCGAGCCAGCCGAAGAACGCGGCGCCCCACTTGATGCCGCCGAACTCCTCTTTCTCGCGGTCGATGACCGCCTCCCGCTGCGTGGGCCCTCGCTCTACCGAAACCGCGGCGGGCCGGCTCTCGTCAGCTGGATTCTGAAGACTGCTCATGGTCGTGCTCCCCTCGTGTCGGTGCGCCGCCACCCTCACGGGATGCGGCGTTCACGACTCAAGGTTCGCGCGGCTAGGTCGATCCCGCGCGGGGGTTGACCTCTCAGTTTCAGGAGTTTGGGAGAGGTTACGACGCGTCGATCGCCGCTTCGAGGCGCTCGAGCTTACCGTCGAGTTCACCGGTGTGGCCGGGGCGAATGTCGGCCTTCATCACGAGCGACACCCGCGACCCGAACGGCAGCACGGCCTCGGTCGCGCGCTTCACGACGTCGAACACCTCGTCCCACTCGCCCTCGATCTCGGTGAACATCGAGGAGGTGCGATGCGGCAGGCCGGAGGCGCGCACCACCTTCACGGCCTCGGCGACGGCGTCCGAAACGGAGGCGTTGCCGGTGCCGCTCGGCGCTACGGAGAATGCGAGGATCATGATGCTCGGGGTCCTTTCGGGTGGGGTGGGTGCGGGCGTGCGTGTTGGGATGTGTGCTGGCGCGCTCGCTGCTTAGGCGTCGGCGGGTATATCGACGGGATGGGTGCGCGTCTTCTCGGGGCGGGGCGCGAACCACAGCGAGATCACGGCTCCGAGCAGGATGGCGGCGACGGGGAGGAGCAGCGACTGCCCCATGGCAGCGGCGAAGCCGTCGTGGAGCAACTCGGGCAGCGCGGCCGCGCCCCCAGCGCCGCCCTCGTGCCCGCCGGCGCCTCCGGCTCCGCTCACACCGCTCGCCGCATCGCCTCCGAGCTCAGCCGTGATGCGCCCCTGCATGAGCGCCGCGATCGCTGCGGAACCGAGAACGGCCCCGATCTGCCGGCTCGTGTTGTACACGCCCGACCCTGCCCCGGCCAGCTCGGGAGCGAGGCTGAACGTGGTGATCGACGCGAGCGGCCCCCACATGCACGCGTTTGCGACGCCGAGCACAGCGCTCGGAACGAGGAGGAGCCAGAGCGGCGTGTCCGGGCGCAGCAGGAAGAAGTACAGAAGGGTTCCGATGCCCACGAGCGTGAGGCCGAAGGTCGCGATGCGCCGCGGGTCGGTTCGGTCGATCAGCTTTCCGACCGGTCGAGCGAGGGATGCGGAGAGCAGCGCCATCGGAACGAGCATCAGTGCCGACTGGGTGGGAGTGAGCCCGCGCACCAGCTGGTAGTAGAAGATGAGGGGCAGGCTCATACTCGTGACCGACAGCCCGACCATGGTGATCGCCGTCGAACCCACCGAAAAGTTGCGGTCCCGGAAGATCTCGAGCGGCAACAGGGGCTCGCCGCGCTGCACGCGCTGCCACACCACGAAGAGCACGAGCACCACGACGCCGAGCACGATCAGGCTCCACACCGAGATCGGGCCCCAGATCACGCCCCAGTCATAGCTCTCGCCCTCCTGAATGCCGAAGACGAGCATGAACATGCCGGCTGCGCTGAGCAGGACGCCGATCCAGTCGAGCTGGTGAGCATGCGTCTCGAGCCGAGGCACGAACCGCATCGCGAGCACAAAACCGACAATGCCGACCGGGACGTTGATGAAGAAGATCCACTCCCAACCGAACCCATCGAGCAGCACACCGCCGAGGATCGGGCCGACGAGCGTCGCGACGCCGGCGGTGATGCCCCAGACGGCCATCGCCGAACCTCGATTGCGGGGCGAGAAGATGCGCGTAATGACCGCCATGGTCTGCGGCGTCATCACGGCCGCGCCGAAGCCCTGGAACACTCGCGCGATGATGAGCGCCTCGATGGTGCCCGACAGCCCGCAGGCGAGCGACGACAGGGTAAACACGGTCAGACCGACCAGGTACACCCGTCGCGGCCCGAAGCGATCACCGAGACGGCCGGTGATGAGCAGGGGCACTGCGTAAGCGAGTAGGTAGGCGCTCGTCGCCCACAGCGTCGCCACCATCGTCGTGTCGAGCCCCTCCATGATCGAGGGATTCGCGACCGACACGATGGTCGTGTCGACGAGGATCATGAAGAACCCAAGGACGAGCGACCAGAGGGCTGCCCAGGGTCGAATTTCGGGACGAGAAGTTGCAGGGTGTTCGGAGCTCACCTGACGAGACTACTCCGGGCCTCCGACATCGAGAGCGGGGTGGCGCTCGACGGAAAATCCGCTATCAGCGCCACCCCGCAATCCGGGAACCCGGGGAACCCGGGAACCCGGCGCTTATCCCTTCAGTGCTTCGCCAATCTTGACTCGGCTGCCGATACGCAGAATCGAGTTGCTGTAGATCCGCGACCCGAGCGTGATGACGATTGCGATCGAGACGGCAAGGATGCCGAGGGACGCGATCGGCTCCCACCACTCGGCCGTGCCGAGATAGAGGCGCATCGGCATGCCCACGGGCGCCGAGAACGGCACGTAGCTCATGATGGAAAGGATCGTCGGGTTGTCGTAGAAGACAATGACGCCGACATAGGGCAGCATCACGAGCATCATGACGGGGCTCGTCACCGATCCGATGTCTTCCTGCCGCGAGACGAGAGCGGCGAGGGCACCGTACATCGCAGCGAGCAGCACGAAACCGAATGCGAAGAGGATGCCGAACCAGATGAGTGCGGTGCCGAGCTCGCCGAGCAGCAGATCCTGCCCCGTCGCGAGCATGCCCACGGAGGCCAGCGCGGCGATCGCTACGACCTGCGCGAGGGCGAGGATGCTGTTGCCGAGAATCTTGCCCGCGAGCATCGTGCGAGCGGAGACGGTGGCGAGCAGGATCTCGACGATGCGCGTCTGCTTCTCCTCGACCACGCTCTGGGCAATGGTCGTGCCGAAGGTGATGGCACTCATCATGAAGACGACGCCGAAAGCGATGGCGATGACGTAGGCGAGCGCCGGATTATCGGTCGTGGGCGCGAGTAGCTCGACCTCCGGCGACGCCGAGAGCGCCTGCAGCAGGCTCATCGGCGCGCTGTCTTCCGCGAGAATCATGAGACCCACGGGCGTATCGCCTCCCGGAATCACCGCCGCGTCGACGTCGCCGTCGAGCACTGCCTGCTCGGCCTCCGCGCGATCCGCCGCCTCAGTCACTTCGAAGCCATTACCGTCGAGAGGCTGCACCGCCTCCGTAGCGCCGCCGACGACCGCGACCTTCGTATCCCCGTTGAAGCCGCCGTTCTTGGCCATGAAGCCGCTGAACAGCACCGAGCCGAGCACCAGCAGCAGGAGTACGCCGGTGGAGATGAGGAACGCCTTGCTGCGCAGCCGGGTGGTGATCTCGCGCTCAGCAACAAGCCATGCGGCCTGCGGGCCGCTCACGGGGCGCGACGAGGATCGCACGGTGTTCGTTGTCGTGGTCATCGCACGACCTCCTTGAAGATCTGGGCCAGTGAAGGGGTAATCGGGGCGAAGCGCTGTACCGTGACGCCGGCACCGCTCCGTTGTGCGTGCTCCACCGCGCCCGTGAGCACACGTTGCGCGGCGTGCTCATCGGCAGCGTCGAAGCGCACGAAGCCACCATCGAGGTGCGTGACCTCGATGCCCGGCCGCTCCCGTACCCATCCCGCATCGGCGGTGGGACCGGCGAGCTCGAGTTCGAAGCTCGAGCCGGAGTGCTCGGCGCGGAGGCCCTCTCGAGAGCCCGCAGCGAGGATCTTGCCACCGCCGATGACCACGACGTCATCGCAGAGCCGCTCGACGATATCGAGCTGATGGGACGAGAAGAGCACGGGTACCCCACGCGCGGCATAGTCGCGCAGCACCCCGAGCACGACCTCGACCGCGATCGGGTCGAGCCCCGAAAACGGTTCGTCGAGCACGAGCGCGGTCGGATCATGCACGAGCGCTGCGGCGATCTGCGCGCGCTGCTGGTTGCCGAGTGACAGACTCTCGAGCGTGTCGTTTCCTCGCTCACCCAAACCGAGGCGCTCGATCAGGCTCTCCGCCGAGCGCTTCGCCGCCTGCGCCCCGAGCCCGTGCAAGCGTCCGAGGTACACGAGCTGCTCGAGCACCCGCATCTTCGGGTACAGACCTCGCTCCTCGGGCATGTAGCCGAAGCGAGCGCGATCCGCCGGCGTGAGCGCGGTGCCGTCGATGCTCACCGTGCCGGCGTCCGCGGTCAGCACTCCAAGGATGATGCGCATGGTCGTGGTCTTGCCCGCACCGTTACCTCCGACGAAGCCGGTCATGCGGCCTCCCGCGACGGTGAAGCTCACGTCGTCGAGCACGCGTCGCTCGCCGAAGCTCCGCGAGACGCCTGAAATGTCGATCATGTCGATCCCTTCCTTCAATGCTTCCAGCTTGGCGGGGACCTCCGACATCGCGCCTCCCCCGCAGGGATGATGCTGGATCGCGCTGCGCCTGCCGCGCTCCCCCTCTCGGCGGAGATTCGTCACCCGCGCCCCGCGATGTCGGAGGTGCGCCCTACGCTGGAACAATGACTGATCAGGCAGAGTGGAGTCGGCCCGCGCCGGACGCGCAGGGGCTGCGCGCTGACGCGGGCCTCGCGGTGCTCCTCGCCTTCGCCGCTCTCATGACCGCGCTCCTGTATGCGCGCACGGGGATGTATCCGAGCACGGCGTCTGCCTGGGTGTGGGCGGTCGGCCTCGGGCTGGCGACTCTCCCGCTCGCGTTCCGGCGCCGCTATCCGGTGCCGGTCGCCGTGGCGGTCTCCGTCGGCTTCTTCATCTGCGGGCAGTTCGGTGTTCCCGAGATCCTCATCATCAATATCAGCCTGTTCTGCGCGCTCTACACGGTGGGCGCGTGGGAGCGGCGGCGAGCGCTCGCAGTGTGGTCTCGTCTCGGCATCGGGGTCGCCATGATCGGGTGGCTCGTGATCTCGCTCATCGTCTCGTCGTCGCAGGAGGACGCCTTCCCGGGCATCTCGCGCTCGGGCATTTTCTCGGCGTTTGCGACATTCGCCGTCATCCAGATCATCACGAATCTGCTGTATTTCGGCGGCGCATACTTCTTCGGTGAGCGTTCGTGGCGGGCCGCGCGAGTTCAAGCGCTCCTCGCGGCACAGGGTCGCGAACTCGAACTCGAGCGGCAGACGAGCGCGGCCCAGGCGGTCGCGCTCGATCGCATCGCCATCGCACGCGAGTTGCACGACGTGGTCGCTCACCACGTCTCCGTGATGGGCATACAAGCGGCGGCGGCGCGCCGTCTGCTGTCGCGGGATCCGGATCGCGCCGCTTCCGCGCTCGAAGTCGTTGAGCAGAGCGCTAACGCGGCCGTGACAGAGCTCCGTGCGCTCCTCGGCACACTTCGCGACCCGGGAAACGAGGGATCCGCGCCAACGACCGTCGGCGTCGCCCACCTCCCGACGCTGGTCGCTGAGTCCCAGAGCTCAGGCACGCCCACGACGTTCATCGTCGCGGGCGATCCACGGCCGGTGCCGATGCTCGTCGACGTCGCTCTTTACCGGGTGGTGCAGGAGGCGCTGACCAACGTGCGCAAGCACGCGGGCCGAGGCGCCGTGGCGGAGGTGCGTCTGCGATTCACTCCGGATGCCATCGAGGTGGAAGTGAGCGACGATGGGGTGCGGCAGCAGCTGACGCCACGGCACACGGGCTCCGGGCTCGGCCTCCGTGGCATGCGGGAGCGCATCGGTGCGGTGGGCGGCACGGTCACGGCGGAGCGGCGGGAGCGTGGTGGGTTCCTCGTGCGTGCTCGAGTGCCGACGCCGAATGGAGTTCCCGCAGACACAGGTGCGCGTTCGGGAGTCCCAGCAACTGCCGAGCGCGAGGGTTCCGACCTCGAAGCGCTTTCTGCGACCGCCGGTTCCGCGACGCTGCTACCCGAATCGGCTCGCGCCTCGGGCCCAGTCACCGTCGATGTCGTGTTCACCTCCCCATCTTCCACCGGCTCTTCCCGCTCAACCGAAAGGCCCGCATGATCCGCGTTCTTCTCGTCGATGACCAGGCGCTCGTGCGGTCCGGCTTTCGCATCATTCTTGAGTCGGAGCCCGATATCGAGGTGGTCGGCGAGGCCGAGAATGGTGAGCGCGCGGTCGAGCTCGCCTCAGAGCTCGCTCCTGACGTGATCTGCATGGATGTCGAGATGCCCGTGCTCGACGGGATTTCCGCGACAAGGCGCATCCTCGGTGCTCCAGCGAGCGTCAGGGCTGGCGCCGGCGATCACGCCGTGCGTGGCGCCGCCGCGATGGGCTCTCGTGACGATGGTGACGCGAGCGCGTCCGGCGTTGCCGCCGCGCCGGCGGTGCTGGTGCTCACGACCTTCGGCCACGAAAAGTACCTCTTCGATGCACTCGCGGCGGGCGTCAGCGGGTTTCTCCTGAAGACGTCGCGGGCGGAGCAGTTGATCGACGCCGTCCGCTCCCTCGCGGCGGGGGACGCGCTCCTCGGCCCGGACGTCACCCGAGCGGTCATTGAACGCGTCGCAGCGGATCGCGCCAGCGCCGCCGGCACGCACGATCCGGCCAGCACTCACTCGACCGATGCTGCCGAAGCCGCGGTTGCCACGCTGGGCGACCGCGCTCGCCCTGGTTCGCTGGTGGCCGAGATCGCTGGCAGCACGGTGGCCGCTTCGGCCGCCGCGGATCCTGCCCGTGCCGCGATGAAAGACGCCGGCCTGACGGAGCGCGAGCGCGAGGTGCTCGCGCTCCTCGCCGAGGGGAAGTCGAACGGTGAGATCGCCGCAGACCTCTACTTGGGCGAGGCCACGATCAAGACGCACGTTTCGAACGTGCTGCAGAAGCTCGGCGTGCGCGATCGCATCCAGGCGGTCGTCTGGGCGCATACCCGCGGATAGCCGGGCCCTCTCGCCCGCGAACACGCGGTAGCCGTTACCCACCGGAGCCATGAGCGCCGCGCCGCGAGGAGTGATCAAATCGAACTGGGAACGCGCCAGGGTGGCTGCGATTTCGCATCGATAAGATCGGCCGCATGACGAATGCCACTGGAATGGGCCGCGCCTACGTTTGGATCGCATTCATCGAGGCCTTCACCTGGGCAGGGCTCCTCGTCGGAATGTTCTTGAAGTACATCACCGAGACCACGCCGATGGTGGTGACAGTATTCGGGTCGCTGCACGGCGCCGCGTTCATCGCATACGTCGGGATCACGATCGCCACGGCGATCCGCATGCGCTGGTCGTGGATCGTGGCGCTGGTCGCGCTCGCCGCGTCAGTGCCGCCGCTGTTCACCATCCCGATGGAGATCTGGCTGCGCCGCACCGGCCGCCTGAGCGCTCCGCGCCTCGCGGCCGCGCGGGCGTCCGCCTAACTCCCCTGCTCCGCCGCCGCGCTGCGCCCGGCTGCGCTCATGGGATCGGGGTAGATTGCGACGCGTGTCGCGGCCCCTTCCCGCCCGACACCCAACGCAAGTTACCCCGCTCGCATTAGGGGGGGGTGGGCGGCGACTCGCTGGGTGCGGTGCTGTTGAAGCGTGCACAGGGTGCGGCACGGGGCCGACGGCAGCAACTTTTCCACATTGGCTTTGGCGACGGCGTCCACAGGGCATGCCGCCGCCAAACTGGCGTCGTGACGCGTCGAATGCCCATCCCACAGCAGCCCGGCGCCTACCGCGTTGCGGAGCTTCGTGCCGCGGGCGTGCCAGCACATCGGCTTCGCGCAGCAGACGTGCGACGTGTTGAGCGAGGGATCGTGCTGCACCCCGATTTCAGTTACGACCAATTCGACTACCGTCAAAGGTGTATCGCGGTGGGGATGTCGCTGAAGGCAGAGCACTTTCTGTCGCGGCGATCCGCTGCGGCGATCTGGGGGATCCCGGCCCCGCAACCATCCGGCGGCCGTATCGATGTTGCGTCATTCGGTCCTCACCGCGCGCCACAACTACGTTCAATCGCAGGACACCGGGTCCGGAATGGCACCGTGACCTGGGCCTCGACAGACGGTATCACAACGCCCGCGCCCGCAGATATCTGGTGCCAGCTCGCGGCCGTCGTCTCCCTTACCGAGCTTGTTGCGGCAGGAGACTTTCTACTCTCGGGGTCGCGCATCGTGAACGGGCAGGGCCAACGTACCTCACCGCTCTGCGACCTCAAAGCTCTCTCGGATGCGAGGAAGCGGCACCGGAACACGCTGGGGGCGCCGTTGCGACACCGAGCGATCGCGCTGCTTCGCGCGCCCGTCGATTCTCCGCAAGAGTCCTTCCTTCGACTGACGATCATCGACGCAGGGTTCGAAGAACCGATCGTGAACTGCCCTGTTTCCACTCGCGACCGGGTGTTTCACGCTGATCTCGGCTACCCCCAGCTCCGAATTGCGATCGAGTACGAGGGTCGGCACCATTTCAGTGGCTTACAGCAGGCGGAGTTTGACCTCCACAGGCGCCGGCTGATGGCTGAAGCGGGGTGGACGGTGATCCAAGTCACGCACAAAGACATTCTCGATCCGCGCGCGTTTCTCCGCGCGCTCGCTGCGGCGGTCTCCAAGTCGCGCGCACGCCACTGATTCTGCTCGAATAGCGTTGAACCGTCCTTCGTTGCCCACGGGTCTGCCCACGTGGAATCGGGGTAAGTTTCGGCGTGTGTTGCGGCGATCTGCCGTGCGACACGCGTCGAAACTTACCCCGATCGCAGGGGTTGCGGGGCGGCGGGGCGGGGCGCCTACCCGTGGTGCACGGGGTGGCGGCGCTCCAGCGCTGAGCCCTCCACGTCGACGTTCGGGATGATGCGGTCGAGCCACCGCGGCAGCCACCACGCACCGCGTCCCACCAGGTGCATGAGCGCCGGCACGAGCAGCATGCGCACGACGAACGCGTCGAACAGCACGCCCAGCGCGAGTCCAAAGCCCATCGACTTGATCATCACCGAGTCCGACGCGATGAAGCCGCCGAACACCGCCACCATGATGATCGCCGCCGCGATCACGACCGTGCGCCCCGCCCGGAAGCCCTGCGCCACCGCGAGCCGCGCGGGCGCCCCGTGCGCGTACGCCTCGCGCATGCCCGTCGCGAGGAAGAGCTGATAGTCCATCGCGAGCCCGAAGAGAATTCCGACGAGGATCACCGGAAGGAAACTGAGGATCGGCCCTGGGTTGTGCACGCCGAGCACATCGCCCAGCCAGCCCCACTGGAACACCGCGGTCACGGCGCCGTACGTCGCGAATAGCGACAGCACGAAGCCACCCGTCGCGATGAGCGGCACGACGAGCGAGCGGAACACCATCACCATGATGAGGAACGACAACCCGACGACCACCGCGAGGTAGAGCGGCAGCACGTCCTGCAGACCCTCCGAGATGTCGATGTTGATCGCAGCCTGGCCCGCGACCCCGAGCTCGATGTCGCCGTCGACGGGCGGCAGCTCGCGCAGTTCGCGCACGAGCGCCTCGGTCGAGAGGCTGTTCGGGCCCTCCACGGGCACCACCTGGAAGGCCGCCAACCGCTCGTCGTCGGAGACCGCGACGGGGGCGACGGCATCGACGTCGTCGAGAGACGCGAGCTTGCTGGCGACCGCGAGCTGCGCGTCGAGTACACCGTCGTCGTCGAGCCCGTCCGGAAGATCCGCCGTGATGAGCAGCGGACCGTTGACGCCCTCGCCGAAAGCTCCGTTCGTCAGCGTGTACGCCTGGTACGCGGTCGAGCCTTCGGCCTCCGATCCGCCGTCGGGCAGGCCGAGCCGCATCGACATCGACGGGATCGCGACGACGAGCAGCACGACCGTGGTGACCACCGCGGTGAGGATCGCGCGCGCGTTCGTCATGGGCTTCACGCCGAGGTTCGCATCCGGAGCCGAGACAGCCTCACCCGCGGTCACGCCTGCCGCCGCAGCGGAGACAGCGTCACCCGCGGTCGCGCTCGCTGCCGCCGCCGCTGCGGCCCGAGCCCGTGCGCGCTTGCCGAGCAGACGCGTGCCCGCGAGCCCGAGCAGCGCAGGGGTCAGCGAGATCGCGATGAGCACGGCGACCGCAACGCTCACGGCACCCGCCGTGCCCATCAGCCCGAGGAACGGGATGCCCGTGATGTTGAGCGCGAGCAGCGCCACGATCACGGTCGTGCCCGCGAAGACGACGGCGTTGCCGGCGGTGCCGTTGGCGAGGCCGATCGACTCGACGACCCCCGCGCCCTGCAGCAGCTGCTTGCGGTGGCGGTACAGGATGAAGAGCGAGTAGTCGATGCCGACCGCGAGCCCCAGCATCACCCCGAGAATCGGCGTGACCGAGGCCATTTGCGTCACGCCCGAGAACGCGAGGGTCGCCATCGCGCCGATGCCGACGCCCACGAGCGCGGTGACGATGGGGAACGCGGCGGCCAGGATCGAGCCGAGCACCACCACGAGCACGATCGCCGCCAGCACCACGCCGATCGCCTCGCCGACGCCGAGAATCTCGGGCACGCCCTGTGAGATGTCGGTCGAGATCGCCACCTCGACGCCGTCGATGTCGGCGCCATCGAAGTGCTCGACGACGGCGTCCTTCGTCTCCTGCGACAGGTCGAGGCGCGGCTCGGTGAACGATACGTTGACAAGCGCGGTCGCGTCATCGTCGGCGACCACTCGAATGTTCTCCGCGTACGACGCGAGCTCGGCACCCTTCTCGAGCTTCTCCTGGTTGGCGTCGAGCTTCGCGACCCCCTCGTCGAGCTTCTTCTGCTGCGCGTCGAGTTCCGCGTTCCCGGCGTCGAGCTGCTGCTGCTGGGCCTCGAGCGCCGCGAGCTGAGGCGCGCGCTGCTCATCGGGCATTTCGATCGCGGCGAGCTGCGCGTTCGCGGCGTCGAGCTGCTGCTGACCGGCGAGCACCTGCTGGCGTGCGGCCTCGAGCTGCTGCTGGCCGGCCTCGATCTCGGCGCGGCCGTCCTCGATCTTCTGGCGGCCGTCCTCGATCTCCTGCTGCTGGTCTCGGAGCTGCTGCTGCGCATCGAATGGATCGATGACGTCGGCGACGTGGGGCAGATCCTTCGCCTCTTCGGCGAGCTCGGAGATGGCGGATCGCTGCGCGTCGGTCAGCGGAGTCCCGTCCTCTGAGTGGAAGACGACCGTCCCGGACGCGCCGCTGAAGTCGGGCAGCGACGCCTCGAGCTCCTCGAGCACCTTGCCCGACGCGGTGCCCGGCACGTCGAAACTCGAGCTCAGTCCCTTGAACCCGAGCAGGAAACCGCCGCCGGCAACACCGAGGATCACGATCCACGCGACGATCACCGCCCACGCGCGCTTCGCGGCAAACGTTCCCAGACGGTGAAGCAACTCGGCCATGCACTCTCCCTTAATTCGAGAGGCGGCTGCTCGGCCGCCATCATCGTCGACCAGCACGGGTAAGATAACACGGACCGTCTCGTCTTTACTGGGAGGAGCTGCCTTGCGCGCCACCACGCGATCCGGCCCAGTGCGGAGCGAAGCTGCGCGCCGGGCGATCCTTTCCGCCGCCGTCGAACTGCTCGCCGAGCGCGGATACGATCAGCTCGCGATCGAGGCCATCGCGTCGCGAGCGGGGGTCGGCAAGCAGACGATCTACCGCTGGTGGGGTTCGAAGAGCGCGATCATCGCCGAGGCTCTGCTCGAGGGCATGATCCTGCGCGAGCGGCTCGACGTGCCGAACACGGGCGACATCCGCGCGGATCTCGGCGCGTGGTTGCGTGAGATCGGTGATGTGCTGTTGAGCAAGCAGGGGCAGGGCCTCGCGCGATCCCTCATCGCCGCCGCGACCGACAATGCCGAGGTGGGCCAGCGGTTGCGGGATGCGATCGCCGGCTCGGGAGCGCTGTCGACGCGGCTCACGGCGGCGATCGAAAACGAGTCGCGCCTCGCCGCGGACGCGCCCATCGACGAGATCGCCGAATCACTCGTCGGCGCGTTGCTGCTCCGGGCGCTCAGCCGCTCGCAGCTCGACGACGACGCGATCGAGGGGCTGATCACCGTCGCCCTCGGCCACGCCGGCTAGCGCTGCCGCCGTTGCCGACGCCGACGCACGTGCGATCGGGGTAAGTTGTGACGCGTGTCGCCATGTTCAGCGGCCCGACACGCGCTGAAAGTTACCTCGATCGCAGGGGTGGAGGGGTTCAGAGGCGGGCGCGGCGGCGGGGGCGCGTAGCGCTACGCGACGCGGGCGCGGATGCCGGCGAGGAGCAGGTCGAGACCGCGGTCGAACAGGCGGCGGTTTCGCTCGGCACCGCTCGGGTGATCCGCCATCAACCCCTGCAGCACCTCGCCCGCGCTCGCGGGGTCGAGAATCGTCGCGGGCGAGAGCGTATCGAGGGCGGCTCCGAACGTAAAGGCGTCGATCACTTCGATGGTGGTCAGGATCTCACCGCGCGGCAGCCCCGCCTCCACGAGCGCCTCGGCGAGCGCGTTGTAGAAGCGCATCACGTCGGGCTCGTCGATCACCGAAGTGAGCATGTACTGGAGCGCTCGCGGGTGATCCGCGTACATGCGCCAGGAGCGCTCGACCTCCGCGCGGATCCGCGACTCCCACCCGGCGTCGGCCGGCACCGCGGCGAGATAGCGCGGCACGAGCACCTCGCGCATGGCGCGGATCACGCCGTCTCGTCCGTTCACATGGTGGTAGAGGGACGAGACGCTGACGCCGAGTTTCTGAGCAAGCGGCACGAGTTGCAGTTCGCGGCCCGACTCCGCGAGCTCGATCGCGGCGCGTCCGATGATCTCGCGGCTCAGTCGAGCCGTTCTCGGTCGTGCCACGTGCGTCTCCGGTCTGGGTCGGGGCCTGGATCGCAGGCCGGGTAGGTGCGGGGCGGGCCCGGCAGTGCTGGGCTCGCCCGTAGGGCTGGGCCTACCAGCGCGGCACGCGTCCGGGCGCACGGCTTCGGGCCGATCCGCACCCCTGTTTGACAGATCCTCCCACACGGAGGAACATGTACGCAGCAAAACCGAAACAGATTCGGTTTACGACACCACCGGCGCCGTCGCCGGAGAATTGAGCACCGTTGACTACGCCCGCGATCGAAGCAGATCCCCGGTTCCCCCTGACGCTCCGCAACGGCAGCGCCACCTTCATCATTGCGCTCGCGAGCCTGATGATGGCGAACCTCGCACCGTTCATCATCACCGCGCTCGGCAGCATGGGCTTCGACCCGGTCGCCGCCGGCAACATCCTCACCTGGGCGCTGCTGGCTTCGGCGGTCGTCGGCCTCGGCACCGGTCGCGTCGCCTCCGGCCGTCTGCGCCGCCCGCTCGCCATCGCGGGCCTCGTCGTTGCGGTCATCGCGTTCGGCCTCGCCACCTTCGTGCAGTCGGCGCCGGTTGCGGTCACCGGCCTCATCGTCGGCGGCGCGGGCGTGGGCACGGCCATCTCGACCTCGGGCGCCGCGATCGCGGCACTGCGCAACCCCAACCGCGTCTCGGCGACGAGCGGCTTGGTGAACCGCGCGCTCATCACGGTGATCCTCGCGGTCATTCCGCTCGTCGGCATCTCGCACGGCAGCGTCTTCGGCACGCTTGCTCTGATCTCGCTCGTGGGCCTCGCGCTCGCGGTCTGGCTCCCCGAAGCACCCGAGCACGCGGCGCCCGTCGACGTCACGAGCAGCCTGCAGATCGCCGAGCCGCGCCGCATCACGATCGCCGGCGTCGCGATCCTGTTCCTCTTCCCGATCTGGGGCACGAGCGAGGATGCGATCTGGACAATGGCGCCGGTGATGGGTGACGTGCTCGGGATCGCCGAGCAGCCCCTCGGCTTCACGCTGAGCCTGGCCGCGGGCGGCGGGATCCTGGGCATGGTCGTCGCCGCGATCATCGGCGACCGCTTCGGCCGCGCCTGGCCGCTCACCATCGCGCTCATCATCGGCGGCGCGCTGAAGGTGTGGACGGGCCTCACCACCGATGCCACCACTTTCGCCGTGCTCATCATCGCGGTGAGTTCGATCTACGCCTTCGCCTTCGCACTCTTCATCGCGACCGCGGCCGGTCTCGATGCGCGCGGCCGTTGGTCCGGGCCGCTGCTCGGCGCCTACCTCGTCGGCTCGAGCTTCGCGCCGCTCATCGGCGGGCTCTTCATCGAGTGGTTCGGCGTCGCCGGCTTCACCCTCATCACGGGCATCGTCAGCTTCGCGGTCATCGTGCCGGTCGCGCTCGTTGCGCGCGTATCGACCGGCGCCGAGCGGGCGCTGGCGCGAGCGTCGGCGTTGCAGCCCGAGGTCGCGCGGGTCTGAGTGCGGATCGCGCGGCCTTCACGGCGCCGCGCGATCCGGCCCGTCAGCGAACCACCACCCCTACAACCCCTGCGATCGGGGTAAGTTGTGACGCGTGTCGCCATGTGCAGCGGCCCGACACGCGCCGAAAGTTACCCCGCACGCAGAAGTACAGCAGTCGCAAGCCAACCGAACCGCAGCCAGTCGAACCGAACCGAACCGAAAGCGAGCCTCATGTCCGCCCCCATCACCGTGTACCGCAACGCCGCCATCTTCACCGGGTCTGCCGATGAGCCGACGCAGGAAAGCTTCGCCGTGCAGGACGACCGCGTGCTCGCCGTCGGGAGCTTCGACGCTGTGAACACCGCCGCGCGGGAAGCGGCGGGCGCAGCCGACTCCGAGGTGCGGGAGATCGACCTCGCCGGCGCCTTCGTCACCCCCGGCATCATCGAGGGGCACGCGCACATGATGATGCTGGGCGAGGCGCTCGGCAAGGTGCAGCTGCGCGACGCCGAGACCGTGGCAGAGGTGCAGCGCCGGCTCGCGGAGGCGCGGCGGGCGCAGCCCGACGCGTCGATCCTCACCGGTGTCAGCTGGCGATTCGACATCTTCGAACCGGGTGAACGCCCCACCGCAGCCATGATCGACGAGGTCGTCGCTGACGTTCCGGTGGTGCTCGATGCGAACGACTTGCACTCCGTTTGGGTGAACACCGCCGCGCTCGAGGCGATGGGCATCACGCGAGAGACCCCGGATCCGGTGGGCGGAGAGATCGTACGCGATGAGAACGGCGACGCGACGGGCTTCCTGCTCGAGACGGCGGCAGTGAAGCACGCGTGGGGATACCTGGAGGAGGTCGCAACCGACGAGGATCGCGACCGCTTCCTCGACAACGCGTTCTCGGCCTACCTCGCGACGGGAGTCACCGGCGCGACTGAGATGTCGCTGGGTCACGCGGACCTCGAGGCGTATCGCCGCATCCTCGACCGCGACGGCCGACTCCCGTTCCCGGTGAACGCGCACTGGCTGCTCACGGCGTCGGGTGATCTCGAGACGGATCTCGCCGAGATCGCGGAGGTCGTGCGCATCCGAGACGAGATCGCGGAGACCTACGGCGACACGTGGCTTCGTATTGCGGGCGTCAAGTTCATCCTCGACGGTGTGATCGACGCGTGCACCGCCGCGATGCGCGCGCCCTACGCGAACGGCGCCATGCCGGGTCCGATCTGGGAGCGGGAGTTCGCGCTGCCCGTCGCGGTCGCAGCGGATGCCGCTGGGTTGCAGTTCGCGCTGCACGCGATCGGCGACGAGGCGAGCACCATCGCGCTCGACATGATCGCGGAGGCAGAGCGCGTGAACGGCCCCAACCCAAACCGCCGCCCCCGCGTCGAGCACCTCGAGTACGTGGCCGACGACACGATCGCGCGCATGGCCGAGCTCGGCGTCACCGCCTCGATGCAGCCCGTGCACTGCGACCCCGCGGTGCTCGACAACTGGCAGGCCGTGCTGGGCGACGAGCGGGCGACCACCGGATTCCCGTGGCACAAGTTCCGCGAGGCCGGCGTGCACATCGCGCTCGGCACCGACGCACCGACCGCGCCCCACGAAGCGCCCGACAACCTGTTCATCGCGCTCACCGCGAAGTCGGCACTTGAGCGCGACCGCGCGCCGTATCAGCCTGAGCGCGTCTTCACGCCTGAGCAGGCGCTCGAGGCGCTCACGCTGGGAACGGCCTACGCGACCCGTTGGGAGAGCGAGCTCGGTAGGGTCGCCGCGGGGTATCGCGCGAACTTCGTGGTGTGGGGCGTGAACCCGCTGACCGAGGCGCCTGAACTGCTGCTCGGCGCCGAGGCGGTTCTGACGGCGGTTGACGGCCAGATCGCGACCCCCGCCGAGTAGGGCGAAGCGAGCGACGCCCCGCGATCCTGCCCGACTCAGCCGACTCCCTGGCGCGCGCCCAGTGCAGCCGACAGAATGGGGCAATGAGTAACGAGGAGGCACGCGCCGAGACCGGCGTGGAGTGCGAGCGGGTCGATTTCTCGTTCACCGACGAGCACGGTGTCGAGATCCAGTGCTATGAGTGGCGGGCGACGGATCCCCTGGGCGTCGTGCAGCTCGCGCACGGCGTGGGCGAGCACGCCCTGCGCTACGAGGCGTTCGCGCGGCACCTGGTCGGGGCGGGATTCACCGTCGTTGCGAACGATCACCGCGGACACGGTGAGACCGGTCGGCGTCAGCACGCGGGCGATCTCGCGCGCCTCGGCAAGCTGGGACCGGGCGGTCTGCTCGCGGCCGAGGCGGCTGTGAGGCACCTCGCCGGCCTCGCCCGGGAGCGGCACTCGGGCCTTCCGCTCGCGCTCTTCGCGCATTCCTGGGGGTCGCTCATGGCGCAGCGGATCCTCAACGAGCACCCCCGCACGTGGGACGCGGTCGTGCTCTCGGGGTCGGCCTTCCGCACCTTCCGCCACATGGAGAGCGGGAACCTCAACGCGGCGTGGGTGAAGGAGCAGAAGACCGGCTTCGAATGGTTGAGTCGCGTCGAGCGCGTCGGCGAGGCGTTCGTGCGGGATCCCCTCTGCTTCGAGGCCGACATTCTGAAGCTCTTCGGTGTCGCTGACGGCCTGCGACTCTTCGGGAAGCCGGGCGCGGGATTGGCGCCGGAGGTGCCGATCCTCATCGCTTCCGGCTCCGACGACCCGCTAAGTCGTGGCAATGGCGTGCAGTTGCTCGCTGAGGCGTTCCGCGCGAAGGGCGTGCGCGACGTCACGGCGAAGGTGTATCCGGGCGCGCGTCACGAGATTCTGAACGAGGAGAACCGCGACGAGGTCTTCGCCGATGTGACGACCTGGATCCAGGAGCGGATCGCAAGCGATTGAGGCGGCGCTCCCGCGGGCGTACGCTGAACCCATGAGCACGCACGGCGAGTACAAGGTCCCGGGGGGCAAGCTGGTCGTCGTCGATTTCGACGTCGTCGATGACCAGATTCGCGATTTCCGGCTCTCGGGGGATTTCTTCCTCGAGCCCGACGACGCACTCGACTGCATCAATGAGGCGATCGAGGGCATGCACCCGAACGGCACGATCGAGGAGTTCTCGACCGCGATCTCGCAGAAGCTGCCGAAGGAGGTGCACCTGCTCGGCTTCACTCCCGATTCGGTGGGCGTCGCGATCCGCCGCGCTGTGACCGGGGCCGCGCACTGGCGCGACTACGACTGGCAGATTCTCCACGAGCCGCCCGTCGCACCCGTGCTCAACGCCGCGCTCGACGAGGTACTCACCGCAGCGGTTGGCGAAGGGCTGCGCGGCCCGACGCTGCGCATCTGGGAGTGGAACGCTCCCGCGGTGTTCATCGGCAGCTTCCAATCGGTGAAGAACGAGGTCGACGAGGAGCAGGCGGCAGCGCGGCACGCGCAGATCGTGCGACGCATCTCGGGCGGCGGTGCCATGTACATGGAGCCTGAAGCGTGCATCACCTACGCGCTCTATGTGCCGGGCGAGCTGGTGCGGGGCATGAGCTTCGCCGACTCGTACGCGTACCTCGACGAGTGGGTGCTCGAGGCGCTGAAGTCGCTCGGCATCGACGCGGTGTACAAGCCGCTGAACGACATCACGAGCCCGCACGGCAAGATCGGCGGGGCGGCGCAGAAGCGTCTCGGGTCGGGCGCGGTACTGCACCACGTGACCATGGCGTACGACATGGACCCCGAGGCGATGACCGAGGTGCTGCGGATCGGGCGCGAAAAGCTCTCGGACAAGGGCACGGCGAGCGCCCAGAAGCGCGTGGATCCGCTGCGCAGTCAGACCGGGCTCACGCGCGAGGAGATCATCGACCGCATGGTCGAGGTGTTCAAGCGTCGCCACGGCGGCACCGACGGCGAAGTCACCGAGGGTGAGTGGGATGCGGCGGAGCGCCTCGTCGAGAAGAAGTTCTTGACGGAGGAGTGGATCCGTCGCGTTCCGTAGCGGGTCGGCGCGGCGGGCGGCTGTGCGATGGGCGGCTGTGCGTTGGGCTGGCTGTGCGGCGGGCGGGCTGGCCGCTCGGCGGCGCGCCGCAGTCAGGGGGCGCGCTGCCAACCGGTCTGATGAACTAAGGTTCGAGGATCACCTTGCCCGTCGTCGCCCGCGACTCCAACTGTTCGTGAGCGTAACCCGCCTCAGCGAGCGGGAAGCGCGCGCCGATGCGGAAGTCGAGCGTTCCGTCCGCGATCGCATCGAAGATTTCGCCGTAGCGCCACGCGCGCTCTTCGGGCGAGAGTAAATAGTGCACCAAGCCCGGTCGAATGATCGACAGGGATCCGCCGACGAACAAGCGCTGCAGATCGAACGGCGGCACCGGCCCGCTCGCCGCGCCGAACAGCACGAGCTCGCCGCGGGTGCGCAACGAGGCGAGGGAAGCGTCGAACGTTCGCGCACCCACGCTGTCATAGACGACCGCGACTCCCCGACCGTCCGTGAGTTCGCGGGCACGGTCGGCGAAGTCGTCGTAGTCGAGTGCCTCGGTGGCTCCCGCCGCGAGGCTGAGTTCACGCTTCTCCTCCGTTGACGCCGTCGTCAGCACACGGACGCCGCGCGCAACGAGCACCTGTGTGAGGAGCAGGCCAACGCCGCCGGCGCCCGCGTGAATGACGACCGTCTCGCCCTCTCGGGGGTTCGCGGCGGAGTTCGCAAGGTAGTGGGCGCTGAGCCCCTGCAAAGGAATCGCTGCGGCCACGTCGTGCGGGATACCTTCCGGCACGTGCACGGCGCATTCTGCCGGAACGACGAATCGCTCGGCGTAGGTGCGCACGCCTTCGGAGGTGGTGACGACGTCGCCCGGCTCGAACCCCTCGACGCCCGCGCCCACCTCGAGCACAACGCCGGCGCCCTCAGTGCCAGGCGTGAACGGATAGTCGACGGCGTACTCGCCCGAGCGCTGATGGATTTCGAGGAAGTTGACGCCCGCGGCGCGCGTCTGCACGAGCAGTTCACCCGGGCCTGCCTCCGGGCTCTCGACCTCGGTGAACTGCAACAGCTCAGGGCCACCCGGGTGGGCAACCGTAATCGCATGCATCTTTGCCATGGCTGAGAGCCTACGCTGCGCTCCCTGTGGCCGCACCTGTTTCATCCGCCGTCTCGCGGCGCATGCTTTACGGGTTGCGTGCGGGAGCAATGGGCTCGAGCAAGCGCGCTGTGCGTCTAGGGTTCGAGGATCACCTTGCCCGTCGTCGCCCGCGACTCCAACTGTTCGTGAGCGTAACCTGCCTCAGCGAGCGGGAAGCGCGCCCCGATGCGGAAGTCGAGCCTTCCCGCCGCGATCGCGTCGAAGATCTCGGCGTAGCGCCACGCGCGCTCTTCGGGCGTGCGGAGGAAGTGACCGAGCGACGGGCGGGTGACCGAGAGGGATCCCCCGGCGTTCAAGCGCTGCAGATCGAACGGCGGCACCGGGCCACTCGCCGCGCCGAAGAGCACGAGCTCGCCGCGGACGCGCAGCGCGGTGAGGGAGTCGTCGAAGGTGCGGGCGCCGACGCCGTCGTACACCACCGCGACGCCCTCGCCGTTCGTCGCTTCGCGGGCTCGCTCGGCGAAGTCGTCGTAACCGAAGACCTCGGTCGCTCCAGCCGCCAGGCTCAGCTCGCGCTTCTCCTCGGTTGAGGTCGTCGTGAACACGCGCACTCCGCGAGCGACGAGCAGTTGGGTGAGGATCAGGCCGACTCCGCCAGCGCCCGCGTGCACGATCACGGTGTCGCCCTGCTGGGGCTGCGCCGCCGAGGTCGCGAGGTACTGCGCGGTGAGCCCCTGCAGCGGGATCGCGGCCGCGACATCGTGCGGGATGCCTCCGGGCACGTGCACCGCGGCCTCCGCCGGAACGACGAAGCGTTGAGCGTACGTGCGCGACCCTTCGGCCGTGGTCACGACGTCGCCGGGCGCGTAGCCCTCGACGCCTGGGCCGACCTCAAGGACGACGCCGGAGGCCTCTGCACCGGGGGTGAACGGGTAGTCGACCTGGTAAGCGCCCGAACGATGGTACGTGTCGATGAAGTTCACGCCCACCGCGCGCGTCTGCACGAGGAGTTCGCCGGGGCCGGCCGTCGGACTCTCGACCTCGATGAACTCCAGCAGCTCGGGGCCGCCGGCGTGGGGAACGGAGATCGCGCGCATCGTCGTCATGCGTTCGAGCCTACGCCGCGGCCCGCCGACCCGCACCTGCCGCCGTCGAGATGGGATCGGGGTAACTTGCGCAGCGTGTCGCGCCATCAGAAGGTGCGACACGCGTCGAAAGTTACCCCGATCGCAGGGGTTTGGGGCGGCGGCAGGCGCCGGGCAGGCGCGGGGCCGGTCAGCGGGTGCGGCGGGCGCGGGTCACGGCGAAGAGCGTGAGCGCGAGGCCCGCAAGCGCCCAGAGCACGAGCGAGATCGCGGCGCCGCCGGCCGATGTCGCACCGGTCGCGATCGCCTGGAACCCGGCGCTCGCGGCGCCGAGCGGGCTGAAGTCGCCGACTGCGGCGAGCGCTCCGGGCACCGTCGAGACGATCCCGACCGCAAACGCGACGACGAGCAGCGCGAACGCGATGAACTTGCCAAAACCACGAAGCAGCGCGGAGAGCCCCTGCACGACGAGCGCGAAAGCGACCCCTGCGAGCAGAGCGAAGCCGAAGAACTGCGCGCCCTGACCGAAGTCGTACCCGAGCGCGATGGGCAACACCGCGCCAGCGATCGCGCCCTGGGCGGCGCCGAGTGCCGCAGCCGGAAGCGCGCTGCGGACCGTGATGAACCCGACGCCTCGTGCCGCCTCGCGCGTACGCCGCCACAGCGGTGCGAGGGTCAGGAACGCGGCGAGCGCACCGGCCCAGAGCGCAACACCGGTGAAGAGCGGGACGCCGGACGCGTTGAAGAGTTCGTCGCTCCCGCCTTCTGCCAGGACGGGGGTCGCGGCGGTTCGGGCGAGCTGTGCGCGCTCGTCGTCGCTGGTCTGCGGCACCGACTGCGCGGCGCTGTTCAGGCCCGCTGCGAGGTCCTGCGCACCGGAAGCAGACTGCTCTGTGCCCTCGGCGAGCTGCGTCGCGCCTTCCGCGAGCTGCGGGGTCTGCTCGGCGAGCTGCGTCGTTCCGGATGCGAGCTCGGATGCGCCCGTCGAGAGCTGGGTGGTGCCCGAAGCGAGTTCGTTCGCGCCGCCCGCGAGCTGGGCGGCACCGTCCGAGACGCCGGCAGCGCCCGACGCGAGGTCCGACGCCCCCTGGGCGAGCTGGGCTCCCTGCTCGGCGAAGCCACTGAGTCCCGCCCCGAACTCGGCGAGACCGCTGTTCAGCTGGTCGAGCTGAGCGATGGGATCGCCACCCGTGCCGCCGTCACCGGCGACGCCCTGCAAGCCGGCCATCGCGTCGCCGAGCCCCGACGCACCCGACCCCGCGAGCCCGACACCCGTGCCGATCTCACCGGCGCGGTTCTGGAGCGTCGCCGCCATTTGATCGCAGAACGCGGGGTCAGCCCCCGACGCGGCGCACTCCGCGTAGAGCGTTGCGATATCGGCGCCGAGCCCCTCGGTGGCAGCGCCCGCGTCGGTCAAACCCTGCTGGAGCTGCTGCTGCGGCTCCGCCACTGCGACCTGCAAACCCGTGAGTGCGGTGACGAGCGACTGCAGCTGGGTCACAGCGCCCTGCGCCCCCGAGGAGAGCTGAGCGTACGAGTCCGACAGCTGCGACGCTCCCCCGACATAGGCGGCGACGCCCTCCGAAAGCGAAGCTGCGCCCTCTGACAGCTGCGAGGCGCCGCCCGCGAGCCCCCCGGCGCCGTCGGCCAGCTGGGTCGCACCGCCCGCGAGCGCTCCGGTGCCGTCGGCGAGTTGAGTCGCACCGCTCGCGAGTTCGCCTGTGCCATCAGCGAGCTGCTGCGTACCATCCGCGAGCTGCGATGCGCCCTCAGCGAGCTGGCCACCGCCGCGCGCGAGCTGGGCCGCACCGTCGGCGGCCTCACCGACCCCGTCGCCGAGTTCGTTGAATCCGACGTACACGCCGTCGACGAATTGCTCACCCAGCTGCTCGTTCATTACGCGCGTCGCTGTTTGCGTCACGATGCTCGACAGGGCGGTGTCGACGAGTCGGCCCCGGTCGCTCTCGGTGACGTCGATGCGAGCCTGCCGGGCCTCCGACGCGTCCCCCGACAGCGAGGTCGCATCTGCGGAGAAGGTCTTGGGGATCGTCACGACGGTCGCGTACCGACCATCATCGATTCCCGCCTGCGCGTCGTCGGCGTCGGTGAGCACCCAAGTGAAGTTCTGGCGTTCGCCGGAACCCGAAGCACCGGACTCACCGCCGTCCGCGCCCGCAGGGTCGCCGATCAGCTCACCCGCGAGCACGCGACCGAGCGGCACGGTCTGCCCATCGAGTTCGACCGCCTCATCGAGGTTGACCACGGCCGCCGTCACGTTGTGCAGACGCTCGGTGGGGTTCCACAGCCCCCAGAGGAGCACACCGGCGACCGTGAGCGGCACGAGCAGGATGCCGAGAATCGTGCTCCAGTGCGGGGTGCGCTGCGTCTTCTGTCGCGTGAGCGCGGCGGTCATCGTACGGCTCCTTCTGCCAGGTCATTCGGAATGTTCAGACGCGCGGTTGCGTCGGCGCCGAGCGCGTCCGCACGCAGGAGAGTGCCGCTCGGTCGCACCAGCACCGTGCTGTCAGGCAGGATCCGCTGCGCAAGCGCAGCCTCTCCGAGCACGATCACGGTCAACTCAGGTACGACCCCGCGCGCGGCCGAAGACTGCTGCGCGACGAGCGCCGAGCGCATGTCTTCCAGCACCGCGAGAGGAACCCCAGACGCACCGGCCGCACCCGCCTCCCGGAGGTCGAGCACGAGCACGGCTGGGCGATCCTGGAGGGCCTCGCGCAGCGACTCGGGGGTCGCCCACGCGGTTCGCGCACGCACAGTCGCCGCGCGCTCGGGCAACAGAAGACCCGCGACCTTCGCCGTGCCCGCGAGGAGCGGTCCGCGGCCGGTCAGCGCAGCGGCGAGCGGTGCGATGGAGGCCGACTGCGCAGAGTCGCGCGGGTCGAGCACCAGGGCCTCGCCCGGTGCGACCCGGGTCGCCGGCACGACGAGGCCACCAGGCAGTTCCGCGTCGTCGACGGCGATGCGCGCGTGCGGCATGTCGGCCGGCCACTCGGCGTGCGAGATCTCGCGAGCGAGCCCCTCGCCCTCGACATCGAACGACGGCAGCACGCGGTCGAGCCACCGAGGCATCCGCCAGGCGCGGTTACCAAGCAGGGCCAGCACTGCGGGAACCAGGGTCATGCGCACGATGAAGGCATCGACGAACACTCCCACGGCGAGACCGAGCGCGATGACCTTAATACTCGGGTCGCCTTCGGGAACGAACGCCGCGAAAACCGCGAACATGATGAGCGCGGCAGCGGTCACGACCTTCGCGCTGCCGACGAAGCCCCGGCGGATCGCGGTCTGCGCATCGGCACCGTGCACGTACTCCTCGCGAATGCGCGAGACGAGGAACACCTCGTAGTCCATCGCGAGCCCGAAGAGCACGCCCATCAAGATGATCGGCATGAAGCTCAGCACGGGCCCGGTCGAGGGAACGTTGAGCGCGTCGGCGAGCCAGCCCCACTGGAACACAGCGACTACCGCGCCGAAGGCGGCGCCCACGGAGAGCAGGTACCCGAGCGTCGCCTTGATCGGCACCCACACGGAGCGGAACACCATCGCGAGAAGGATAAGCGAGAGGCCCACGACCAGCACGCCGAACGGCAGCAGCGCCTCCCCCAGCAGGTTCGACACGTCGATACCCACGGCCGTAAAGCCAGTCACCGCGAGGCTGACGCCGTACCGATCGAGCCACTCATCGTGGTGCGCGCGCAGCTCCGCGACGAGCTCGGACGTGCTCTCCGCCTGCGGCCCCTCCTCGGGGACGACCTGGATGATGCCCGTGTCGGCGTTCTGGTTCGGGGTCGCAAGCGGCACGTCGTGCACGCCGGGGAGCGCGCGCACCTCGTCCGCGAGATCCTCCATGAGCCCCAGCGGGTCCTCGCTCGTGATGATCGACCCCGTGAGAATCAGCGGCCCGTTCGCACCCTCGCCGAAGTGCTCGCCGGTCAGCTCATAGGTCACGCGCGCGGGGTCCGTCTCCTCGAGCGTCTCCGCGCCCGGAAGCGCGAGGCGCAGCTGCGTCATCGGAATCGCCGCGACGCCCAGCACGACCAGCACCGCGAGGATGGTCGCGACCGGCTTCGCGGTCACGCCGCGCACCCATCCCGAGAAGAATCGATCGGCGCGGCTCGGGCCGTGAGAAGCGCGGGGCGGATCCGCCAGCCCCTCTGCACCCCCAACACCCTCGGCGAGCGCCGCGCGCTGCTTCTTGGGCAGGATCCGCATCCCCACCATCGCGAGGATCGCGGGTGTGAGCGTCACACCGATGAGCACCGCGACCGCGACGCCAGCCGCTGCTGCGACGCCCAGCGCCGTAAGGAACGGAACACCCGCGACCGACAGGCCGACCAGCGCAATGATGACGGTGAGCCCGGCGAAGACCACCGCGGAGCCACTCGTCGCCGTTGCTCGCGCGATCGACTCGGTGACGCCGAGTCCCGAACGCAACTGCTCCTGGTGCCGGCTCACGATGAAGAGGGTGTAGTCGATGCCGACGGCGAGGCCGAGCATCAGGGCGAGCATCGGGGTCGTAGACGTCATCTCGGCGAACGCGGTCGTCACGAACAGGCCCGCGATCGTGATGCCGACGCCGATGATCGCGATGATGAGCGGCATTCCAGCGGCGACGAGGGACCCGAGCGTGAACAGCAGCACGACGAACGCAATGACAACGCCGAGCGCCTCGGTGGCGGTGAACCCCGGGATCGAGGTAGAGAACACATCACCGCCGTACGAGACCTCGCTGCCCGAGGGGAGCTGATCCCGCAGCTGCTCTGTCACACGCTCGACGCCCTGAGTCGTCGCCTCGGACACGTCGCTCTGCCCGCCCGCGATCTGGATCGTAAGCAGGGCCGCCTGCTCGTCGTCGCTCATGCCGCTGGGCGCTTCCGCTGCGAACGGGAACGAGACCGCGTTCACGTCGTCGAGCTGCTCCAGATCGCTCGCGGCGTCGATGATGGCACCCCTATAGGGCTCCTGGTCGAGGCTCTCACCCTCGGGGGCAACCACGATGATCGTTGCGCTCGTTCCGCTCACCTCGGGGAAGGTGCGTGCGAGTGAGTCGATGGCCTCCTGGGACTCCGTGCCCGGGATCGAGATGGGCCCATCCGCGCCCTGCGAGAAGAGACCGGCGCCGATGCCCAGTACCGCGAGGATCGCGATCCACGTGGCGAGCACGAGCCACTTGGCGCGCGTCGCCCAGAGTCCGATGGCGTGCAGCAGAGTGGACATCTGGCCCTTTCAATGGAATGGTCGCGCGGCTCGCAGAGGCTCCGCCCGGGCTGGCCGCCGAGCGCAACATGTACGGTGCAGAGTTTCGGGCTCGATACACGAACGTATCGGGCGTAGATACATCAGTGTATCGTCGCGAATACACTGATGTATCGGAGAGTGCTGGGCAGACGGAAACTGTGGAGAAGTCGGGACCGCGGTAGGTTGTGGACAGTTCTTGTTTGTCGAGCGGGGCGGACCACGGAGTGCCCACTGAGCTTCGGGAGCACGACTCCCGAGGCGCGGGATGCACGTGGGTGGCGGCTAGCGGCCCGAGCAGGGTGAGTCCACAGGGGGTGTGCGCGGTGATGCGGAGGGATCCGCCGCCGCGAGAGTAGGGAGATTGCGACATGAAGCTGATTCAGAGCGAGGAAACGGAGGCGACTGCCGAAGCGACTGCCGAAGCGCGGCCCGAAGCCTCTGCGAATGCAGCGCCCGAGGCTCCGACTGCGCGCCGACTCGAAACCCGCACGCGACTGCTCGACGCAGCGACCGAGGTGTTCGCGGAGGAGGGCGTGCAGGCGGCGAGCGTCGAACACGTGTGCGCTCGGGCCGGCTTCTCCCGCGGAGCGTTCTACTCGAACTTCTCAACCAAGGAGGAGCTGTTTCTCGCGGTGCTCGAGCGCGAGTTCGACCGTCGCGCCCGGGAAACTGAGGAGTTGATCGCCGAACTGCGACCTGCGCTCCAGGAGTTGCAGGGGCGCATCGCTCCGGAGCAAGCGGCGCAGTACATCACGCGGTTCATCGCGCCGAAGGAGAGCGACCGCGGCTGGGCGATGCTCGAGACCGAGTTCACGCTGCTCGCGATGCGCGATCCCGAAATCGCGCCGGGGTACGTTTGGTTGGTCGAGCGCTCGATGTCGAACTACGCGGCGCTCATCGAGTCGGCGGTGACTGCGGCGGGGCGCCGCTTCACGCTGCCCGTGGACCGTGCCACCGAGCTCATCGCCGGGATGTGCGAGCGGGCGATCCGCGGAGCGGCGCTCGATGCGGGCGGAACGGGTGAGGGCGGTGCGGTCGATGCGCTCCCGCACCGCATCGGCGAGCTGCTGCTCGCGCTCACAATACCCAGCGGCACCGACTGAGCTTCAGAAATACAGTTCCCGCGGAAAGTGATCGCGGGACGCTGAATCGGTGCGTGAAGGTAAGAACGCTGCGCCGATCCGCCGCGGTCGGCCAGTAGTGGTGGGCAAGCCCCCGCATAACCACAACAACTGACCGGCCCAGGAATAGGGGCTGACCGCTAGGTACGTGACTGACCGGCCGATCACAAGGAGAGAACGCCCAGGTGGCACACGCTCCCCTAGAATCGAACACGTGCTGCTCTCCGATCGCGACATCAACGCCGAACTCGAGTCCGGACGCATCGGGCTCACCCCGAGCGAGCCGTCGATGGTGCAGCCGTCGAGCGTCGACGTGCGCCTCGACCGCTACTTCCGCCTCTTCGACAACCACAAGTACGCAGTCATCGACCCGGCCGAGGAGCAGCCCGAGCTCACCCGCCTCATCGAGGTCGACCCGGCCGAAGGCTTCATCCTGCACCCGGGCGAGTTCGTGCTCGGCTCGACGTTCGAGCAGGTCTCCCTCCCCGACGACATCGCCGCCCGCCTCGAGGGCAAGAGCTCGCTCGGCCGCCTGGGTCTCCTCACCCACTCGACCGCGGGCTTCATCGACCCCGGATTCACGGGCCACGTGACGCTCGAGCTGTCGAATGTGGCGACGCTTCCGATCCGCCTCTGGCCCGGCATGAAGATCGGCCAGCTGTGCTTCTTCAAGCTGTCGTCGCCCGCAGAACGGCCCTACGGATCGGGCGCGACCTTCTCGCGCTACCTCGGCCAACGCGGACCCACCGCCTCGCGCTCGCACCTGAACTTCCACCGCGCCGATGTCACGGCGACCGAGGCGGGCGCGGCCGGCGAATAGAGGGTCGGGGGGCGGATCGGCACCGCCGCCCACACACTTCCCGCCCTCAGCAGCACCGAGCTCAGCAGCACTGGTGTGCTCACACCAGAAAGTGTGCTGAAGGTGAAGGCCACCAGCAAGGCCAGCAGCGCGCACCCTACCGCCGGCGCGACCCCACTCGAGCGTCGCGCCCGGCCTGCTCGGCCAGCATCGCATTGTAAGCTTCCAGCTCGGCATCGCCGCTGCGATCCGCCGCCCGGTCTTTGCGCTTCTGCTCTCGCTCATCGCTGCGCGACCACTGCAACGCCACGACCAGCGCGAGCGCGAGCGTCGGCAGCTCGCCGATGCCCCACGCGATGCCGCCGCCCGTCGACTGATCCTCGAGCGGAGGCGCCCCCCACGTGCGCCCCATCGCGCCGTACCAGTCGGCGAGCAGCAGCCCGTCCCCGGTCATGAGTGTCACGCCGAAGAACGCGTGCGACGCCATTGTCGCGAACAACGTCACGATGCGCAGCGGGTACGGGAAGCGGTACGGCACCGGGTCGACGCCGATCATCGACAGGTTGAAGAGGTAGCCCGAGATCAAGAAGTGGATGATCATCCACTGGTGCCCGATGTGCTCCTCCGCGGCCCAACGGGCGACGGGCGTGAAGTAGAACACCCACAGCGATCCCGAGAACATGACGGCCGCGAAGGCCGGGTGCGTGACGACCTTCGAGAACGGGGTCTGCACGGCCCAGAGGATCCACTCGCGCGCGCCCCACGAACCGTCCGAGCGTTTGCGGGTCGCCCGCAGCGCGAGCGTCAGCGGGGCGCCGAGCACGAGGAAGAGCGGGATCAGCATCGTCAGCATCATGTGCCCGAGCATGTGCACGCTGAAGAGGTACTGCTCGTACGCGTTGAGCGCGCCGTTCGTCGTGTAACCGAGCATCAGAATGCCGAAGACCCAGGCGGTCGTGCGGCCCGCGGACCAGCGGTCGCCCCGGCGCGCGAGGCGGATCACGGCGAGCAAGTACATTCCGATGCCGAACACGCACACGAGCACCCACAGCAGGTCGAAGCGCCACTCGGTGAGGTACCGCAGCGGGGTCAGCTCGGGGGGCAGCGGATCGCCGGTAAGCCATTCCGCCGGGCTGATTCCGCCGGGCTGATCCCTCACTGGCTCGAGCGCGACGGGCGTCGCGGTGCGGCCCAGGGCCCCGGCGACGCCGCTCGCGATTCCGAGGACCGCCAGCTCACTCACGACGAACCAGACGAACGGCCGTAGCCCCTTCGCGGACTCGGCGATACGCGGGATCAGGCGCGTGCGCTGCAGCGCGCCGAACGCGCCGAGCACCACGAGCGCCCCCGTCTTCAGCAGCACGAGCTCACCGTAGCCGGTGCTGAAGAGCGCGTCCCAGCTGCCGAGCCGCAGCACGGCGCTCACCACACCCGACGCGGCGACGCCGATGAACGCGAGCAGCGCGAGGCTCGAGTAGCGCTCGGTGAGCGTCGCGAGGCGCCGGTGGTCGACGGATCGGGCGACGAATGCGAGCGTGAGCAGCCCGCCGAGCCACACCGCGGCGCCCACGATATGCACGAGCAGCGCATTGACGGCGGCAGCGTGCCCGGATGCGCCGGCGGCGTGGCCCTGCTGGGCGAGCGGGAGCGTTGTCGAGAGCGCGGCGACCAGCACGAGCAGCATGAGCTTGCGGCCGCGCACCGCGAAGGCGAGCACCGCGGTCACCGCGGCGAGCAGCAGCTCGAGCAGCCAGTACTGGCCGAGTTCGATCTCGGTGAGGAACTGGGCGAGCCCCGCGCCGAACGTGTCGTCGGTCGAGAACGCCTGTCCCGAGACGTCCATGTAGGTGAAGAGGGTCGCGGCGGCACTGCCGACGGTGAGCACGGCGGCGGATCCCGCAGCAAGGTCCATCGCCAGACGTGTCTCGGCGCGCTCGCTCGCGAACGCCCACACGGCCATCACAACGGAGCCGATGAGGCCCGCCATCGCGACGTTCACGATCGTGCGGCTGATCGGAACACCGTAGCGCACGATCGCGCCCGGGTCGGCCAACGTACGCTCTGCGGCTGCCCCGCCGATCGCGAGGCCCGCCCAGAGCGCCATGAGCGTCGCCGCGAGCAGCGCGGCAGGGGCGAGTACGCGGAGGTTTCGGGGCACCCGACTAGCCTACGCGCTGCCCGTTGGGAGCCCGGTGCGCGCCGGGCGCTGCCGTCCTTCGCCACAAACAACGAAACCCCCCGATCGCCAGGCGATCGAGGGGTTCGAAGAAAACTGAGTTACTTGACCGCAGCCTTGAGCTTCGAGCCAACCGAGACCTTCACGCGCTTGCCAGCGGGGATGTCGATGGTCTCGCCGGTGCGGGGGTTACGGCCGGTGCGAGCAGCGGTGGTCGCGGTCTCGAAGGAGATCCAGCCGGGGATCGAAACCTTGTCGCCCGAAGCAACCGTCTCGGAAACAGCGGAGAACAGTCCGTCGATCACGCTGGAGACGGCGGCCTGGCTCTGGCCGGTCTCGGCAGCGATCTTGGCGACGAGCTCGGTCTTGTTGAGTGCCATGTTGTTTCCTTCCAAGGCGCCTAGCCGGAGCGGCCTCGCCTCTAGATCTTGGTACTGGATTCCCCCCGGGTGAGGGGTCCGATCGAGTGATCGGTACGAATCTACCCCAATTTGGCGGAATGATGCGGAACTTCACTCGGAAATTCCCCAGGGAGAGCCCCCTGCAGCCTCGGATTTCGCTCTGAACGCAAATTGGGCGCGGATCCCGGAGGATCCACGCCCAAATTTCGCGAGTAGGTCAGCTCAAGAGCTAACCAGCATCAGCCATCGCGCTGTTACCAGCTCGACTGCGCCGATAATCGCGCTGTTACCAGCTCGACTTCGTGATGCCGGGGAGCTCGCCACGGTGGGCCATGTCGCGGAAGCGCACACGGGAGACACCGTACTTCGTGAGGACGCCACGGGGGCGGCCGTCGATGACGTCGCGGCTGCGCACGCGCACCGGCGATGCGTTGCGGGGCAGCTTCTGCAGACCCACGCGTGCAGCCTCGCGGCTCTCGTCGGTCCCGTTCGGGTCCACGAGGGCCTTCTTCAGCTCGAGGCGCTTCTCCGCGTAGCGGGCAACGATCGCCTGGCGCTGCTTGTTCTTCGCAATCATGCTCTTCTTCGCCATGATTAACGCTCCTCTCGGAACTCGACGTGCTTGCGGATGACCGGGTCGTACTTCTTGAGCACGAGGCGATCAGGGGTGTTGCGGCGGTTCTTCTTCGTCACGTAGGTGAACCCGGTGCCTGCCGTTGAGCGGAGCTTGATGATCGGACGTACGTCCTTGTCCTTCGCCATTAGAACTTCACCCCACGCTTCTGCAGATCAGCAACCACTGCCTCGATGCCGCGGGCATCGATGACCTTGATGCCCTTAGCCGACAGGGTGAGCGTCACCTTGCGGCCGAGTGAGGGCACGAAGTAGGTCTTCTTCTGGATGTTCGGATCGAACCGACGCTTGGTGCGACGGTGCGAGTGCGAAATGTTGTGTCCGAAGCCGGGAACGGCTCCAGTCACCTGGCACACTGCTGCCATGATGTTTCCTCTCATACCGTGAGACCGGACGGCCTCACCCAAGATTTCTTGTCTGCACGAGCCGGCCTCCGATCGAACTTCCGATCTCGGGGCGAACAGCTCACGCGGTCTGTGCACTGGGACGGCGCACAGCCAAACATCAAGCGTACGCTACGCACGGCGTGAGCGCAAACGCTGAGCGCGGCGGCGGATCACTACACCTGCTGCACCTCAAGTTTCAGGCGGGCGAGTCGGTTCTCGGCCTGGGCGTGCGCAAGTGTCTCTTGTTCGAGCACGTACTCGAGGTCAACCAGATTCGTGCGCAGGATCTTCACGACGTCGTCGAACTCGGCCCGTGCCGCCGCTTCCTCGCCGACCTGCCGCTCGGCTTCGCGCAGGCGCACCTGTTCAGCGGAGAGCGACTCGTTGACGCGGTGCAGGCTCTGGCGAATGATGTCGATCTCGGATTCGACTGCGCGCTTCTCGTGCACGACGGTCTTAAGGTCTTCTTCTGCTTCAATGCGCGCGAGCTGGAGCCGCTCCGCCTCTTTGTCGGCGAGGCGTCGCTCCCAGTCGAGGGCGGAGCTCCCTGCGCCTCCCGCACCGGCCGAGGAGTGCGGCCCAGCGCCGTCGCCCCCCTTCGGTGATTTCGGTTGGGGCAGTCGAATGCTGTCGCGGGCCGCACCGTAATGGGCGTCCTGCCGCTCGATCCATTCTTTGAGCACTGACGACGCGTTGGGGTGCTTCACGACATGTTCGCGGAGGTTCACGAACCGCGCGGCGATCTCCGCGAGTTGCGGTGACGGGGTGCTGGGGAGTTTCAGGAGGCCGAGCGCGGCCTCCTGCGTCATCTTGGCTGACATGGTTACTCCACCGACAACGTCTCTGCCGAGATCGTCGGCGTGCTCATGAGCGCGAGGCGCTCCTCGAGCTCGATGCGCAGCATGCGCTCCTTGCGCTCGTTTTCGGCAATCGCGACGCGGTTCTCGGTTTCGGCCTCGAGCCGCGTCTCGAGCTCCATGCGTGCCTGCGACTCGTTGAAGATCGACTGCTCGAGGTGACGGGTGCGGCCCTTCTCCTCCTTCAGTGCGTTCTCGAGCTCCGAGATACGGAGTTCGAGCTGCGCCTCGGTCGCGATGGTGACCGCGGAGCGCTCCTCGACCTCCCGTTCGAGTTCGGCGCGCAGCACCTCGAGGTCGTTCTGCACGGTCAGCAGCTCCTCGTTCAGCTCCTGCACCTGCGACTCAGCGGTCTTGCGCGCGCCGCGCTCGACCGCGAGCTGCGCCTCCATCTCGGTGCGCATCAGCGATTCGTTGCGTGCGCGCGACTCGGCCTCGGAGCGCGTGTCGGCCTCGGCTGCGAGGAGCGCCTCGGATTCGAACGCGAGCTGGGAGACGACCGCGAGTCGCTCCTCCATCGCCGCATGTTCCAGCTCGAGAGCGTGCAGTTCGCCGGCCGCCGCTTCGAGCTGACTCTCGGCGGTCTGGTGCTCCGACTGCTCTGCTGCGTAGGCTTCCTTCAACTGCTCGAGTTGGTTCTGCTCGTCGGCGAGCTGAGATTCGATGGCGCGGCGCGCCTCGCCCTCGGACTTCGCCTTCGCCTCCGCGAGCTCGCGGGCTTCGCTCTCGAGCTTGCACTGCGCCTCGGCGGAGGCGCGGGCACGAGTTTCAGCGAGAGTCTCCTCCTGCGAGCGATCGCGGGCCTCGTATGCGAGCTGCACCCGTGCTTCAGCTTCGAGGCGCGCCTTCACCTCGACATCGATCTGCGAGCGCATTTCCCGCAGGCGCGTCTCGGGGCTATCGCGCAGTTCGATCTCTCGGCCGATCGTCGATCGAGGCGGGTTCGAATCGTTGAACGTCGTTGCGAATCGCGCGCGGAACTTCTCGAGCGGGGTCTGAGTGACCTCACTCGCTGCGGGAGACGCTTCGGTCACCTCCGTGCTCTCCGGCGCGGTGTCGCCCTGAGCTGAGGTTTCGGCGGTGTTCACTCTCTCCGGCTCATCGTCCTGCTCGGTCTCCTCAGGCTCAGGTGCGGAAACCGTCGGAGCTACGGCGTCGCTACCGCCGGTCTCGTCACCCGAATCGACGGCTCTGTCGCTGCTCTCGCTTTCCGACCGCTGGCCTTCACCCTCTGTGTCCGCGGAGTGCGGCCGCCGCGGACGGGTGAGAGCGGCGGAGGGCGCCCCCTCGTCGTGCTTGCCGAGGAAATCGGGGATATTGAGCTCTTCGCCTTCTTCGAGCTCTCCGCTCGCTTCGCGCCGCTCCACCTCATCCATCCATTCGAGGAGGTCGGGGTACACGTTCGGGTGCTGGCGGATACGGTCGCGGAGCCCGGTCTGCTGTGCGGCGATCTCCGCGAGAATGCGTGCGGAAGTGCTCGGATCGGCGACGAGGATCTCAGCGGTTTGGTCGCTTATCTGCAGTTTCATGTCGGTTCTCTTCACCTATCCGTTGGTCTGTGCAGCGTTTGCCTGGCGCAGGTGCTCTTCGATCTGCGCGATGACGGTCTCGGTCTTACGGGAGACGCGTTGTTCTTCGATGAACGTGCGGATGAACTCAGATTCGTCTTGCAATGTTTCGAGTCGCGACTGCGCACGTGCGTGCACCTTGTCGGCGAACATCTCGACCTGGTTGACCAGGTTGTTGGCGTGGTTCCGAGCATGGTCGATGAGTTCGGCCGCGCGCCGACGTGATTCATCCTGCCGCTCCTGCACCTCGAGGCGGAGGCTCTCATGGAGAGCGTCGCTTTCCTGCCCGACGGTGTAGGCCCGCTCGTTGATTTCGGCCGCCTTCTGGTTCGCCTGATCGAGCACCGCCGCGGACCGTTCGGTCGCCTCGGCGAGGAGCCTGTCGCACTGGGCCTTTACCTCGGCCTGCCGCGCGAGCAGCGTGCGCTCGACCTCGATTGCGTGATGTTCGGTTTCTTCTCGGAGCCGATGGATTTCTTCGCGCTGCTGGTCGATGTGCGCCTGTGCCTCTTGTCGCGCCTGCATGATCTCTTTTTCAGCGTCGGAGCGGAGCGCGGCGGCTTCTCGCTTCGCCTGCGTGACGGCTTCGCTCGCTTCTCCGAGTCGCGCGTTGGCGATCGCGGAGAGCTCGACTGCGGCGGTTTCGCCCTGCAGCGTCGCGTCTTTCGCGCGTCGTTCGGCCTCGCTGATCAGCTGCGCAGCGCGCTCTTCGCTGCTCTGCAGGAGCCGCTGCGCGGTCGCCTCGGCTTCGACCGTGATCGTCTCGGCGTCGCGTTTCGCTTCTTCAACCATGTGCTCGGCCTGCTCTTCGGCGGTGCGCAACACTTCCTCGAACTTGGAACCGAGGTTGGCGAAGTTTGGCTTTCTCGATTGCGCCTTGTTGAGGTTCTTGTTCGCGATCTCGAGTTCGGTCTCAACGGAGCGGACGCGCTCGAGGAGCGCGTCGCGCTCGGTGCGCAGCTCCTCTGTCTTCGCATCCAGGCTTCGTAACAGTCGGTCAACCTGGCTGCGGGCATACCCTTTTCGCTCAGGAGAAATAGCGTAAGTGTGCATTCCCTCTACCCGTGTGTCTTTCGTGTCGATGCGCCGTGAACGTCTTGCCGGGTCATGTCGCAATCTCCTTGGTTGCGTCCCCAACCATGTAGTCGGGCAATGGGTCGTTGACGGGGTGCGTCACCCACACATTGCTGGGCGCGGTGTCGCCGGGCACCAACCAGTCGGGCGCATTATCCTTGAGCACCGGCCAGAAGAAGACGACCGCAATTGCGATCACCAGTGAGACCATGAGAGCCCCGAGCGCATAGTCGACGAAGCCCCACTTGCGCTTTTCCCCGGTGTCGAGGTCCTTCAATTCCTGCGCTGCGGGCTTGCGGTCGGCCTTCTTTCCGCCCTTCGCCTTCGACACCGCCCGCATCTGCTTCTTGCGATCCTTCGACCGCTGCTTCTCTTCGCGGGCTTCCTTTTTCAAGAATTTGCGCGCATCACGTTCGGCGTTTTTGCGCTGCTTCTTACCGGCCTTCTCGGCGTTCTCGGGGGCCTGGAAACCGGCCCGCTTGCGCGTCGGTACGCCATCGACCACGGCTCCCGCAGAGGGGCCGAACACCCAGCGTTTGCGCTCAGACGGGTCCGCTGAATCGGATTTCGCTCCGGCATCCTCGCGAGTGGCGCCATCGTCGGTGCTGGACGGAGCGGAAGAAGGCGCATCGGGGCCAGCAATGACCTCGTCGAACATCTTGTCGGGAAGTTTGCCGACGGAGGCGGCTGCGGCCTCAGCGTCCGCCGCGAGCTTCGGTGTGAGCGCCTGCAGTACGGCCTCGAGCTTGCCGCTGAGCTCCGCAAGCGTCGGCCCATCGTTGGTTTCCGAGATGGGCGATGAGTTGCCGGAGGCACCTGCAAGCTTCGCCTCCAGCTCTGCCGACTCGCTCGCCGCTGTTGCGGCAGGCGCTTTGTTCTCTGCCGAGGCAGGTGCTTCACCGTCGGACGTCGGCCCCGCGATGGCTTCGACCTGCTCGACAGCCGCAGGAACATGGGACACCCCCGGCGGCTGCGTACCTGTCACGGCAGCCGGCTTCACCGAGGCCTCGGGCGCGCCGACGACTGGCACGGTGGCTTCGGGCGTATCGGCCGCGGTACGGCTGTCAGCCGTGCCAGGGCACAGGACTGCGTCGGCGGTGGGCGCCGCACTCGGCGCTGGTGCCGTTTGGGGTGCCGCAACAGATTGTTCCGCGCCGGGGCTTAAGGTTGCGGGATCCGTGCTCTCGTTCGAGGGCCCATCGGGGTCCAGCGCCCCTTCTGGCTCCTGCTGCTCCATCGGACGGATCGGCGTCACTGGTGCAATGTGCTCGGAGGTCGCCGCGTCGGTCAGGGTAGTTACTTCGTCGGGAGTGAGCGCCACCTGAGGTGCGGCACCCGCGGCAACGCGCTCTCCGACCGCGATGAGTGCGGCGTCACCGGCCGGGGCTGGTGTGGGTGCGTGGGAGGCTTCGACCGCTGACGCGGCGGCGGTCGGCGGCGCAGCAGCCGTCGGTAGGGCTGCGGCTCCTGTCACAGGCGCGATTGTCGGCGCGCCCAGGGGCACCGCCGCTGCCGCGGGCACTGAGACCTGCGCGGGTGTTGCGGTCACGGAGGGCGCCGTAAAGGCGCCATTGAGCGCGCCCAGCGTTGCTGCGGCGGGCGCTCCCGTTGCTGGGCTTACGGGTGCCGCCGCCGGAATTCCGGCTGTAGGTGCCGAGCTCGGAGCTGCACCCGGACTCGTCGCTGGCGGCGGAGCCGTCGCACCTGTCGGTTCAGGGGCGGCGCTCGCGGCGGCAGGCGCAACTGCCGGCGTTGCAGCGGGCGGCGCCGAGGGGGCGACGGTCGGCGGGCTCGCGACGCTGGGGGCCGCTGTGCGGCCGGTTGACGCCGCCGGCGTGAGGCTCGGCGGAGCTGCCGGACCGGAATCAATAGTCGGAGCCCCGGTGGTGGTGGCGGGCGACTGGTGCGTCGCGGCGGCGGGTGCAACGGCGGGAGCGGAAGGGACGGCCGCAGGCGTTGCCGCGGGTGCCGCGACAGGCTGGGCTGCCGGTGCCGGAGTGGGCGTTGCTGCCGCGGCCGGCTTCATCGTACGGGTAGCAGGGGCCGCTGTCGCTTCGGCGGGAGCAGGAACCGCTACTGGGGCCGCTGTGTCGACCGAAGATGGCGGGGCGACGGGAACCGGCGCGGAGGCAGCAGCCTGGGCGGCCTGGGTCTTCTCGGTTTCGAGCCTCGCGGCGCGTCTGGTAATTTCGACGCGATTTTCGCGGAGGTGCGCAACCTGAGACTCGAGTGCCGTCTTGCTGGCGCGAAGCTCTTCGACGGTGGCGCGGGTGCGCTCGCGCGCGGCCCGCTCTTCGATGACGCACTGCTCGATGATGTGGCGCTTCTGCGCGGTACGGCGCAGCTCGTGCTGTGCGAGCACCAGTTCTTCTTGTAACTTGAGCAGGGTCGCCTCAGCGACGATCTTTTCGCGCAGCACGCGCATAGCTTCGCCGTCGATGCGGGCCCGCGAGTGGCCCTCGGCAAGAGCGCGTGCCTGGGACGCGGTGCGCCAGTGCTTGTCAGCGCTACTATCGCCCATCGCGACCTCCCCCCTCTTTCGCTCGCCGCTTCATGCGGGTTGCACAGTGTGTGACATTTGCTGCGGGCCCGCGGAGCGGCCCTGAGCGAGGTCGCCCGGCAGCGGGTTCTCACGCCGGGGCGAGAACCTGATTAGTTGAAACCTTAGGTTGAAGGTTTCGGCATTGAACGCGGCGTGTCGCGAATTACGCACCGACCAAATTTTCTTGCGCAGGAACTGACTCGGCGTCAGTAGATTCAGCATGTTCCTCGCGCAGTTTGCGTACTCGGCGCACTCCGGCCCAGACGTACCAGACCGAAAGGCCGAGTGCCGCTGGCAGATAGATCGTGAACCACGGGAAGCCTGGAATGGTCGGCGCCTCCGAATGAGCGCCCGCCGGCGTCGGCAGCTCTCGTTCCGCATGCACCAGGAGTCGGTGACTATTGATGCCGATGGGAGTGCACGTCACAAGCGTGATCATGTCTTTGCCCGGCGTCGGCTTGATCTTCGACGTGTCGCTCGGTTCGACGACGTCGAAGGAAGTCACGCGGTAACTGAATGTCTGGTCGTAGATATCGATAAAGATGCGGTCGCCACTCTTCAACTTGTTCAGGTCGGTGAAGAGCACCGCGTCTGCGAGACCGGAGTGTCCAGTGAGTACGGATCGCGTCCCTTCTCCGCCGACGGGCAGTTCGGAGCCGTACAGGTGGCCGACGCCTTCGTGCAGTACCTCATCGCTCGTGCCGTGCCGGATCGGGAGTTTCACCTTGATCTCCGGAATACGAATACGGCCCATGACGCCCTTCGTACCTTGATTCAGCTGATCGAGGTATTTCGCATAAGCTTCCTCGCTTCCGCCGGGTATCGCGCGTGCGAACGCGTCGCCGTCTGCGACCCCGGAGAGTGAGGCGTTGTACTCCCGTGCTCTCTCAATATCGGCGTCGAGTTCCTTTTTCTTCATCAAGTCGACGGTCTGACGATAGGAATCGCTCGCGGCAGCCTGATTCACCATTGAGAACCACGCGGCGATTTGCGGGTAGCTCAGCACCGCGATGCCAAGGAGCGCGAGAATGGACAGGATCACCCGACTGCTGACCACTCCGTCCCCGGGCCGTGGCGCGCGTCGGCTCACTTCCTCCTCCGTCCGCGAACGATAGAGCGGAGAACCATGAGCCCTGCGGCGACCGTGATGATACCGCCCAACACGTAATATGCAATGGCGGGAACACCAGCTGACTGGCCGAGTTCGGCGAACGAATTATCAACTTCGCTCAGGTACCACATCGTTTCTCCTGGGTGTACGAATGATGCGCAAACACTTGTTCACTAAAGCCGACAGCGCCCCCTGGGGTTCCGGCGTCAGCCGCGAACCCCAGGGGGAACTTACTCAAGCAATCTCTGCCTAGGCGAGCGCTGCAGCCTTGCGGCGGGAGCGCATCGCGACGAAGGTCGCGCCAGCGACGAGCACGAGGCCCGCACCGGTGATCAGCATCGTGCCCTGGCCACCCGTGAGGGGGAGGTTCGGGTAGATCGGCTTCTCATTGCTGAAGGGGGTGTACTTAGCCGCAAGCTCGAACTCAGCCACGCTGCCTGCCGTGACGGGCACCTTCACCGGCGTCGACCTGAGGAGGTAACCGGCGGGCGCTTCGACCTCAGCGATGTAGTAATCACGGCTGGTGGTCGTGCCGAGTGACAGGCCCGGAATCATCACATACCCGTTCTCGTCCGAGGTGAAGGTGGTCTTGCCGTCGACCGAGATCGGATTCTTGTTTGCCTTTGCGTCGTCTTCGCTCGCGTAAACGCTGAAGACCGCGCCCTGAAGCACCTTGGCCTCGTCCTCCAGGTCATACTTCTTGATGCCGATGACGCCCCAGTAGGAGTTCACGGGCGGGGGAGGGCCGGTCTTGCCCGTGTCGCCGTCGATCGTCCAGGTCGACTTGTATTCCTTATTCGGAATGATGCCGGTGTCGGGAACGCTGACGACAGTGGAGTCGATCGAGAATGTGAGCTCTCCACCGCCGGGGAGCAGCGAGGCCGGCACGAAGGTCACGGTCACGACCCCGTTGGACTCGGTAACGCTGTAGTCAGCGGGGGAGGTGAGCGGCGCGTCGTCGAGCTTCACGTCGCGAACCTTGTCGAAGGTCAGGCCCTCTTCGAGCCTATCGCTGATGCTGAACGCATCGAGTGTCTGGTTCGCAGCGAGCGTCGGGACTGCCGCCGTGATGTTCCAGCTGAGGGTTGAGCCCAGGCCCGCGAATCCGGGCTCGGTGACCGTCTTCTCGATGTCAGACGTGCCGCCCTTGGGGTAGGCGTAGACGTCATACATCCACTTATTCTTGTCACTCGGATCGTACGAGGGGAGTACGACGATGAAGGGCTTCGAAATCTGAACGGTGGTATCAACGCCGCCGACCTTCGCGGTGGTGCTGACCTTCTCCGTCACGAGGAACACGCCCGCGCCAGGAAAGTTGAACTTCGCGAGACCGTTCGAGTCCGTGGTTTCGCTCCATTTGGTGGTGGCGCTCTCGGGCTTCAGGGGGACGGTCTTCGGATCGAGCTGATCCAGCGTCTGCCAGACGTTCCAGTCGCTGAGGTCGATGTCGACCTGGTTCACAACGAACTCGACGCCCTCCACTCGCTTGATGTCCGCCGGCAAGTTGGTGATTTCCGTGCCATTGTTCGGCAGCGCGGTTGCGCTCCCCGGCTGAACGAGCTTGTACACCGAGAGTGTCGTAGCCTTGTCCAGCTGCGGGTTACCGACGCCGAGCGGGGCCGCGGAAGCCGCCGAGCTGGTCAGGCCCAGCCCAACCAGCGCCACCGCGGCCGCGGCGACACCCGCGAGAGCCGCTTTCACGCGACTCCGCTTCATGTGTGACATGATTTTCCTTTCATAACGACTTCCGTGGCGGAAGCGGTTTTTCCGAGGAGGCCACCTGCGGTGGCCATCCGGGTCTACACGGGAAGCGAAGGCGACGGACACGTTCGACACCGACCTCACCTGCGTAGCAAGCCTCTCCGCCGCCGATACACTGGTCGGAGGTGAGCCCCAGATGTTGCGATCTGAACCTCTATGACCCCCATCAGCCACCGTCTGGCTTTCCGACTTGCTGTCGGGTTCTCCCTGCATATAAAGGATCGGTTGAGGGTTTGTCTGGGCAGCGTGACGGCGCCCGTCTTACGCAGGCGCGTGCAGGCTTTTACGCAGCGACACGCAGAGGCTTGCGTAGCCCGCTTCCGAGCTTTCCTGCTCGCCTTGTGCAAGGGCTCCTCACTGAGGTGTACGCAGCGCAACCTCGCTCGAAGCGCCCACTCAGTTCTTCGACTCTCGAAGTTCGGGTGGCAGCGCAATTTCGATTCATGACACACGAAGATGCGCCACCGGAACCCCGCCAAGTTGTCACCTTTTGACGTCGGATAGCACTTCAGCTGAAGGAGAGAATCTCTGTCCTCATCGGTGCCCTGCGCAGTCGACCGAACCCAGAGTGTTGTCTACGGGTTCCGGCACCGCGCGAGGCCACGAGTACGTCTCTGAAGAATTCAGCGGCACAAGCAAGTCGTCGGGGTCACGCACACTGCGGCGACCCTGGTGTCCTCGGGGTTACCCGAGGACACCAGGGTCGCCGTCGAAGTACTACCCGGCGCGCCTTGTAAAACGACGCGCCACAATGAGAAGTAGCAGGACCCCGGCGCCACCAAGTAGGAGGAGGCGCAGCAGACCATCCGTACCGGTGAACGGGAGCGAGAGCGTGAACGTGGGCGGCGGAACCGGGTTCCACCAGCAGAACACTCCCTCAACGTCACAGTCCGTCGGGAGTTCCGGCGACGCGAGAAGCACGTTTAACAGCTCGTGATCGCCCTTCGCGTCTTTGTACTCTTTCACGGTTGCCGAATACTTCACCGTCACGGTCGCCCCGGGCGCCACCGACCCCTTGATCACCAGCCGCCCCTTCGCAGCGTCACCCTCGCGGGTCACTGTGAGGGCGCCACCGGCAACGCTCACGTCGCTGTTCACGACCGCGTCATCGAGGAGGCCATCGAGAACGTCGACGGAGTTCACCGTGGCGGGAGCTTTACCCGGGTTGAAGAAGCTCAGGGTGTATGACACGTTCTCGCCCGGAGAGACGTCCTTCTTTTGCTCGGGCACGCCCGTCTTCGAGACCGCAAGCCCGGCACGATTCACCGTGACCTGAGAACACCGGTCGCCCTTCACGAGCAGCGGGTCCGCCAAGCACGCCGTGTTATCGAGCACGTAGTCGCCGACCTTGCCCTTCACGACCTTCGCTTGATACGTCAGCTTCTTCGTTTCTCCGGCCTTCAACGCACCATTCCAGTACGCGGTGCCCGCCTCGGTGTAGAAGCCATCCCCGCCGTTCGCGGGAGCAGACGCCGTCCATACGATCTCCGCGTCATCGCTCACCTTCGAGAGCGCGTCTGTCACAACGGGGTTCTGTCCCTTGGTACCGGTGAACGTGAAGTCCTTCAGATCACCGGGACCCTCGTTCTTGACGTCGATCGTGAACGTCACGACCTCTCCCAAGCCGAACAACTCTGACTTATCCGCCGTTTTCTTGATGGAGAGGACCGGCTTCAGATCCGTCGTCCACGAGCACACACCCCACGCTGTCGAGCTCGGCGTCGTTTTCATCGTGGTCAACTTGTCATCACAGGTCGTGAACTTGCCTTCGATGGTGCTCGCTGCGATGTAATTCAACATCTGACCGTCACCCGTCGCGGGGTTATTCACCTTCACCGAGTACGTCGCCTTCGCCGCAGCGCCCGAGGCAAACGCCCCACCGCTTGCCAAAGGAATTTCGAACTTCAGATTCGGCGCCGTACCCGACGACTTCACCTGCACCCCAGTCACCAACGGCGCTACGAGCTTGACATCGTTCTGATACGTCGCATCATCGAGCACACCGCTTGGCGTGTCCGCAGCCAGAACCGGGATAACGCTCTGCTTCGCCGACCCGGCGCCCGTGTTACGCACGTTCAGGGAGTAGCTCACGACTCCAGTCTTCTGGTCGTACACCGAGGTCTTCGAGACCTCCAGCTTCGGCTGCATCGTGACCTTCACCTGCGAGCAGCGCTCGCCCTTCACCAGGACCGGGTTCGCCAAGCACGCCGTGTTATCGAGCACATTGTCACCCGTAGTGATGTTCGAAGCCTTCGCCTGATACGTCAGCTTCTTCGTCTCCCCGGCCTTCAACACGCCATTCCAGTACGCGATACCAGCATCATTGTAGAAACCATCACCACCGTTCGTGGGAGCAGGCGCCGTCCATACCAGCTGCGCGTCATCCGTGACTTTGGAGAGCACGTCAGTCACGATAGGGTTCTGGCCCTTCGTGCCCGTGAACGTGAACCCGTTCAAATCTCCCTTGCCCTCGTTCTTCACCTCAATCGTGTAGGTGACGACCTCTCCAGCGGCAGTCATGGTCGACTTGTCCGCCGATTTTTTGATCGATAGCACCGGCGTCAGGTCCGTGGTCCACGAGCACACGCCCCACGCCGTCGAGTTCGGGGTCGTGCTCATCTGCGCGAGCTTGTCGTCACACGTCGTGAGCTTGCCATCGAACGTGCTCGCTGCAATGTAGTTCAGCAACGTGCCGTTACCCGTCGCCGGGTTGTTCACCTTCACCGAGTACGTGGCCTTCGCCGTCGCACCCGGGGCGAAGGACGCCGACGCAGCGAGCTTCATCGCGAACGTCATGTTCGGTGCCGTACCACTCGCCGCGGCCTGCACACCCGTCACCAGCGGCGCGACAAGCACAAAGTCGTTCTGGTACGTCGCATCATCCAGCACACCACTGGCCGTATCGGAGGCGAGCGTCGGGATCACGCTCTGCTTCGCCGCACCCATGCCCGCGTTACGCACGTTCAGGGTGTACTTCACGATCCCAGTCGTCTGGTCATACGCCGACGTCTTCGAGACCTCCAGCTTCGGCAGCAGCGTGACCTTCACCTGCGAACACCGCTCGCCCTTAATCACGATCGGGTTTGCCAAACAAGCGGTGTTGTCCAGCACACCATCCCCGTACGTACCCGAGACCAACTTCGCCTGATAGGTGAACTTTTTCGTCTCGCCAGCCTTCAGCGTGCCGTTCCAGTATGCGGTGCCGGCCTCATTGTAGAAGCCGTCGCCGCCACTCACTGGAGCCGCAGCAGTCCACACCAGCTGCGCGTCATCCGTGACTTTAGAGAGCACGTCGGTCACGATTGGGTTCTGACCCTTCGTGCCCGTGAACGTGAACCCGTTCAGGTCTCCCCGGCCCTCGTTCTTCACCTCGATGCTGAACGTCACCACCTCACCAGCCGCAGTCATGGTGGACTTGTCCGCCGTCTTCTTGATCGACAGCACCGGCGTCAAATCAGTCGTCCAGGAACACACTCCCCAAGCCGTCGAGTTCAACGTGGTGTTCATCTGCACCAGTTTGTCGGCGCAGGTGGTGAGTTTGCCATCGACTGTGCTCGCTGCGATGTAGTTCAGCAGGGTGCCGTTGCCCGTTGCCGGGTTGTTCACCTTCACCGAGTAGGTCGCCTTGACAGTCGCGCTCGGCGCGAGCGACTTACCACTCGCCAGTGCGATCTGCAGCTTCGTGTTTGGGGCGGTGCCGACGACCTTTGCTTCCACTCCCGTGACGAGCGGTGCAACGAGCTTGAAATCATTCTGGTACGCCGCATCGTCCAAGATGCCACTCAACGTATCCTCGGCCAGCACGGGAATCACGCTCTGTTCCGCGTACCCCAGACCCGTGTTGCGCACGTTGAGCGTGTACGTGACGATTCCGGTCTTCTGGTCATAGGCCGACGTTTTTGACACCTCGAGCTTCGGCGGCAATCTCAGGGGCACCTGAACCTGCGAGCAGCGGTCTCCCTTCACTAGGATCGGGGCCGCCAAACACGCGGTGTTGTCGAGTACCCTGTCGCCGCCCGTGCTACTGACGATCTTCGCCTGGTACGTCAGCTTCTTCGTTTCGCCGGCCTTCAGTGTGCCATTCCAGTACGCAGTCCCGGCCTCGTTGTAGAAACCATCGCCGCCGTTCACCGGAGCCGGAGCCGTCCACACCAATTGGGCGTCATCGGAGACCTTCGAAAGAACATCAGTCACGACCGGGTTCTGGCCCTTCGTTCCCGTGAACGCGAAGCCATTCAGATCCCCAGGACCCTCGTTCTTGACATCGATCGTGAATGTCACGACTTCGTTCAGAGCGGTCAGCTGCGTTTTGTCCGCCGTCTTCTTGATGGACAGCACCGGCTTGAGGTCCGTCGTCCACGAGCACACACCCCACGCTGTCGAATTACGCGTGGTCTTCATCGTGGTCAGCTTGTCGTCGCACGTCGTGAGCTTCCCGTCGAACGTGCTCGCTGCAATGTAGTTCAGTATCGCGCCGTCACCCGTCGCGGGGTTATTCACCTTCACCGAGTACGTCGCCTTCGCCGCAGCGCCCGAGGCAAACGCCCCGCCGCTTGCCAAAGGAATTTCGAACTTCAGATTCGGCGCCGTACCCGACGACTTCACCTGCACCCCAGTCACCAACGGCGCAACAAGCTTGAGATCGTTCTGATACGTCGCATCATCGAGCACACCGCTTGACGTGTCCGCAGCCAAAACCGGGATAACGCTCTGCTTCGCCGACCCGGCGCCCGTGTTACGGACGTTCAGGGTATAGCTCACAATGCCGGTCTTCTGATCATAAGAAGAAGTTTTCGACACCTCGAGCTTCGGTTGCAAGGTCACCTTCACCTGCGAACACCGCGCTCCCTTGATAACGATCGGAGCCGCCAAACACGCCGTATTGTCCAGGATGTTATCGCCGGTCGTCGTGGTCAACGCCTTCGCCTGATACGTCAACGTCTTCGTCGCACCAGCCGCCAACGAACCATTCCAGTAGGCGGTGCCCGCGTTCTCGTAGAACCCATCACCACCAGTGACGGGCGCAGCTGCGGTCCATACCAACTGCGCGTCATCGGTCACCTTCGAAAGAACGTCAGTCACGATCGGGTTCTGACCCTTCGTGCCCGTGTAGGTAAAGCCGTTCAACGCACCGGGACCCTCGTTCTTCACCGTGATCGTGTAGGTCACCACCTCACCCGCGGCGGTCATGACCGACTTATTGGCGGTCTTCGCGATCGTCAACACGGGCACCAGATCCGTGGTCCACGAACACACACCCCACGCCGTCGAGTTCGGCGTCGTGGTCATAGTGGTCAACTTGTCCGCACAGGTCGTGAGCTTGCCATCGACCGTGCTCGCCGCGATGTAGTTCAGCAGCCTGCTGTTACCCGTCGCGGGGTTATTCACCTTCACGGAATACGTGGCCTTCGCCGACGCGCCCGAGGCAAACGCCCCCGAGGCAGCGAGCTTGATCGCGAACGTCGTGTTCGGTGCTGTACCACTCGCGGCGGCCTGCACACCCGTCACCAGCGGTGCGACCATGGCGAAGTCATTTTGGTACGTCGCATCATCGAGCACTCCGCTCGCGGTATCGGAGGCAAGCGTCGGGATCACGCTCTGCTTCGCCGACCCCGCACCCGTATTGCGCACGTTCAGCGTGTACTTCACAATGCCGGTCTTCTGGTCGTAGGCCGACGTCTTCGACACCTCAAGCTTCGGCTGCATGGTCACCTTCACCTGCGAGCACCGATCACCCTTAATGACGATGGGAGCCGCCAAGCACGCCGTATTGTCCAAGATGTTGTCGCCGGTCGTCGTGGTCAACGCCTTCGCCTGATAGGTCAGCGTCTTCGTCGCGCCAGCCGCCAACGAACCATTCCAGTACGCCGTTCCCGCCTCGTTATAGAAACCATCACCGCCATTCACGGGAGCCGCAGCCGTCCACACGATCTGAGCATCGTCGGAGACCTTGTTCAAGGCGTCGGTGACGATCGGGTTCTGCCCCCGAGTGCCATTGAATGTGAACCCGCTCAGCGCGCCCTTACCCTCGTTCTTTACGGTGATCGTGAACGTCACGACCTCGCCCGCCGACGTCATCACTGACTTATCCGCGGTCTTCTTGATGGTCAGCACCGGGACGCGATCCGTCGTCCAGGAGCAGAGAGCAAACGCGGTCTGATTCAACGTCGTCTTCATCAACACCAGATCAGCAGCGGTGCAACCGGTAGCTGCGCCCCCGGCCCCGTCTGTTGCCGCGATGTAGTTCAGCAGGTCGCCGTCGCCCGTGGCCGGGTTGTTCACCTTCACCGTGTACGTCGCCGTCGCCGTCGCGCCCGGCGCAAGGAACTGTCCGGAGGCCGCGGCTATTGTTGCTGTGATATTGGGTGCTGTGCCGCTGACGCTCACGCCGATACCCGTGAGCGCCGGGTTCATCTTGATGTTGCTCTGGTACGTCGCGGAGTCGAGCGCACCGCTCATCGTATCCACCGCGAGCGTGCCTCTCGCATGGCCCGAGCCTGTGTTGCGAACCTTGATCGTGTAAGTGACGATCCCGGTCTTCTGGTCGTATGCCGAGGTCTTCGACACCTCGAGCTTCGGGAGCAGAAGCTCATAGGTCACACAGGAGACCTGCGGATTGTTCTTCCCGCATTCGCCGACCGGCGTCGTTGGCGGTGTCGTCGTGGAGGAACCGGCTGGCGGTACGAAGGCTACGTTCTTGACCTGACGATCGCCCCCTTTCTTCAACTTCACCTGGTAGGTGATGACCACCTTTTTGCCTGACCCTAGCGCCCCTTTCCACAGAAGGGCATTCGCGATACGCGTTGGCACGGCGACCGCTGCACCATCGATTTTCGCGGCAGGAGAGCCCGCGACGAGGTCACCATCATCGATGACACCGACGAGGTCGTCCCAGACGACCGCATTGTTCGATGTCGTGAACGGACCATTGCCGACGTTCGTGGCTTCCACCGTGTAGGTGACCGTGTCCCCGGCGGCGGTCGTGGCAGAAGCGTTCGAGCTCTTCTTCACCTCCAGGCGTGGCGTTGAGTAGAACTCGACCGAGGCCGTGTTGGGAGGGACCAAGCCGATCAGGGTGGTCATATTGCTCGGCCCGTTCTGAAACACCACTGAGGGATTTTCAGTCGGCAGAGGACGGTTCGAGGTCACATCGACCTGGATCGTGCACGAAGTCACGTTCGCCGCCAGCTTGCCGGCCGTCACCGTGATCTGAGTTCCGCCATTGGGCGCAGTGACTGTCGCGTCGCAAGTTTTGGCGAGATTCGCGGGCGACGCGAGTGTCAGCCCGCTCGGGAGCGTATCGGTGAAGGCCCAGCCGTTCTTGGCACCGAGTTCGTTGGTGTTCGTCACCGTCAGCGTGAGCCGGGATTTTCCGCCCACAGCGACGCGCGTCGGGTTGAACGACTTATCCAAGTTCGGGGAGACATCAAGCACACGGATGTTATCGAAGGCACTGTCGTTACCGGACTCGTTCCCTTCCGCGTTCTTGAGCACCACGTTGTAGCTCGTTCCCATGACGAGGATGCTTCCACCCGACTTGTAGGAACCGTACTTGACTTGAGGAAGATAATTGCGGGGTCCATTGACGGTCGAGGTTCGCGAGTCGGTACAGGGAGAAATCGGGGTATCGCCGACCGGGGTCTGCTTCTTGGCACTGTCCTCGAGATAAAAGCGGAGCTTCGCAGGATAACGTCCGTTACCGCACGCCGTCTCTGCCGCATCAACCGAGAACGAAACGAAGCGGTTGGGGTGGTTGGGCATATTCAGGCCATTCGTCCTGAACATGACCTGATTCGGCGCAAGGGTTCCTTGGTACGTCGTATTTGACGACACCGCGCGATTGGTGGTGGGGTTCTTGGGATTGTTCAGTTGTCCGAGCGCCCAGACCTTGTTTTGTACTGCCATCCAGGCTTGTGCGCGGCCTTGCACGGACGTACCGCAGTAGTTAGCCGGATTCGCCGAATCGTATCTCAGAATAAAGCCGTTACAGTTCGCCGCGGCCAGCCAATAGGCATCGGCGGTGTAGGTCGGCGCTGTCGTCCGGTACTTCTCGATCTCTGTCACCGCCGTGCCGCCTACCTGGAAGTCCTCCTGATAGATGACTTCAGGCGCACGGGGGACTCCCGGGGCGTTGAGCCGCTGAAAGCTGGGCGGTTTGAAGAGCGGGTTCTGCAACAGCTCCGGAGCCGGCTTATTTTGCGGCTCCGGAGTGGACTTTTCTAGCGGATCCGGAGCCGACTTCTCGTCGCGGCCTCCATCTGCTTTATCTTCCAGAGACGCGTTCTCGTCCTCGTGAGCTGCGTCCGGGTCTGCGTCAGGTTCGTCGTCTTTGTACGGGTCGGGAGAGCGAGGATCAGACGTAAGAGGTTCCTGTTCAGGTTCAATCGATGGCGCTTCGTCCGCGTCATCTTGAGGAGTTGGCTGCTCACCTTCCGGCTTTACTTCCTCCGTGTCGTGCTGTAATTGTGTGACTTTGCCTGTGGACGAGGGTTCCTCATCGGTCGCCGACGCCGCCGTGCTCACGGACAACGCTGCCGGCACGGCTAATGCAGCCGCCAATAACATCGCTAGTGGAATACTCAGAGCACGCTTCGACCAGACACGATTGGTCAACGCCATTACTCCCCCTCACACAATCAACAGACTCGTCCGCGCCCTGCGGACAGATGTAAATAAGCGTCAATTGAGTGACGAGTAGCGCAGCATGAGCGATCCACCCTTACGCAGGACGGTCTTTAGAGTTGAGTGCAGAATTCCTAGGCTTACGTAGGTTGCTTCCCGCGTTTGATGACGTGTCTATGTGATAGAGGCCGGATGCTCTGTCGCTCGCGCTATGCGGCGCGTTTCGTGAGGCGCCGTGCGACCACGAGGAGCACGACCACGACTCCTCCACCGAGGACGAGAAGACGCATCAGGCCGTCCGTACCCGTGAACGGGAGGTGCGGGGTGACGGCGAGCGAGCCATGCCAGTACAGCCTGCCGCTGTCCTCGTAGAACTTGTTCTCCGGGACCGTCCCCGCAGTGTCGGTCCAGACGAGTTGGGCGTCATCGGTGACCTTCGACAGGTCGTCCGTCATGACCAGGTTCGCACCCTTAGTGTCAGGTCGTAGTGTGGTTCCGCGGTTCGTGCGCGGGTCTGTGCAATGGGGCCGGCGTGGAGACGCACCATCGGCATGCTGACATAGCAACGGGCGGGGCAGGCTCATTGCCTGCCCCGCCCGTGATCCGCCGCCGCTTCTCCCTGGGCCGCCTACGCCCAAGCAACCTCGGGCTTCGGAGAACGTACCTCCGGGTCAGAGAACACATGGACCAGCTTCACGCCCTCGGTCGCGAGGGCCCGCTGCACCACCTCGCGCGCCTGCTCCGGCTGCTCGATCGTAAATCCGGTCGCACCGAACGACTCGGCAAACTGGGCGAAATCGGGGTTCTGCAACCGCGTGCCGCTCACGCGGCCCGGGTACTCGCGCTCCTGATGCACGCGAATGGTGCCGTAGATACCGTTGTCGAACACGAAGAACGTGACATTCGTGCCCTCTGCGACCGCCGTAGCGATCTCCTGCCCGTTCATCAAGAAGCAACCGTCGCCCGCGAACGTGAGCACCTGGCGCTCCGGGCTCACCAGAGCCGCCGCGACACCCGAGGGCACGCTCAACCCCATCGCACCATTCTTCGGCGCGACGAGCGAGGGGTAGACGTGCGACGTCAGGTAGCGCTGCGGCCACACCGCGTAGTTGCCGGCGCCGTACGTGACGATTGCGTCGGGCTCGCGCAACTCCGCGATCGCCTGCATCACCACGCCGAGGTCGGCGCGCTCCGCACCGTCGGCAGTGGGAGTCGAGAAAGCTTCGAAAGCGCGGCGGGCGCGGCCGAGGCGTTCGGCGCGGGCAGCCGAATCGTGTGCGGCCTCGGCCCCTCGGGTGGCGAGGCGTTCGCTCAGCGCGACGACGAAATTCGCAGGGCTCAGCGTGAACGAGCGATCGACGCGCCCGTAGTGGCCCTGGTGCTCGGCATCGGTCGAGGAGATGATCGTCGTCGCGTCGTTGCCGATCGTGTAGCCCTCGCTCAGCACGTCGGTGCGACCGCACCCGAGGAAAAGGAGAAGATCTGACTCGCCGACAAACGCCGCCAGGCCGGGATCGCGCCCGTAACCGAGCATGCCGACGTACGCCTCGCTCGCGTTGTCCACGAGGTCGGCCGCGCGGAAGTCCGCTGCAATCGGCACCTGAAGCTGCTCGCCGATGCGCGCCACGGCGGCGGCGGCCTCGGCCGACCAGACCTCGCCGCCGATGATGATGGTCGGCGCGTTCGCCGCCTGCAGCTGGTCGATGACCTCGTCGAGATCAGACTCGAGCGGCATCACCCGCTGCGAGGCGACCGGCACCTCAGTCGACGCCTCGACTCGGTGACGCAGAATGTCCTCCGGCACACCGATGACGACCGGGCCGGGCTTGCCCGACTCCGCGACGGCGAACGCGTGAGCGACGACGCGAGCCGCCTCCCGGGGGTTGTCGAGCGTGACGACCCACTTCGCGGTCGAGCCGAACCAGCCCTCGAGCGAGAAATCTTGGAACGCCTCCCGGCCGCGCTCGCGGCTGTCGATGAGGCCGACGAACAGCACCAGCGGAGTGCCGTCTTGCCACGCGTTATGCAGTGCGATCATCGCGTTCGCCGCGCCGGGGCCGCGCGTCACCATCGCGACACCAGCACGGCCGGTGAGTCGCGCCTCCGACATCGCCATCATCCCCGCGCCGCCCTCCTGGCGGCACACGACCGTGCGGATCTTCGAGTCGTAGAGCCCGTCGAGCACGTCGAGGTAGCTCTCGCCGGGCACGCAGTACACGCGCTCGACGCCCTGCTCCTCGAGCTGACGCACCATGAGGTGGCCGGCGCTGATGTCGGAGAAGCTTTCCATATTCCTTTTGCTCTTTCTATCAAACGTGCCGGGCCGCTGGAGGGCGACCCGGCACGTGTGCTTCACGTTATGCGGTGTGCGGTTAGACCGACTTCGCGAGCTCGAGCTCGCGCTCCTCGGCGTCCTCAGCCGCGCGGCGACGGCGCACGATCGACGAGCCGGCGCCGATCGCACCGACGGTCGTCGCGAGCGCGACCGCGATGAGCAGCAGCGCCACGCCCCAGCTCTTCATGTCAGCGCCGATGAGCAGCGTCTGCGAAAGCACGGGGAGGAATCCCCCGACCAGGCCGAACACGTTGTACGAGACAGCCATCGCGCTGTAGCGGTACTTCGCGGGGAACAGCCCCGACATCATCGCGCCGATCGGACCGTAAGGAATCGTCAGCGACGCCATGCCCATGATGATGCCCAGCGTCATCAGACCGACATTGCCGGAGTCGATGAGCGCGAAGATCGGGAAGGCGAGAATCATCGTGATGATGCCGCCGGCAGCGACGATCTTCCACGCGCCGAAGCGGTCGGCGAGGCGGCCGCCGATGAGGCAGACGATGAACTGAGCGAGCGCGCCCCACAGGGTCGCGTTCAGCATTTCCTGGCGCTCGTAGCCGATCTGATCGACGCCGTAGCCGACGCCGAAGGTCGTGATCATGAAGAAGCCGGAGCCACCGAGCAGCGCTGCCATGCCACCGAGGATCATGCGGCCACCGGTGTGACGGATCGCGCTGGCGACGGGAACCTTGACGATCTCCTCGTTCGCCTGGAGCTTCTTGAACTCCGGGGACTCCTCAACCCGCGAGCGCAGGTACAGGCCGATGCCGAGGAACGGGAAGGCGAGGAGGAACGGAATGCGCCAGCCCCACGAGAAGAACAGGTCGTCGGGCATCAGCGAGACGATCGAGAGCACACCGGTCGAGAGCAGCGTCGCGGCGGGCGAACCCATCTGCGGAATCGCCGACATGAAGCCCTGCTTCGCCTTCGGGGTGTGCTCGAGCACCAGCGTCATCGCGCCGCTCCACTCGCCGCCGGCCGAAACGCCCTGGCAGAGGCGGAGCAGCACGAGGCACAGCGGGGCGAGGATGCCCGCGGTCGCGTAGCCCGGCAGGAGGCCGATGATGCCGGTCGCGATACCCATGAGAAAGATGGAGCCCACGGTCGCGGTGCGGCGGCCGAGACGGTCACCGATCTGGCCGAAGATGAGGGCGCCGAGCGGGCGGGCGACGAAGCCTGCAGCGAAGGTCAGGAGCGACAGGAGCGTCGCGACAGCCGGATCTCCCTCCGCGAAGAACAGCTTGCCGAAGACCAACGCCGACGCGGTGCCGTAGACGAAGTAGTCGTACCATTCCATTGCCGTGCCGGCGAAGGCCGAGGCGACGACCTTTCCGACGCCGCTGCTCGCCTTCGAGGGCTCAGTGCTCGTCGATGTCATTGACATCCTCCTTGATAGATCAATGCGGTCGCCGGGCTGTCTCCCCGGCTGATTGTCGCTAGCAAGGTTACGAATTGGCGAACACGATGCCTGCGTACATGATGCCCAAGATCATTCGATGCGCTATCCACCCTGTATAGCTGGGACACGTTGGAGTTTCTCACCGAGACGACTATACAGACTGTCACCCCATTTGCCGCGCGCAGATTCCTAGGGTGGTGAGCATCACGATCGGCTGGGCGGATGCGCCCGCCCCCGAGGTCTTTCGAAGGAGAAGCCCCTTGCTGCAGCGAACACCCGAGCCCAAGCAGGCGCCCCAGGCGACCGCCACGGCTCCCGACACCCGCACGCACCCCTACCTCCCGCACACCGCGGGTGCCGCCACCGAAGACATGCTGCGACACATCGGCGCGGACAGCCTCGAGTCACTCTTCGTCGACGTGCCCGCAGCGCTGCGCCAGCCCCAGCCCTTCGGCCTCCCAGCCGCTCTCCGCAGCGAAGCCGACCTCGCCCGCTACGTGCGCCGCCGCCTGAACCGCAACACCCCGGCCACGCGCGCCCTCAACTTCTGCGGCGCCGGCGTCTACCAGCACGACGTACCGGCCGTGTGCGTCGAGGTCGCGGGCCGCGCCGAATTCGTCAGCGCCTACGCCGGCGAGCCATACGAAGATCACGGCAAGCACCAAGCGCTCTTCGAATACCAGTGCGTCATGGCCGAACTGCTCGAGATGGATGTCGTCAGCATCCCGACCTACGACGGCTACCAGGCGGCAGGCACAGCGCTGCGCATGGCCGGGCGGATCACGGGGCGCCGACGGGCCCTGACAGTCGGGTCCCTTCTCGACGACAAGCGAAGCCGCATCACCGAGTACGTTGCCCCCACGATCAACGAGATCGCGCAGTCCACCGCGGATATCGCGGCCGTGCGCGACGCGCTGGATGAGACAACCGCCGCGGTGCTCCTCGAGATCCCCGACGCCGAGGGGCTCGTCGACGCCGATATCCGCGCGATCGCCGACGCGGCCCACGCCGTCGGCGCCATCTTCGTGGTCTCCGTCGACCCGATCGCGCTCGGGCTGCTCGCAGCACCCGCCACACTCGGCGCCGACATCGTGTGCGGCGACCTGCAGTCGCTCGGCAACGGCATGCACTTCGGGGGCGCACACGCCGGGTTCCTCGCCGTGCACGACGACCCCCGCTTCGTCTACGAACTGCCGACTCGCCTCTTCGGCGCGGCTCCCACCCAGGTCGAGGGCGAACTCGGCTTCACCGACCTCGCATACGAGCGCACCTCGCTCGCCGCACGTGAGAACGGCGTCGAGTGGATCGGCACGGCCTCCTCCCTCTCAGCGATCGTGGCCAGCGTCTTCCTGTCGCTGCACGGGCCGCACGGCATGCGGGAGCTCGGGGACGCGATCCTCGACCGCACCAGCTACGCCATCGAAGCCATTTCCGAACGCACCGAATTGCAGGTCCGCGACGCAGAGCGGCCGCACTTCCGCGAATTCGTCATCGAGCTCCCCGAGACCGCCCCCACGGCGAGCGTCTTGCTCGAACGGCTCGTCGCCCACGACGTCTTCGGCGGAGTCGCCCTCTCCGATCGGGAAGTGCTCGTTTCGGTCACCGAGGTGCACACCCGCGACGACATCGACCACTACATCAACGCACTCGCCCAGGAGGTGGCGGCATGATCTCCTTCCCGACGCGAGCCACGCAACCGTTCAACTATCACGGTGCGAAGTGGAACGAACCCCTCATCACCGACATCGGCGCACCCGGCGAGCGCGGTTTGCTGCCACCCGCCTCGGACACCGACATGCGCGAAAGCGGCTCACGCGCCCGAGCCGGGATCCCCTCCGTTCGCCAGGACGCCGCGCGCCTCCCCGAAGTCGGACAGGCCCAGGTGCTGCGGCACATGCTGCGCCTCTCGCAGGAGACGCTCGGCTCGCACCTCAACGTCGACATCGGGCAGGGCACCTGCACCATCAAGTACAACCCGATGATCAACGACGACCTCGCACTCTCCGACGAGGTCGCCCAGCTGCACCCGCTGCAGCCCGAAAGCACCGTGCAGGGCATGCTGCAGATCTTCGCCGAGATGGAGGAGTTCCTCTGCAAGGTCTCCGGCCTCTCCGCCTGCAGCCTGCAGCCCGGCAGCGGTTCGGCGGCGATCTACACCAACATCCGCATGGTGCAGGCCTACCACCGCTCGCGCGGCGAAGAGCACCGCAACATCGTCATCACGACGAGCTTCTCGCACCCCTCGAACGCCGCGACCGCGCGCTCGGCCGGTTACGAGGTCGTCACGATCGAGTCGACTGAAGACGGGTACCCGTCGGTCGAGTCGCTGCGCGAGGTACTCACCGAGAATGTCGCGGCTCTCATGATCACGAACCCCGAAGACATCGGCGTGTACAACCCGCACATCAAGGAGTTCGTCGACCTCGTGCACGAGCACGGCGGCCTCGCGATCTACGATCAGGCCAACGCGAACGCGCTGCTCGGGATCACCCGCGCGGCCGACGCCGGCTTCGACGCGTGTCAGTTCAACCTGCACAAGACCTTCGGTGCCCCCCACTTCTCGGGCGGACCCGCCTCCGGCGCCTGCCTCGTCGCCGAGAAGCTCGAGCCCTTCCTCCCCGCACCCGTCGTCGTGAAGCGCGACGGTGTCTACGCGCTCGACCACGACCGACCGCTCTCCATCGGCAAAGTGCGCCCCTTCTACGGCGTCACCGGCCAGATCGTTCGGGCGTACGCCTGGATCCTCGCGCTCGGCGACGAAGGACTCGAGCAGGTGACCCAGGGCGCCGTGCTCAACAACAACTACCTGCTGCACGAGCTGCTGCAGATCGAGGGCATCGAGGCGCCGCTCGCGCCGAACGGCCACCGTCTCGAGCAGGTGCGCTTCAGCCTCAAGCAGCTCGCCGACCGCACCGGGGTCCGCTCCGCGGAGCTCGCCGTGCGCATGGCCGACTTCGGGTTCCACTACTGGACCAGCCACCACCCGTACGTGGTGCCCGAGCCCGCGACCTTCGAAACGACCGAGTCGTACTCTCGCTCCGAGCTCGACCAGTTCATCGCGTCGCTCAAGGCCGTGGTCGCCGAAGCCGAAGCCGATCCCGAGCTCGTGCAAAGCGCCCCGCACCGGGTCGCCGTCTCACGCATCGATGACAGCGCCGTGAACACGCCCGAGACGTGGATCCCGTCCATGCGCTCCTACCGCTCGAAGTACCTGGGCGAAGCAGCCGCGGAAGTGCCGCGCTGGGAGCCGTTCGAGGGCCTGCCCGAGCCGCGGCGCAACGCGCCGGCCGCGCACCGCTAAGCGCGCTACCACCCGAACCGCGGGCGGCCAAACCCAGGCCCCCGCGGTTCTCCGGATCTACCATGGAGCAGTGAACTTGGACCTCCTCATTTCCAACGCCCGCATCATCACGATGGATCCCCGGCGCCCACGCGCTGAGCGAATCGGCATCTGGAACGGGCTCGTCGTCGGTCTCGACGAAGAACTCGCGGGCCTGCGGTTCACGCGCACCATCGACGCGGGCGGCAAGACGCTGCTGCCCGGGTTCCACGACTCCCACAACCACATGTCGACCTTCGGGCGCAGCCTCATCAACATCGACGCGGCCGGGCTCACCTCGCTCGACGAGCTCTACGCCGCGATCCGTGAGCGGCACGAATGCGTGCCCGAGGGCGAGTGGATCGTCGCCGACGCCTACAACCAGCACCGCCTCGGCGGGCACCCCACGCGGCAAGCGCTCGACGCGGTCGCGCCCGGGCGATCCGTCATCGTCAACCACAACACCACCCACCTGCTCGTCGCAAGCACTCCCGTGTTCGAGCGCGTTGGCGCGCTCTCGGCCGACTGGCCCGTGCCGTCGGGCGGCTTCATCGAGCGCGACGAGCACGGGGAAGCGACCGGGCTCGTCGGCGAACAGGCGATGGGCCCGTTCCGCGACCTGACGCGGCCGCACTCCGTGGAGGCCCTCGCCGCCGCGATTGGCCGGGCCAGCGACTTCTATCTGGCCGAGGGCATCACCTCCGTGGTCGAGGCCGGCATCGGCAACTCCCCCGTCGTGGGGTCGAGCCCCATCGAGCTCGCGCCCTATCAGCTCGCCTCCGAAGACGGACGCCTCGGCGTGCGGGCGCAGCTCATGGTCTCAATGGAGAACCTCCACGAGGTGACCGCCTCGCCAGAGGACGGCATCGACCTGGGTGTCGACCTCGGTCTCCGCACCGGGCTCGGTGACGACAAGCTCAGCATCGGCGCCCTCAAAATGTTTACCGACGGCGCCATCGGGAGCCGCACCGCAGCACTCACCGCGCCCTTCTGCGACCACGACACCACCGGCGTCATGCAGTTCGGTGAGGAAGAGCTGCAGCGCCTCGCACGCTCCGCCGCGCGCGCCGGATGGCAGCTCGCGGTACACGCAATCGGCGACCACGCAGTGGACGTCGCACTCAACATGATCGCGGGCGCGCGCGAGGCCGCCCCCGCCAACACCAAGCGGCACCGTATCGAACACGCCTCGATCGTGCGCGACGACCAGCTCCCCCGCATGGCGGAACTCGGCGTCATCGCCTCGACGCAGCCGCAGTTCGTGAGCTCCCTCGGCGACGCCGTGCTCGCAGGGGTAGGCGACCGCGAGGACTGGACGTACCGGCACCGCTCCATCATGGACGCCGGGGTGCGCCTTGCCTGCGGCAGTGACCGCCCAGTCGTCTCAGGAAACCCACTCACCGCGATCCGCGATATGGTCGTGCGCCGCACATCGAGCGGGCGCGCCTTCAGCACGGACGAGCGCGTCGACGTGCACACCGCGCTCGCCGGGTACACGCGCGAATCAGCCTTCGCGGCGCACCGAGAGGACCGACTCGGACAACTCAGCGCCGGGTATCACGCTGACTTCGTGCTGCTCGACGGAGATCCGCTCACCTCCGCGCCCGACGCGATTCCGAGCATCCCCATCGCGGCGACCGCCGTCGGCGGAGAATTCCTCTACGACCCCAGCGGGATCGGCGGGCGCTGACGCCCCGCCCCGCAGTAAGCCGACCAGCGCCCCACCGAAAGGACCATCATGAGCACCAGATCCGAGTTCACCGTCATCGGCGGGGGCACCATGGGGCGCGGCATCGCGGTCGCAGCCCTCATCAAGACTGCCGCCGCGGTCACCGTCGTCGAGACGGACGCTGAGCGCGCCGAGGCGCTCATCGGAGACATCGCCGACGACGTGCGCTCGCGCGAGGGCGGCGACGTATCGTCGCGCCTGCGGGTCGTCAGCAGCGTTGAAGAAGCGCCCGAATCAGACCTCATCGTCGAGGCCATCCCCGAGATCCCCGACCTCAAGAAGCGGGTACTCGCCGCGGCGGAGCAGCGCCTCAACGCCAGCGGGATCCTCGCCTCGAACACCAGCTCGCTCAGCGTCACCTCGCTCGCCGAAGCACTGACGCAACCCGAGCGGTTCCTCGGCATGCACTTCTTCCAGCCAGTACCCGACACCGTGCTCACCGAACTGATCCTGCACGAAGGCGTCGCCGATGAGACCGTCGACGCTGCGCAGCGTTGGACCCAGCAACTCGGTCGCACCCCCATCTCGGCCACCGACACCGCCGGCTTCGCCACGACACGGCTCGGCCTCGCCATCGGCCTCGAGGCCATGCGCATGGTCGAAGAAGGCGTCGCGACCCCCGAAGACATCGACCTCGGCATGAACCTCGGGTACCAGCACGCCGTCGGGCCGCTGCACATGACTGACATGGTCGGGCTCGACGTGCGCCTCGCTATCGCCGAGCACATGGAGCAGGAGCTCGGACCGCGCTTCGCCCCGCCGCAGATCCTGCGCGACATGGTGAAGGCTGGGAAGCTCGGGCGGAAGAGTGGGGAAGGGTTCTTTATCTGGGAGTGAGTGGTGGTTCAGCTATACATTTAGTCGTATGGAGAATCGTGGAAAGTACTCGTCGTACATGCGGGAGCGTGGGCGATGATTCGGCTGCATGATGTGTTTCGCATCTCAGCGCTCGGCCTGACCCCGGTCCACGCGCCACGCGGCCCCTCACCCGAGATTCGCTGGGCGCACGTCACCGAACTCATCGACCCGTCGCCCTGGTTGCTCGGCAACGAACTGCTGCTCACGACCGGCATCTCTCTCGTCGACGTGCCCGACCCCGCCAACGCCTGGGACGGGTACTGCCGGCGCCTCCGCGACGCGGGCGTCGCCGCGATCGGGCTGAGCACCGGGCCCAGCCTTCCCCACCGCACCATTCCCGAAGAGCTCATCGCGGCCGCCCAGAGGCATGAGATCGCGCTCGTACACGTCCCGCACGACACGCTCATGCAGCAGGTCGTGCAGGAGGTCTCAAACGCGCTGCATCAGGCGCAGAATAACGACCTGATGCGCTCACTCTCACTGCAGCGGCAGCTCAGCGAAGCGGCATCAAGCCCGGACGGCGCACAACGCATCATCGACGTACTCGGTCAGGTGCTGCGCTACCAGGTAGTCGTACTCGACGACCGGCTGCGCACCATCGCCCGGAGCGACAGCACCGCCGAAGCGCGCATCGAGCCGATCCGAGGCCAGCTCAAGAGCCGCCTGCGCGACGGGCTGCGCTGGTCGATCTCAGAGGGCGGTGAGCACGAGACGCTCGTCGTGCTCCCACTCGGCACCGCGGGTCGGCTCTCGGGGATCCTGACCGTCGTCTCCCCCGGCGCCATCACCGTGCACGGTCGCGCCACCCTCGGCCTCGTCGCATCTCTTCTCGGTATCTTGCTCGAGCGCCGCTACGCTTCGCAGGAGCACCGCCGCATGCGCGAGACACAGCTCCTCGAGAGGCTGCTCGACGACCCCACCACACTGCCCGAGGCGGTCGAGTACTTCGCCGACGCAGGCGTCGACATCGCGCACTCGCACGTGCTCTGCACCTCCGAACCACCGGATCAGGCGACGCTCGACGGATTTATCATCGAGGCCCTCGAGTTGTGCGAAGAGGTGGTGGTGGCCGGCAGCGGAAGCGACCGAATCTTCATGCTGCTCGGTACGCCGCCGCGCGTGATCGACGCGCTGACGCCCCTCATCGTGGCCGGAGGGCTCGGCCCCGCGGGCCTCAGCGAACGACGTCCGCTCGCTAACGCTCAAGAGAGCGTGGCGCAGGCCCGCTTCGTGCGCTCTGTCGCCGCGTCGCGCGACGTCCCCGTGCTCGAACGGATCGACACCGGCGGATACCGAGCCCTCATGATGCTCGGCACCGCGGAAGTGCGCCATCAGTTTGCCGACGCCGTGCTCAGCCCGATCGACGCCGCGGACGCGGCGAACGGCACGGAGCTCTTCGCAACCGTGCGCGCGTACGTCTCGGCCCTCGGCAACCACGCGGCCACGGCGGAAGCGCTCGGTGTGCATCGCCACACCGTGCGCTCCCGCCTCGCGCGCATCACCCAGCTCACCGGGCGCGACCTCACGCTGCCCGAGAATTTTCTGGAGCTGTGGATGGCCATCGAATTTCGAACGAGCAGCAGAGAGGACGTGCATTAGGAGGCGGTGCGGCCAGCGTTGTGCCGCGTCGCATCGGTGACAGTGGTGCCGCGTCGCTTCAGTGTCGGAGGTGCCCGCGGTGTCGGTCCACACGAGGCGGCAGTCAATGTCGGTGGTGCCGCGTAGGCTGAACTCGTGACCTCGCAGCAACCTCTCCCCTCGCGCATCCGCTACGTCGCCATCGGTGACAGCTTTACTGAGGGTGTCGGCGACGAGCAGGCTGACGGCTCGGTGCGAGGGTGGGCCGACCTCGTGGCGCAGGGGCTCGCGGACGCGACGGGCGCTGCCATTGACTACGCGAACCTGGCGATTCGCGGACGGTTGCTCGGCCCGATCCTCGCCGAACAGCTCGAGCCCGCGCTGGCGCTCGGGCCGACGCTCGTGACCTTCAACGGGGGCGGCAACGACATGCTGCGCCCGCGCACCGACATCGCGTGGATCGCGCGCGAGACCGAGCGGGCGATGCTGCGGATACGCGAGTCGGGGGCCGAGCCCGTGCTGCTCGCCGGGGCCAACCCGACCGCGGGGTTGCCGGGTGGCGCGCGGGTGCGCCTGAAGGGCGACGAGCTGGTGCGGGCAGCTCGTGGCATCGCCGAGCGCGTGGGCGTTCGCTTCGTCGACAACTGGAGCGACCCGGACCTCGCGGGGCGGCAGTACTGGTCGGCGGATCGCCTGCACCTCGCGCCCGTCGGTCACCGCCGGGTGGCGGCGAACGTGCTGCGCGCACTCGGGTACGGGCCGCCGGAGGATTGGGTGCTCGAGGCTCCAGCGATCCCTCGCCCGAGCCGGTTGGATCAACTGCGCTACACGCGCGAACACGTGGTGCCGTGGGTGCAGCGACGGTTGACCGGGCGCTCGAGCGGCGACGGGCGCGCGCCCAAGTTCGCGGGCTGGGTGCGTGTTGAGCCGCGGGGCACCGCGTGGGCGGCTGACGGGGAAGACTCGGATCGGTCGGGCTCGGGGCAGGGGCCAGCACGCTCTGAAGGGCGCGCCGAATGACGCGTGCCCGCGCGGCAGCCGAACGCGGTCTTCCGTTCGGCCTCGCGCTCGCCGGACTGCTCCTCACGAGCGCGAACCTGCGCGCGTCGCTCACATCGGTCGGCCCGATCCTCGACCTGCTGCGCAGCGAGCTCGGCCTCACATCGGTCGCATCGTCGATGCTCATCAGCCTGCCGCTCCTCGCGTTCGCCGGTGTCTCGCCGATCGTGCCGGCGGTCGCCGCACGCGTCGGGCTCGAGCGGCTCCTCGGCGGGAGCCTCGTGTTTCTCGCCGTCGGTATCGCGGTGCGCTCCATCGGCGGTGTCTGGCTGTGGGTCGGCACCATCGTGCTCGGCGTCGCGATCGCCGCGATCAATGTCGCGCTGCCCGGGCTCGTGAAGCGCGACTTTCCGCTGCGGATCGGGCAGATCACCGGCGCCTACACGGTCGTGCAATCATCGGTCGCAGCGATTGCCGCGGGGGTGTCAGTGCCACTCGCCGGGTCGCCGCTCGGATGGCGGCTGTCGCTGGGCATATGGGCGGGCTTCGCCCTCGTCGCGCTGGCGGTACTCATGCCGCGGATCCTGCGCGCCGGTTCGCCCCGAGATACACCCGCAAGCGCACCGATCACGCTGCCGGGCGGTCGCTCGTCGCGCGACCGCTTCTCGCCGTGGCGGTCCCCGCTCGCATGGCAGATCACCGCGTTCATGGGGATGCAGTCGGTCGCGTACTACGTGATCATTCTGTGGCTGCCGTCCATCGAGGTGGCGTCCGGCATTACGCCTGAAGCGGCCGGCGTACACCTCTTCCTCATGAACGCCATCTCGATCGCGGGCAGCCTTTTGAGCACCGCGCTCATTCCGCGGCTGCGCGACCAGCGAGTGCTCGGGGCAATGTCAGGATCCCTCTTCGTAGTCACCGCGATCGGCCTCGCGTTCGCACCCGAATGGAGCGCGCTCTGGGCCTCCCTCAGCGGGGTGTCAGGCGGCATGACGATCGTGCTCGCGCTCTCGCTCTTCGGGCTCCGCACCCACCACCACCGGCACGCCGCCGCGGTCTCAGGCATGGCGCAGTCGATCGGGTACCTGTCGTCTGCTGTGGGCACACCGGTCATCGGCCTGCTGCACGACGTGACCGGCTCGTGGGCGCCCGCGCTCTGGACCATCGGCGTCATCGGCGTCTTGCTCATGGGGCTCGGCATCCTCGTCGGCCGCAATCGATACGTGGAGTAGCGGGCGGCCGCCTCTCACCGTAAGGGCGCTAGGAGGGGTGCGGGGCGGAGGCGGCGCGGCCGCGGGCCCGCGGGCGTAGGAGGGGGCGCGCGAGCGTGCTTAGCAGGAAGATCGCCGTGAGTACGAGGCCGACCGATCCACCGGCGGCGACCGAGAACTCGCGGGAGATCCAGAGGCCCACCGCGCCTCCCGCGACGCCGAGCACCGCGGCGAGCGGGGGGATCCACTCGACCCGATCAACCAGCGCCCGCGCCGCCGCCGCCGGCGCGATCAGCACCGCCACCCCGAGGATCGCGCCAACCGCGGGCATTGCGACAACGACCGAGGCGGCGATCACGCCCGTCACTACGAGCTCGACCGGCCAGGTGCGGAAGCCCGCCGCGGCGAAGCCCACCGGGTCGAAGGTGTGGAAGAGCACTCGTCGCCCGAAGACGAGCGCGAGGGCGAGGGACGCGAGCAGCACCGCGGCGGTCGCCGTGACGTCAGTAGCGGTCACTCCGAGCGGCGACCCCACGAGGAGCGCCTCGACCGGCACTCCGAGGCCCGGGTTGAGCGCGGCGAGGAGAGTGCCGAGTGCGAATCCAAAGGAGAGCACCACCCCGCTCGTCACCTGCCGCCCCTGCCCCGGCACGCGCGAGAGCAGGGTCATCAGGAGCACCAGCACCGCGGCGAAGAGCGCCTGGCCGATCAGCAGGTTCCATCCGAGAATCGCGAAGACGACCCCTCCCGGGAACGTCGCGTGGCTCAGCGCCACCGCGAAGAACGAACGCCGACGCAGCACGATGAGCGTGCCCGCGACGCCGGAGAGGAGGCCGAGCAGGGCAAGCTCGAGGGACGCGAGTGCGAAGTAGGTCATCGGGCGCCCCGCGATCCGCCGCCATCGGACGGAGCACTCGAACCGTCAGCGTCGCCCGGGTGCGGCGCTGCCTCTGGGGCGCACGCGGCGGGGGCTGCGGTTGGCGAGCTCGCGCCGCTGTTGCCAACGGTGGTGCCAGCGCCTGCGCGGCGCCGGGCAAGTGCACCCGCGGCGAGGCGAGCGAGCGCCGCGACGAGGTAGGCACCCACGAGCAGCAGCACGACCACCGCGCCGGGCGACACGGTCGCGCCGCCCGCGACCGACCACTCGAAGGACAACCACAGCCCGGCGATCCCCGTCGCGAGCGGCAGCAGGATCGCGATCGGGATCAAGAGCGGGAAGCGGCGCGTGACGAGTCGGGACGCTGCCATCGGCACGGTGAGCAGTGCGATCACCATGAGCACGCCGAGCGCCTGCACGCCCGCCACCACGAGGAGTGCCACCGCGACGCCGAGCGCGAGATCGGCACCCAGCAGCCGGAAGCCGGCCGCCTCCGCCCCCGCGGAATCGAACGCGCGGAACAGCTGCGCCCGCCAGGTGAGCGCCACGATTGCGAGCGCGACGACCGCGACGACGACGATCTGCCAGAGCTGCGTCTGCGTCACCGTCAACAGCCGCCCGAAGAGCAGCTCCTGCAGTTGCGACACGTACCCCTCCTGCCGCGACACGAGCACGACGCCGAGGCTGAACAGCCCGGTCAGCACGACGGCGATCGCCGCGTCGGCACCCACTCCCCCGCGGTGCTCGATGAGCGTGAAGAGCAGGGCCGCGAGGATCGCCGCGACGACGGCACCCGGGAGCAGGCCGGCGGATCCGCCGATCATCGCGCCCACCACGAGCCCGGGGAACACCGAGTGCACCAGCCCATCGCTCACGAACTCGAGCTCGCGGAAGCTGATGAACAGGCCGATGACACCGGCGGCGAGCGCGAGCACGCCGACCGTCAGCAGCGCGCGCCACATGAACGGGAGCGTGAAGATTTCGAGGAGGCCGGGCTGGGCAAGATGGCCGATGGGCGAGAGTTGCGAGTGGGCAAGCTGCGCGAGCTGCGCCGACCCCGCCCCCGCCACATCTGCGAGCGACACCGCCAGCACTGCGAACGACGTCACTCCGTCTCCCGCGTCGTCGTCACCGTGTGGCTGTCGAGCTCGACCGTCGTGTCCTGGAACGCGTGCTGCACCGCGTCGAGCGTGAGCGCGTCGGCGACCGAACCGAACGCGGCCGGGTGGCCGGGCTGGTGCGGATGGTGCCCGCTCGCCAGCAGCAGCACGTGCGTGCAGGCCTCCTGAGCGATTTCGAGGTCGTGCGTCGACACGATGATCGTGCGGCCCTCGACCTGCAGATCGCGCACAAGTTGCAGCAGCACATCACGGTTCTCGCGATCGAGACCGTTGAACGGCTCATCGAGCAGCAGGAGTTCGGGATCCGACACGAGCGCACGCGCGAGTATGCCGCGCTGTTGCTGGCCGCCCGACAGCTCGCCGAAGCGGCGCGCTGCGTACGCCCCGAGCCCGACGCGCTCGAGGGCCGCGGTGACCGCGAGGCGACCCTGTCGTCCGATCGGGCGGATCGGCCCGCGGGAGCGGTAGAGGCCCATCGTCACGACCTGGCGGAGACTCAAGGGCAGGGAGGCATCGCGGGCATCCGCCTGCGGGAGGGAGCCGATGCGGCGCCGGGCGCGATCCGGAGCCTCACCGAGCACCCGCACCGTGCCCGCCGTCAGCTCAGCGAGCCCCAGCACGCCGCGCAGCAGCGTCGACTTGCCCGAACCGTTCGGTCCGATGAGCGCCACCGCGGAGCCTTCGGGCACCTCGAGCGTCAGCCGCTCGACCTGCGCCGTGCCGTCGTACCCGAACGCCGCATCGCCGAGCTCAAGCGCGATGCCGCGCCCCCGAGAGGACGCGGCATCGGAGCGAGCGGGGTCGATGGTCATCACTGCAGAATATCGGGCGCTGCGTCGACGCGCGCGCCCCAGGCGTCGAGGATCACCTTCGTGTTATGCACCGTGGCGCCGATGTAGGTGGCGCCGTCGCTGTCGGGGGCGCCCAGGGAATCGGCATAGAGGGTCTCGGCGTCCACGACCGTGACACCCGCCTCCTTCGCGATCGTCTCCGCGAGCTTCGGGCTCATCGACGACTCCACGAAGACGGCCTGCACATTGTGCTCCTTGATCGACGCGACCAGGGCGTCGATGTCGGCGGCGCTCGGCTCGGCGTTGTCTTCGAAGCTCGGCAGGATCGAGCCGGCGAACGCGATGTCGTAGTCGTGGAGGAAGTAGCGGAGCGAGTCGTGGCCGCTCACGAGCACGCGCTGCTCCTCGGGCACGCGGGCGAACTGGGTCTTGACCCAGTCGTCGAGCTGCTCCAGCTTGCCCACGTATGCGTCGGCGCGCAGCTCGAAGTCGTTCGCGCTGGCCGGATCCGCTGCGGCGAAGCCCTCTGCAATCTCTTCGACCATCCCCTCGGCGTTGTTCGGGGAGGTCCAGATGTGCGGGTTGAGGTCGCCGTGGTCGTGGTCGTGTTCCTCTTCGTGGTCGGCCTCGTCGGCTTCGTCGCCGTGGTCGTGGTCGTGGTCGTGGTCGGCTTCGTCGGCGTGGTCGGCCTCGTCGGCGTGATCGTGATCGTGCCCGGCCTCGCTCGCCCCCTCGGCCGTGATGTGCTTCGCCTCGTCGAGATCGATGCCGTCGGCGGCCGTGATGACCGTGCCGGAGAAGCCGGAGGCGTCGATCGCGTCGTCGATGAAGCCTTCGAGGCCGGCGCCGTTGACCACCAGCACGTCGGCCTCGCCAAGCGCGAGCAGGTCGGCGGGGCTGGGGTCGAAGTGGTGGGCCGAGGAGTTCGGAGCGAGCAGCCCGGTGAGCTCGATGTCGTCGCCGCCGACCTCGTCTGCGAAGTCGGTGAGCTGCGTGGTCGTCGCAACAACTTGGAGTTTGTCGCCGGCTTCGTCGGCCTCGGCGGCGCTTCCGCTGCACGCGGTGAGCGCGAGAAGCGAGGCGAGTGCGGCGGACGCCAACAGGACGGGAGGAACGGAATGAACGGTTCGATGGTTCGTGCGGTTGCGGTTCATGTGACACTTTCTAAATGAGAACGAGTATCACTATACGTGTTGTTGAGAATCATTCGCAACAATCGGGCAGCAACAGGGCTATGCGTGCGCCCAACCACCATCGACCAGGAGCGTTTGCCCCGTCACGAACGCCGCGGCGTCCGAGGTGAGGAACGCCAGCGCGCCCACGAGATCCGCCGGCGACTCCGTCCTCTTGATGGCCTGGCGATCCGCCGCCATCTCGAACTGACCCTGCGCGTCTTGCGGCCCGCCGCTCGTTCCCGGAGTGCGGGTGAGGCTCGGCGCGATCGCGTTCACCGTGACGCCGTCGACCCCGACCTCTCCCGCGAGCGAGCGCACAAACCCCTGCACCGCACCCTTGCTCGCAACGTAGTGCGACGCGCCGGGCATACCGAGGTGGAAGGTGTTCGACGACATCGCAACAATGCGCCCCCAACCGCGTTCACGCATATCAGGGAGCAGCGCTTGAGCGAGATGGAACAGCGCATCGACGTTCACCGACATGATGCGGCGCCACTGGGCGAAGTTCATGTGCTCGAAGGGCACGAACTCCTGGATCGCAGCGTTCGAGACGAGGATGTCGGCCCCGCCCCAGGCTCTTGCGGCCGCGAGAATCCTCGGCATCGCCCCGGGGTCACTGACATCGGCGCGGATCGCGACGGCGTTCGTGCCCTCCACGCGCTCCAAGCGCTCGATGCGCTGGACGGTCTCATCGCAGTCCGCGAGGTCGACCGCCACGACGCGCGCCCCGCGCTCGGCGAGAGCGACGGCGAACGCCTGGCCGATTCCCTGCGCAGCCCCAGTCACCACAGCGGTCTTTCCCTCGTGGGTCTGAGTCACTGGGTTCACTGCCGCGGCGCCACTCACGCCGTTTCGGGAGCCACGCATACGGTCCTCGCTCACTCGACCGCGTCCGGAAGCACCTCGGACGCGATGCTCGCCGCGTGCCCCTGCAGTGCCTCGACTACCTGGGGTACCCGGTCGAGAGGCATTCGGCTCGTAGGGGCGGAAAGGGAGACCGCGAAGTTTCCCAGCGTGCTCGGGATCGGAATGACGACCGCAATGGAAGCCAGGTCGGTCTCGAACTCGCCGAAACTCGTCGCGTACCCCTGCTGCCTGACCAGCTTCAAGAGCCCCAGCATTTCGGCGCGCGACCCGATCGCGTCGGGGTGCAGCGCCTCGAAGTGTTCCGGCACATGACGCTCCACGAACTCGGCCGTCTGGCCCGCGAGCAATGCCCGCCCGCTCGCCGTGCTCCAGAGCGACATCTCGATGCCGACGCGCGAGCCCACGCGCACCGGCTGCCGGGACTCGAGCGAATCCACGACCAGCGCCGTGCCCCCGTCGAGGACGGTCAGGTGCGGCGTCTCCTCGAACTGATCGCGCAGCGCCTCGAGATGAGGCCGAGCCACCCCACGAATGTCGAGGTCCCGCACCGCGGCAAGGCCCACGCGCAGTGTCTGCGCACCCACGCCGTAGACCTTCGATAGCGGATCCTGCCGCACGTAGCCGTGGTGCTCGAGCATGGCGAGAAGCCGGTGGGCAGTCGAGCGCGCCACCCCGAGCTCCTCGGCGACCGCAGAGACCGTCAGCGCCTTACCGTTCGCGAAGATCGTCAGGAGACGCAGGGTCCGGTCGACCGATTCGATCGGATATGTGGGGGCTGTGGTCGTCACGTACTCACCATAAGTTACTGTTCGCACCTTGTCCGCTAGCGCGCGGCCGGCAGGCCGTTCAGGAATTCGAGTACCTCGTCGAGCGGCACGACGTCGGCGTACTTCTGCTCGAGGTCGAAGAGCGCCTGCGTGTGCGCTTGCGGCGATCGATCACCGACGGCCTCGGTCACCACGATCGGGCGGAAGCCGTTCTGCACGGCGTCGACCGCGCTCGCCCGGACGCAACCGCTCGTCGTGCAGCCGAGGATGATCACGGTGTCGATACCTTTGCTCACGAGGCGCGCGACGAGGTCGGTGCCGAAGAATGCGGAGGCGTACTTCTTCACGAGCAGCTGTTCGCCCGGGAGGGCCCCGATCCGCTCATCGACCTCGACCGCGTGCGTGCCCGCTCGGAGCGTCGTCGCGCCCGCCTGCTTCAGCCCCCAGACCCCCGCATCGGCAAGGCCGTCATCGTCGTACGCGACCGTCGTGTGGATTACCGGGGCGCCGATCTCCCGCGCTGCGTCAAGCACCCGGCGTGCGGCCGTGATCTCATCGGTGAGATCGGACCCGAGGGGCATCGCGGCGTCGGTGAAACCGTTGATGAAGTCGACGGATAGGACGGCTGGGCGCTCGCCGAATCCGATTTTCAGCCCGAAGCCGCGATTGCGGAAGAACTCTTCACCGTCGCGCTCATCCATGCGTATCTCTCAATTCTCTTGACCGCATTCCAGTTCTTTAGAACAGAATCTGATTCTGAAGAGTAGCTCGTGCCGCAACGGGCGTCAATCACCTCCGCCGCGGTCGTGGCACGCCGCCGCGCTTGACCGCTGCTGAGAGCCGGGTCAGTTTCGTTGTGAGGTAACGGAACGATATCCATCAGTGGGGGCCCTACCGCATACTTGACGCGCAGTTCGTTGCGCCGTAGCATCCTTCACATCAGAACGTGATTCTGATGGTCAGAACATTACTTCGGTGCCGCAGTTGTGCTGACACCGCGCGACCCAGTAAAGGAGCTGCAATGTCGCGATTCACCCCCATGCTTCGGACGGGCGCCGCAGTCGGCGCCATCGCACTGCTCGCCTCCCTCGCCGCGTGCTCAAGCGACTCGGAAGGCACCGATGACGCGCCCCAGGGCGGCGACGAGCAGGTCACCGCCCTCCAGTACGACGGACCAGAAGCCGAGTTCCCCGCGGCGTTCGATGAGCCAGAGCAGCAAGACGGCTTCGAGTTCACCGTCGGCTGGCTGTCGCCGATGACCGCGAACAACTTCGTCAATGCGATCGCGAAAGCCGGCGAAGCGCGCACGGAAGCGCTCGGCGGAAAATTCATCTTGAAAGACGCGAACAACGACGTCAACACGCAGGTCGACCAGTGCAACGAACTCATCGCGCAGAATGTCGACGCGATGGCGGTTTACGCAGTTGACCCGTCGTCGCTCGGGCCGTGCCTCGACGAGGCCGCAAGCAAGGGCATCGAGATCATCGGGCAGGATACGCCTCCGTTCGCAGGAGAGGATCTGTTCCCGCACTTCCTCTCCAACGTGAGCCAGGGGCCCGATCGTTCAGCTTTCGAAGTTGCTACGCTCGCCGCCCAGCAGGTCGAGCCGGGGGCATCATTCGCCACGATCGGCGTTGCGATCCCCGTGCCGCTCCTCAAGTACTACACCGAGCGACTCGGTTACTGGGCCGAGAAGTACGGACTGGAGTTCCTCGGCAACGTCGACGCGGCATCCGACACCTCCCAGGACTCCGCGACCGCGATGAACGACATTCTGACCCGCTGGCCGGACGTAAGCGCCGTGCTGACCTACAACGGCCCCGCAGCGCTCGCAGCATCAACTACCGCGCGGGCGTCGGGTGCCACCGACGTCAAGGTATTCGGCGCCTACACGGAGAAAGCGGTCACCGAGAAGATCGCCGCGGGCGAGATCGCGGGCACGAGCTGGGTCGATACCGAGGGCATCGGCACGCAGATGATCAACGGCCTCTACAACGCGATGACCGATCAGAACATGCCGCTCCCGGAGCAGCTCGTCGTCGTGCCGAAGGGCATCACCGCTGACAACGTCGACAGCATCACCCCGATTCAGTAAACCGCGCGAATGCACGGGCCATGCCGTTCACGCGGCATGGCCCGGATTGGTGGAACCCCGTGACTCAGATGCCTCCCGCACCTCCGCTCCTCGAGCTCACCGGCATCGCGAAGCGCTACGGCGGTGTACGCGCGCTGAAGCGCGGCACCCTCGTGATCAGCGCTCCAGGAGTCGTACACGGTCTCATCGGCGAGAACGGCTCAGGCAAGTCGACGATCCTCGGGATCATGTCGGGTCAGGTGCGACCCGACGAGGGATCCATACGCCTGAACGGCGAGGCGATGCAGTTCGTGAAGCCGCTCGACGCGATCGGCCACGGCATTGCGATGGTGTCGCAGGAGACCGCGCTCGCGCCCGACCTCTCGGTCGCTGAGAACATCCTTCTCGGCCATCGCGCCGAGCGCGGCCCCGGCGGCATCGACTGGCCCGCCACGCGTCGAAAGGCCGCGGAAGTGCTCGCGCGGCTCGATCTCGACATCGACCCCGAGCAACTCGCCGGCACGCTCTCGCCGGACCGCCAGCAGATGATCGAGATCGCTCGCGCGATCAGCATGGACGCTCGCATCCTGATCCTCGACGAGCCGACCAGCTCTCTGACCGACGATCAGGTGCGGGTGCTCTTCAAGACCATCGCTGTGCTCAAGGCGCAGGGTGTTTCGGTGGTCTTCGTATCGCACCGCCTCGCCGAGATGTTCGAGATCGTCGACGAACTGACTGTGCTCCGCGACGGTGAGACCGCGGCTTCGGGCCCCATGTCGGAGTTCGACGTGCAGCGCATCGTGGACGAGATGGTCGGACGGGCGGGCGCCTGGGAGGAGGTCGGCGTTCCCGAGCGCCGTGCCCGCGTTTCGCACAACGCGGCGCCTGTGCTCGAAGTCTCGGAGTTAAACGTCGAGGGCATCGTGCGCGACGCGAGCCTCACCGTTGCGCCCGGAGAGATCGTCGGCGTCGCGGGGCTCGTCGGCTCAGGTCGACGCGAACTCCTCGAGGCGCTGTTCGGCGCGCGAAGCGTCTCGAGCGGGGAGCTCGCGCTCCAGGGCAAGCCCTACACGCCGTCGAATCCTCGGAGCGCCATTGCTCGAGGCATGGGATATTTGCCGCCAGACCGCAAACTGCGGGGGCTCGTACTCGGCCGGTCGATCCGCGACAACCTCACCATGTCGGTCACGGCGTTTCTTCCGCGCCTCCGCTCGCATTCTCGAGCTCAGACGGAAGACGTCGTGCAGCGCGTGATGAGCGGGATGCGGGTGCGCGCCGAGTCTCCCGAGGTCGCTGTCGGCACGCTGAGCGGTGGCAACCAGCAGAAAGTCGCACTCGGCAAATGGTTGGCCGCAGGGTCCACGGTTCTGCTGCTCGACGAGCCCACTCGAGGCGTGGATGTCGCTGCGAAGGCCGAGATCCACAGCCTCCTGAGAGAGGCCGCCGAAAGCAACGCGGCGCTGCTGGTGAGCTCGTCGGAGAACGAAGAGCTCATCGCGCTGTGCGACCGGATTCTCGTCATGTTCAGAGGGGCGATCATCGCCTCGGTTCCGTCGGCCGATGCGAGCGAAGCGCTCCTCAGCCGCTACACAGGAGGGCACCTTTCCGAATGAGCAACGTACTCGGACATGCTTGGGCTTCCACGCGGCGCTTCCGGCCCGCGCTGGCGCTCGTGATCGCGCTGTTCATCGTTTTCGCGGCGACGCAGAGCACCTTCCTCGGGCCACGAAACCTGCAGAATCTACTGACCGCGGTTGCCGTGCTGTGGATCGTGAGCATGGGCATGACGTTCGTCACGATCGTCGGGGGTATCGATCTTTCAGCCGGCGCGACCGTCGCGTTCATCGGGATCTTCATCGGGAAGATGGTGAACTACACGCCGATCCCCTCGTGGGTCGTCATCATTCTGGCGATACTCATCGGCATCGCCGTCGGCTGCTTCATCAACGGCGCGCTCATCGGCAAGCTCGGAATGTCGTTCTTCGTCGTCACGCTCGCAACGATGACCGCACTCACCGGCACGGTGAACCTGTGGTCGAACAACACCACCGAGGTGATCACCGACCGCGCGATTTCGTGGATCGGCGTCGAACGCGTATTCGGCATGCCGACCCCGATCTGGATCATGATCGTCATCTTCCTGCTCGCCCTGTTCGTGCAGAACCGCACCTACTTCGGCCGCGATCTCTACGCGGTCGGCGGCTCAATCGCTGCGGCAAAGCTCTCCGGCATCCGCGTCGAGCGCACCGTGATGGCCGCGTACGCCATCGTCGGCGGTTGCGCGGGGCTCGCGAGCGTCATTGCTGTGGGGCGGATCGGCGCAGCGTCGCCCCAGGTGGAAGTCGATCTCCCGCTGCAGGCAGCCGCAGCAGTGCTGCTCGGAGGCACAGCGCTCGCTGGCGGATCGGGCGGGGTCGGCGGGACAGCCGTCGGCGTGCTCTTCATCGGACTCCTGCAGAACGGACTCAGCATCTCCGGCGTGCAGAGCTACTGGCAGCAGGTGGTCACCGGCGTGATTCTCGTCGCCGCCGTACTCGGGGAGCGGGTGACCGGGGGTCGAGTGCGCAAGGGCCGCCTGTTCGGCGAGCTCGCGAAGCAGCGGAAGGCCGGCCTGTAGCGGAAGCGGGAGCGGGCTCGAGCTCGGGAGCCAGGCGAGATCGGTCAGTTGTTGTGGTTAAGTCGCGGGATAGCCACAACAACTGACCGGCCCAGAGATGGCGCGGGGGCGCGAGGGCCGCCGTGGGGGCGGACTTGCACGGCGGCTCGCGCTGATCCGCCCCCGAAGATCGGCCCCGTAGCCGCAACCCAGGTGCTGCAGCGACGCTACCGCTGCAGTCGGCGCACAAGATACTCCCAGAGTGCGTCGATGTGCGAGGGCGGCCAGACCGTGCCGCGCTTCTCCAAGGATTCTTCCGCGCTCGGGAAGGAGGGGGTCACACCAGGCGAAGTGATCTTGAGTTGCTGGTCGCACGCCTTTTCGAGGAGCACCGCGCGAGCTACGGCTTCCTGCACGCTGCCCCCCGCGGCGACGATCCCGTGGTTCACCATGAAGGCGACGCGGGCCTCCCCGACCGTGGCGGCGAGCGCGCGCCCGAGCTCCGGCGTGAGAATCAGGTTGGCGGTGAGGTCGAAGCGCGGCACCGAAGGAGGCGTGAACAGCGTGCCGGCGTGGGAGACGGGGAGCAGTTCCTCACCTCGGGCTGCCAACGCGATCGCATGCGGCGGGTGCGTGTGCACGACGGAATTGATACTCGGGTCCTTGAGCATCAGCTCAGCGTGAATCGGCCACTCCGAGTGACGCTTGCGATCACCCTCGATGACGGTGCCGTCGAAGTCCACGAGGATGACGTCTTCGGGGCCCACCTCGTCGAAGCCGAATCCCGCGGGCTTCATCCAGAAGCCGCGATTCTCCTCGTCGCGAAGGCTGACGTGCCCCCAGACGTAGTCGGCGTGGCCGTTGGCCTCAAGTACGCGGCAGGCGGTTGCCACGAGTTCACGAGCTGCTTCGCTCACGAGTTCTCCTTATATATAGAGGTGTGGGGTCGGTGCCTTCAGCGCTGCGACCAGCGCTGCTCGTACGCGTCGATCGAAGCCTGGGCCGCGGTGTGACGCTCGGCGAGGAACCAGTCCGCGATCTCGTCGGAGTTCGCGTACCAGACGTCGTCGTGGCCGCTCACCGCCTCGAGCGCGGCGAGCAGGTGCTTGTGGCGGAACGCCTGGCCGACGAGGAAGGGATGCAGCGAGATCGCGAGCACCGCGCCGGGGCGACGCTGCGATTCCTCGTGCAGCACCTCGAATTGGTCGACGATCATGTCGGTGAAGTCCGCCGGCGTCAGAGACTGATCGACGAAGACGGGGATGTCGTTGATCTCGATCGAGTACGGCACGCTCGCGAACGGCGCGCCACCAGCGTCGATCGGGACCGGCTGATCGTCGGCGACCCAGCCGAGAGAATACGTGAAGCCGTGCTCGGCGAGCAGCGGGATCGTGTGCTCCGTCTCGGTGAGCGCCGGGCCGAGCCAACCCTTCGGGCGGGACCCCGTGGTCGCTTCGAGCACCTCCACGATGCGCTGCAGCCCAGCGCGCTCGGCTGCCTCATCGAAGCCGGTCCACATCTCGCTGTTGCTGCGGCCGTGGCCGAGAAATGCCCAGCCGCGGTCTCGGCCCTCTGCGACGATTTCGGGATAGGCGAGGGCGGCGTCCGAGTTGAGCAGCGTCGAAACCGGCAGCTGGAAACGGTCGATCGCCTCGAGCATGCGCCAGAACCCGACGCGGGCGCCATAGTCGCGCCAACCGTGATTCAGCGGGTCGACGGGGAGGTGCGCGGTGACCCCCGTGCGACTCGTCGAGCGTCGGCCGAGGTCGAAGTGCTCGATGTTTACGGCAAGATACACGGCCATCTTCTTGCCACCCGGGTATTCAAGCCGGGGGCGCCCCTCGAGCGGCCAGTGCCGGTAGGGTTCGCGTGCGAGCGGGGCTCCACTGCCGGTCGTGCTCATGCTGGCTCCTGTTCTTGGTAGGCGACTGAAGGGTTGAGTTGCTTCGGGGCTTCTGTTCGGGGGGCTTCGTTCGGCGGGGGTGCTGTTCGGGGGCTTCGTTCGGGCGGGGTGCTGTCGGCGCTCCATTCGGTGAGCAGGATCAGACGGCCTTGCGTGTGCCTCCGTCGATCACGAGCTCCGTCCCGGTCATCGGAGCTGACGCTGGGGAGGCGAGGAATGCAGCCGCGCGAGCTACCTCCTCGGGGAGCGCGAGGCGCTCGCTCGCCATACGGCGCTCTTCGCGCACGTAGCGATCCATCGCTTCTTCACCGCTGACTCCCCACGCCGGGCCGACGACCTCGGTGAAGTCCCGAACCAGGCCGGGGGTGCGCGTGGGGCCGGGAGCGCACACGTTCGAGCGAATCCTCGGTCCGAGCTCTTGCGACAAGCTCTTCGAAAGGCTGAGTAGCGCGGCCTTCATGGCGGCGTACTCGATGAACTTGGGGTCGGGCTGTCGACCGAGATCTGAACCGGTGTGCACGATGCTGGCGCACTCTGATCGCTCGAGAAACGGCAAGCACGAGCGGATCGTGCGGATCCCGCTCTGGAGGTTGAACTCGAAGGCGTGTTGCCAGCGGGCATCATCACGTTCGGCGAACGACTTATCGCTCGCGTCAGGGCCGCCGAGCACGGTGATGAGGGCGGCGATTCGGTCGGTGCGTTTCGCCACCTCTCGGGCGACAGCCTCGCCGGCGTCAGGATCGAGCAGATCAATAGCGACGGTGTCGAGTCGCCGAGCGGGCGGCGCCTGATGCGCGCTGATGGCGAGCACCTCCGCGCCCTCGGTCGCGAGGAACTCGGCGATTGCGCGGCCGATGCCGCTGCCTGCGGCCGTGACCACGACGTGTTCGCCTGCCAGTCCGAGATCCATCCATGCACCCCCTCCGGTCGGGCCACACCAGCGTGAACCTCGGCCGATTCCTTGACAGGAAATCACACTAGCACTATGTTCTGCGGATTAGAACACTTGTTCTGCAGAAAGGGACGCCCTGGTGAATGCAATCGAGTTAGATGTCATCCTCCCGGAGGACGAGCGCTACGAGACGTGTCGCCGCGCGGCGATCTGGAACGGGCGGGTGCCCGAGGCTCGGCCGGCCGCAATCGTATTCGCACACAATGACGACGAGATCGCCGCAGCACTCGAGCTCGCCAAGGAAAAAGGCCTGCGCGTCTCCGTGCGATCCGGCGGGCACAACTTCGTCGGCAACTCGATCCGCGACGGAGGGCTGCTGCTCGATCTCTCGCGCATGACGGCCGTACAGATCGACGCCGAAGCCCGCACCGCGATCGTCGAGCCGGCCGCGGATAACGAGGCCTTCATCGCCGAGCTCGAACCGCTCGGGCTCACCTTCAGCGTCGGCCACTGCCCGTCCGTCTGCCTCGGCGGCTTTCTGCTCGGCGGCGGCCTCGGCTTCAACACCGGCGCATGGGGCTATGCGAACGAGAGTGTCATCGGCATCGACGTGATCACGGCAGACGGCCGCCGAGTGCACGCGAGTGAAACAGAGAACTCCGATCTCTTCTGGGCGGCACGTGGGTCAGGGCCGGGCTTCTTCGGCGTCGTGACGCGATTCCATTTGCGCCTCGGCACTCATCCACGTGGGCTCTGGAGCGACTCGCTCGTGCTCCCGCTGTCGATGCTCGACGAGGTCGCCACCTGGCTCGATGAGACGACCCCGCTACTGGATCCGCGCATCGAACCCATGGGATGGATCGGCTTTCTCGACGGCCACGAAGTCGGTGCCGAGGCGGGCGGAACACACTCCGCCGAACGCGTCGTGCTGCTCAACTCACTCATCTACGCGGACTCGGACGAGGAAGCGCAGGAGCTGTTGAAGCCGCTGCTCGAGGCGCCGTTCGCCGACCGCATGATCTCGCGTACCACCGTGAAGACCAGCTTCACCGAACTCTTCGACTTCCAGCGAGTGCTCTACCACCACGGGCGTCGCTACGCGGTCGATTGCCACTGGACCGACACCCCTCCTGCAGAGCAGCCGCTCGCCGAACTCGTCGCCGCGATGGAGAGCGCGCCCAGCACCCGGACGCACGTGCTATGGCAGCTGCCCTTCGGTAACTACCGCAAGGAACAGCCCGACATGGCCGCCTCGATTCTCGGGCGCTACTTCGTGTCGATCTATGCGGTGTGGGAAGATCCCGAAGCTGATGAGGCGAATATCGGTTGGCTTCGCGAGACGCTCGCGCCGTTCGAGGAAATCAGCACCGGGCACTACGCGGGAGACGTCGACCTGACCGCGCGACCGACGCGGCCGGCTCGCACGCTCTCAGACGAGCGTTGGCAGCGTTACCTTGCGCTCAAGTCCGAGTGGGACCCGGAGAACCTGTTCCAACGCCACCTCAACGCGCCCGAGGCCTGAGGCGGGGCGGTCGCGTGCGTCGGGTCGGTCAGCTTGTGGAATCGGCCGGCCCGCGGTCACTGAGCGCTCAGCGCGATCCGCTCGGAGATCTGGTTCGCCACGTCGCGCACCCGCTCAGCGAGCGCGTCGACGCCCTCAGCCCCGTTCTCGAGTCGACGCGCGAACGACACCACGCTCGCGCCCGCGACGACGCGGCCGGCATCATCGCGGATCGGCGCGGCAATGCCGACGACATGCGGATCGAGCTCACCCTGAGAGACGGCGTACCCTGCCTCGCGAATTTCGCTCAAGCGCTCGCGGATGCGCGCCGGGTCGGTGAGGGAGTTCGGGGTCGGCGACGCGAACGTCGAGCGCGCGAGCAGCTCGTCGACGACGGCCGGATCCTCCCACGCGAGCAGCACCCAGGCGGAGGCGCCCGAGTTCAACGGGAGCACGCTGCCGCGCTCGTAGCTCAGCCGCACGTGGTGCGCCTCGTCGTCGATCTTCTCAAGGCAGACGATGCGGTCGTCGAAGCGCCGCGTGAGCAGGGCGGTTTCCCCCGTCTCGACAGCGACCTCCCGCAGCAGCGGAATCGCGACCTCGGAGAGCCCGTAGGCGCGTCGGGCGATGCGGGCGAGCTCGAAGACGCGCAGCCCGAGCCGGAAGCCGCCGCTCGGATCCTCCTCGAGGTAGCCCGAGGCCGTCAGCGTCTGAATGTAGCGGTACGCCGTCGAACGCGCGACGCCCAGTTCGCTGGCGAGATCCGCCCCCGTAATGCGCATTCGCTGCTCGGTGAACAAACCCAGGATGTCGAGGGCTCGGTCGGCCGTCGAGTTGCGCTCTCGGTAGGCGCTCTTCTTGCCCTCTGTTGGCATGGGGCCATCTTATGCGACTTCTCGGACCCTGTTGCTTGCGAGTTCTAAAAAACAGACCTAGTATCCTTAAATACAGGACAGAAGGGATGTCGATGACGAGGTCAATGACGACGCACACCGACGCCATCGTTGTCGGCGCTGGGCCAGTCGGGATGACCGCGGCGCTCGCGCTCGCAGCTCGCGGCCTGCGGGTCACCATCGTCGAGCGCGAGCACGCGACGAGCAACGCGCCGAAGGCGATCAGCCTCGACGACGAGTCGCTGCGGCTCTTCCAGGCCATCGGGATCGCCGACGAGGTGCTGCACATCATCGTGCCCGGCACCGGCACGGCCTACTACGGGGCCGACGACGAGTGGCTCTTCGCCGCGCGCGCCGCGACCCCCTACCGCCTCGGGTTCCCCTTCAAGAACCCCTTCGCTCAACCCGACCTCGAGCGCGTGCTGCTCGAGGCGATGCAGCGCTCGCCCCAGATCGACGTGCGCTTCGGCGCCGAGGTGACCGGCATTGCGCAGGATCCCGAATCGATCACCGCGACCGTCAGCGACGCGAGCGGGCGAACGCTCCTCACCGGGAAGTACCTCATCGGTGCCGACGGCGGCCGCTCGACCGTGCGCCGCGAGCTCGGCGTCCGCATGATCGGCGAGAGCTTCGACGACGTGTGGCTGGTCGCGGACACGACCGGCGATCGGCGGCGCGAGCGCTACGGCATGCATCACGGGAATCCGGATCGGCCGCACGTGATCGTGCCCGGCCTCGAGGGGCGCTGCCGCTACGAATTCCGCATCTCGGCAGAGGAGGCCGCGAGCTTCACGGGCGAGCCGCCGTTCGAACTCATCCGCGAGCTGGTTGCGCCCTACCGGGACATCGAACCCTCCGAGGTTGAGCGCGCGGTCGCGTACACGTTCCACGCTCTGAGCGCGGAACGCTGGCGGGTTGGGCGCGCGTTCCTCGCCGGCGACGCGGCGCACATGATGCCGCCGTTCGCGGGGCAGGGTCTCAACTCGGGCATGCGCGACGTCGCGAACCTCGCCTGGAAGATCGCGCGGGCGTGCGGCGCGGGGGCTGGTGCGGAGGCTGGTCGCATCGGGGCTGGTCGTGCCGGCTTTGGCGGCGGATCCGGGGAGCACGACACCCTGCTCGACTCTTACGAGATTGAGCGCCGACCCCACGCTGAAGCGGTGATCCGCAGCTCCGTCAAGCTGGGTCGCGTCGTCATGACGACGAACCGTCGCCTCGCCGAATTCCGCGATCGGGTCGTGCGCGAGGCGCTCGAGACGCCCGACGGCTGCGCGTTCTTCGAGGAGATGCGGTACCGGCCGCAGAATCGCCTCGACGCGGGGCTCGTTGAGCCACGGGTTGCGGGCGCGGCTGGCCTGGGTCGAAGCGGCGCTGAGGGCGGTGCTGATCCTGCCCCCGCCGGTGCGGCCGCGGTTTCTCAGGACTCAGACGCCGTCGCTGCGGCCGTCGGCGCCCAGATTGCGCAACCGCAGGCGTTCGACTTCGACCGCCACGAGGTCGTGCCGCTCGACGAGCTGCTCGGGAACGGCTGGGCCGCGATCGCGGTCGGAGTGCGCCCGGCCGATGTGGCAGCTGCCGCCCGAGCGCTGACAGGGTTCGTCGACACCTTCGTCGCCGTGCCGCTCGACGACCTCATCGACGACTATTCGGGATCCGCGCGCACCGCCATCGACGTCGACGGAAAGCTCTACGACGAGTTCTCGCCGCATCGAGGCCGCTTCCTCCTCGTGCGCCCCGATCGCTTCGCCGCGATCAGCTGGGCGCCTGGCGAAGAACCGCGCGTCGCAACTCTGCTGAGCGACTGGCTCAGTTCGCCCTCGATCGACACCGAAGCCAGCGGCGCCGGGGCCGAAGAGAACACCCCCTCACGAAAGGAATCGCTATGGACCGCCCCAATCGCATAACCATCGAGGAGGGGCCGCAGGCCGGCACGCTCCGCCACACCGCCGTCTCGCACATCGGCTTCTCCGTGCCCGACGTCGCCGCCGCCGAGGACTTCTACGGACGCGTACTCGGGCTCGTGCGCCAGGGAGAGCTCGCCGACGGTGGCGTGCGCCTCGGCTGGGGCACCGGCCACCACGTCATCGACCTGATCCCGGGAGAACAGGGTCTCGCGCACTACGGTTTCGAGGTGCGCGACGCCGACGGCATCGCCGGCATTCGTGCGCGGCTGGTCGCGGCAGGCTACGAGGTGGCCGACCTCGATCCCTCATATATTGATGCCCCTCGCGGCGAAGCGACCGGCATCGTGGTGATCGACCCCGACGGCACCCCCGCGCACTTCCACAGCGCCGTGCAGCGACAGGGTGAGAACGCCACCGACACCGGGCGTCGGCCCATCAAGTTCCAGCACACGACGCTCGGCACCTCCGATGTGCAGCCGATGATCGAGTTCTTCGTGAACACGATCGGGTTCCGCATCTCGGACCAGCTCGCCGACGGCCGCTTCTGCTGGCTGCGCAGCGACAAGGATCACCACACCGTCGCCATCGTCAACGTCGGCAAGGGCGGCGACATCGACCACTACTCGTACGACCTCGCCGAGTGGGCCGACTTCAAGGCGTGGTGCGACCGCCTCACCGAGCTCGACGTCGACGTGCAGTGGGGGCCGGGCCGCCACGGTCCGGGGAACAACCTGTTCGTGTTCTTCGATGATCCGGCGGGCAACCACATCGAGCTCTCTGCGGAGATGGAGAAGTTCTACGACGAGGCCGTTACCTATGTGCCGAGGCGCTGGGAGCCGGTGCCGCAGAGCGTGAACCTGTGGGGCGGGCAGACGCCCGTGTGGCGTAAGACGAGCGAGCAGCGATCGGTAGGAGCAACCGCATGAAGTACGTCAGCTACCAGCAGGGCGGCGCCGAGCGCGTGGGCGTGCTCGAGGGCGAGGGCGTGGTGCCGCTCACCGGCGTCTCGTCGGTCTCGGAGGGCGCTAAGGCTCTCGCGGCAGCGGCTCGCGATGAGGCCGGTGCGTTCGCCTATGCTGATGCGCAGCTCCTGCCCGCGAGCCCGCACCCGCACCGCGTCTTCTGCGTCGGACTGAACTACCACGCCCACATCGCAGAGACGAAGCGTGACCTCCCCACGTACCCCGTGCTCTTCCCCAAGTTCGAGACGAGCCTCATCGGCGCGCACGACGACATCCTCGCCCCGCCCGAGTCGGAGCAGGTCGACTACGAAGCGGAGCTCGCGGTCATCATCGGTCGCGGGGGGCGGCGGATCGCCGAAGCCGATGCGCTGTCGCACGTGCTGGGCTACACCGTTGCCAACGACATCACGATGCGCGACTACCAGTACAAGACGCACCAGTGGATGCAGGGCAAGGCGTGGGACGACTCCACCCCGCTCGGGCCCGTGATCGTCACTCCCGACGAGGTCGACCTCGCGGCGGCCGGCATCCGCACGATCGTCAACGGAGAGACGGTGCAGGATTCAACGCTCGATCGCCTGATCTTCAGCATCGAAAATCTGATCGCGACGGTGTCTGAGTTCACGACGCTGTCGCCCGGCGACGTGATTCTGACGGGCACGCCGGGCGGTGTCGGGTTCCGGCGCGATCCGCAGCTGTTCTTGCACGACGGCGATACCGTGACGGTCGAGGTCGACGGCGTCGGTCGCATCGACAGCAGGGTCGTCGCGGAGGCGCCCCGCGCGTAGGGCCGCGCGCGCGTTCCTTTGCTGGGCCGCGCCGCCCGCGAACCGCGCCGCTCCTTTCCTGGGCCGGTCAGTAGTTGTGGTTATTCGGCGACCTACCCACAACTACTGACCAGGCCAGATTGGTTCTCCGCGCCAGACGCGCTCGAAGAGGGCCTCGCTGACCCTGGTCACGAGTCGCTCGGGCTCGCGCAGCAGCGCTGACGTCACCTGGATCACCCACCAGCCGTGCGCGCGGAGACGTTCGATGCGCTCGACATCCTTCGCGTATTGACGCGCATGAAGTGCGCTCTGGTACTCGATCGCAATCTTGAAGTCGAGGTACGCGAGATCCACGCACGCGAGGAACTCGCCGTTCGCGGCGGTCAGGTCGACGTTCAGCTCGGGTTCGGGGAGCCCGCCCCGAACGATGACGACCCGCGTGTGCGACTCGGCGGGCGACCAGGAATCCTCGCGGATGAGTTGCAGCGCTTCGGCGAGGCGCGATCCGCCCCGCCAACGACGCAGCTCGAGGCGCGCGCGATGTGTATGGGCCTCTGCGCGGGTGCGGTCTGCCGTAGCCAGCGCGATGCACGCGGACCAGGTAGTCGCCCGCCGCGACGAGTTCCGCAACCGAGAGAGTTCCAAGTGAAGCCCAGGTCGACGCTGCCGTAGTGCACGGAATCCCGCGCCGATGCGAGACGTGGAAGCGTCGCGGGCTCAGCGTGTGCCCGGTGACACCGTCGACGCGCGGTGCGCGTTGCGGGCGGGGCGCGTTGCGGGCGGGGCGCTCGAGCTAGGCGACGTCCGTTTCCTCGATGAGGACGTGGAGCGCCGCGACGCCCCCGGCTCGCACCGCGGCGATCGCGCCGTCGACGGCGCCGTCCGCATCGCCCGAGCGCTCGACTCGAAAGCCTGTGCCGCCGAAGGAGGTCACCATCGCTGCGAAATCGGGGTTCTGCAGGTCGACGGCGAAACGCGCCCCGGGGAACATGCGCTGCTGATGATCGCGGATCGTCCCGTAGCAAGAGTCGTCGATCACGAGCAGCAGCATTCGCGCCCCGTGCTGGATCGCGGTCGCGAGCTCCTGCCCGTTCATGAGCAGCTCCCCGTCGCCCGCGACGCACACCACGATGCGCTCCGGCTGGCGCAGCGACGCGGCGATCGCGGCCGGCACGCTGAAGCCCATCGAACCGTTCTGCAGCCCGAGCTCGGAGGGGTACTCGGCCTTGCGGAGATAGCGCTGCGGCCAGGCGCAGTGACGCCCAGCACCGTACGCGAGCGTCACGGAGTCACCAGAGAGACGCTCGTTGAGCCGCGCAACCACCTCGGCAGCGCGCACGCGATCGCGCGCACCACGTTCGGTGAGCCCAGGCCCAGACCCAGACCCGGGCACCGGCACCGGCACCGGCACCTCGATCGACCGGAGATAGGCCGCGTGCGCTTCACCAGCGCGCGCCTCCCAGCCCGCCCCAACCGCAATGGAGAGCTCGGCCAGCGCGGCAACCGCCGCCTCGACCTCCGCGACGACGTGCACGAGCGGCGGAGAGATATGACCGCGCAGCTCGGGATCGGGGTTGATGACGGCGGTGCGCTCGGGCGCCGGCTGCGTCCACCCGCGCGTGATCACATCACCGAGCGTGGTGCCGATGACGAGCAGCGCATCAGCCGCGGCAAGCAGCGCCCACGCCTCGGGGTGAGCGCCGTAGCCGACCCATCCGGCGTTGACCGCGCTGTCGACCGCGAGCCTGTCGCCGACGTGCCAACCGCCCAGCACGGGGATCGAGTGCCGCTCAGCAAAGCTCGCAAGCTGCGAGCTGGCGGCGCCCGACCAGGGGTGGCCGCCGACGAGAATCACCGGCCGCTCCGCCCCCTCGAGCACAGCGGCAGCGGCTGCCACGTCGTCGGGGTGCGCCCGGTTCACGAGCGCGGGCGCAGCCATGGCGGGCCGGCTCGGCACCTCATGGCTGAGCACGTCTTCGGGCAGTCCAATCACGACAGGCCCGGGGCGCCCGGTCGTCGCGATGCGGATCGCCTCCTCCACGACCGTGTGCGCGCGATCGGCACTATCGAGCACGAACACCCGCTTCGCCGTCGTGCCGTACCAAGCTCGTAGATCGAACTCCTGAAATGAATCCCGGTCGCGCTCGTCGAGCGTCACGAGACCGACGAACAGGATCAGCGGTGCGCCCTCCTGGTAAGCCGCACTGACGCCGACCATCGCGTTCGAAGCGCCCGGCGCGCGCGTCACCATCACCACACCGGGCCGGCCGGTGACCATGGCGTCGCCGAGCGCCATGTAGGCCGCGCCGCCCTCGTTGCGGCACACGACCGGCTCGATCGCGTGCTCCCGCATGCCCTCGAGAAGCGGCAGGTAGCTCTCCCCCGGCACGATGAACGCGCGGTTCAGTCCGGCGTGTGCAAGCGCTGCGGCGAGCGCACCACCTGCAGATGTCGTAGCAGTCGAGGTGGTCTTAGCGGCTTCGATCGACGCGCTCATGCGCCCTCCTTGTTCCAGGCGGATCCGTACTGCCCGACGCTCGCTGCGCCGTCGATGCGCAGCGATGCCCCCGTGATGTGCGCCGCACGCTCCGAGCACAAGAACTCGATCGCGTCGACGATGTCGTCGGCGGATCCGCGGTGGTCGAGCGGGGTCAGCCGCGCGGCGCGATCCACGTAGTCAGCGGGCGCAAAGTCGCCGAGCCCCTCGCGGTAGCCGTGGTCGATGAACCCCGGCGCCACGGAGTTGACACGGATGCCGTGCGGGCCGGCCTCGACCGCGAGCACATTCGCCATCATCAACGCCCCCGCCTTGGAAGCGCTGTAGGGTCCGCCGCCTACGCGCCCCTGGAACGCCGCCCCCGATGAGGTGACGCAGAGCGCACCGCGCACACCCGCATCGATCATTGCGCGAATCACGGCCTGCATGAAGACGAACGAGCCCGTCATGTTGATGTCGATGACGCGCTGCCACTCCGCGACATCGCAGCCGATCAGTTCGACGTACGGCGCGACGCCGGCGTTGCTGACGCCGATCACCGGGGCGCCGAACGCCGCGATCGCGCGCTCGACGGCGGCCTGCACGGCGATCGGATCCGCCAGGTCAGCGACCTCACCGCGCACCGTGCACCCCTCGGCCGTGAGCGCGTCGACACGAGCAGACAGTCGGTCGGCGGCGATGTCGATGAGCGTGACGCGGTGCCCCGCCCGCGCGTACCGCGCCGCGGCCGCGTGACCGATGCCATCAGCGGCACCGGTCACGAGGACGTGATCGACGTGGTCGACGTTATCGCTCACTGGGCGCTGCTCCGCGCGAGGAAGCCGAGCAGCAGGCGCTCGAACTCGTCGGCCCGTTCCCGGTGCACGAAGTGCCCGGCGCAATCAACGAGATTGAGTTCGAGGTGGGCCGTGGTCGAGGCCAGCACCTTCATGAACTCGACCGCGCGCGGCGTCTCGCTCAGCGGATCCTCCATGCCCCACGTGAGCGAGATCGGCACATCGTAGCCGCGGTCCCGCGCCCACGCGAAGATGCTGCTCTTCGCGCGGAGCAGGAAGCCCGCGACTCGAGCTGAGTTTCCTCGCTCCTCGAGCAGTGCGGCGGCGGCGCGCGAGCTCTCACCCGCACGCGCGTCGTCGTAGCGTTCGCCCGCGGTGTCTCCGGCGTGGGTGAGACGGCGCACGGCCCAGCGCTGCGACGCCGCCGACCATGCTTCGACGGGCGGATCGCTGAGGATCACGCGCTCCGGACCATCGGCGGTCGGCTCTGCGCCGTACCCGCCGACGACAGTGGCCGAGAGCACCTCGATGCCGAGCTTCTTCTGACGGTCGCGCTGCGCGAGCAGCAGCGCCGTGATCCCAGCCTCGGCGTGTCCGACGACGTGCGCACGCCCACCCGCCGCCGCGATCGCTTCGGCGACTACTGAGCACTCGTGCTCGAAGCTGAGGTCGTCGATCGCGGTCGCTGGCGAAGCGCCATGCCCCGGTCGATCAGGCGCGACCACCGTGTATCCCGCGCCTTCAAGGCGCGCGGCCGTGTCGGCCCACGTGTTGCCGGTATCCGACCACGGGCTCTGCCCGGCGCTGCCTCCGTGCAACAGGACGACGACCTCGCCGCCGCCGGTCGTTGCGCTCAGATCACGCCCACTCATGATCAACCTCCTGGATGAATCGTCCGACGGTTTCGATGAACCACTCCGCGTGCTCGAGGTACGGGAAGTGCCCGCACTTGTCGACCACTGAAAAGCGCGTCTCCGGATTGGTGCTGCGCAGGAGGTCGAATAGCTCAAGACCCCGGTAGAGGAGCGCCGTGCGGTCGTCGCGTCCCCACACGATCTGCGTCGGACGCTGCAGTCGTCCGTCAGCGAGCCACTGCAGCGTCTCGCGCTTGTCGCGTGCAAGCTGCGGCAGGAATTGCCCCGCCATCAGGCCGTGTTCGCGAATTTCGGCAAGCGCCGCCTGGTAGTTCTCGCTCTGCAGCACCGCCCAGCTCTCAGCGATGAACTCCTCGCTCACACCGTCGAAGTCGTGGAAGTAGTTGCCGTAGTTCCAGTGGATGCTCTTCGGCGACGCCGGGAACGGGCAGTTCGCCAGCACGACTTCGTTCGTACCGATTCCGGGGCTCAGGGTGCCGCTGTTGACGAGCGTCACCGAGCGCACCAGGTCCGGGCGCAGCAGCGTCGTGCGGCAGGCGATGTACCCGCCGCGCGAGTGACCGACGAGGTGCACGGGCTCACCGAGATCCAGCGCCTCGATGAGACCGATGACGTGGTTCACGACGAACTCCATCGTGTAATCCTCGGGTCGCGGCGGCTTCGACGACCATCCCTGGCCGGGCTTGTCGAAGGCGATAACCCGGTGATCCTCACCGAACGCCTCGAAGGGCGGGACCCAGGCGAAGGCCCCGCTCGCGGCCTCCCCGCCGCCGAAGCTGCCTCCGTAGATGAAGAGCACGGGGGTGCCAGCGCCCTTCTCGGTCACCCAGGTCTGCACTCCGTTGACGTCGATGAAGCGACCGTCCGGGAGGGTCTGATACTGCGGCGTGGTCACTGTGTCACTCCTTGCTCTCGAACCCACTGCGCGAGGTCGGTCTTCGTCGTGTGCCAGACGTTCTCCTGTTCCGAGAGGAACTTGAAGATGCGCTCCATGGTCGGAATGAAGACGGGCCGACCGGCCATGTGGCAGTGCAGCACGATGTCGCTCCACTGCGGGCGCCCGTGTCGTCCCTCGCGGTAGATCGTGTCGAACGTGTCCATGAAGCCCTCTTCGAACACCTTCGTGCTGTTCGTCGGCAGGATCCAGTGGATGAGGTCGTTCGCCGCGAGGTTCACCTTGGGCAGGATCACGATCTCTTCGGAAGTGCCCGCGTTCTCGACGTACGGCAGGTCGTCGCTCGCGTCATCACCCGTCCACCACACGCCCTCCTCGAGGAGGATCGAGTTGGTGCGCGCGTTACTCGAGTTGGCCGGGCTCGCCCAGCCGGCGGGGCGCACCCCCGACGCGCGTTCGATCGCGTCGAGGGTGTCCCTGATCATCTTGCGCTCGTCCTCTTCAGTCGCGCCGAGGAGGAAGAGATCGTTGGCCCACCCGTGGCCCACCACGTCGTGGCCGGCGCGCACGATCGCGTCGACGACATCGGGGTGCTGCTCCGCCAAGAGGCCGGAGATGGAGAAGTTCCCGGGCAGACCGTATGCGTCGAGCAGCTCCAGGATGCGCCACACACCGACCTTCACGCCGTACTCGCCGTACGACAAGGAGAACTCGTTGCGCTCTCCCGGTTTGCCCGACAGACGGTACTGCGATTGATTGATGAATGATTCCAGGGCGATGCCGATCGTTGAGGCGACTACCGCGCCGTTCGGCCACTCGACCTGGCGACGCGACTCCGCCATGATGTCGCGCCAGGTGCGTTCCGTTTGCTGCTTCTCGTTCACTTGTCCGTCTTCTCCAATACGCCGTTCAGATCCACGAGCGAGTTCTCGTCATCGTTGAACGACCAGCTCATGCTGTCGCTGTCGAACGTGGTCATCTGCACCGTCTCCATGGCCGTGGTGTCGTCCGCGGAGGTGTTGAGCAGCACGCCGTCGGCGGCCATCGGGATCTCCACGTCCTTCAGGTTCAGGGCGGAGTTGATGACGTCGAGGCGGGTGAGTGCCGGAGCCTGCTTGAGGATCTCGGCGATGACCTCGCCCTGCGCCCAACCGGTCGCGACGTTCTCGCTGCCCGCGTTCAGATTCGGGTCGAACTTCTTCACGGCCGCGAAGTAGGCGTCGGACTCGGCATCGCCCTCCTCGCGAAGCTGCAGCCAGGTGTCGCTGACGACGCCGTCGACGGCGCTCGGCGAGGCGAGGCCCATCAGTGTCGTGTTGCTGCAGGTGAAGGTGGTGGCGATGTGCGGATCCCACCCCGCGGCCTCCACCGCGTCGAAGATCTGCGGGCACTTCGTACCGGCTGCGACGACGATCAGGGTGTCGGCGTCCGATGCCTTGAGGTTCGTGACCTGCGCGGTGACCGTCGGGTCGGTGACCTGGTAGGTCTCCGAGGCCACGATGTCCATGCCCTTCTCCTCGGCGATCGTGTCGATGCCGCGGAGGAAGCTCTCGCCGAAGATGCCGCTCTGCGCGATCACGGCGACCTTCTTCGACTTCCACTCGTCGGCCGCGTACTGCCCGAGCGCGTAAGCCTCGGCGGCGTAGGGAATCAGGCCGTCGATCGTGTTCGGGTGAGCCAGCCGCTCATCGAGCGGCGATCCCGAAACCGTGGACATGAGCAGCGGGATGCACTGATCGAGCAGGTCGTCCCAGACGCTCGTCGCGCCCACCGAGCTCTGCACGCCGGCGATTGCGAAGACGCCCTCCTTCTGCAGCAGCTCGTCGACGTTCGCGACGGCCTTCGTCGCGTCGTACTGATCGTCGCGCGGCACGAGGGTGACCTTGCGCCCGTCGATGCCGCCTTCGGTCTCGTTGAGGTAGTCGAAGTACGCCATCATGCCCGAGTTCGCCTCGCCGATCGACGCGAGGGGGCCGCTGCCCGGGAACGTCGAGCCGAGCTTGATCTCGTCGTCGGTGATGCCGGGCGACGCCTGGTAGTCCATGCAATCGTCCTCGGTGAGCACCTGCTCCACGTCCGACGCAGCATCGTTCGTGACGTTGCCCGCGTCGGATCCGCCGCCGCGCCCCGAACAGGCGGAGAGCGTGAGTGCGGCGATCGCGGCGATCGCGCCCGCCTGGGTCAGGCGCTTGAGCGCGGTGTTCTTGAGTGTCATGTGAATGCTCCTTCGCATTACTGGGGGGTGTTCATGGGGAGGATCGGAGATCCGGGGGTGATATCGGGTTCAGGGTTCTGGGGGCTCGCCGCGTCCGAGGGGGCGACTGGGCCGGCCTGCGGCGAGGGGGTGGCGGTTCGCGCCTCGGGCGGCAGGGCCCCCGCCTTCTTGGCGTCCCGCTGCTTCAGCAGCCGCAGCATGAGGCGGCCGCATGCTCCGGCGATCCCGTCCTTGAAGGCGAGGATCACCACGATCAGCAGCACGCCGTAGAGCACGTGCGCGAGTACGGGATCGATGCCCGAAAGGAGCGGAGGCAGGCGCTCGGCGAGGACCGTGCCGATGAGCGGCCCCAGCACGCTGCTCGCGCCGCCGATGAGCATCGCCGCCAGGAACTGGATCGAGCCGGTGAGCGTGACGTAGAGGTTCTCGGAGGAGATGATGCCCTGCGTGAGCACGAAGAGCGAGCCGCCGAGACCGGCGAACACCGCGCTCACGCCGAACGCGAGCACCTTGGTGCGCGCCACGCGCACGCCCATCGCGACCGCCGCGGTTTCCTGATCTCGGATCGACATCAGCGCGCGCCCGAACCGCCCGTGGGTCAGGTTGTAGAGGGCGAGCATGCACGCGAGCAGCACGACCAGGCAGACGAGGTACGACCATTGGTCGCTCATCATCCCGCTCCACTCCGGGGCGCGGAGCCGGTCGATCTTCTTCCCCATGTTGCCGCCGGTGATGAACTCGAGGCGATGGATGATCGCGGGGAACATCGCCCCGAGCGCCATCGTCACGATCGCGAGGAAGAGCCCCTTGATGCGGGACGAGGGGGTGCCGACGACCACGCCGGTGAGGAACACCGTCAGGATGCTGAACGGCATCGTCAGCCACCACGGCCAGCCGGCATCGGAGGCGAGGATCGCCGTCGTGTACGCGCCCACACCGAACAGGGCGTTGTGACCGATCGAGGTCAGCCCGCCGAAGCCGGTGAGGAGACTCATGCCGAGCACCGGGAGCGTCGCGATGAAGATGCGGGTCACGTTGCCGACGAAGTACGGAGGATTCGTGAACGGAATGATGATCGCGATGACCAGCAGCACCGCGAACAGGATGCGGAAGGCGAGCACGTACCTGGGGTCGCGGGCGCCGGTGCGGCGGCGCGCGTTCTGTGCACTCATACTCGAACCACCTTCTTCGAACCGAACAGTCCATTGGGCTTGACCAGCATCACGACCACCATGACGACGAAGGGCACGAGCAGCGCGAGCTCGGAACCGATGAATGAGATGTAGCCGATAGCGAGGCTTTCGACCACGCCGAGGGCGAGACCCGCGACGACGGCGCCGACCGGGGAGTCCATGCCGCCGAGGATGGCGGCCGACATCGCGTAGACGAGCACCGGCAGCATCATCGTCGGCTCGAGGAAGAGGCCCAGGCTGATCATCAGCGAGCCCGCGATCGCGCCCATGCAGGCGGCGAGGCCCCAGCCGATCGAGAGCAGGCGCCCGGTGCGGAGGCCGGCGAGCGCCGCCGACTCCTCGTTCTGAGCGACGGCCCGCAGCGCGAGCCCGGTGCGGGTGAAGCGGAACACTGCCCACAGAAGGCCGCTCGAGACCAGCAGCACGAGGATCGAACCGAGTGTGGTGAAGGGGATCACCACGCCGCCGAGCGTGATGCCGCCTGCCGGGAACAGGGAGTCGACGGGCTTCCCCTCCGTTCCGAAGATGAACAGGGCGAGGGCGCCGAACAGCGTGTACAGGCCGATCATCACGAGGATCATCACTTGGTGATCGTCCTTCGGGATGATTCTGATCAGCGTCCGCTCGAGCACGGCGCCGAACACGAATGATGCGGCGATCGCAATGACGAGCGCGATCCACACATTCAGTCCGAGCAGCGTGAGCAACCACACGAGGTAGGTCGAGAGCATCGCCATCTCGCCCTGGGCGAAGTTGACGACTCCCGTGCTGCGGAAGACCAGCACGAGCGCGAGCGCGAGAGCCGCGTAGATCGCACCATTGCCGAGTCCGTCAATAATGCGTTGCAAGAACAATTCCATGAGTCCGTCTTTTCCGTCGGTTCAGCTGCTCACGCGCCGAGATAGGCTTCGCGGAGCACTTCGGCGTCGTTCAGCTCTGAGGCTTGGCGAGCGGGGAGCAATTCTCCGGAGCGGAGGATGTGAGCGCGATCCGCAATCGCGAGGGCGAGCTCCGCCGTCTGCTCGACGATGACCATCGAGATCTCCTCGTCGCGCTTGAGCCGCCCGAGGTGCCCGAAGAGCTCCTCGGTGATCAGCGGGGACAGGCCGAGCGACGGCTCGTCGAGGAGCAGCAGCCGGGGTCGGCTCATCATCGCGCGTGCGATCGCGAGCATCTGCTGCTCGCCGCCGCTGAGCCCGCCGGCGACCTGGTTTCGACGCTCCGCGAGCCTCGGGTAGACCTCGAACCAGCGGTCGAGACCCTCCTGCACCGCCGTCTTCGACTTCAGCACCAACCCGCCGGCCCGGAGATTCTCCTCGACCGTGAGCTCGGTGAACGTGCCGCGCCCCTGGGGTACGTGGGCGATGCCGCGCTGCGTGAGCAGGTCCGTGCGGGTGCGGCGCGTCTCCACCCCGTCGAGCTCGACCGAGCCCGTCCACGGGATGAGATTGGTCAGCGCGCGCATCAGCGTCGTCTTGCCAGCGCCGTTCGCGCCGAGCAGCACGACGACCTCGTTCACGTCGATGTCGAAGTCGATGTCGCGGAGCACCTTCACCGCACCGTAGCCGGCGTGCAGCCCGCGGACTTTCAAGAGTTGGCTCATGCGGCAGCACTCCCCAGGTAGGCCTTGATCACTCGCGGGTCATTCGTAACCTCGTCGGCGGTGCCCTGCGCGAGCACTTCGCCGGCGTCGAGCACGACCACGTGGTCCGAGATCGCGCGCACCATGCCGATGTGGTGCTCGACGATCAGCACCGTGATGCTGCGGCGCGCAGCGAACTCGCGGATGAACTCGGCCAGCGACTCGACCTCCCCGTGCGCGAGCCCGTTCGCGGGCTCGTCGAGCAGCAGCAGCTTCGGATCGCTCATGAGGGCTCGCGCGAGCTCGACGCGCTTCTGGGTGCCGAACGGAAGGTCGGACACCTTGGCGTCCGCGAACTCGATGAGTTCGGTGTCTTCGAGCATGGCCCAGGCCCGCTCCTCGGTCTCGCGCTCTTCGCGTCGCTCTCCCGGCAACCTGAATAGCGAGGACCACGGCGACGCCTTCGTCACGGGGTAGGCGCCGACCATCACGTTCTCGAACACCGTCTGCGCGCCAAAGAGCGCGAGATTCTGGAAGGTGCGCGCGATCCCTCGCCGAGGGACGTCGTGCGCCGGGCCCTCCAAGAGGTTGTGCCCGGCCATCTCGATGCGGCCGCTGCTCGGCTGGTAGAAGCGGCTGACGCAGTTGAAGATCGACGTCTTGCCCGCGCCGTTCGGCCCGATCAGCGCGCAGATCTGGCCCTCCGCGACCTCGAACGACACGTCCTTGAGCACCTTCAGCCCGCCGAAGTTCAGCGAAACTCCGTCGACGCGCAGCATCGCCCCGTTCGTATTCACCAGCTCCACCCCCGCTCGGACGGATGCACCCAGTCGCCGCTGCCGCGGAGTGACTCGAAGACGTCGCCCATCGCGGTGAACTCATCGGCGCCCCAGCGGAACGGGACCATGAGGAACTGGCGAACGGCGGTCGCCCTGCGGATCTCCGCGAAGCGAGCGGCGACCTGCTCCGGCGTGCCGACCAGCACTGTGCTTCCGGCGCCCGCTCCGATGCGGCGCACGAGCTCGTCGTGCGGCACGTCCTTGAAGAGCTCCTGATACGTCGAACTCGACTGCAGGAAGAACTTCGCGAAACCCTCGGCTGCGTCAAGGTCGACCGAGTCGACGTACTCGCGATAGTTGCGCTGCGCCTCCTCCTCAGTGCTGCCGAGCACCACGCCGATCGAGCCGGCGATTTCCACCGACGCGGGGTCGCGGCCGGCCTCGACCGCGCGATCCGCTAGCCGCCGTGCGGTCGCCGCAACCTCGTCGAGATCATCGACGATCGCCGTGAATCCGTAGTCGGCCTCCGCAACGATGAGGTCGATCGCGGCGGGCGAGACACCCGGATTGAAAATCGGGGGGAAGGGCTGCTGCACCGGGCGGGGCCCTGCCATCGCGCCCTGCGAGCGGAAGAACTCGCCCTCGAAGTCGACGCGCTCGCCGATTCCGGCGGCCCAGTGCTCCTTGACGAGGCGGATCGCCTCCGCCGACATGCGGTAGCGGGCGTCGTAATCGGCGTACTCGGGGAGGCCGAAGAGGTCGCGCTCGCCCGCCTTCGCGCCGGGCACCGCGTTCCACGCCCAGCGTCCGCCACCGAGCGCGTCGAGGTTCGCACCCATGCGCGCAATGACGACCGGCGGGAGGTAGCCCATGTGCAGGGTCGAGACCACGCCGATGTGCTCGGTCGCTGCGAGCAGCGCCGCAGCCCAGATCGGCGCGTACAGGCGAGGTTCTCCGTGGCCCGACGCGATATTGGCCGGGGCGTTCGCCGTGTAGCTGTCGGCGAGGAAAAGGTAGTCGAAGCCCGCTGCTTCGGCTGCCCGCGCGGCGACCGTGTGCTCGCGAATATCGAGAACGTCGGGGTTGGCCTCGGCCACCGCGCGCGACATGATGTTCTGCGACTTCGTGTTCGGCCACATGATCCCGAATCGGAGGTAATCGTCCGATCCGCGTTGTCTACTCGTCAACTCTGCACCTTTCAACGTCTTCGTTGTGCACTCGCGCCATGACTCGGCGACTTCTCAGAGCGTAGAAAGCGTAGCGGGCTCGTGCGGAAACTATTCTGCATGACAGAACAAGTGTTTCGAATTGTAATAAACACGGGCGACACTGCTCAGAGAAGAGCAGCGTGGCTTCGTCTCCATGCCGCGCCGAGCACGTCGAGAAAGGCGAGGCAGACCCATGCCCGAACACGAAGAACTCGTGATCAACCCTGAAATGTACCGGGCCGTACTCGGTCAGTACCCCACCGGTGTGGCCGCAATCACCGGGATCGACCCCGACGGAGCACCGATCGCAATGATCGTCGGCTCATTCAGTTCGGTCTCGCTCGACCCCCCGCTCGTCAGCTTCATGCCGATGCAGACCTCCGGGTCGTACGCCCGTCTGCGCACGGCGAAGGTGCTCTGCGCCAACGTGTTATCGATGGCGCAGCAAGACGTGTGCCGAGCGCTCGCCAGTCGCGGCGAGGATAAGTTCCAGGGAGTCGCGTGGACGCTTTCGCCGGGTGGGGCTCCCATCATCGACGGTGCCTCCGCCTGGATCGAGTTCGCGGTCGAACAGACGGTCGAGGCGGGAGACCACGACATCGTCATCGGTCGCGTCTCCGAGCTCGGCGTCGGCGACGGGGGCCTCCCGCTGCTGTTTCTCGGCGGAGGCTACGGACGCTACTCGGCGAACTCGCGGATCATGCCCGCCACCGTCGACAGCGTCGACTTCATCCGGTGGGCGGAGGCCGTGAAGCCCGAACTCGAGCAGCTCAGCCGCGAACTCGGTCTCGAGGCCGTCTTCGTCTCCCTCATCGACGACGCCATCGTGCAGGTGGCGACCTACGGCGCGGCGGCAGCGGGAGCCCGCCCGCACCCGCTCGGGGTGAGACTGCCCTTCGGCGCCCCGATGGGAGCGCTGTTCGCCGCATCCGCGTCTGAACGCGCCCGCAGCGGCTGGTTGCAACGCTCGCTGCCGGGCATTGAGCAGGATGCGATCGACCGCCATGCGGCCGCGCTGGACCGCGTGCGCGACCGCGGTTGGAGCATCAGTTTGCGAACGGAGAGCCTGCAGGAGACCGATCGAACGCTGCGCGCGCGTGACGACGGCCAGCTCACCTGGGGGCAGGTGCCCCTCGCGCCAGAACTGGTCGAGCCCGATGCCTACGGCGCCGAGATTCCGGAGGACGCTGACGCGGCACTCGCGATCCGCAATCTCTCGAGCGCTGTGCACGGCCCGGACGGCCTGCCGCTCTTCTACGTGACCCTGTTCGGCTTCGGCGAGACGACGAGTGCCGCTGAGCTCGCGCGGATTCTCGAGCGGCTGCAGCGGGCCACCGGCGAGGCCGGGCGGATCGTCGCGGGGTCGTAGGGGGCGGCGGGTCCGGCAGCTCCCCGTGCCCTCACTCCGGCCGCGCGGCGCCGACAGAGCGCATCCCCGCCTCGCCCTCAGCGTCGATACCCAGCGTGCGAATCTCCTCGTTGATCTGCGCCACCGTCGACCGGCATGCGGCGATCGATGCGGGAGAGAGGAGCCGGCTCAAACGCATGACCGGCGACGCGACCGCGATCGCCGCCCGGGTCGTGCTCGAGGGCAAGTGCAGTGCGAACCCCGCCGAGCCGACTCCCTCCTCCGCGAGCCCCCGGTTGGTCGCGTACCCGTTCTGACGCGCTTCGGAGATGCCCTGCATCAGTGCGGTGAGCTCGGGATACGACAGCCGGGATGCCCGCCGGTTCGTCTTCGAGCGGTACATGAGTGCCACCTGTTCGTCGTGCAGGCCCGCAAGCAGCGACATCCCGGCGGCCGTCTGATGCGCGGGGAGCACGGCGCCTCGCAGGTCTCCGACCCGCAGCGACGCCTGCGACTCGATCGTGAGGAGGAACCGCACCTTGTCACCGACCCGAACCACGAGGTGCACGGTCTCACCGATCGTGTCGCGCAGTTGCTCCAAGTGCGGGGCGGAGGCTGCGCGGAGGGCGCTCGTCCACGAGACCGAGACGGGCGCGGCACCGATGCCGAGGCCCGGGAGGTATCTCCGCGACTCGTCTTGCACCGCGAAGCCGCGGTACACGAGCATTGCGAGGAGACGATGAGCGGTGGAGGGCGCGATGCCGAGTTCCGCCGCGGCGTCGCGGACGCGGATCGCGTTCTCGTCCCGCAGCAGTTGCAACAGCCGAAGCGCGTTATCGACGGATTCGATGGCGTACGACGGTCGCTGCTGAATCACCTTTTTCTGCACCACGGGGGTCCCCTTCGACCTGAAGTAGCGCGCGAGTTCGAGTCGTCTCGTCCGCCGCGCCAGCGAGCTGCCGATGCGAACGGCAGTGTTTTGACGCTCGAAATGCTACCAAGCGCGACGCCCCTTCTACTCCGAACGCAGATGCGCGAGCTCGACCTCGAGCATGCGCAGCGAGGCCTGCTGGCGGGCCTCATCGCCGGGGTAACGCATCGCCGCGACCTCGCCCGGCGACACCCTCGGATTCTTCGCGAGTGCGGCGCGCAGCTCGTCGAGGCGGCTGCGTCGGTGGCGGATCGCGCCCAGCGCATGCGACACCAGATCGTCAATCGGAGCACCGTGACCCGGCGCACCGCGCCACCCCTCGAGCTCGGCGACGCGTTCGAGCGACGCGAGGTAGTCGCCGAGATCCCCGCCGTCGGAGGCGACGAGCAGCGTCGAGTTCATGCCGCCGAGCAGGGTGTCGCCTGTGAACAGGAGCGGCGTCTCACCATCGGGGCGGTACGTGAAGCCGAACGAGTCGGCGGTGTGGCCCGGCAGCGCCATCGCGCCGAACTCGAGACCCCCGACGCGCACGGTCTCGCCGTCGCGCAGCGGCGCGGTACCGCGGGCGAGCAGCTCGAACGCGGCGTAGACCGGCACGCGCGGCGAGATCCGCGCGACCGCGGCACTGTGGTCGAGGTGCCGGTGCGTGAGCAGCACCGCGGCAATCGCGCCCTGCTGCTCGATCGCCGCGAGGTGCGAGGCGTCGGCGGGGCCGGGGTCGATGACGGCGATGCCGCCCTCGGGGCACGGGATCACCCAGGTGTTCGTGCCATCGAGCGTCATGAGCCCCGGGTTCGGGGCCTGCACGAGAATCGGTTCGGGAAGCCGCGCCCGGCGGCGCCTGGCGCGCGCGGGCGGCTCCCCGAACTGATCCGCGGTCACTTCCGAGCTTCAACCATGTCGAGAGCGATATCGACGATCATGTCCTCCTGGCCGCCGATGTAGCGACGGCGACCGACCTCGACGAGGATGTCGCGAGCGTCCAGCCCGTAGATCTCGGCCGCGCGCTCCGCGTGACGCAGGAAGCTCGAGTAGGCGCCGGCGTAGCCCACGGTGAGGGTCTCGCGGTCGACCTGTACCGGGCGATCATGCAGCGGGCGCACGAGATCGTCGGCGGCGTCCTGCAGCTTGAACAGATCCGCCTTCACATCCCAGCCCTGCAGCTGCGCGACCGCGACGAAGGGCTCGATCGGCGTGTTGCCGGCACCGGCGCCGTGCCCCGCGAGCGACGCGTCCACGCGGAACGCACCCTCCTCGACCGCGACGATCGAGTTCGCGACGGCGAGCGAGAGGTTCTGGTGAGCGTGCACACCGATCTCCGTTCCCTCGTCGAGCACCTCGCGGTACGCGCGGATCCGATCCCGCACCTCATCCATCGTAAGCCGCCCGGCCGAATCGGTGACGTAGACGCAGTTCGCGCCGTACGACTCCATCAGCTTCGCCTGCTGCGCGAGCGACGCGGGGTGGTTCAGGTGCGCCATCATTAGGAAGCCCGAGACGTCCATTCCGAGCTCGCGCGCCGCCGCGATCTGCTGCGCCGACACGTCGGCCTCGGTGCAGTGCGTGGCAATGCGCACGGAGCGCACCCCGCGGTCGTATGCCTCCTTCAGCATCTCGATCGTGCCGATGCCGGGCAGCAGCAGCGTGGTCAGGCGCGCGTTCTTCACGACGGACGCCGCGGCCTCGATCCACTCCCAGTCGGTGTGGGATCCCGCGCCGTAGTTCAGCGAAGAGCCTCCGAGGCCGTCGCCGTGGGTCACCTCGATGGCGTCGACACCGGCCTCGTCGAGCGCGCGAGCGATCTCGGCGACCCGCGCCGGCTCGATGCGGTGACGGATGGCGTGCATCCCATCACGCAGGGTCACATCCTGCAGAAATACGTGCTTGCTCACGCTGCCGCCTCCTTGTTCTGACGCGACGCAAGCACCATTTGCTCGGCTGCTCGCACCGCGGCGCTGGTCATGATGTCGAGGTTCCCGGCATAGCTCGGCAGATACATCGCGGCACCCTCGACCTCGAGGAACACCGTGACGTGCGTGTAGCCGCCCGACTGGCGGCGATCCGCCGGTACCAGCCCGTCGACCTCGGCGTCGACGTCGCGGAACTGCACCTGCTGCTTCAGCCGGTACCCCGGGACGTACTGCTGCACCTCGGAGACGCGGCGCTCGACCGCGGCGATGATGTCGGCGCGACCCGTCTCGCTCAGGTGACTCACGAGCACCTGCACGGTGTCACGCATGATCATCGGGGGCTCGGCGGGGTTCAGGATGATGATAGCTTTGCCGCGCGCGGCGCCGCCGACCTGCTCGAGGCCCGCTGCCGTCGTCTCGGTGAACTCGTCGATGTTCGCGCGGGTACCCGGGCCGGCCGATTTCGAAGCGATCGACGCCACGATCTCCGCGTAGTGCACCGGAGTCTCCTGGCTGATGGCGTGCACGATCGGGATCGTCGCCTGCCCGCCGCACGTCACCATGTTGACGTTGTCGGCGCCGCTGTGCTCGGCGAGGTTCACCGCGGGTACGACGTAGGGCCCGATCGCCGCGGGGGTGAGGTCGACCAGCTTCTTGCCGTAGGGCGCGAGCTTCTCCGCGTTGAAGCGGTGCGCGCCCGCGCTCGTCGCGTCGAACACGATCTCGATGTCGTCGAACTGAGGGCTCGCGATCAGCCCGTCGACGCCCTCGTGGGTCGCCTCGAACCCGAGCCGCTGCGCCCGCGCGAGACCGTCGGAGGTGGGGTCGATGCCCACCATCACCCCCATCTCGAGCACCTCCGAGAGGCGCAGCACCTTGAACATGAGGTCCGAGCCGATGTTGCCCGGCCCGATGATGGCGACTTTCGCCTTTGCTGTCATACTTTTCACTCCTTCAGAGGGATGTCTTCGAGAATCGCGGGCTGATCCAGCACCCACTGCGGCTCCGTCACCAGCAGCGAATGGCCACCGCTCGCCGTCTCGACGTCGATCACATAGCGGTACCCGGCGTCCTCGGCCCACCCGATGCCGGCGAGGTCGAGCTCGGGCACGGCGAGCACGACGCGGCGGCAGCGCTCGTCGTCTCGCAGCAACTGGGCCGTGTACTCCGCCACGGCCAAGGCCTCTGGCGCGCCGCTGTAGCCGAGCTCGATATCGTGCGTGCCCGACGGGTAGGCGTCGCGGAGGTGCCCGGCGCGAGCGCGGCGGTGCCCGATGGCGGATCCGACTCCGTCGATACCCGCGACCTCTCGCACGTCAGCGAAGTCGGGCGTGAGCGGTGCGCCGTTCACGGGAGTGCTCACAGATCATCACCTCCTGCGGCAGTTGCGAAGCCCCGCACGCCGATGCCGCCATCGGCGTTGAAGATGGCGCCGGTCACGACGCCGGAGTTCTTGCGCGACGCGAGGAGCACGTACGGCCCGGTCGAATCGCTCGGATCCACGCTCGCGTCGTGCAGCGGTATCCACTCGTTGTGCGACGTGTCGTCGCCCTTGGACTCGCGCTTCGCGAAGCCGGCCTCGATAGACCGCTCCTGCATGCCCATCGAAGACGGGCCGCGGAGGTCCGTGCGCAAGCCGCCGATCGCGACGCCGTTGACGCGCACTTTCGGGGCGAGCTCGTAGGCCAGCTGCGTCACGAGGCCGCGCGCCGCGTGCTTCGCCGCCGTGTACACCGGGCCGCCGCCCGCCGAGTAGAACGACGAATTCGACAGCGTCATCACGATGCTGCCGCGGGTCTTCACCAGCTCCGGCCACGCGACCGAGCAGGCAAGCAGATATCCCTTGACGTTGATGTCGAAGAGCTCGTTGTAGATGCCCTCGATCTCCTCCGGCGAGGTGCGGGTCAGGGACTTGTTGAAGTCCCAGATCCCGGCGTTCGGCACGAGCACATCCAGCTTGCCGAAACGCTCGACCGTCTCGGCAACGGCGCGGCGCAGGTCGCCGGCCGACCGCACGTCCGCCACGATCGGCAGCACCCGATCCGCAAGCTCACCCGCAGCGTCGACCGTGCTCTGCAGGCTCTCGATCGAGCGGCCGATGACCGCGACGCCAGCCGCGCCCTCCTCGAGAAAGCGGAGCGCGACAGCGCGCCCGATCCCCGACCCACCGCCGGTGATGAGCGCGACGTCGCCGTCGAGCCAGGCCTGCATCAGGCCTCCTCGGGCGCGAGGAAGTCTGCGACCAGGCGCTCGAAGTCCGCCTTGCGTTCGACCTGCACCCAGTGACCGCAGCCGCCGAACACGTGCATCTGCACCTTCCGGATGTGCTTCAGCATGAGCCCCGCGCCGTCGAGCGTGATCGTGCGATCATCGCGGCCCCAGAGCAGCAGCGTGTCCGCCTTGATGCGGTCGAGATCCTTCCACAGCGGGTCCATACCGCCGCGCTTCGCGAACGCCGCGTTGTAGCGGTGGTAGAACTCGATGTGGCCTTCGTCGAGCGACGCCTCGTAGCGCGCCTGCACCTCGGCGTCGTCGAACTGCTTCGGGTTCGCGACCATGACACGGATGAAGTTCTTCATCTTCTTCACCGTCGGGCCCTCGCCGTTGTAATAACGGAACATCTCCTTCTGACCCTCGGTGGGCAGCGGAGTGTTGATCGGCGCCCAACCACCGCCCGGAGCCATCAGCACCAGCTTCGTCACGCGATCCGGCTGCGCGATCGCCATGCCGAGCGCCGCCGCGCCGCCGAGCGAGTTGCCGAGCAGATGGTACGTGTCGACCGCGAGCTCGTCGAGCGTCTGGATCATCGCGTCGACCGTGATCTCGGTGATCGATCGCTCGGCGAGATCGGCCTCGGTCGGGCGGTAGCTGCCGCCGAAGCCGGGCTGATCGGGGAGAATCACGCGGTAACCGGCGAACGCCGGCAGGTTGGCGCGGTAGTTCGCAAGCGCGCTCGCGCCGGGGCCGCCCCCGTGCATGAGCACGAGCGGCACGCCCTCCCCCACCTCGCTGACGTGGATCGGGCCGAGCGTGGTTTCGATCACGCGACTGCGCGGTTCGATGCTGGTCATGGTGTTCGCTCCTCGGATCCGGGTTTAGAAGAAGGTGCTGATGTTTTTCATGAGCAGGACGTTCTGCTCGAACAGCAGCGTGCGCTTGACGACCTCGAAGCCGTGCGGGCCCCCGCGGCGGATCACGTCATTCCGACCGCCCGCGTAAATGTCGACCTCGGTCTGCAGGCGGTTGCGGTACACGAGGAACGCGCTACGCACCTGCAGGAGGCCGTCTTCGCGCTCGCGCGCCGACACGTTCGAGACGATGTGTCGGGTGCGGCTGGGCGGATCCTCAGCCCAGGCCATCCCCGAGTCGAATCGGCGGATGCGCCACGCGAGCGACTCCTTGGTCTCGTCGTAGAAGGCGGCCTCGCCCGGCGCCGAGACCGACAGGGCCTGCTGACGGCGAAGCCGGTTGGTGCGCGTGGGCGCCCAGTAGTGCAGATCGTCGGCGAGCATCTCGAGCCAGTCGGCGAAGCGTCCGTCGTCGAGGAACTCGGCCTCGAGGATGTAGAACTGGCCCAGCTCGAAGTGCGTCTGCATGTCGGCGAGCTTCAGCCCGTCGATCTCGTCCTCGAGGATCGAGGTCGACGCCGAGGTCGCCCCGTTCAGGGTGTACGGGTTCAGAAAGTCCGTCATGGTGTCGTTCCTGTCTCTTGTCCCGAGGCCGCTCAGCGCTTGGCCTTGAGCAGCGATTTGAGCGAGATGCTCGCGTCGACGAGTTCGTCGACCGCGACCGGGATCCGCTGGTCGATAATGCGGCGCGCAGCCCTCACGAGCTGCGTGTCGTCGATGGCTGCCGCGCCCCGCAGCAGCCCGTCCTCGATGAGAAACACCGCCGGGTGGGGGTCGCCGGTGCGCACAACGATTTCGCCGGACCCGTGCAGACGCCCCGTCGCTTCGAGGTGGATGCCGTGCCGGTCCGACCAGAACCACGAGGTGCCGCGCCGAGGCAGCTCCTTGCCGAGAATCGCGTAGGGCGCGCGGGTTCCGCTGACCTGCGCCGCGTCCCAGTGCTCCTCGCGTCGCTCGAGCTCGCCGTTCTCGAGACGCGTGCGCGCGACGTCGCCGACGGCGTATACGCGCTCGGCGCTCGTGCGGTAGTGCTCGTCGACGATGATGCCGTTGTCGACCTCGAGACCGGCGGCCTCGGCTATCCCGACATTCGGAATGAGTCCGACGCCAACGACCACGCGATCGACGAGGATCGGCGACTCTCCGTCGACCAGGACCTCGATCGCCCCATCGGCCGCGACGAGTTCCTTCGTGAGCCCGGTGACGACGCGAATGCCGCGCGGCTCGTGCATCGCGTGCAGGCGCGCGGCGAGGATCGCGCCGACCGCGGGAACCAGCGGCGTTTCAGCGGGGTCGATGAGCGTCACCTCCGCTCCCGCATCCAGCAGCGCAGATGCGAGCTCCGCTCCGATCAGGCCGGCGCCGACCACGGCGACTCGGGTGCCGCTTCGCACGTTCTCGCGCAACGTGGTGGCGTCGGCAAAGGTGCGGAGCACACTCACGCCGGGCAGATCCGCCCCCGGAATCGGGAGCTGGCGCGCGCTGCCGCCGGTCGCGATGAGCACCGTGTCGGCCTGGAGCGACGTGCCGTCAGCGAGCGACACCTCGCCGGACTCGGCATCGAGCGCCACCACCTCCGCGCCGAAGCGCGTCGCGATGTGCTTCGCCGCGAGCTCGGCGGCTGAGGCGAACTCCAGGCGCTCGAGCGAGAAGTCCTCGTCGAAGAGGCTCTTGCTCAGCGGCGGCCGGTCGTAGCAGCCCGGCTCGGCATCGACGAGGGTGATGTCGCCCTCGTGGCCGAGCGAGCGCAGCTGCATAGCGGCCGTGTAGCCGGCGAGGCCGGCCCCGACGATGACAATGGACCCCGCGTCACGCGCCGTCATCAGCTCGCCAACCTCTCGGGATTCGGCACAACGCGAATGTCGTCGCCGTCGACGACGACCTGATGCGCGAACACATCGACCGTCGCGGGCATGGACTGCACCTTGCCGTCACCGAGGCAGAACTTCGCGGCGTGCAGCGGGCACTCGACGCACCCGTCCTCGACCCAGCCTTCAGCGAGCGACGCGGTCTCGTGCGTGCACGTGTCGTCGAGCGCGAAGTATTCGCCGTCATCATGGAACACCGCGACGTTGTCGACCGTTCCGAGCACGGACGCGACGACCTGGATGCCCTCGCCGTCGTCGATGTCGCCGACCTGGGCGACGACGATTCCCGCGCTCACTGCTCCGCTTCCTTTTCATGCCAAGCCGGAGTGTTCATGAGCTCAGCCCAGCGCGAGTAGAACCGGCGGCCCGCAGCGTCGCTGTAGAGCTCGCTCGTCTCGCCCGGGTACACGCCGTCTTCGCGCTCGGTACCCATGCCCATCTGGTAGTTCAGGGGCACGGTGTTCGTGCGCCAGCCGTGCGAAATGGCCTGGATCTCGCTCCAGTTCTCTCCGTCGTCCTGCTCGAAGATGCCCGACGGGCCGAAGGTGCGGAGGTTGTAGAGGCGCTGCGCCTCGCGCACTTCCTCGGGCATGCCCTTGTCGAGCACGGTCCACGACCAGATCTCCATCTCCTCGGTACCCTTCGGATGCCAGACGCGGATGCTGCCATTCACCGGGAGGTACGAGAAGTTCGGGAAGACAGTCGCGTGGCCGGTCGTCAGCGGCCCCTCGACGGCGGCCTTGCCGAGGCGCTCGCGCAGTTCGTCGTAGTCGTAGTACTCGTGCACGGGCTGCGCATCGAAGCGGCTCTTCGGGTGCGTCGGGAAGCCGGTGCCATTGCCGCGTTCGTCGGAGTATTGACGCCCCGGCGTGTTCGCGATGTCGGATTTCGGGCCCTTGCCGGTCGGCGACATCACCATGAGCGCCGACGCGTGCGACATGTTCACGTGGTACCAGTCGGTGCCGAACTGCTCGGCCGCGAGCTTCCAGTTGCCCTTCAGTACCCACTTCGTGATGCCGCCGACGACCGTCGTTCCGTCGGGGTCACGGCCGAGGAAAGCCTCCATGTAGTACTTCATGTCGCCGAGCTGCTCGTCGAGCGGCACCGCCTCGGGGTTCCAGGTCGCGAAGATCAGGCCGAACACGGTCTCGAGCTGCGCGACCTCGACGAGGCCCCACTTCTCGCGATCCCAATCGGCGTTCGCGTAGCCGTCTTCGTTCGGCACGCTGATGAGCTTGCCCTCGAGATCGAACGCCCAGCCGTGATACGTGCAGGTGAACGCCCGGGCCGCGCCGTAGTCGGCGCGCAGAACGCGCGCCCCGCGGTGACGGCATGAGTTCAGGAACGCGCGGATCCGCCCCTGCTTGTCCTTCGTGACGATCACCGGGTCCTCGCCCATGAACGTCGTGAAGAAGTCGCCGGTCTTCTTCAGGTGCTCCACGTGCCCGAGGAACAGCCAGCTCGTCGCGAAGACGCGCGCGAGCTCTTGCTCGTAGAGCGCGCGATCCGTGAAGATCGCCCGGTCGACCAGGCCGTTCTTACGGTCGACGAGCCCCGAGACGTCGACGTTGCGCGCGAGCTCCTGGGGTCGGCAGATATCGCCGCACTCAAGGTGCTCGGGCGGTGCACCCTCAAGGGTGCTCGGCAGTTGATTGATCGTCATGAACTTCTCCGTCCTGCTACGAGTGATCGGAAGCGGTTGAGGTGAGCGTGGCGGAGGGCAGGCCGTCGGCCGAGGCCGCCCAGCTCGCGCCTGGCACGAAGTCGGTTGCCGCGGCGACCGCGCCGGCGAGCACGCGGTCGCCGGCCCCGAAGCTGTCGCCCTGTGCGCCGAGCGCGCCGGCGAGCCAGTGCAGGGAGGTGAGCGGGTGGCCCAGCACGGCGGATCCCGGGCCGGAGGAGACGACCTCGCCGTCTCGCGTCAGCGTCGCGACCGCGTCGGGAAGCCCGGCCAGTAACTCTGGGGTCGCCGGCACGAACTCGCCCCACACGACACAGGCCATCGAGGCGTTATCGGCGACGGTGTCGGGAAGCTTGATGCGCCAGTCGACAACGCGCGAGTCGATAATCTCGATCGCGACCGCGACTCCGCTCACGGCCGCGACCAGCTCGTCGTAGTTCGGGGAGATGGGCACGTCGGCGCCGATCTCGAAGGCGAATTCGACCTCGAGGCGGGGCTGCAGCAGGAGCGCGGGATCGAACTCAGCGCCGTTCGCGATCTCCATTGCATCGGTGATCGCGCCGTAGTCCGGCTCGTCCACACCGAGCTGCTGCTGCATCGCGAGAGAGGTGAGGCCGATCTTGCGGCCGGTCAGCCGCTCGCCCCGCGAGAGACGATCCTGCAGGTTCGCCCGCTGAATCGCGTAGGCCTCATTGATCGTGAGCTCGGGGAAGCGCTCGGTCAGCGGCTTGACGCCCTTGCGGGTCGCCTCCGCCCACCGGAGTTCGAGCGCGGCGGAATCGATGTCGATCGCCTGCAACGCTGGGTTAGTCATGGTGGTTATCGTGCGCCGATTCATCCGCACACGCAGCGCGGTGTGCCGAACCTTGGAACAGCTCCATCTGTCAAGTTCGCGCGTCGAGCAGCATTAGGTTGGGGCAGAAGAATTCCTGTGTCGCGCCTCGCGCTCTGCTTCAAGCGACGCCCCTCACTACTGAGTGACGGCGGGCGTGCACTCAAATGAGGTGGGAATTTGGCGGAGCTTCTGCTGAAACGTGCGCGAATTGTGGGCCGCTATTTACGAGCGCACCACCGAACTACCGCATTTCGGTCAGTTCGGTGCTGATGACCGTGTTCGACTTGCTCCAACTATTCGGCGAGTCGCCGCCGATCAGCAGCCTGTCTGGCTCTCGCAGCCGCCCGCATCTTCGCAGCGGCTACGCCTCTCATCTTTGACGACGGAATCGAACCCCGGAGCGCACCATGGAGATCACCGAACTCACTCTCGCACCACAACCGCGACGCGCCGCTGCAGACGCGGTGAACAAAGACCGTCGCACCTCGGTCGACAAGGCGATGTGCGTGCTCAAGGCGTTCGGTGACGAGGCCAATGCCGGGGTCGGGGTAAGCGAGCTCAGCCGGCGCGCGGGGCTCAGCAAGTCGACGACGTTCCGGCTGCTCGGCATGCTCGAGCGGAGCGAAATGGTCGAGCGGATCGGCACGGCGTATCGTTTCGGTCGCGCGATCCAGACGCTCGGCGCGCAGAGCGATGCTTCGCGACGCCACGACCAGGCTCGCGACCTACTGACCCCGTTCCTCGCGGATCTCTTCGTGGCGACGGGCCGTACGGTGCAGCTCGCGGTGCTCGATGGACAGCACGTGGTCTATCTGAACAAGCTCGAGGGGCATCAGCGATTGCGCACGCCCAGCCGGATCGGCGGCCGGATGCCCGCCTACTGCACTGCCGTCGGCAAGCTCTTCATGGCGTATGACCCGGTCGGTGCTCGCGACGCTCTCGAGGCCGAGCGCCACGCCTGGACGCCGAACACCATTGTCGACGAGTCGTCGCTGCGCGTCGAGCTCGCCCGCGTGCGGCGTGAGGGAATCTCGCACGACCAGGGAGAGACGCTCGAGACGCTCAACTGCGTCGCCGCTCCCGTCATGAGCCGTCGCGGGCTGCCCATCGCCGCGCTCTCGGTCTCGGGCACGGCGAGCACGTTCCGCGCACAGGAGTACGCGCACACGTTGCGACAGGTCGCGCTCGCGGCGTCGCGCACGATGACGCGATTCGAGGAGCGCCTCGTCGCATAGCCCTGCGATGACTCCGCCCCAAACCGCTGCGCCCGTGGGCGGCGGTGGGGCGGTGGCGACCCCGAAAAGTGCGCCGATCGAGGGCCGCTCGGAGCGCCTCCCAGCGGTCCATCCACGCGCGAATCGTTCGCGTGCCAAGCGACGGAACAGGCCCGAGCAGGAGGTCGAAATTCGCTGCATGCTCAACTCAGCGGACAACGAGGTCTCCGGAAAGGAGTCACGCAACATGCAGGTCGATATCAGCCCGATCAAGCAAATCGCCCGCCACTCGCGCGAGCACGGCGATATGATCGCCGCCGTCTACGAGGACCGGTCGATCGACTTTACCCAGTTCGCCGACGAGGTCGGACGCCTCGCGGCGGGCCTCCAGGCTGACGGTGTCGGGCTCGGGGATCGCGTCGCTTATGCGGGGCACAACAGCCTCACCTTCCTCATCGTCAACTTCGCAGCGGTCTCGATCGGAGCCGTGTTCCTCCCCCTCAACTTCCGCCTCGCCGGCCCCGAGATCCGGTTTGTGCTCGAAGACTCTCGCCCCGATGTGCTGATCTCGGAGCCGACGCAGGCCTCCATCATCCAGGAGTTCCTCGAGGAGCTCTCGGTGCGCCGCGCGCTCGTCGTCGACGACGATCCGAACTTCGATACTCCCGACGTCAAGGCGCCCTGGGGCTCCTATCATGCGTTCCGTACCGCGCATGAGCCGCTCGAGACCCACGTTCCGCAGTACGAGGGCGACCTCGCGGCGCTGCTCTACACCTCCGGCACCACCGGACGCGCGAAGGGCGTCAAGCTCACGCACGGAAACCTCTGGTGGGGGCAGGTGAACGTCGATTCTGCGCTTGATACGCGATTCGGTGACGTGTCGCTCGCAGTCGCGCCGCTCTTCCACATCGGCGGATACAACGCGTTCACCCTTCGCACGCTGACCCGGGGCGGCACCGTGGTGATCCGCCGCCAATTTGACCCGGCCCAGGCGCTCGCCGACCTGGAACGCTACCGCGTGAACAGCATGTTCCTCGTGCCCGCGATGCTCGCGGCGATCCAGCGGCAGGAGGGCTTCGACCCGGCGGATCTCTCCAGCCTTCGAGCGACCACGGTTGCCGGCGCGCCCGTTCCTCCCGCGCTTATCGATCAGTACGCGCGCAAGGGCGTGCTGCTGCTCCAGGCTTGGGGGCTCACCGAGACCGCGCCCTTCGCAACGCAGCTCGAGTCGGCGATGACCACGGCCAAGCTCGGCTCGTGCGGCGTGCCGATGCCTTACGGGCAGGTCAAGATCGTGGATCCCGAGTCGCTCACGGAGATCACCGAGCCCTGCGCAACCGGAGAGATGTGGGTCACCGGCCCCAACGTCTCAACCGGCTACTGGAACAACCCCGACGCAACGGCGACGGCGTTCACGTCGGACGGCTGGTTCCGCACGGGCGACATCGGATACGTCGATGAGGACGGCTACTTCTTCATCGTCGACCGCCTGAAAGACATGATCATCTCGGGCGGCGAGAACATCTACCCCGCTGAGATCGAAAATGCGCTCAACGCGCACCCCTCGATCGCCGACGTCGCCGTCGTCGGTGTTCCCCACGAGAAGTGGGGCGAGAGCGTCTGCGCCGTCGTCGCGTTCGCGCCCGGAACAGAACTCTCACTCGAGGGCGTGCGCGACTACCTCGGCTCACGGATCGCGCGCTACAAGTTGCCCTCCCGACTCGTCACAGTCGACGCGGTACCCCGCAACGCTGCGGGCAAGCTCGACAAGGTGCTCATTCGCAAGCAGGTCACTGCAACCGATGAGGCGCAGACCGCACCCGCGGCGGCCCCCTACACCGAGGCCGTTCGCATTCCGCGGTAGCTGACCCTTGTCCCCCTCCGGTGCCGTCGCAGCGGCTTCGGAGGGACCGCACCCGTCCCACGAAAGGAACACACTATGGCACGTCTGCTCGACAACTACGATCCCGGCCCCTCCGTCGCTCAGTGCGGCGCGATCAATGTCGGCACCAAGGACCTGGAGAAGTCGCTCCACTTCTTCCGCGACCTGCTCGGCATGGAAGAGGTCGCGCGCGTTGGCAACACCGCGTACCTGCGCGGCTTCATGGAGCTCACCCACCACTCCCTCGTGCTCACGCAGCAGGACGAGAACGTCGTGAACTCTTACAGCTTCCGCATGCGACGCCCCGAGGACGTCGAGATCATGTACAACGAGCTGCAGAAGCAGGAAATCGAAGCGGTCGAGGTTGCCGCCGGTGCCGAGTTGGGCCGCGGCACTGCTGTGCGCTTCCTCGTTCCCGGCAGTGAGCACCCGTTCGAGCTCTACTACGACATCGAGAAGCCCGAGGCTCCCGAGGAGCTTCGCTCCAAGCTGCCGAGCAACAGCTCGAAGCGCCGCGGCATTGGCGTGCGCCGCGTCGATCACTTCAACGTGCAGACCTCGCGCGAGACGATCAACCAGGCCGAGCAGTGGGTGCGCGACAACCTCGGCTTCAATCGCCGCGAGTACCAGCTCCACCGCGACGACGAGACGGTGCTCGCGTCGTGGATGTCGGTCACCCCGCAGGTGCACGACCTCGCGATGGTCGCGAACTCCGAGGGCAAGAAGGCGCAGCTGCACCACATGGCCTTTAACCTCGAGAACATGTCGGACGTGCTCACCGCAGCCGACATCCTCGCCGACTACGACGTGCACTTCGACCTCGGCCCTGGCAAGCACGGCATCGGCCAGGCCATGTACCTCTACGTCATGGACCCGGGTTCGGGCCACCGCGTCGAAATCTACGCCGGCGGCTACCTGATCTTCGACCCGGACTGGGTGCCGATCAAGTGGGAGCGCGAGAAGTTCAAGGACGGGCTGACCTGGTACGGCGACCCCTTCGTCATCGAGGGCGCCATGCGCAGCCTCGCGACCACGCCCTCGGCGGGTCTCGAACTCACGCGCTAAACCGCACGCACTGACAGAGGCGGCCCCGGAGCACCATTCGCTTCGGGGCCGCCACTGCGTTTGTGCGTGTCGCGCGCGCGGCTCGGGATGCGTGCGCGTTCGATCTCGCGACGCGGGGCTGCTCTGCCGATCCGCCGCCTCAAAAATCCTTTCAGTAGCTCGGGCGCATCCACGGCGCCGTTCCGCCTCGCAGTACACTGACTCATTTGCTTGCGGGTCGTGACTCCGCTTCGTCCATACGCGATAATGAGCCTGGTCTGTGTATTTACTGAATGTTTTGGAAAGTGAGCTTAATGATGACCGGTACTGTGCGGAACTCGTTGGCAGAAGGCCTCGCAACACTGCTCTTCGTGTTCTCGATCGTGGCGGCCATCAACAATGCGGGTGACTTCGCCCCGCTCGCGATCGGCTTCACCCTGATGGTGCTCATCTACGCAACGGGGCACCTCTCGGGCGCGCACCTCAACCCCGCCGTGTCCCTCGGAGCGCTGATCCGCGGAGCGCTCAGCGCCCGTGACTTCGTGGCCTACCTCATCGCGCAGCTCGTCGGCGGCGTGCTCGGCGCGCTCCTCGCGGGCGCGATCTTCGGGGCGCCGGAAGCCGCGGTCGCGATCGAGACCGCCCCCGCGTTCCTCGTCGAGGCGGTCTTCACCTTCATCCTCGTCTACGTCGTGCTGAACGTCGCCACCTCGAAGGACACCGAGGGCAACTCGTTCTACGGTCTCGCGATCGGCTCCGTCGTGGTCGTCGGCGCGTTCGCGGTCGGGCCGATCTCGGGCGGCGGCTTCAACCCCGCGGTGGCACTCGGCCTCGCCGTGCACGGCGACTTCGACTGGGCCAACATCTGGCTGTACTTCGTCGCGCCGCTCGTCGGTGGCGCGCTCGCGGGCTTCGCGTTCCGCGCGTTCAATGCGCACGACCTCGCGAAGGTCACGGCGTAACGCCGCACCGCAGAAACGCCGAGTCCCTCCCCAGTCACACGACCGGGGAGGGACTCGCTGCGTTACGAGCTGCGTCGCGGCCGCTTTAGTCGAGCAGCAGCGCGGGCTCCTCGAGCACCGAGGCGACGTCAGCGACGAAGCGCGAGATCACGTCGCCGTCGACGATGCGGTGGTCGAACGAGCCGCCCACGGTGGTGACCATGCGCGGGCGCACTTCACCGTCGACGACCCACGGCTTCTCGCGGATCGTGCCCATCGCCATGATGCCGCATTCGCCGGGGTTCAGGATCGGCGTGCCGAAGTCCATGCCGAAGACCCCGATGTTCGTGATCGTCATCGTGCCGTTCGCCATCTCTGACGGCTGCGTGCGCCCGTCGCGGGCGGTGATCGTGAGCTGCTCGATAGCCCGCGCGAGGTCGATGAGGCTCAGATCCTGCGCGTCCTTGATGTTCGGCACGACCAGGCCGCGCGGCGTCGCCGCCGCGATCCCGAGATTGACGAAGTTATGGCGAATGATCTCGGTGTCCGTGAAGGTCGAGTTCACCTCGGGGCTCCGGCGGATCGCCCACAGCATCGCCTTCGCGAAGATCAGGAGCGGTGATACCTTCACGCCCGCGAAGTCGGGCGACTGCTTGAGCCGCTTCACGAACTCCATCGTGCGCGTCGCGTCTACGTCGGTGAACACGCTCACGTGTGGCGCCTCGAACGCGCTCTCGACCATCGCCTTCGCGATCTGCTTGCGCATGCCCTTCAGCGGGATCCGCTCCTCGCGGGCACCAGAGGGCTCGGGCGTCGACAGGTTGCGGAACAGACTCGCCTGCGATGCCTGTCGCACCACATCGTCGCGGAGCACCTCTCCCGCGATACCCGTGCCCTGCACCTCGGCGAGGTCGACGCCGAGGTCCTTCGCGAGCTTGCGGATCGGCGGCTTGGCAAGCACGGGGGCCGCCTCGGCGACGGGAATGGGGGCATGAGCGGCGGCGGATCCTTCGCCCCGCGCGCCCGCGCCCCGAGCACCTGCTGGGCCCGATGCGGCCGCGCCCGCGGCGCGAAGCGGCGGTTCCCCGCCGCGCCGCCGCCGCGACTGCACCGCGCCGCCCGTTCCGTAGCCCACGAGCACCGCGCCGCCCTCTGCGTCCGCCGCGTTGTTCTCGTGCGCGACGCTCGCGGTGGCGTCGGCGACGGCCTCGCGGGTCTCCTCGGTGTCGACGGGCCCGGTCGCGCCAGCGGCCGCGCCCGGATCCGCCCCCTCACCGGTCGCATCGTCGGCGCCGCCAGCGATCGTGACGCGCAGAATGGGCTCGCCCACCGGCACCGTCTGTCCGACCTCCACGAGCAGCTCGGACACGACGCCGGTGAACGGCGACGGCAGCTCGACGAGCGACTTCGCCGTCTCGATCTCGCAGATGACCTGATTCAGCGCGACACTGTCGCCGGGGGCGACGTGCCACGTGACGATCTCGGCCTCGGTCAGGCCCTCACCAACGTCGGGGAGGGGGAACGTCATCTCGCTCATGGTGACTCCTGGGGTCTGCGCGTTCGGTGGGTCGGTGCGGTCGGTTCGGTCGGTGCGTCGCGCGGTCTCTCGGCGGGATCGCGATGACTTAATACTGCATCGTGCGGTCCACGGCCTCGAGCACGCGATCCGCATCGGGCAGGAAGAGCGACTCGATCGCGGCCGCCGGGAAGGGCACGTCGTAGGCGGAGACGCGCAGCACCGGGGCCTGCAGCGAGTAGAACGCGCGTTCGGCGACGGTCGCGGCGATCTCGCTGCCCACACTCGCGTTACCCGAGGCCTCCTGCGCGACGACGAGGCGCCCCGTCTTCCGCACGGACTCGAGCACCGGCTCATAGTCGATCGGCGAGACGGTGCGGAGGTCGATCACCTCGAGGCTCGTGCCCTCCGACTGCGCGATCTCGGCCGCCTGCAACAGCGTCGTCACCATCGCGCCGAAGCCGACGACCGTGCAGTCGGTGCCCGGGCGCGCAATGCGGCTCTGGTGCAGCTCGCCCGCGGGCGCCGTGGGATCCACCTCGCCCTTCTGCCAGTACTTCGCCTTCGGTTCGAAGAAGAGCACGGGATCGTTCGAGGCGATGGCCTGCTGGATCATCCAGTAGGCGTCGTTCGCGGTCGACGGCGCCACGACCCGGAGACCCGCCGTGTGGGCGAAGTACGCCTCCGGGCTCTCCTCGTGGTGCTCGATCGAGTTGATGTGCCCGCCGTAGGGCACGCGGATCACGATCGACATGTCCACCTTGCCGTCGTGCCGGGCCCGGATCTTCGCGAGCTGCGTCGTGATCTGGTTGAAGGCCGGGAAGATGAAGCCGTCGAACTGGATCTCGACGACGGGGCGGTACCCGCGGAGTGCGAGGCCGATGGCACTTCCGACGATGCCGGCCTCGGCGAGCGGGGTGTCGAGCACGCGGGCGGATCCGAATTCCGCCTGCAGCTTGTCGGTCACGCGGAAGACGCCGCCGAGCGGCCCGATGTCCTCGCCCATGAGCAGCACGCGGTCGTCGGTCGCCATCGCGGTGCGGAGGCCCTCGTTGATCGCCTTGGCGATCGGCAGCGTCGTGCGCTCGGCGAGCGTCGCGATCTCGGTCATGCGGGGTCCCCCTCGAACGACGACTCGTACTGCTCGAACCAGGCCCGCTGCTCGTCGATGCGCGGGTGCGGCTCGGCGTAGACGTGCGCGAACATCGATTCCGGCTCGGGCTTCGGCAGCGTCAGGATCTGATCGCGCACGACCTTCGCGTGGCGGTCGGCAGTCTCGGCGACCTCGGCGAAGAATGCGTCGTCGACGCCGAGCGAGCGCAGGTGCGCCTCGAGGCGGGCGATCGGGTCGCGCTGCTGCCAGGCGTCGAGCTCGCCCTCGGGCCGGTACCGCGTGGGGTCGTCGGCGGTCGTGTGCGCGCCGATGCGATAGGTCAGCGCCTCGATGTAGCCGGGGCCCGCGCCCTCCCGCGCGAGGCGCATGAAGCGACGCCCAACGGCGAAGGCCGCGAGCGGATCATTCCCGTCGATCTGCACCCCACGCATGCCGAAGCCCAAGGCGCGCCGGTAGAGCGGAGTGCGCGACTGCCGGGTCACCGGCACCGAGATGGCCCAGCCGTTGTTCTGCACCACGAAGACCTCGGGCGTCTGGTAGCTCGCGGCGAAGATCATCGCCTCGTTCGGGTCGCCCTGGCTCGACGTGCCGTCGCCGTAGAAGACCATCGTGGCCTCCCCCGTCGCGGTACCGGCTTCGCCCGCGTCGAGGGTCGTGCTGCCCTCGCGGCGCTTCGCGTCGAGCACCTGCGCGAGCGCGTGCCCCGTCGCGTGCTGCGTCTGCGAGCCGAGCACCAGCGTGTAGAGGTGCACGTTGCCGTTGGCCGGGTCGGTGATGTCCCAGCCGCCATGCGTCACGCCGCGGAACTGCGCCGCGATGTCGAGGAAGTCGACGCCGCGGACGTGGGCGACGAGGTGCTCGCGGTAGGCCGGGAAGACGTGATCCTGCGGCTCGGTGGCGCGCACGAGGCCGACCTGGCAGCCCTCCTGGCCGACGCTCGGCACCCACAGCCCGAGCTGCCCCTGGCGCTGGAGGTGCGTGCACTCGGTGTCGAAGGCCCGTGTCTCCACCATGTCGCAGTACCACTGCTGGAACTCTTCGACGCCCACGCCCTCGAGCTCAGCCGCGTACTCGGCAGCGGTGTCTGAGGGCGCGTATCCGCCCTGGTCGTCGAGAAAGCGCACCGGCTCGGGATCGTCGCCGCGCAGCAGGCGCTCTGTGATCTGTTCGCTCATCTCGACTCAGTGTAATGAGTGAGGGTGCCGCGCGCGGGATATGGCCCGGAGCAGTTCGCGCGGGCGTGCAGGTGGCTGGGCCGTCTGGCCCGAGCTATTCAGTCGACGGCGGTCGCGGACGCTGGCTCAGGCGCAGGATCGGCCACCGGTACTCCGAGGGCGACCAGGTGCTCGCGGATCACGCGCAGCACCTCGGCCGTGCTCTCGGGCTCCCCCACCGATATGCGCACGCCGGAGCCCGCAAAGGGGCGCACGAGCGTGCCCGAGTCGGCGAAGCTCGCCGCGAGGGCGAGCGCGTCGGGCACGCCGCCCTCACTGATCAACGCCTCCGGCACCCACACGAAGTTGCCCTGCGCCTCAGGAATCGCAAGACCGAGGGCGCGCAGCGCGGCGGCGAGCGCGTCGCGTCTCGCGGCGAGCTCGGCGACGCGCTCGGCGTTCACTGCGCGGGCAGCGGGAGTGAGGGAGGCGCGCGCGGCGATCTCCGCGATCCCGGTCACCGACAGGGGAATCGCGACGCTCGCTGCCGCCGCGAAGATCGCAGGATCACCGACGCCGTAGCCGATCCGCAGCCCCGCGAGGCCGTACGCTTTCGAGAACGTGCGCAGTACGACGAGATTCGGGTGGTCCCCCAGCACATCCTCGCCGCGCACCGCCTCCGGGTCCGTCACGAACTCTCGGTACGCCTCATCGAGCACCACGAGGGTGTCTGCCGGCACCCGGGCCATGAAGCGGTCGAAGTCGCTGCGGCGGATCGCGGGTCCGGTGGGGTTGTTCGGCGAGCAGAGCAGAACGACGCGCGCGCTCTCGGTGATGGCGTCGGCCATCGCGTCGAGGTCGTGCTCCGCGGTAGCGGTGAGGGGCACGCGTACGCCCTCCGCGCCCGAGGCGAGACCGAGTGCGGGATAGGCCTCGAAGCTCGGCCAGGCGTGCAGGTAGGCGTCTCCGGCACCCGCCGCGGCCTGCACGAGCTGGTACAGAATCGCGACGGAGCCGGCGGCGAGATGGACGTGGCTGCCCGGCACCCCGAACTCGGCGCCGATCGTTTCGCGTAGCTCGGGCATGGCGACGGCCGCGTAGCGATTGACGCCGGTGTGGGCCGCGATCGCCTCGAGCACCTCGGGAAGCGGCGCGAACGGATTCTCGTTGCTCGACAGCTTGAAGCCGGGTTTCGTGGGCGCAGCCCCCTGCCGATACGGCGGCACCGCGAGCACATCGGGCCGGAATCGAACGGTAGAAGATGCCTGGTCACTCACGCCGTCCAGTGTAGTGACGGGGCGGGAGTTGACAGCGGTCACCATCCGCTCATTCTGACGTTCTCGATGACGGGTTTGCCCTTCGCGAAGGTGATGTCGCCGGAGACGGTGATCGTGGTGTCGCGCAGGCGGGGCGATGCGATGAGTGCGCTCGGATTGGACCGCACCGCGAGCTTTCCCTTCCGGGAAGTGAAGTACCCGAGGCCCAACTCGTCGAAACCCGCTACTTGGGAGACAACCTTCAGCTCGGAGAGGTTCGAATCCTGGGTGAGGAACGGGCACACCTTATCGAGGTTCGTCGGCTGCACCGCGCACGCGGTGACGCGCTGCTGCACCTGCCGCAGCACTTCCTGCTCGAACCGCGAGTTCGGTGTCGACCCGACCGTGACACCGAGTCCCTCGCTGAGTTCCGAGGGCGCAGCGCGCAGCGTCTCCGTGGTGTGATCGACGTACTTGCCGTCCTCTCCCGTGACCTCGTACACGGCGGGATAGACGGAGAACTCGCGAGAGACGATGGGCCCGGACTTCTCGCCGTCGTCGGCGCCGTCAGCGTCTGCATCGCCGCGCAGATCAACCTCGACATCGCCGATCAGCACGGTGTCCGCGTGTTCAGCCGTCAGAGTTACCGGCACGAGCAGCGGCTCCGTGAGCGTCCAGGTATCGAGCAGCAGGAACTCCTTCGGCCCGGCCTCGACGAGGAACTCCTGTTCGAATCGCTGACCGGCGAGCGAGAGAGTCGCGTGCACGGTCGCTCCATCGCTCGTTCGCTTCGCGGTCACCACGTCGATGACCTCGATGCGCTGCACCGCGGAGCCGAGCACCTCGTCGCTCAGTAACTCGCGCTCCGCATCTTCAACCTCGAGACCGACCGCACGATTCGCCTCCTCGGCCCTGCCATCGGCGATAAGGTCCAGGTAATCGTGCACGAGCCGCGAGGGATCGCGCTGCTGGTTGAGCGCCGACACGATCAGAGCGGCTCCCCCGCCGACCCCGATGACGACGAACAGCGAGATGAGCGCCACCACAAGTCGCCTGCGATGGCGCGGCATGCGCGTGCGACGGGCGCGCAGCAAGCGCGGTGTCCTCGGGGGGCGCGGGTGGTCAGTGGCCGGAGCCAGAGGCTCTGCTGGCGTCGGAGTTGCCGGGTCCACCTGCGGGGCCTCAGCCACGGGGTGCGCTTCGGGAACGGCGGTGGTTTGATCCGCCGTCATGTGTTCTTTCGCCTGCGCGCCCGCCACAGCTCCGAGATTCTCGGTTTGCGGCCGCGGTTCTGCGCTTTCGGAATCGAGGATCCGCCGCGTGCCTTCCTTCCCCGCCAGCCAGTCGCGAGCCGCGCGACGCCCGAAGACTGCGAGGAGGCGCGGCGACACCCGGGAAATGATCGCGGGAAGGTATTCGGCGAGCACCGAGGCAAGCAACGCGCCGATCCCGACCGCCACTGGAGCGGACCACGAGAGACTCAGACGCGCGCTCGACTGATCGGCGGTGAACATCTCGGCGTCCCCAGTCGCGGCGACCCCCGCAAGACCGAGGGTGCACGCGGCCCACACGACCGCCACGAGCAGCGGCATCTGCCAGACACGCCGCCACACCGTCACCTGCGCCCTGGGGCGCCGCACCCCGATGACTCCGGAAGCTGCCACGAGCGCGAGCAACGCGACCAGCAAGAACCACGCCCCATACGCACGCGGCAGGTCGAAGACCGTGCCGTTACCGTTCATGAGACTGCCGAGCGCGACGTCGATGTGACCCAGGTGGCCGACGCTCATCGCCGCAATCGCGAGATTGCCGAGCAGCGGGAGCCCCGTGAAGAGCACCGCGGGGTTCTGCGCATCGAGTGCGAGCACCACGAGCCCGACGATCGCGAGTACCCCGAAGGCGGAGGCCTGCACGAGCAGGTAGCGGCCTCCCTCGGTCAGCATCGTGAGCCAGGCGCGCGTCGGCCGTCCGGTCGAACGGTCGCCGATGGCCGTGCGTGCCACGAAGAGCGTCACGAACATCACCACGAGCATCGCCGCGAACACCACAACGCTTTGGGTTCGCAGGGTCGTGCCCTCGAATTCGAACGCCTCCACCGTGAAGGCGCCGAGTTCAAACGTCGTCAGCAACTGCGCTACCGCTGCGAGGCCCGCGAGCACCGCGGCGATGATGACGGACTCGGTGAGCGCGCGCAATGCCTCCGCCCCGAGCGAGGGCGCGGTCGTCGGCTCCCACCGCGCGCGGCGGCGGAGTACGAGCACCACAGCGACGATGATGAGCGCGTAGACGCCGAGCGGCAGGGCGAACAGCGTGCCGAACCCCTCGGCGCTGAACGGACCCGCCTGAATGACGCCGTGGGCCACGATCCCGCCGCCGAGAGCAGCCCCCAGGCCGAAGAGGAGGCCGCACGCGATCGTGACGAACGTGGGGATCAACGCGTCGGTGCCGCTCGCGATCGCGAAGAGGACGCTGGTCGCGCCGAGCAGGGCGGGCACCAGCGCCGTGACCAGAAGCGCTGCGAGAGTGACGATGCCCGAGCGGGTGAATGCGGAGCGCAGATAGGCGCCCGCGGTCGGCGTTTGCTGGTCCACCGCGGAGGGTGGCGACACCTCCGCCGCTGGCTGAGGGTCATCAGACCGGTGTTTTAGCGTGGGTTGGTAACCCGCCTCTTGCACCCGAACGCTGTTCGCAGTGTCGTCCAGCGTCACTCGGGCACCGGAAGTTTGCGGCGCTTCAGGCGATACGGGCTCCGCAAGCACGGCCATGCGGCCGGGGTCGCTCTTCTCCTCGAGTCCCGTCGGGGTGGTCACTTCGGCTCCAATTCATCTGGCGCCCCTCCCACCCCCAAGTGAGAACGCAGTAAACATCCACAGCGATTCCCGAGTTTACCAACGAGATCGCATCCCCCGCGACGCGTCTTTCCCCGTACACGGTTCGCGCGAGCGGTGCGAGAATGGGGCCATGCGATCCCTTATCCGCGTGCTCGTGAACGCCTTCGCGCTGTGGCTCACCACCCTCATCGTGGGCGGGAACGGAGATCACGGCGTCTGGATCGTGCCGATCAGCGATGACAACGGTGGGCGGATCCTCACCCTCGTGCTCGTGGCGCTGCTCTTCGGGCTCGTCAACGGCACGCTCGGTCGCGTCGTGCGATTCGTGTCGATCCCGCTCTACGTGCTCACGATCGGTCTCTTCGGTCTCATTGTGAACGGACTCATGCTCTGGATCGTCGCGGGCCTGTCGGATCTCGCGGGTTTCGGCCTGCGCCTCGGCGGGTTCTGGTGGGGCGTGCTCGCGGCCCTCGTGCTGTCGGTGCTGTCGGGCGTGCTGAACGGGCTTCTCGGTACATCGAAGAAGCGGGATCGCTAGCCGCGAGCCCGCACTCGGCGTGGGAGAATGGTCGGCGGACCGCGATCCCGAACCCGAGAGGCTCACATGACCCCGCTTCCCCCGCAGCCCATCAGCCCGCTCGACGGACGCTACCGCGCTGCAGTCGCAGATCTCGGCGACACGCTCTCGGAAGCGGGTCTCAACAAGGCTCGCGTGCACGTGGAGGTCGAGTGGCTCGCGTACCTCACGGAGCACTCCCTGCTCGGTGGCGCTCCCTTGGAGGCCGAGCAGCTCGCGTCGCTGCGGGAGTGGGCCACTGGGTTCGGCCAGGCGGAGATCGACGAGCTCGCGGAAACCGAGCGCACGACGCAGCACGACGTGAAGGCGGTCGAGTACCTCGTGCGGGCGCGCCTAGAGAGCCAGGGCCTCGGGCACCTGGCCGAGCTCACCCACGTGTGCTGCACGAGCGAGGACATCAACAACCTCTCGTATGCGCTCACCGTGAAGCAGGCGGTGGCCGATGTGTGGCGCCCGCGCTTCGAGCGCGTCATCACGGAGATCGCGCGTCAGGCTGAGCTGTATCGCGAGCTTCCCATGATGAGCCGCACGCACGGTCAGCCTGCAACGCCCACGACACTCGGCAAGGAGCTCGCGGTCTTCGTGCACCGTCTCGAGCGCCAGCTCAACCAGATCGACGACATCGAGTACCTCGGTAAGTTCTCGGGGGCGACGGGCACGTTCGCGGCGCACCTCGCGGCCGACCCGTCCGTCGACTGGGCACAGGTGTCGCAGGAGTTCGTCGAGGGGCTCGGCCTCGACTGGAACCCGCTGACCACGCAGATCGAGTCGCACGACTGGCAGGCGGAGCTCTACACGCGAATCGCCCACGCGAACCGCATTCTCCACAACCTCGCGACCGACATCTGGAGCTACATCTCGATCGGGTACTTCCGTCAGATCCCGGTCGCCGGGGCCACCGGATCCTCCACGATGCCGCACAAGGTCAACCCGATCCGCTTCGAGAACGCCGAGGCGAACCTCGAACTCTCGAACGCGCTGCTCGACTCGCTCGCGGCGACGCTCGTGACCAGCCGCTGGCAGCGCGACCTCACCGACTCGTCGGCGCAGCGCAACATCGGCGTCGCGCTGGGCCACTCGGTACTCGCGCTCGACAACATCCTCAAGGGGCTCGGGCAGATCGACGCGGCGCCCGAAGCGTTGGCGGCGGATCTCGACGCGAACTGGGAGGTGCTCGGTGAGGCGATCCAGACCGTGATCCGCGCCGAAGTGACCGCCGGGCGCTCGACGATCAGCGACCCGTACGCGGCGCTGAAAGAGCTGACTCGGGGACGGCGGATCGGCCAGGCCGAGCTCGTCGAGTTCGTCGAGGGGCTCGAGATCGGGGATGAGGCGAAGCAGCGCCTGCTCGCGCTCACGCCCGCGAACTACATCGGCGACGCCGTGCGGCTCGTCGACTTCTTGCAGCGGTAGTCCCGCGGCGGCCGGCTGTCAGCGGCGGGGCGCGTCCGTCTGCCGCACCCGTCCGCTGCTCCGTTGCGCGCCCATCCGCCTCTCCGCCCGCACCCATCCGTCGCCGCTCCGCGCCGTGCCCATCAGACAGTGGAAAGCCGGTCAGGCGGGTCGAATCTCCGGAAACCGGCCCGCGCGACGAGCTTTCCACTGCTTGACGGGCCCGCGCTGGCTACGATGACCTCATGGGTGGAGCGGGAAGGGCCGTGCGACGGCGCCGACGCGTGTCACTGACCGCGCTGCTCGACGAGTTCTTCTTCATCTACGCGGGGGCCGCGGCCATTTGGCTCGCCTGGTTGGTGCTGACGGAGAGTTTCCACTTCGGTTGGTTCGGAATACTCTTCTTCGTCGTCTTCTGGGGGCTGCTCGCGTACCTCGCGCTCCCCCGGCTGCATCGCATACTGACGACGATCTACGTGCCCGACTACTTCATCGGGCGTACGCGAACCAGCGATGGGCTGCTCGGCGACCCGATCAACCTCGCGGTGCGCGGCGACGCCGCCGCACTCTGCTCAGTGATGGAGCGCGCAGGGTGGACGCAGGCGGACCCGGTCACGCTTCGCTCCTCCTGGCGGATCGTCACCACGACTCTCAGCCGCCGCAGTTACGATCGCGCCCCCGTGAGTCCCCTGTTCCTCTTCGGCCGGATGCAGGATCTCGCGTTTCAGCAGGAGGTCGAGGGCAACCCCGCGCGGCGTCATCACATTCGCTTCTGGCGCACGCCTGACGGCTGGCTGCTCCCCGGCGGCGCGCGCGTCGACTGGCTGGCCGCCGGTACCTTCGACCGGGCTGTGGGGTTCTCTCTGTTCACGCTTCAGATCACGCACAAGATCGACGCGGACACCGACGTGGAACGCGATTACGTGATCTCGACGGTGCGGGAGGCTGATTCCGCTGTCGAACTCGAGGTGCTCAAGGACTTTTCCACGGGCTACCACTCTCGCAATGGAGGTGGCGACAGCATCAGCACCGATGGCGACCTGCCGATCATCGACCTGCGTGCCCTCGACCTGCGCGCCGACGACCTCTCGACTCCCCGGGACAGGGGCTCGGCGTGAGCGCCCGCGAACCGCGGAAGCGCCTGGCGGTGGAGCCGCCGACCGCGCTGCTGCGCCAGGAGCCCGCCGCGGCGCCGGATGCGAAGCGCCCTCCCGCGATCGCGGGCGGTGCGGCCCTGGTGCTGCTGCGAAGCGTCGGCGGCATCGTCTGGCTCTTCGGTCTCCTGCGCTCGTGGCCCGAGGTGCGCACGGAACTCGATCTCGACGCATCCCAGTCGGCCGTTCTCCTGGGCGTCATCATCGGTTTCGAGGTGTTATGGCTTGCCGTTTTGGCGGCCTTCGCCTGGCTGATCTGGCGGGGCAGCGGCGTCGCACGGATGCTCGCGATGTTCTGGTCAACCGTAAGCATTACCGCCTCGGCCGTGACCTACTTCACCTCGGGTCAGGACATCACGATTCGCACGACGCTCCTGACACTCGCGCTCGACATCCTGCTGCTCCTGGCACTCTCGAGCCGCGAGGCCCGGCGTTGGACACGCGGACGCCTCGACGTGCGAGCCGCAAGCGCGCTGAGACGTCGGCTGGCCCGTCACCGCGACCGCGGCTAAAGCGCCACGGGTGTGTCAGTGCCAGTTGGGCTTGTCGTCCGGCTTCTGCAGGTCCTTGCGGGCGTCGAGGTCTTCCTGGCTCGGCTTGCCGCCCAGGCCGACGAGCGCGACCATCATGATCGAGACGATAAAGCCGACCCCCAGGAACACCAGCGCGAGCACGATCTCGCGAGTCGCGCCCAGCACGATCAACCCGGCGAAGATACCGAGGATCGCCGAGAAGCCGATCAGCTCGAGCGGCTTCAGGCGGTCTCGACGCGTCGGGGTCACGCGATCCTGCGGAGCGGGATCAGAAGGCTGGGTCATCGCTTGCTTTCGACGGGGTGGATAACAGTCACGGTCACTGAGTGGGGGCGGACGCCGAGCGTCGCGGGTCGAACGCCGAGATACCGAGGAACACCCCGGCGAGCACGGCGTACGCACCCAAGAACCCCAGAACGGCGACCTGATCCTCGCGAACGAGAATCACGAGGAGCGCGAGCAGGATCCCGATCGCGCCGAGGAAGACCGCGTCCTGGCGACTCCCCGGGTGCACGGTCATACCGACGAACTCGAGCAGTGCGCTGATGAGGGCCCAGGCAGCAACGGTGAAGGCGAACGCGATCGGCGTGTCGACGCGCAGCGCGACGACAGCCGAGCCGGCGGACACGATCGCGAGGAGCAGCGGAACTGCACCGCCGCCCACTGCGCGCCGAGCGCGCCAATCCGCGAGATGAGCGACGGCGATCGCGACGAGTGTCGCGGCCGTCACACTCACGTCGAACCCGAGTTGTTCGTGCAGGGGGGCGGTGAACGCGATGGCGAAGCCGGCGAGCAGGAGCACCACGACTCTGACGAGGCGCACTGCGCGAGACACCGGTGGTTCAGGAGTCGACGAACCCGCAGTTGACGCTACTGCAGTCGGCATGGGACCCCTTTCTCAATTCGCATCAAGTCTACCGCGCCGGAGCAGGGAGGATCCGGAGCGCGGTTCGCACTTCGGCCACACGCGCTTCTCGGTCACCGCCGCACCGGCGAGGCGATCACATCTGCGGCATGTCTTGGAAGCGCGAGTAGTGGCCCTGAAACGCCACCGTGACGGTGCCCGTGGGTCCGTTACGCTGCTTCGCGAGAATGAAGTCGGCCTCGCCCGCGCGCGGGCTGTCGCGGTCCCCCACAGCCTCGCGGTGCAGCAGGATCACCATGTCGGCGTCCTGCTCCAGCGAGCCCGACTCGCGCAAGTCGCTGATCGCGGGCATCTTGTCGGCTCGCTGCTCCGACGCACGGTTGAGCTGCGAGAGCGCGATCACCGGCACATCGAGCTCCTTCGAGAGCAGCTTGAGCGCGCGAGAGAACTCAGAGACCTCCTGCTGACGGCTTTCAGATTTCTTGCCGCTCGACAGCAGCTGGAGGTAGTCGATGACCACCATGCGCAGGCCGTGCTGCTGCTTCAGACGGCGGCACTTCGCACGGATCTCGACCAGTGTGAGGTTCGGGCTGTCGTCGATGAACAACGGCGCCTCGGCGACGCGCGCCTGCGTCGCGGCGAGCTTCTGGAAGTCACGGTTGTCGAGCGCACCCTTACGGAGGGTCTGCATCGGAATGCTGGCCTCCGCGGCGAGCAGACGCATCGCGATCTCGGCGCGACCCATCTCGAGCGAGAAGAAGACGGTGGGCGCATTCGCGTGAACCGACGCGTTGCGCGCCACGTCCATGGCGAGTGTCGACTTACCCATGGCGGGTCGGGCGGCGATGATGATCATCTGTCCCCCGGCGAAGCCGTTCGTCATCGCGTCGAGCTCGCTGAAGCCCGTCGGCACACCGAGCATGCCGTCGGCCGCGCCATTCGCCTTGTTGATCTCCTCCAGAGCCGCGTCCACCGCGAGCGAGAGGGGCACGTAGTCTTCGCCCTGACTCTCACCGGTCACGCCGTAGATCTCGGACTGCGCGACGTTGACGAGGTCGATCGCCTCGCCCTCGCCGGCGTACCCCATCTGCACGATGCGAGTTCCCGCCTCAACGAGACGCCGGAGCAGGGCCTTCTCGGCCACGATTTCGGCGTAGAAGCTCGCATTCGCGGCCGTCGGCACGATGCTGGTGACCGTGTGCAGGTACTCGGCACCGCCAGCGCGCTGCAACTCCCCCGTCTTGGTCAGTTCATCGGTGACCGTGATCACGTCGGTGGGTTCGCCGCGGGAGTAGAGCGACAGCACCGCTTCGTAGATCACCTCGTGCTTGGGCACGTAGAAATCAGGACCCTTCAGCAGGCCCGTGACGTCAGCAACCGCGTCCTTCGAGAGCAACATACCGCCGAGCGCGCTCTGCTCCGCGAGGAGGTCGTACGGCGGAGTGCGCTCGTGCCCCCGAGGCTCGTCTTCGAGGAACGGATCCGAGATTCCGAGGTGTGCGATAGACACGCGGACACTTCCTTTCGATGCGATGGGAGCGGTCACTCATCGATCAGACACCAGACCCCGGACATTCACGTTAGGGGTGCGGATCGCGCCGCCTCAAGCGACCGAAAAGTGACACGCCAGGAGCCTGTGGATAACTAGGTGAATAACTCACCGCGAAGAGCCACATGTTGTCCACATTCTTGGGGACAACTTGTGGATGGCTTGTGGAGTTACTACGCGAAACACCACTTGATCAGGCCTTTCCAGTTTCCACAGTCGAAAAGTTATTCAAGTTTCAACTCCACGTTTAACGTTGACAAGAGGCGCAATATGTGGAGAACTTGTGCGCGATTGGGAGTGGAAACCGGGGAAGCGCGCGGGGATTCGCCACCCTCGTGTTCAGGAGCGGTTCAGCCGCCAGCAAGACGTCGGCACCACTCGTCCCACGGGTCCGCACACAACAAAAACGGGGTGCCGATCCGATCACCGGATCAGCACCCCGCCGTTGTCAGAAAGCGCTTAGCGCTCCGCGATCACCTGCAGCGTGATCTTCGCGTCGACACCCTCGTGAAGGTGCACGATCGCCTGGTACTCGCCCGTCGTCTTGATCGAGGGGACGGTGATCTTGCGCTTGTCGACCTCGCCGATGCCGGCAGCCGAGATTGCGGAGGCGACCGAAGCCGGCTTCACCGAACCGAACAGGCGTCCGCCCGTGCCGGTCTTGGCGAGCAGGCGAACCTTGCCCTCCTGCAGCTTGGCCTTGAGCGCCTGCGCGTCCTCAACCGAAGCGAGTGCGCGAGCGTCACGAGCCGCACGGAGCTGCGCGACCTGAGCCTCGCCACCGCGGGTCCAGTGCATCGCGAACCCCTGGGGTACGAGATAGTTGCGGGCGTAGCCGTTCTTGACCTCAACGACGTCGCCTGCTGAACCGAGGCCCTGGACCTCGTTCGTCAGAATTACCTTTGACATTGTGCTCTACTCCTTAGCGGCCGGAACCGGCGTAGGGGAGGAGAGCCATCTCGCGGGCGTTCTTCACGGCCTTTGCGATGAGACGCTGCTCCTGAACGGACACGCCGGTGATGCGGCGGGCGCGGATCTTGCCGCGCTCAGAGATGAACTTGCGGAGCGTTGCGACATCCTTGTAGTCGATGACGCCGACGGTCTGCTTCTTCGCGGGTGCGAGGGTCTTGGCGTTCTTACCGCGACCCGGCTTGCGGCCTGCGCCGCTGGACTTGCCTGCCATAATTGGTCTCTTTTCGTGATGCGTTCCGGCTGGGCCGGATCAAGAAGTTTAGAAGGGTTGCTCGTCGTCGAAACCGCCGCCGAAGCCGCCGCCGGAATCGCCCTGGCCCGAGTTGGTCCAGGGGTTGTCCTGCTGCTGCTGCGGAGCAGCGGGCTGACCCCAGCTGCTCTGCCCGGCGGGCTGATTGCCACCGCCACCGCCCCCGAAGCCACCGACCTGGCCACGCGCCTGGCCGCGAGCGACCTGAGCTGTAGCGAAGCGGAGCGACGGACCGACCTCTTCGACCTCGAGGTCGAGAGAGGTGCGCTGCTGCCCCTGGTTATCGGTGTAGCTGCGCTGAGTGAGGCGGCCCTGCACGATGACGCGCATGCCCTTCGTGAGCGATGCGGCGATGTTGTCGGCGTACTCTCCGTACGCGCGGCAACCGAGCCACAGCGGTTCGCCGTCCGACCAGTCACCCGACTGACGGTCGCGCACACGCGGCGTCGAGGCGATCCGGAAGGTCACCCACGACTTACCCGCCTGGCTGACACGCGGCTCCGGGTCGGCAACGAGGTTACCGACGACTGTGATCAGCGGCTCACCGGCCATGAGCTACGCGCCGACCTTCGCAGCGCGAGCGGCCTTGGCCTGGTCGCGCTTGGCCTGAGCTGCGCGCTGAGCGATGAGCTCGTCTGCACGGAGCACCTTGGTGCGGAGCACGGCCTCGGAGAGACCGAGCTGACGATCGAGCTCAGCGGTCGCCTCGGGCGTAGCGGTGAAGTTCACCACGACGTAGATGCCTTCGGACTGCTTCTTGATCTCGTAGGCCAGACGGCGCTTGCCCCAGATATCGGTGTTCTCGATTTCGCCGCCCGCATTGCGGATGACGCCGAGGAACTTCTCAATGCTGGGGGCCACGGTGCGCTCGTCGATACCCGGATCGAGGATCACCATCAGTTCGTACGGATGCATTATTGACCCACCTCCTTCGGACTTCACGGCCACAGGATTTCTGTGACAGGAGGGTGTTTTGCATCGTGCCTGCGTGCCGGGCAGATTGCACCGCACGTAGACAACCCCAATAGCTTAGCACCTTGCGGCCGCGCGAGCACCCGCGTCTTCGCCGACCCTAGGCTGTCTGCATGCGCATCGCCCTGGTCTCCCTCCACACGTCACCGGGAGCCGTGGCGGGGCGGGGCGACGGGGGCGGCATGAACGTCGTGGTGGCGGCGGCCGCCCGGGCGCTCGCGCGGCGCGGTCACGAGGTCGTGGCGATCACGCGCGCGAGCGCGGAAGCGCCACCGGGGGAGCGGCCGCTCGACGCAGCGGATCCGCATGGCGCTCAACTCCGCGCGCTCGAAGTCGGCCCGCCGACGGCACGCAAAGAAGAGCTCCCGAGCCTGCTCCCCAAGTTCTCGCGCGACCTCGAGCGCCTCGGCCGCTTCGACGCGGTGCACGCGCACTACTGGTTGAGCGGCCTCGCGGCGGGGCCGCTGGCGGCACGTTGCGGCGTCACTCCCGCGATCACCTTTCACACACTCGCCGCCCTGAAGAACGAGCGCCTCGCCCCCGGGGACCGCCCCGAGCCACCGTCCCGCCTCGCGGCGGAGCAGTTCCTCGCCCGCCACAGCGAGACCATCGCCGTGAGTCGGAACGAGCGCGACGCGGTCCTCCGCGCCCTCGGCGATCAGAACCGGCGCATCGAGATCGTGCCTCCGGGGGTCGACACCACACTGTTTCGCCCCGATCCGGCGCGCACCTCCGATCGTCTCCGCATCGTGGTGCTAGGCCGAGTGCAACCCCTCAAGGGCCAGGATCTCGCCGTGCGCGCCGCGGCGGAGATCGCGCGGCAGGATCCCGAACTCTGGAGCCGCTGCGAGCTCGTCGTCGCGGGCGAGCCGACCCCCGGTGCGGAGGAGTATGCGGCTTCGCTCCGGGATATCGCGGAGCGCGCCGGCATCGCGGGCCAGGTGCGCTTTCTCCCGGCGCAGGATCGCGAGGCCGCCGCCCAGCTCCTCGCCTCGAGCAGTGTCGCGCTCGTGCCCTCGCACTCGGAGAGCTTCGGGCTCGTCGCGCTCGAGTCGGCGGCGTGCGGCACGCCCGTGGTCGCCGGGGCGCACTCCGGGCTCCTTGAAGCCGCGCCCGCGGGGGTCGCCGGGGTGCACGTCGAGGGGCGCGATCCCGCGCAGTGGGCGGGTGCGGTCGCGCGGTTGCTCCGAGACACCGCTGCCCGTGCGCGCCTCGCGGAGAGTGCGCGGAAGCACGCGCTCGCGCACAACTGGGATGCGCACGCCTCGCAGCTCGAGCGGATCTACGCGCGGCTACGGGCCTGACCGGCTCGCCGCTGCGGGGTCGCGCGCCCGTCAAGCAGTGGAAAACCCCACAGACGGGCCGAAACCCCGGAATCTGTACCGCGCGACGAGCTATCCACTGTCTGATCGGACAGGGAGCAGGTCCGGTGCGGGCGCGGAAGCAGGTGGGGGCGAAAGCAGGAGCAGCAGCAGGAGCAAGGGCAGCAGAAGCAACAGCAGCAGGAGCAGGAGCAGAAACTGGGACCGCAGGAGTACCAGGAAGCACGAAGCCCCGACCTGCAAACGCAGATCGGGGCCCGTGTGCACACAGCACTACTCGCCCAGGAACTCCTCGAGCTCGGTGCGCGCCGCGTGATCCGGCTTCTGCACCGGCGGCGACTTCATGAAGTACGCGGAGGCGGACTCGACGGGACCGGCGAGGCCGCGATCCAGCGCCACCTTCGCGCTGCGGATCGCATCGATCATCGTGCCGGCCGAGTTGGGGGAGTCCCACACCTCGAGCTTGTACTCGATGCTCATCGGCACGTCGCCGAAGCCGCGGCCCTCGAGGCGCACGAAGGCGAACTTGCGGTCTTCGAGCCACGGCACGTGGTCGCTCGGGCCGATGTGCACGTCGTCGGCGGGGAGGTCGACGTCGATGTTCGAGGTGACCGCCTGCGTCTTCGAGATCTTCTTCGACTTGAGGCGGCTGCGCTCGAGCATGTTCTTGAAGTCCATGTTGCCGCCGACGTTGAGCTGGTACGTGTGGTCGAGCGCGACGCCGCGGCTCTCCATGAGGCGAGCGAGCACGCGGTGCGTGATGGTCGCGCCGACCTGGCTCTTGATGTCGTCGCCCACGATCGGCAGGCCCGCGTCGACGAACTTCGCCGCCCACTCGGGGTCGCTCGCCACGAACACCGGCACCGCGTTGACGAACGCGACGCCCGCGTCGAGCGCCGCCTGCGCGTAGGCCTTCACCGCGTCGTCGCTGCCGACCGGGAGGTAGCACGCGAGCACCTCGGCGCCCGAGTCGCGCAGCACCTGCGCCACGTCGACCGGGTCGACCGACGACTCCTCGACCGCGTCGCGGTAGTACTCGCCGAGCCCGTCGTGCGTCGGCCCGCGCAGCACCTTCACGCCGAGCTCCGGCACGTCCGAGAACTTGATCGTGTTGTTGTGGCCCGCCCAGATCGCCTCACTCAGGTCGAGGCCGACCTTCGCCGCGTCGACCTCGAACGCCGCTACGAACTCCAGATCGGAGACGTGGTAGCCGCCGAGCCGCACGTGCATGAGGCCCGGAACCTGCTCGTCGTCGGAGACGCCACGGTAGTACTCGACGCCCTGCACCAGCGAACTTACGCAGTTCCCGACACCCGCAAGGGCTACTTTCACACTCATGGCACCTCTGTTCTCCGTGGGTTTCGAGCGCAGGAGCGCCCAACCCGGTAGTTTAGCCTCCGCAAGTCAGAGCGCCGCTCAGGCGGATGCTCCGCGTGCTGCTCGGCGCCCCGATGGCCGCTCGCCTACGCCGCGGCCGGGGGAGTGACGCGGCGGAACATCTCGACGGCTCGCACCGGTTCGCGCTGCCCGCCGACATGCACGATCTCCTCACCATCGAGTGTGAGCTGTGTGGCGTATCCACGGAGAGCCGCAAGCTTTCGGGGGAGCCACGGCGTGACGTCGTGCGCATCGAGCGCGTCGCCGGGCTCATCAGACTCAGGTGCAGGATCGGCCGCGCCTCGATCCACCGCCCCAGCACGCTCATGCGCGCCGATCGTGCTCTCGGACGCGTGGTCCCCGCTTTCATAGGCATCGACCGCGATCTCCCAGAACGGCAGGTCGAGCGCCTGGGCGACCGCGCGAGAGATGCGGTGGGCGAAGACGTGATCGGGGTGGCCGTAGCCGCCACCGTCGTCGTAGCTCACGATGGCCTGCGCGCCGGAGCGGTAGGCGGCGGCGAGGAGGTCGTTCAGCGCCTCGACCGCGGGTGCGGAGGTGAGCGCGTCGGGCCCCGCCTCGGGTGCCGCGGTGGCGCGGCCGTCCGGGCCCCAGACCATACCCGAATCCTCGTAGATCACCGGAGGAGCGCCCTCGGCCCGCGCCGGCTCGACCCCGAGGAAGGCGTGCCGCTCGACGCCGAGCATGCCGAGCGCGGTCTTCAGCTCGTTCTGGCGGGCGACCGCAAGCCCGTGCGCTGCGACGAGCGCCTCGAGCGGCCCGGCCACCACCTCGCCCTGCTCACCGCGGGTCAGCGTGACGAGCAGCGGCTCCCGGCCGGCCTCGGCGAGCGCCGCGAGGGTTCCGCCCGTCGTGATCGTCTCGTCGTCGGGGTGCGCGTGCACGAACATCACGCGTGCGCGCCCGTCGAACCACGTCGTGGGATCCTGATTCGCTTCGGTCGTGCTCACGATGTCTCCGATGGGTTTTCTGGCGTTGCTCGCACCGTGGGCTGTGTTGTTGTCGAGGGCTGCGCTGTCTCCGCCGGCCCTGCAGCGGTCTCCTGCTGCGCGAACCACTCGCGCAGGCGAGCCTCCGCTGCCTCTTCGCCGATGGGCCCCTCATCGAGCCGCACCTCGAGCAGGTACTTGTAGGCACGCCCCACGAGACGCCCCGGAGGGATGCCGAGAATCGCCATGATCTGCTCGCCGTCGAGCTCGGGTCGCACCGCCGCGAGCTCCTCAGCCTCCGCAAGCTCCCCGATCCGCCGCTCGATGTCGTCGTAGGCGTGCTCGAGCCGCTCGGCCTTGCGGCGATTGCGCGTGGTCACGTCGGCGCGGGTCAGGATGTGCAGACGGTCCAACTCCTCGCCCGCATCGCGCACGTAGCGCCGCACCGCGGAATCGGTCCACTGCTGGTCGCTGTACCCGAAGAAGCGCAGGTGCAGTTCGACGAGCCGCGCCACCCGCTTCACCGTGTCGTTGTCGAAGCGCAGCTCGCGCAGCCGCTTCTTCGCGAGCTTCGCCCCCACGACGTCGTGGTGGTGGAAGGTCACCCCGCTCCGCTCGAAGCGTCGCGTCGCCGGCTTGCCGATGTCGTGCAGCAGCGCCGCGATGCGCAGCACGATGTCGGGCGCGGCGGTTTCGTCGTCGCGGCGCGCGATCTCGAGCTCGATCGCCTGGCGCAGCACCGTGAGGCTGTGCTCGTACACATCCTTGTGGCGACCGTGGTCGTCCTGCGTCGTGACGAGGGCGGTGAGCTCGGGCAGGAAGCGGTCGGCGAGACCGGTGTCGACCAGCAGACGGATGCCGGGCGCCGGGTCGCCCGCCGAGAGCAGCTTCACGAACTCGTCTCGGATCCGCTCGGCCGAGATGATGTCGAGCCGCTCGGCCAGCTCGTACATCGACGTCTGCGTCTCGGGCGTGACCTCGAAGCCGAGCTGCGCTGCGAAGCGGGCCGCGCGCAGCATGCGCAGCGGGTCGTCGGTGAATGACGCCTCGGGAGCGCCCGGGGTGCGGATCTTCCCGGCCAGCAGATCCTCGACGCCGCCCGAGACGTCCACGAGTCGCATCTCGGGGAGCATCAGCGCGAGCGCGTTGATCGTGAAGTCGCGGCGCACCAGGTCGCCCTCGATCGTGTCGCCGAAGTTCACCTCGGGCTTTCGCGAGTCCTCGCGATATATCTCCGCGCGATACGTGGTGATCTCGACCGTCTCGCCGTGCACGCGCGCCGCGATCGTGCCGAAGTCGCGGCCCACGTCCCACACATTGCCGGTGATCCCGTCGAGGATCCGACGCGTCTCGTCGGGCCGCGCCGACGTCGTGAAGTCGAGATCGGTGACCGCGCGACCGAGCAGCGCGTCGCGCACGGGGCCGCCGACGAGCGCGAACTCGTGGCCGCTCTCCGCGAAGGCGGTAGCGAGCACCTTGACCGGCGCCGAAGCAGCGATGGCGCGCAGGGCGTCCATGGATGCAGCGAGGGAGGGCATCCACATAGGGTACCCGGAACCCCCTCCCATTCCTGATCTCTAGACTTGACAGCATGCCCCTCCGTCCCGGTCTTCGCGCGCGATCGCTGGGTGCATGGGTACTCGCGGCCGGGCTCGCGATTTCGGGGCAGGTGGGCGCGCTCGCTGTGTCAGGTGATGCCGGTCAGTCAGCGGTTTCGGGGCGCGCTGTCCCAGCTGCGAACGACGAGGCGGCGGATCGGCCAGCCCCCGACGCGCAGCTCGTGCTGGCGCCGAGCGAACCCGTGATCGAGGTCGGCGCAGACGAGGTGCAGTTCAGCGTGCTGCTGCGTAATACCGGCGATGCGGACCTCCCCGCCGGTACGGTGTCGCTCGAGCTCGGCTCGCGGCCGGTCACCGATGACGACGAGTGGAGCGCTCAGTCGGAGGAGCCGCGCGGCGCTGGGGCGGATCCGCTGCCCGGAACCGCGCTTCCCGTCGCGACCGCGGAACTCGGTGCGACCGCCGCGGGGGAGGAACAGGCGCTCACGGTGACGGTGGCGCGTCGGGACCTGCCGCTCGACCTCGGTGCTGTGGCAGGTGCGTATGTGGTGCGGGCGACGGTCACCTTTGGTTCGGACGCTGACGCAGGTGCCGACGCCGCCGCAGACGCCGCCGCTGATGCCAGTCGTCCCGGGGACCTCGTCACGACCTCGCCGCTCGTCTGGAAGGGCGCAGGTATGCAGAGCGTGCCGGCGAGCGTCATCGTTCCGTTCGTGCTGCCCTCCGACATCCACACGCTTCCGACGCGGCCGCAGCTCGAGGAGCTCGCCCCGCGATGGGACCGCCTGCTCACGGCCGCGAGGAAGGCGGAGGCGACGCTCGCCATCGACCCACGCGTGGTCATCGGGATCCGCGCATATGGTGAAGAGGCGCCGGCAGCCGCGCGGGAGGTGCTCGAGCGCCTGGAGACCACGACGTTGCCCTCATTCCTACTGCAGTTCGCCGACGCCGACCCTTCGGCGCAGGCGGCACTCGGCTTCACGACGTTGCTCGGGCCGACCAGCGTCGATTTCATCACGCGGTTCGGCAGCTGGCCAGCGGACGGCGGCACCTCCACGGGCGGCAGCAATGTTGGCGCGGATCAGGACAGTGAAGCGGACGCGGGAGAGCGCGCTGCCGATAGCGCCACGCACGCAAGCGGCGGGGGCACCGACCAATCCGCTGAAACCGACGACTCATCGGAGCCCACCGAAACCCCCGGCGACGCCCCGGCGAACGCCCCGGATCTCGAAGAGCTCAGCGCCTGGCCCGCCGAGAGCGCTCCGACGGCCTGGCCCGCCGGCGGGCGCGCCGACGCTGCGACGATCGACCTGCTCGACACCGCGAACATCGACCGACTCGTGCTCAGCTCCGACGGTGTGACGCTCGCCGGCGGCCCGCGCGCGAAGCTCGGAGAGGACCGCGCGACCGTCACCGATGCGGCTTTGAGCGACGCGTCACGAGTCGCTCTGAGCGCTGCGAGCGAAACGGAGCGCGCTTCAGGGCTCGCGGATCTCGCCGCCCGCCTCGTCGTCGATGCGCAGAGCGAGTCGCGCGGCGTCGTTATCGGCCTTGATCGCGGAGCAGTCGCAGACTCTGCCGATCCTGCCGCCCTTCTCGATGAGTTGGCTGATTTCGCCTGGGCCGAGCCCACCGCGATCGACGATCAGCGAGCCGGCAAGGCGACGCTGCAGCCCTCGGGCACCTCGGAGCAGCGCCTCGAACTGCTGCGCGCCGCATCGAACCGGGAGGGTTCGGTCGCCGAGGTCGGGGCCGTGCTGGTGCACCCCGAATACCTCGGCGGCTACCAGCGCACCCGCTTGCTCGAGCTCTTCGCGACGCGATACGCCGAAGACGAGGCCCGCTTCGCCGACGTCGCAGCCAGCTTCCGGGCGCGCGACGCCGAACTCCTCGGCGGCGTGCAAGCGCTCAGCACCGAGCACATCCAGCTCGTCGGGAGTTCCACGCGCGTGCCGGTACAAGTGCGTAATGCTCTCCCGTTCGACGCGCTCGTGACCGTTGAAGTTCAGCCCGCATCGGCCGCCCTCGCCATCTCCGAGCGCACCTTTCCTCAACTGCTCGTGCCTGCCGAGGCCAACGAGGCCGTCATGGTGCCCGTGCACACGCGTGTCTCGTCCGGGGAATCGGGGCTCGTGATCGGCGTGACAGCGGCCGACGGCGTCCACACCGTCTTCACGGGCACACTGCCGATCACGATTCGCAGCGGCGTCGAAACCGTCGCCTTCTGGGTGCTCGGAGGGCTCGCGGTTGCCCTCCTCGGCTTCGGCATCGTGCGCAGTGTGCACCGGCGACGCCGGCTCAGGGCAGCTGGCCGCCTCGCACACTGAGTGCGCAGGAATAGGCCGCGCTTAGGATGGGTTATACCCCCCGAGCGGCAAAGGCCGCGCTGTCACCCCAGGTGTGCGAGGAGCCACATGCACGAGATCATCATCATCGGATCCGGTCCGGCCGGCTTCACCGCCGCGATTTACGCTGCGCGCGCCGGCCTCGAGCCGATCCTCTTCGCGAGTTCCGTCGGAATCGGCGGCGAACTCATGAACACCACCGAGGTCGAGAACTTCCCGGGCTTCCCCGAGGGCGTGCAGGGGCCCGACCTCATGCAGAAGATGCAGGAGCAAGCCGAGAAATTCGGCACCGAGGTCATCTACGACGACATCACCGAGGTCGACTTCTCGGGTGAGATCAAGCGCGTGACCGCCGGCGACGGCTCAGTGCACGAGGCGCACACCGTCATCTATGCGACGGGATCCGCCTACCGCAAGCTCGGCATTTCCGACGAGGATCGCCTCTCCGGTCACGGCGTCTCGTGGTGCGCCACGTGCGACGGTTTCTTCTTCCGCGAGAAGACGATCGCGGTCGTGGGCGGTGGCGACTCCGCGATGGAGGAGGCGACCTTCCTGACGCGCTTCGCTGACAAGGTCTACGTGATCCACCGTCGCGAGGAGCTCAAGGCGTCGAAGATCATGCAGCAGCGTGCCTTCGACAACGAGAAGATCGAGTTCGTTTGGAACTCCGAGGTCGCGGCCATCCACGGTGACGCTCAGGTGACCGGTGTCACGCTTCGCGACACGACGGACGGCACCGAGCGCGAGCTCGCTCTCGAGGGCCTGTTCATCGCGATCGGCAATGATCCGCGCACCCACCTCGTGCACGGCAAGCTCGACCTGACCGACGACGGCACGATCGCCGTTGAGGGACGCAGCTCGCGCACTTCGGTGCCGGGCGTATTCGCGGCGGGCGACGTCATCGACCCCTCGTACCGTCAGGCCATCACCGCCGCGGCATCGGGCACGGTCGCTGCCCTCGATGCCGAGCACTACCTGGCGGATCGCGAACAGGCCGAGCAGATCGCTCTCGCCACGGCTTCCGCGTAATCGCAGCAGTTTCCACGCAGCAACTTTCAGAAGGAGTCATCGTGTCACAAGCCATCACCGTCGACGAGAAGAATTTCGCAGAGGCCGTGCTTCAGAGCGACGTGCCCGTGCTGGTCGATTTTTGGGCAGCCTGGTGCGGCCCGTGCCGCGCCGTCGCGCCCGTGCTCGATCAGATCGCGGCCGAGAACGAGGGCAAGATCGTCATCGCGAAGCTCAATGTTGACGAGAACCCGAACCTCGCAGCGCAGTACCGGATCACCTCGATTCCCGCGATGAAGGTGTTCCGCGGCGGCGAAGAGGTTCGCGAGATCATCGGCGCAATGCCGAAGCCCATGATCGAGCAGCAGCTCGAGGGCATCCTCTAAGAGGTTTCAACGCTCGTTTCGCGCTACCGCGATTTCGAGCGAACTGAGAACGGCCGGGGGGGGGCGCCGGTCGACCCCCCCCCCCCCGGCCGTTCTCTATTGTTCTTGCTTCAGGCCCAGAGCGTGGCTTCACGCTTTGGGAGGCTCAGGCGCCGAAGCCGGGATCGCCGAGGTCTGAGAGAATCCGCTTCAGGTCCGCGATCGTCGCGAAATCGATCACGATCTGGCCCTTCTTCGCGCCGAGCTTGACGGCGACGCGGGTGTTGAAGCGATCGCCGAGCCGATCCGCAATCTCGCCCAACTGCGCCTGCACACCGCCCGCACGCGCCTTCGGAGCGCGGCGCTTCGGCTCATCGGAGGCCACCGCCTCGGCCGCACGCACCGAGAGTCCCTCGTTGACGACCTTGTCCGCAAGGCGTTGCATCGCCTCTGCGTCTCCGTCGAGCGAGAGGATCGCGCGCGCGTGACCGGCTGAAAGCACACCCGCGGCAACGCGCGCCTGCACAGGCTCGGGGAGACGCAGCAGGCGAATCGTGTTCGAGATCTGCGGGCGCGATCGACCGATACGCTCAGCAAGCTGCTCCTGCGTGATGCCGAAATCGGAGAGGAGCTGCTGGTACGCCGACGCCTCTTCGAGCGGGTTGAGCTGTGCGCGGTGCAGGTTCTCGAGCAGCGCGTCACGGAGCATGTGTTCGTCAGCGGTGCTCCGCACGATCGCGGGGATCGTCTCGAGGCCCGCGCGCTTCGACGCGCGAAGACGGCGCTCACCCATAATGAGCTCGTAGCGCGGACCATCCGCCGGCTGGGGTTCGATCGCGCGAACCACGATCGGTTGGAAGACGCCGAACTCTCGCACGCTGTGCGTCAGCTCATCGAGCGCTTCCTCGTCGAACTCGGTGCGCGGCTGCGAGCGGTTGGGTACGACGTCCGCCACATCGAGGCGTGTGAGGCGCGCTCCGGGAACCTCCTGCAGCGAGGCGTCTTCGCTCGCTTCAGTCGCCTGCGGCGCTGACTCCGGCCTCGCGGCGGAGTCAGCAAACGCTGCGGCCGATCCGCCGCTCGACGGGAAAAACACGTCGACAGGCCGTTCAGCACCCTCCGCGGATTGCGGAATGAGCGCGCCGATTCCCCGCCCGAGGCCGCTCCGCTTTTTCGTGGCCATGCTTATGCCTTTCCGTCTTCATCGCTGTCTGTGCTCGCTGCCTTCCGAGCGCCCCGATCGGCCATCTCAGCCGCCGCCTCCAAGTAGGCGAGCGCACCGATCGAGGGTGCGTCGTAGGCGTGCACGGTCTGCCCATAGCTCGGTGCCTCAGAGATGCGTACTGAGCGAGGAATAACCGATGTTAATACCTGATCAGGGAAGTGATTGCGAACTTCCCCAGCGACCTCTTGTGAAAGCTTCGTGCGAGAGTCGTACATTGTCAGCAGGATCGTCGAAATACGAAGCGTCGGGTTCAGATGCTTCTGAATGAGTTCGATGTTGCCGAGCAGCTGGCTCAGACCCTCGAGCGCGTAGTACTCGGTCTGAATCGGGATCAGCACTTCATCCGCGGCGACGAAGGCGTTGACCGTCAGCAAGCCGAGTGACGGCGGGCAATCGATGAAGACGTAGTGGAAACGTCTCTCGGACGACTCGAGGAAGTCATTGAGCGCGGTGCGGAGCCGCTGCTCCCTGGCGACGAGCGAGACCAGTTCGATCTCCGCTCCCGCGAGGTTGATCGTGGAGGGTACGCACCAGAGATTTTCGTGGTCACTCGTGGGTTGGATGGCATCCGGGATGTCATCGTCACCGAGAAGCACGTCGTAGATGCTCGTGATCTCAGGGCGGTGCGGCACGCCCAGTGCGGTCGAGGCATTGCCCTGCGGGTCCAGGTCGATGACGAGAACATTTGCGCCGCGCCGTGCCAAAGCGGCGGCGAGATTCACCGTCGTCGTGGTCTTACCAACGCCGCCTTTTTGGTTCGACACCGTGATGATCCGCGGATAATCCGGCAGCGGAGACACGATTTCCGCGAGTCTGCGCCGTCGCTGCATCTTGTCGACGAGGTGATCGCCAACGGGCAACTTATCCGTATCAGCCATGTCTCACGAGTTTAGCTCGAAACACTCGCGTGGTTTCGGCGAGGAGGTCCGTTCCGAGTTCCTCCACCGTTACGTCGCGAACGCGGTGCTTTTGCAGCACCTTTTTCGCGCCGTCGATCTCCTGTTCGACCGAAGCCCCCTTGAGGAACAGCATCTCGCCCCCATCGCGAAGGAGGGGAGCGGTGAGGGGAATCAACTTGCGGAGGGCCGTCACCGCGCGAGCGGTGACCTGATCCACCTCGAAGGCACCGTGGAACTCCTCAGCACGTCCACGTCGAACTTCGGCGTTCTCGATCCCGAGGAGATCGATCTGCTCCTGCAGCCACACGCACCGTCGCTCCATCGGCTCGACGAAGAGGAATCGTGCGTCGGGCCGAATGATGGCGAGCACGAGCCCCGGCATCCCCCCGCCGGTGCCGATGTCGGCCACCCGTGCGCCGTGCGAAACGAGCGGAGCGAGTACGGCGCTGTTGAGCAGGTGCCTGGTCCAGAGGCGGGGGGCCTCAAGCGGGCCGATGAGACCCAGCTCTTCGCCGCGTTCGCCGAGCTGCTTCGCGAACGCCCGCAGCACGTCGACCCGCTCACCCGCGAGGGTCACCGCAGCAGCGGGCTCCGTCTCGATCAGCGATGCTTCAGGCATCGCGTTGCCTCCGCCGTTTCACGTGGAACACTCGCCGCCCTTAGGCCGCGCTAATGACGAGACGGCGCTCCCGGCCTTCGCCGCGCGACTCGGAGTGGTACCCGCGATCCGCCACCGTGTCATGCACAAGCTTGCGCTCGTACGAAGACATCGGCTCGAGCTCAACCTCGCTGCGTCCCGCAGCGATCTGCGCGACCGCCGCGTCGACCATGCGCTTGAGCTCGTTCGCCCGCGCATCTCGAGAGCCTCCGACGTCCACGATGATGCGCGAGAATCGGCCGGTCTTCGCCTGAACAGCCAGGCGAGTCAGGTCCTGCAGCGCCTGGACGGCGTCCGGGGTCGCGAGGCGATCGAGGTCGACGCCGCCACCCGAGACTGAAACGTACGCACGGCCGTTGGCGACGTCGATATCGAGGTCGCCGTCAAGATCGACGATGTCGAGCAGGCCTTCGATGTAGTCCGCAGCGAGGTCGCCCTCGGCCTCGAGCTCTTCGAGGCTCAGCGTTTCAGGTGCAGCCTCCGCTGCCGTGTTCTCAAGGCTCACGCTTACTTGCCCTTCTTCTTCGCGCGCTTGGCGCCCATCGGCTGCTGGCGCTGTCCCGCCTGCGGGGGAGCGATCTCTTCCCCGCGAGCCTGCGCACGCTTCTCATCGTCGGTCAGCTTGCCCTTGGCCTTCAGACGGGCCTGCCGCGCACGCCACGCATCGCTTCCCGGGGTCGGCATGTTGCGGATAACGATGAACTGCTGGCCCATTGTCCAGAGGTTCGAGCTGAACCAGTAGACGTTGAGTGCGAGCGGGAAGGTGAAGCCCGAGAACAGGAACGCGAACGGGATGACGTAGAGCAGAATCTTCTGCTGGCGGTACATCGGCGAGTTCTTGGTCTCGTCCGAGACGTTCTTCGACATGATCTGCAGCTGCGTGAAGAACTGCGACGCGATCATCAGGATCATGATGAGCCCGAGGATGATGATGACGGTCCAGTTCTGCTGGGCCCATGCGTCGCCGAAGTTGAGGCGAAGGGGCGCGACGCCGAAGAGGCTGGCGTTGTAGAAGTTGTCCGTGAGTTCCTGGTTCATGAAGCCGATACCCGCGGTGCGCGACGCTGCGTGGCGCAGCACGTAGAACAGCGAGAAGAAGACCGGCATCTGAATCAGGATGGGCAGGCACGAGGAGAACGGGTTGGTTCCGTGCTTCTTGTAGAGCGCCATCGTCTCGCGGCTCATGGCCTCGCGCGAGAACTGATCCTTCTTGCCCTTGTACTTGTCCTGGATCTTCTTCATCTCTGGAGCGAGATCCATCATGCGACGCTGCGACTTGATCTGTCGGACCGTCACAGGGATGAGCGCGGAACGCACCACCACGACGAGTCCGATGATCGACAGCACCCAGGTGAGGCCCGAAGCCGGGTCCATCCCGATCCACGTGAAGGCCTGATGCCAGACGGCGAGCACGAGCTCGACCAGCCAGCGGAGTGGCCACAGGATTGTTTCGAAGAAGTCCACCGGGTTAAGCCTTTCGCTCGATGGGGCGGATGAAGCCGCGGGAGTTGATCACGAAGGGGGAGTGCGCCCTTGGCGGGACATCATCGACGCCACCCGGCGTGAACGGATTGCAGCGCAGCAATCGCCACGCGGTGAGCGCCGTGCCGACAACGAAACCACGAAGTTGATACGCGTCAACAGCGTAGCGGGAACACGATGGGTAATACCTGCAGACTTCCCCGTACAGGGGGGAGACGATGCGGCGGTACAGGTGCATGATCGCGAGTGCAGCATTCCGTGGGAGCAGCCACAATTCGGTGAGCGGGCGGATCATGCGCTGACCGCTTCGCTCTCGCGCTGCCGGCGCGCATCGCGTTCGACGCGGTCGAGCGCTCGCTCCATTTCGCGCCGCAACTCGCCGAAGGTGGCCTCAGCGACGGCGGGAAGAGCTCGGAACACGATGTCGACCGACGATACGCCGCTGTGAAGCCGCGATTCGATGACGGCCTTCATGCGTCGACGCACCCGATTACGCGTGACCGCGTTGCCGACCGCTTTGGAGATGATGAACCCGAAGCGCGCCGGTTCGCCCGGAGAACGCAAAACCGCGTGGGTGATGCACAATGCACCACCCACGCGGCGTCCGGCGCGAACGATCTGCCGGTAGTCCTGTCCCCGGGTAATTCGATGGTGCCGTGCAGGCATGACCGGTCCCGGGAGGAAAAAGTATTACGCGGTGAGCTTCGAGCGGCCCTTGCCGCGTCGCGCAGCGACGATGGCACGGCCGGCACGCGTACGCATGCGGGCGCGGAAGCCGTGCACCTTGGCGCGGCGGCGGTTATTGGGCTGGAAGGTACGCTTGCTCATAGTTGAAGACTCCGTGACTTATGGAACAGATCCCCGGGCCTCTGGGGGCTTCGAGGAAGTCGGATGTTGGTGGCCCGGGGCTCGTGTCGAACCTCACGCTCGAACATCCGAGCTTTCGGTCAGCCACTCACGTTGCGCAAGCCACCCATACAAGGTATTTACTCTACGCGCTTTCCTTCGCCCCGTCAAAGCTGCCTGCTTTCTCGATTCTGGCTCCGCGCCGCGTCTTGGTGTGCACACGTGCTGCTGTCCCCTCACTGACACCCGTGTACTCAACACGGACTTGCCTGTGGACAAGTCTGTGACTAACGTGGGCTCAGGGTTGGCTCTTCTCGACCAGTGAGCCGTTTTCGTACGTTTTTCCGCGGCTTTGCTTGTGGATAACGTTGGGAGTAACCTTGCGTCGAATTTTCTAGAGCTGACTGGGCGGGAGCCACGTGACCGAGGATGAACTGCAGGAGGTCTGGGATCGCGTGACCCAGGCGGTGATGAGCGATCCTGCCGTCGGCCCCGCGGTCGGAGCGCAGCTCGCACTCGCCCTGCCCCGGGGTATTGCTGCGGGCACCCTCTATCTTGCTGTGCAACTCGACTTCACATTGAAGCTCCTCGAGAACCGTCTGCGACCCGCGATCATGTCGGCGATCGCGAACATTCCGGAGGCTCGAGAGATCGAGAACTTCATTGTCATCGTCGATGAGGATGCGCATCCGGATATCGATCCTGATCCGACGCCTGAACCGTCCCATGTGTCCACGCCGACACCGGATTTCGACGGTGGTTTCGGCGGTTTCGAGCCGAGTAGGGCTGAATCCGCACGTCCGGTTATGGAGCCTCGTCGTCGCCATGGAGCTGACGAGGCCGTTGATAGCCGACTGAATGACAAGTATCGCTTTGATAGCTTCGTGATCGGGCAGTCGAACCGGTTCGCTCACGCCGCCGCGGTCGCTGTTGCGGAGGCCCCCGCCCGCGCGTACAACCCGCTGTTCATCTACGGCGACTCAGGGCTCGGAAAGACGCACCTTCTCCACGCGATCGGACACTACGCTCGAGAACTCTTCCCGGACGTGCGCGTGCGATACGTCAGCTCCGAGGACTTCACGAACGACTTCATCAACTCCATCGCGAATAACCAGGGCGCCGCATTTCACGCGCGGTATCGCAGCGTCGACATTCTGCTCGTTGACGATATCCAGTTCCTTGAGGACAAGGTGGAGACGCAGGAGGCGTTCTTCCACACCTTCAACACGCTGCACGACCACAACAAGCAGGTGGTGATTACCAGCGACGTTCAGCCGAAGCAGCTTCGAGGCTTCGAGGAGCGCATGCTGTCCCGGTTCGAGTGGGGCCTCCTGACGGACATTCAGGTTCCCGACCTCGAGACGCGTATCGCCATCCTTCGCAAGAAGGCGGAGCGAGAGAATCTCGAGATCGATTACAGCATTCTCGAGTTCATCGCGAGCAAGTTCTCCTCGAACATTCGTGAGCTCGAAGGCACCCTTATTCGCGTAACGGCGTATGCGAGCCTCAACCAGCAGCGCATCGATATGCAGCTCGTGCACACGGTGTTGAAGGATCTCATCACCCTCGACGCCGACAATGAGGTCCAGCCCTCAGACATCATCAGTAAGACCGCCGAGTACTTCGACCTCTCCGTCGATGATCTGTACGGTCCCACTCGTGCGCAGCAGATCGCCACCTCGCGCCAGATCGCGATGTACTTGTGCCGCGAGCTGACGCCGCTTTCCCTGCCGAAGATCGGTCAGCTCTTCGGCGGGCGCGACCACACAACGGTGATGTACGCGCACAAGAAGATCTCTCAGCTCATCGCGGAGCGACGCTCGATCTACAACCAGGTAACGGAGCTCACCACTCGCATCAAGCAGGGTTCTCGGTAGCGAGTTATCAACAGCGCAACATCGCCTTGTGGATAGCTGGGGAGAATTCGGGCGATTCTGTGTATGAAATGGAGCGCCCTGTGAGCAGGCGCAGTGACGTGGCGTTCCGCATGATGCTGCGGGAGCCGAGCCGTCCACCGCGCTTGCACAACTCACATAGTTGTAGTTCCCTTGTGGTTCGTGGCCTCGATGAAGTTATCCACAAAATCCACAGCCGTTAACACTGTTAACACTTATCTTTCTTTAACGGGCACTCGATCACGCTGTGCGGCGATGCAGGCGCGAATGACAGGAATGACGACCGTCCCCCGAGTATGCAAAGATTGTGAACCGGAGAAGAGACGCGACCCAGCACGCGTTCGGAGGGAAACCAAATGCGATTTACCGTCAATCGTGACGTGTTCAGTGACGCGGTGTCCTTCGCGGTGAAGCTTCTCCCACAGCGTCCCACGCAGCCACTTCTGAGTGGCGCCCTGATCGAGGCTGACGGTGACCGTCTGACGGTGTCGTCGTTCGATTACGAGGTTTCTGCTCGCACGTCGATAGATGCCATTGTGGCTGAAGCCGGCCGGGCGCTCGTCTCGGGTCGGCTCCTTGGCGAAATCGCTCAGCGCCTCCCTCATTCCGACGTCGAGGTTTCTCTGCTCGAGAGCCGCGTCGAGGTGCGATGCGGCTCAGCTTCCTTCAGCCTCCCGGCGATGCCTGTCGAAGAATATCCGCAGGTGCCCACGATCGACTCCGTATCAGGATCCGTGCCAGCCGACGCGTTCTCAGATGCGGTTGCCCAGGTGTCGCTTGCTGCTTCGAAGGACGACGTCACGCCAGTGATTACGGGCGTGCAGTTCCAGGTGCTCGAGAACTCCCTCACCCTTACCGCTACCGACCGTTACCGCGTTGCAACTCGCAGCATCAATTGGCAGGATCGGGGCGCGGGCGAGTCGCTGACGGCCCTCGTGCCTTCGAAGATCGTGACGGAAGTCGGCAAGACTTTCTCCGGTGACGGGGAGGTGCAGGTCACGATCGTCAATGATGGCGAGCGTGAGCTCATTGCCTTTACCGGCGGTACGAAGACCGTGACGTCCCTCCTGATCAAGGGAAACTACCCCCCTGTTGGTCGTCTCTTTCCCGAGAGCGTCGACAACTACGCTGTGATGAACACGGCCGAGCTGGTTGAGGCAGTTGGGCGTGTGGGTTTGGTGCTCGAGCGCGAGGCAGCGCTTCGCTTTTCCTTCAGTGAGGGCCTCGTCATGCTCGAGGCGGCGGGCACAGAATCCGCTCAGGCAGTGGAAACAGTGGATGCTCACCTCGTCGGCGACGACATGGTGGTATCGCTGAAGCCCCAATTTCTCTTGGACGGGCTCCGCGCAACGCACTCGGAGTTCGCGCGAATCGCCTTCACGCGAACTGACAACCCGGGAAAGCCGGGTCCGGTGCTCATCACGAGTCAGCGGAGCAAGGAAGACGCTGACGATGAGAGCTTCCGGTATTTGCTGCAGCCCAATCTTCTCCTGCGGTAGGCGATGAGATGCGGGTAGCGCATCTATCTCTCGCTGACTTCCGCAATTATGCAGTCGCGGAGCTCGGTCTCGAGCCCGGACCCAATCTTCTCCTCGGGCGGAACGGACAGGGGAAGACGAACCTCGTTGAGGCCATCGCGTTCTTCTCCAGTTTGCGTTCGCACCGAGTTACGGGAGACAGCGCGCTGATCCGTGCCGGAGCGACCGCTGCAATTGCACGCATGCGGATCGAAGCGGGGGAGCGGCGCGTGGTGTTGGAACTACAGATCAACTCTGACCGCGCCAACAGAGCCCAGGTGAACGGCAATACCGTTCGGCCACGCGAGGTGACTCGGTGGTTCGCCTCGGTAGCGTTCATGCCCGAGGACCTGATGATCGTGCGGGGCGAACCGTCGGTCCGACGTCGCTTTGTCGACGATGCCCTCATAGCTCGACACCCTTCCGCAGCCGGCGTCCTCGCTGATTACGAGCGTGTCGTACGGCAACGCACGGCTCTCTTGAAGTCAGGTCGGCGTCAGGGGGCTTCTCTAGAGAACACGCTAGGGCTGTGGGATGAGCAATTGGTTCGCTACGGTGCGCAGATCATGCTCGCTCGCCGTGAACTCGTGCACGATCTTCAGGACCCCTTGAAGACGGCCTACGAATCACTGGTGGGCGAGGACCACAGACCCGGGCTGGATCTCGCCGAGACCGTCGCGACTGCTCTGACGAGCGTTTCACGTGAAACGCTCGTCGAAATGGCGCCCGGCGTGCGAACCTCGAACGGCGTTTCACGTGAAACACTCGAGGATGAGTTCCGCGCCGCCCTCGTTGAGGTGCGTGGAAAGGAGTTGGAACGCGGTGTCACGCTCGTCGGCCCGCACCGTGACGAGCTGCTCCTCAGGCTCAACGAACTTCCGGTCAAGGGATATGCGAGTCATGGCGAGTCCTGGTCATTCGCCCTATCAATAAAGCTCGCCCTTGCCGCCTTGCTTCGAAACGAGTCACCGGCCGGCGATCCGGTCATCATCCTCGATGACGTCTTCGCCGAACTCGACGCCTTTCGTCGGGGCCGCCTGATGGCCGCCGTGGCTGACTACGAACAGGTGATCGTGACAGCGGCCGTGGAGGCAGACGTGCCCTCTGAGCTCGATTGGCATCGCGTCCAAGTCGCTGGAGGCAAGATACTGGACGACGGTGGACTCCCATGAGCGAGTTGCATGAGAACTTCGCTACGGAGTCGTATTTGCGTGCGAAGTCGGCATGGCGCGGCGCGCCTCAACGGCGACGCCGTCGCAAGAATGACGTCGCGGAAGGATCAGCGTTCGGAACCGGACGTGATCCGCGCCCGCTCGCGGACGTGCTTACCGGTGTATCCATCGATATGGGGTGGAGCGCGGAGATTGAACAAGCGCGGGTTCTCGGTGAGTGGGCGGAGTTCGCCGGGGGAGCGACCGCCGAGCACACCGAGGTCATCGGCATCAGCAACGGAGTGCTGCAGATCCAGTGTGATTCCACAACCTGGGCCACGGAACTTCGTCGGCTTCGGGGTGAGATGTTGACACGCTTGCTTAAGGAATATCCCGACGCGGAAATTCGGGACCTGAGATTCCTCGCTCCCGGTGCGCCTTCGTGGCGTCACGGGCTGCGCAGCGTGCCGGGGCGCGGCCCGCGCGACACCTACGGGTAGCGCATCCAACGTTGATTTTGTTGCGAAAAGGAGTGACTTCGTCAGCCCTGGGTGGATCCCTGCGAAAAATAGCCTCCAGCTGCCCCGTGAAGGCCCGCCTCGACACCGAATCTTGGTAGGCTGGTGTTCGGAAGTATCCGGGGCTCGAACGCGCCCTGAGACGCCCAGAGAAGGATCATTCACGGTATGAATTCAGAGCAGGCCACCGAGCACGACGACTACGGGGCCGGGGCTATTCAGGTGCTCGAAGGGCTGGAAGCTGTTCGGAAGCGCCCGGGCATGTACATCGGTTCGACCGGGCCGCGCGGTTTGCACCACTTGGTGTACGAGATCGTTGACAACTCTGTCGATGAGGCCCTCGCGGGATTCTGCGACGTAATCGACGTTACTATTCTGCCAGACGGCGGTGTCCGGGTGATCGATAACGGCCGCGGTATTCCGGTCGATCCTCACCCCACGGAGGGCCGCTCTACGGTTGAGGTGGTCCTCACAGTGCTGCACGCCGGGGGTAAGTTCGGCGGCGGGGGCTATGCCGTGTCGGGCGGTTTGCACGGCGTGGGCTCGTCGGTCGTGAACGCGCTCTCGAGTCGCTTCGAGGTCTCTGTCAAGCGACAAGGTTTCACGTGGAACATGTCGTTCACGGGCAGTGTGCCGGACGCGCCGCTGGCGCAAGGCGAGCCCACCGATGAGACCGGAACGACGATTACATTCTGGCCGAGCGACGAGATCTTTGAGACCGTCGAGTTCGATTACCAGACTCTTCGCACGCGCTTCCAGCAGATGGCCTTCCTGAACAAGGGGCTGCGAATCAAGCTGACAGACCTGCGTGAGCAAGAAGCGGTGGAGAATGACGAGGGGCAGCTGGTTGCGCCTCCGGCGCCGCATGATGAGTTCCTCTATGAGAACGGCATCAAGGATTATGTACAGCACCTCAATGCTGCGAAGCGCGCTGAGCTGGTGAATGAAGAGATCATCGCCTTCGAATCCGAGGATCCCGACCGTCAGATCGCCGCGGAGATCGCCATGCAGTGGACTACGGCGTACACCGAAAGCGTTCATACATACGCGAACACGATTAATACGCACGAGGGTGGCACCCACGAAGAGGGCTTCCGTGCCGCGCTCACCACGCTCGTGAATCGCTACGCACGCGAGAAGAACATCCTTCGAGAGAAGGATGACAACCTTTCAGGCGATGATGTTCGCGAGGGTCTCACCGCGGTGATCTCGGTCAAGCTCGGTGAACCGCAGTTTGAGGGCCAGACCAAGACAAAGCTCGGCAACACGGAAGCGAAGGCCTTCGTCCAGAAAGTCGTCGGCGACCAGCTCGGGGATTGGTTCGAGCGGAATCCGGGGCCGGCGAAGGACATCATTCGTAAGTCCATCCAGGCGGCTACCGCTCGTCTTGCTGCGCGCAAGGCTCGCGAGACCGCGCGTCGTAAGGGGCTGCTCGAATCGGGTGGAATGCCCGGTAAGCTTGCGGATTGCTCGAGCAAAGATCCCACGATCTCCGAGATCTTCATTGTGGAGGGTGACTCGGCTGGCGGATCCGCCAAGACGGGGAGGAACCCGCACACGCAGGCGATCCTGCCTCTTCGAGGAAAGATCTTGAACGTGGAGAAGGCCCGTCTCGATCGCGCGCTCAATAACGCAGAGGTCCAGGCGATGATCACCGCTTTCGGCGCTGGCATCGGTGAAGAATTTACGCCCGAGAAGGCGCGTTATCACAAGATCGTGCTGATGGCAGACGCGGATGTCGACGGGCAGCACATTACGACGCTGCTGCTCACGCTGCTGTTCCGCTACATGCGTCCGCTCATCGACTTGGGTTACGTGTACCTCGCGCAGCCTCCGCTCTACCGAATCAAGTGGGCGAATGCTGAGCATGAGTATGTGTACAGCGATGCGGAGCGAGATCAGCGCCTCGCGGCCGGCACCGAAAGCGGTCGACGCCTCATGAAGGAGAGCGGTGTGCAGCGCTACAAGGGCCTTGGTGAGATGAACCACGAAGAGCTGTGGGAGACCACGATGAACCCCGAGACCCGCACACTGCTGCAGGTCACGATGGAAGACGCGGCAACGGCCGATGAGATCTTCTCGACCCTGATGGGCGAAGATGTCGAGGCGCGTCGTAACTTTATTCAGCAGAACGCGAAGGACGTGCGGTTCCTTGACATCTGAAAATCAGACTCCGGACACCGAGGCAGAGCTGGCGGACGGGGAGAACCTGGCCGTGCACGGCAGGATCGACCAGGTCGATCTGCAGCTCGAGATGCAGCGCTCGTATCTCGACTACGCCATGAGCGTCATCGTCGGGCGCGCGCTGCCTGACGTTCGCGACGGCCTGAAGCCGGTGCACCGCCGTGTCATCTACACCATGTATGACGGGGGATACCGCCCTGACAAGGCATTCTCGAAGTGCACCCGTGTCATCGGCGATGTCATGGGTCAGTTCCACCCGCACGGCGACGGCGCGGTATACGACTCGCTCGTGCGACTCGTGCAGCCGTGGACGATGCGTTATCCGCTGGCGCTCGGTCAAGGCAACTTCGGCTCGCCCGGTAATGATGGTGCTGCAGCCCACCGATACACCGAGACGAAGATGTCCGCGCTTGCCATGGAGATGGTGCGCGACATCGACGAAGAAACCGTCGACTTCCAGGACAACTACGACGGTCGCACCCAGGAACCGACGGTACTGACAGCACGGTTCCCGAACCTTCTCGTCAATGGGTCCGTCGGCATCGCCGTCGGCATGGCGACGAACATTCCCCCGCACAATCTCCGCGAGGTCTCTGAGGCCGCCATCTGGCACCTCGAGCATCCGGAGGCGAGCCGTGAGGAACTGCTCGAGGCACTCATCGAGCGGGTGCACGGGCCCGACTTCCCCACGGGCGCGCAGATTCTGGGAACGAAGGGGATCCGCGAGGCGTATCGCACCGGTCGCGGCTCGATCACCATGCGCGCCGTCGTCAACATCGAGGAGATCCAGGGCCGCACCTGCCTCGTCGTGACTGAGCTGCCCTACCAGGTCAATCCCGACAACTTGGCCGTGAAGATCGCCGACCTCGTCAAGGAGAACAAGGTCCAGGGGATCGCGGACATTCGCGATGAGTCCAGCGGTCGTACGGGACAGCGGCTTGTCGTCGTGCTGAAGCGCGACGCGATCGCAAAGGTCGTGCTGAACAACCTCTACAAGCACACTCAGCTGCAGGAGAACTTCGGCGCGAACATGCTCGCGATCGTCGACGGTGTGCCGCGCACGCTCGCACTCGACGGCTTCATCTCGGCCTGGGCGAAGCACCAGATCGAGGTCATCGTTCGCCGCACGGAATACCGCCTGAAGAAGGCCGAGGCGGAAGCGCACATTCAGCGCGGATACCTGAAAGCGCTGGATGCTCTCGACGAGGTCATCGCGCTCATCCGTCGTTCGCCGACCGTCGATGAGGCGCGCACGGGCCTGATGGAGCTTCTCGGCGTCGATCAGCTCCAGGCCGACGCGATCCTCGGTCTCCAGTTGCGTCGACTGGCCGCACTCGAGCGACAGAAGATCCTCGACCTCGCTGCAAAGCTCGAGGCGCAGATCGCCGAGTACCAGGGGATCCTCGCATCGGAGTCGGCTCAGCGCGGCATCGTGATCGACGAACTGGGGGAGTTGGTCACGAAGTACGGTGACGAGCGCCGCACCACCATCATGCACGGGTATGACGGCGACATGTCGATGGAGGATCTGATCCCCGAGGAGGAGATGGTCGTCACCGTCACCCGGGGTGGATACGTCAAGCGCACCCGCATCGACAACTACCGCTCTCAGCATCGTGGCGGCAAGGGCGTTCGGGGCGCACAGCTCCGCGCCGACGACATCATCGAGCACTTCTTTGTCACGACGACGCATCACTGGCTTCTCTTCTTCACGAACACCGGTCGTGTCTACCGGGCGAAGACGTACGAGGTGCCCGAGGGCGGCCGCGACTCGAAGGGTCAGCATCTCGCGAACCTGCTCGCTCTCGCGCCGGACGAGTCGGTTACGCAGATCCTCGACGTACGCGATTTCGATGCCGCGGGATACCTCGTGCTCGCAACCCGGGATGGCCTCGTCAAGAAGACGGCCCTCACGGAGTACGACACGAACCGCACCGGAGGCATCATTGCGATCAAGCTGCGAGAGGGAGACGAGCTCGTTTCCGCATTGATCGCTGAATCTCGCGACGACGTCCTGCTCGTCTCGCGCCACGGTATGTCCGTGCGCTTTACCGCTTCTGATCAGGCACTTCGCCCGATGGGTCGCTCGACGAGCGGTGTGCGCGGCATGAACTTCCGCGAGGGCGATTCGTTGCTCGCAGCGTCACGCATCGATGGTAGTGACGGCTTCGTCTTCGTGGTGACCGAGGGCGGGTACGCAAAGCGCACTGCCGTCGATGAGTACCGCGTACAACAGCGCGGCGGATACGGCATCAAGGTTGCGAAGCTCGACGAGGGTCGAGGCGTACTGGTTGGTTCCTTGATCGTCGACGAGACAGACGAGGTACTCGCGGTCCTTGCAAGCGGTAAAGTGGTGCGTTCGAGCGTTGCGGAAGTGCCGGCGAAGGGTCGGAACACCATGGGCGTCGTCTTTGCGCGTTTCCCAGAGCAGGACCGTATCATTGGCATCGCGCGCAATTCGGAGCGTGGGCTCGACGACGAGGAGTCCGGGGCCCCCGGGGCCGTTATCGCGGAAAACGAGGAAGACCTGAATGAGTAACACTGTCGCCGACAAGCTGGCCAAGAAGACCCGTAAGAAGGCGCCGACGAAGCAGGTTCGTCTCAAGCTGGTCTACATCGACTTCTGGTCGGCCGTGAAGTTCTCGTTCCTCGTTGCGATCTGCTTCGCCATCGTGAGCGTCGTCGCAACTGTACTGATCTACACAGTTCTCCTGCAGACGGGCGTGTTCGCGCAAGTCGACGAGCTCTTCATGGACATCGTCGGCGAGGAAAATAGTCTCATGCGGATCATCGGCTTCCCGCAGGTGCTCGGCTTCTCGGTCGTCGTGGGGATCCTGAACATCATCGTGGGCACGGCTCTGGGTGCCATCGGGGCCCTCGTGTACAACCTGCTTGTGCGAGTGCTGGGTGGGTTCCAGCTCGGGTTCACGAGCAACTGATTCGGGTGGCCCGGCTTCTCCGGTGGCCGGGCCACGCCCGATCTTCCGCCTGGATTTCGGAATTGCTCGGAGTTCAGGTAGAGTCATTGCTTGGTCGGGGGCTATAGCTCAGGTGGTTAGAGCGCTTCACTGATAATGAAGAGGTCCCAGGTTCAAGTCCTGGTAGCCCCACCACAAGATCCCCCTACTTCCGCGGTATTCGCGGGGAGTAGGGGGATTGTTTTGTTTCTGCGCTGGGCGCGACGTCACCTCGGCCAGCGGCGTCCCGAGCGTTCGTCACTCGATGTAGTGCTCGCGGTGTGCGCCGTAAAACTCCGCGGCGAGCACGGGTGCGGATCGCACTCAGCGTCGTCCGCCGCGCCGTGTGCCGCGCTTTTGCGCGTGGAGCCCGAGACCGGTAAAGTAGTTCGAGTCGCCACGGCCGAAACGTCAAGGCGACGAGCGGTACACCGCTCGGGTCCTTAGCTCAGTTGGTAGAGCGCCTGCTTTGCAAGCAGGATGTCGGGAGTTCGATTCTCCCAGGATCCACGGACTGAAAGACCCTGACTTCCCTGCGAAGTCGGGGCCTTTCTCGTTTCCGGCGTCGGCGCGGCGACAGGATCGCGTTACGAGACGACACCGCTCGTGCCGAGCAGCGTACCGATCGCGAATGTCGCTGCCAGCGCGAGCGCCCCGCCGCACACCACGCGGATCATCGGGCGGAGCACGGGATTGCCGCCGATCTTGGCGCTGATGTACCCGGTCAGCGCGAGGGCCAGCAAGACGACGACAAACGTGATCGGCACGCGCACCTCTGGCGGGGGAAGCAAGATCGCGAGCAAGGGGAGCACGGCGCCGATCGCGAACGCGAGAGCCGAGGCACCAGCGGCGACCCACGGGCTCACGACATCACGCTCGGTGATCCCCAGTTCGGCCTCGAGGTGTGCGGCAAGCGGGTCATGCGCCGTGAGCTCCTTCGCGACCTGGCGCGCAGTCTGAGGGTCGAGTCCCTTGGCCTCATAGATGCCGGCCAGCTCCGTGAGTTCTGCCGCAGGATCGCTCTTCAGCTCATGTCGCTCCTTCGTGATGAGCGCGCGCTGGCTATCCCGCTGACTGCTGACCGAGACGTACTCTCCCAGCGCCATAGAGATCGCCCCACCAACCAGTCCTGCGACGGCGGCGGTGAGGATCGGCCCCGTACTGCTCGTGACGCCTGCGACGCCGACGACGAGCGCGGCAAGCGAGACGATGCCGTCGTTGGCGCCCAGCACGCCCGCTCGAAGCCAATTCAGGCGGCTCGCATAGTTGTCCCCGTGCGGTTCATCGGGGTGACCGCCAGCGGCAACTCCGTGCACATGAGTCATAGCTGCATCAAAGCACGTTTTCGCCGCGTTTGGCAGAGCGGGGGCGGATCCGCGAGGTCACTGCACCGGGGGCACGAACGCGGCCCAGAACAGAAAAGCGCTCAGTGCGACGAGCCCAAGAATCACCCAGGCGCTATGGCGGGCGGGCAGAGACCACGACGTCCTGAGGAACGCAGCGCGCTGCTCGGCTGCGACGAAGTCGTGGATCCACTTTCGCTTCCACACCGCCAGGATCGCCGCGGCCAGTACCACCGTGCCGCCGACGACCATCGGGTTCATGTTCTCGCCGGTCAGCCCGTCGCCCGCAAAGCTCAACACCAGATAGCCCGGCAACCGACCCGCGACCGACACGAGGAGCAGCGTACGTATCGGAATTCTGGTGAGACCGGCGACGACTGAGATCACGTCGTCGGGGAAGGCGGGGAGCAGATAGATGAGAAACAGCACGAACGGTCCCTGCCGCGTGAGTAACCGGTCGAATTTCTCGAGCGTTTCGGGCCGAACGAATCGCTCCACGAACGGCCGGCCGAGCTTGCGAGCAGCCACGAAGACGATCCAGAACCCGATGAAGGAACCCACCACGGTATAGAGCAGACCGAACCAAGGACCGAACAGAAAGCCGCCGATGAGCCCGCTGACCTGGCCCGGGAGGGGAGCGATGACCACCTGCACGATCTGCATCAGTAGGAAGGCGAACGGTGCCCAGAATCCGAGGCCGTCAATCGTTTCTCGCGCTGTTTCGGGGTCGCTGAACAACGGCAGCAGCGGGCGCCCGAAGAACAAGAGCGCAGCAATGACCGCCGCGCACAGGAGGGCGACGCCGACAAGGGGCCAGAGCCGAGTGCGCTGGCTAGTTTCGGACACGGTTCGTCGGCCTCCTTCAACGTGGGGGAGCCATGCGGGAGAGACGCGCACCAGTGGAGAAGACGAGCATGTCGACGCGTGATCGGGCGCGCTCGGCCAGGACGGCGCACTCAGCGACAACTCCGGACGTTTCGCCATCGTACGGCGCGGCAGGCTTGCCGACGAGTAGGGAAAACCCGAAGGATGGTCTCCGGATCTCTCGGTGCCGCGCGCAGCCCGGTGCACATAGCGTAGGAGCATGATCAACACGACCGCGCACCCCGGTGCAGCGCCGGGCAGTGCCGCTGCAGCCCGCACGCCGTTCGAACCGTCTCGCTCTTCGGGCGTGGGCTCGGCGGCTTCTCCGGGCACCTCTTACTCCCGCACCGCACCGACCACGCCGTTGTCCTCCAGCACGGCACCAACGACACCGCTGCCATCCAGCACCGCTGCCACTACGCCGCTACCCTCGAGCAGCCACGTCGCTGCCGCTGGGGCATACACAGCGAGTGCTGCCGGTGTGAGCGCTGCGCCCGGCGCCGCCCCGACCGGCAACGCTGCGCCCGGCACGAGCAGCGCAAGCGGCGCGACTGCGCCCCCCGCGGCCCCGAACGGCGCCGCGCGATCCGCCACTTCCGCTGAGCTCGCCGCTCGCCAGCGTCCGCCATTCCGCCTCGCGCTCACGATCCTGCACCTCGCGGCGCTCGGGCTCGTCGGATTCACGCTGACGGTCATCCTCTTGACGATGCTCGGCACGGGGATCGGCATGCTCATCATCGGGATCGGCGCGGTCTTGCTGATCGGTCTGGTGTACGCGCTGTTCGGGATCGCCTGGTTCGAGACGCTGCGCGTGGGAGGCCTGTACCGCATCCCTGTCGGGATTCCGCGTTGGCAGCCCGCTCGCGGGCAGGGCTTCGGGGCCTGGTTCGGCTCAGTGCTGCGCCAGTCGGTTGACGGCCGAATGTGGCGCGCCGTTGCGAACTTCGCTATCTCGAGCGCCATGGGTCTCGCAGTGCTGAGCCTGGCGCAAGGCTTTGTGCACGCACTCTTCTCTGTGGTGCGCACGTTCTCGATCTGGTGGCAGCCCGGGATCCTCGGCATGCTCCTCTCCGCTGCCGGCATTGTCGGTCTGGCGCTGCTGCATCGCGTCGTCGCCGTCGCGATCGTGGGATCGGGTGCAGCCGACGAGCAGCTCGTCGAGCAGGCGCGGGTCTCGCAGCAGCAGCGCCAGGGTGCGGTCCGCGCGGCCGATGTGGAGCGCACGCGCATCGAGCGCGACCTGCATGACGGTGTGCAGCCCCGCTTGGTCTCCGTCGGCATGACGCTGGGCCTGGCCCAGGAGAAGATCGATTCGGATCCCGCGGCGGCCAAGCTGCTCGTCGCTGAGGCGCACACCTCGACGAAGGCGGCGATCACGGAACTGCGCCAACTCGCTCGCGGCATCTATGCGTCGGTGCTCGACGACCGCGGGCTCGATGCGGCGCTCTCGGCACTCGCGGCGCGATCCCACATCCCCGTGCAGCTCGACGTGCGGATCGCGGATCGTTACAGCCGCGACGCCGAAGCCGCCGTGTACTTCGCGATCGCCGAATCGCTCACGAACGCGGCGAAGCACTCCCGCGCCAGTGAAGCACGCGTCACCGTGCGCGTGCGCTCGGACGCTGATGGCACACCGATGCTGTGGGCACGCGTCGAAGACAATGGCATCGGGGGAGCGCGGGTCACCCCGGGCGGAGGGCTCGACGGCGTCATGAACCGCGTGCTCGCCGCGGGCGGCACCTCCCGCCTCGACAGTCCTCAGGGCGGGCCGACCGCGTTGGAGGTGAGCGTGCCATGCGCATCTTGATCTGTGAAGACTCCGTGCTCCTGCGCGAAGGACTCGTTCGCCTCCTCGAGCACGGCGGCCACACGGTCGTCGCGGCACTGCCCGATACCAGCGAACTCGAGCGGACGGTGGAGGCGAAGGATCCCGAGCTCTGCATTCTCGATGTGCGCCTCCCGCCGACGTTCACGGACGAGGGGATTCTTGCGGCTCTCGAGCTCCGCCGCACACGCCCGCGTCTTCCGGTGCTCGTGCTCTCGCAGTACGTGGAGGAGCGCTATGCGAGTGAGCTCATCGCCGCGCAGGGCGGTGCGTTCGGCTACCTGCTGAAGGATCGAGTTGCCGATGTGGGGGAGTTCATCGATTCGGTGCAACGCATCGCCGAGGGTGCAACGGTGCTGGACCCCGAGGTCGTCGCGCAGCTCCTCACCCGGCGGTCCCGCGACGACCGCATGCGCGCTCTCACGGAGCGCGAGCGGACCGTGCTCGCCGCACTCGCCGAGGGCCGTTCGAATCAGGCGATCGCGGCACTGCTGTTTCTCTCGGAGGCGAGCGTTGAGAAGCACATCACGTCGATATTCCAGAAGCTCGGGCTTGAGCAGGACGAGGGCGGCAACCGCCGCGTGCTCGCAGCAATCGCCCACTTTGAGAGTCGCGGCCCGACCGGCGCCACCTCATCAGAACCTCAGCATCCTCAGACTGGAGCCTCGTCATGAACACCCCGATTCATCCCGTGCAGCAGCCTTCCGGCGACCAGCCATCTTCAGCATCGCGCGACCAAGCGAACGGTGCGCCGGGCCCGGCAGAGGGGGCCGGCATACCGCGGCACCACGGACCCAACGCAGCGGGCAAGACGGCGACAGCGACCACGGCGATTCTTGCGGTGACGGCGTCGATCGGTGGCCTCGCGCTGGTCGCGGTCTTCGCGTCGAGCTCCTTCGCCGCGCTCAGCTCCCAGCGGTTGGACGTGCTCGACACCGTTGTGGGTAGCGTCGCTTCGGGCGTCACACCGGGCGATAGTCAGATGCCTGATAACGCCATCGTCGACGCCGACGGCGAGGCGGTGCAGACCATCGACGTCACCGATGTCACGTCGCTCGACCTCGAACTCGAAGCGGCGGCGCTCCGCGTGAAGTTCGGGGATGTTGTCGATGCCGAACTCGTGAGTTCGGGCCCCAGCGCGGCCGAGTGGACGTTCGCGACCGAGCAGGGCGAACTTCAGGTCGCCTCGCCGAACCGCGGCTTCGGCTCGGGCTGCCTCTTCAACTGCGGCGCCGGTGAGTTCGGTGGTGCCACGGCGACGCTCACCCTGCCTCAGAGCTTGAGCGAGGAAGGTCGCCTCGACGCCGAGGTGTCAGTTGAAGGCGGATCCTTCGCCGGTTCTGGCGACTTCCGCACGCTCGATCTCTCGGTCGAGGCGGGCACGGCACGCATCACGGGATCCGCCGCCTCATCGTCGTTCGACGTCGAGGCGGGCGACCTGACAGCCACGCTGGCCGACGCGGAGCGGGTCGAGTTGGGGCTCGACATGGGGTCGGCGCGGCTCGAGCTCACCGGGGAGGCTCCGGATCGCGTGGACATCGAAGCCAGCGCCGGAGATGCCGACGTGCGCCTGCCGCGCGGCAAGTACCGCGTCGACGATAGCTCGGAGCTCGGGGACATCGACAACGCCGTCACCGTCGACGATGCGTCGAAGCATCGAGTTTCGGTGAGCGTCGAGGCGGCGCGCGTCAGCCTGCGCTAGCGCCTCGGGGCCGCTCTACACTGGCGGTATGGAGGCGTCGGTGGAGTCGAGCGGGTGGCGTCCCGATGTGCTCGGTCCGGGATTCGAGTGCCGTGACCTCCCGCTCGGGCGCGACGAGGAGGGTGATCTCGTGGCCACGCTCGTGCGGGCCCGCCCGCCGTCGCGCGAGCGTGCCGATGAGCCGGTGGCGGGGTTCTGGCGCCGGCTCTTCGGGCGGGCGACGCACCTCGGTGGCGAGCTGCCGGGCGCTGACGACGCGCAGCCAGTGCTCGACGACGTCGACGTGCTGTACGTGCACGGATGGTCCGACTACTTCTTCCAGCGCTCGCTCGCCAACTTCTGGACGGACCGCGGCGCTCGCTTCTTCGCCCTCGACCTGCGAAAGTACGGTCGGAGCCTCCGGGAGGGGCAGACGCCCGGATACATCGAAGACCTCGCGGACTACGACCAGGAGATCGGGCTCGCGCTGGAGACCATGGGGCACGGAGACCGCCCCGCCCAATCGGACCCGCACCCGCAGCGCAGGCTCGTCCTCCTCGGACACTCGACCGGGGGCCTCGTACTGAGCCTTTGGGCGGCGTCGCATCCGGGCCGGGCCGACGCGCTCGTGCTCAACAGCCCGTGGCTCGAGTTCCAGCTCTCGGCCGCCGGACGACAGCTCATCGCGCCGCTTATCAATCTCCGTGCGCGTTTCAATCTCCGGGAGGCCGCTCCGCAGTTCGACGCCGGTCTCTACACTCGGGCGCAGCTCGAAGTGGGTCCGCTCGACGAACTCGAGACCGTCGACCCGCGCTGGCGCCCCGAGCGCAGTCATCCGGTGATGAACGGGTGGCTGCGCGCGATTTTGGCGGGACACGGGCAGGTTGCGCGCGGCCTGCACCTCGACGTGCCGATCCTCCTGCTGCTCTCGGAGCGATCTGCGCTGCCGCTGCGGTGGGAGCCCGCGCTCACGAGCGCCGATTCGGTGCTCGACGTCGAGGCCGTGGCGAAGGCGGCGCTGCGCCTGGGCAGGTCAGTGATGATCGACCGGATCGACGGCGCGCTGCACGACGTCTTTCTCTCCCGCAGCGAGGTTCGCGCGGATGCTTACAATCGCATCGACCGGTGGCTCACCGGTTGGGCACGGAGCCGGCCCGCTCCGGCGCGGTCCGAGCTCGATGAGGCGGCGACGCACTAGGCTCAGATCATGGATCTTCGAGTGGCTGCCTACGCGGTGGTGGAGCGGCGCGGCAAGATCCTGCTCACCCACTGGCGACGCGGTCACTTGCACGGTTGGACGCTCCCGGGCGGGGGCATTGAAAGCGGTGAGGATCCCCGCGACGCCGTCGTGCGCGAGGTCGCTGAGGAGACGGGCCTCGAAGCACGGGTCGGCAAACTGCTCGGCGTCGACTCCCGGGTGATGGTGCGCGAAGAAGTGCCGGAGGGCGACGAGCCCGAGCTGCACACGATCCGAATCGTGTATCGGGCCACCGTCACCGACGGCCCGCTCCGTAATGAGGTCGGCGGCTCATCGGACGAAGCGCGCTGGGTACCGCTCCGTGAGCTTGGCTCGCTGCGCACGCTCTCGCTGGTGCAAACCGGGCTCCGCATGGCCGGCATCAATCGCCGCCCCGCTGCGAAGAACGGCAAGGGCGGCCGACAGAATCGCTCGGCGAAGCCGCGCAAGTAGCGACGCCCGAGGCCCTCGAGGTTCCGCTCATCGGCGGTTTCACGGGCGGGAGGAGCTTTTCACCCATGAACAGAGAAACGGCGCCCCGGCTCGAAAGCCGGAACGCCGTTCCTCATCGGCGGTGACGCGCACCGCGCGCACTCTACTCGACGGTGGTATCGCTCTCCGGAGCCACCCACAGCTCGTCGTCGGTGCGGAATGCCTGCCAGAGGGCATACCCGACGCCCGCCGCGGCGGCGATTCCGACGCCGAGCGCCACGATTCCGCCCTTGCTCTTCTTCTCGGGGCGCAAGTATCCCGAGCGCTTCCCGAAGTCGCGCACCTGCTTCGCGGCCTTGTGGTTGTCGAGCTCATCGAGCGTGTGGATCGTGCGAGCGAGGGCGCTCGCGACGATCGGGGTCGTCGCGCGTCGCACCGAGTCTGCGGCGCGTCGAGCTGATGCGACGCCGCGATCGATCTTCGGGCGCACAACTTCGAGTGCGTCATCGATGCGAGGGGCGAGGTGTTCATCGCTCAGACGACGGGCCTGGCCACCGGCCTGCCCGAGCACCTCGCCGGCGTGACTGAGCACGACGCGCTGCTGATCGAGCAGCTCCTGGGCGTTCTTCCGCAGCTTGCGGAGTTCGCGGCGGCGCTTACGTGAGAGATTCATTCGTATCCTCCTAGCTCGACGAGGCAATCCTGTCGGTGTTGTCACCCGTTGCAACCACGCTACACCGAACCCGGCGGCTGGAGCGGGTGAAAGCTGCACGAACCCTAGTGTTTCCAGGCTTTCGGGGGCCTACGAGGGGGTTGACAGCCAGCTAGATGTCGAAGGCGCAGCTTAGACTGTGGGGCATGACGATTCACACTTCCGTAGCTACTATTCACACGAATCACGGCGACATCGTGATCAACCTCTTCGGCGATCACGCGCCGAAGACCGTCAAGAACTTCGTCGACCTCGCCGAGAAGGGGTTCTATGACGGTGTGATTTTTCACCGCATCATTCCGAACTTCATGATCCAGGGCGGCGACCCCACCGGCACCGGCACCGGTGGCCCGGGATACACCTTCGATGACGAGATTCACCCGGAGCTCCGCTTCACCGAGCCCTACCAGCTCGCGATGGCCAATGCGGGCAAGCGCCCCGATATGACCGGTCGGCTCGCGGGTACCAACGGCTCGCAGTTCTTCATCACCACGACGGCGCCGGACTGGTTGAACGGCAACCACACCATCTTCGGCGTTGTCGCTGACGACGACTCGAAGGCCGTCGTGGACGCGATTTCGAGCGTTCCCACCGGCGCGCAGGATCGTCCGGTCGAGGATGTCGTCATCGCGGGTGTCGACGTCGTCGCTGCGTAGAAAAGCCCGGAAGTGACCGCGGGATCGGGGCCGGTGTTCGGCGTGCGCGCCGAGTACGGCCCCGAAGACGTCTGTTATCGGCACCCGAAGGTGCATAGCTTCACGCTGTGCCAGCGCTGCGGCCGCACCGTGTGCGGTGAGTGCCAGGTAACGTCGCCTGTCGGCGTGCTGTGCCCGGAGTGCACGAAGCAGATGCAGGCTCCGCCTGCGCGTCGAGCCGGACGCTCGGGTCGAGTGCTGGGACGGCGCATCGCAGCTCTCGATGCACCGGTGACCTACGGGATCATGGCGCTCTGCGTGCTGGTCTTCATCGCTCAGTGGATCGGCTCTGCGTTCGCCGGCAACTCCGTGACGGCTGCACTCTGGTACGCCCCGGTCTACTCAGTGCCGGGAGTCTTCGAGCCCTGGCGCATGGTCACCGCGATGTTCACGCACTCGACCGGGTTCATCTTCCACATTCTGTTCAACCTCTACACGCTCTGGTTGTTCGGGCGGAACCTGGAACAGACGATCGGCAAGGCCGCGTACGCCCTCTTGTACGTGTTCGCGGGAATCGGTGGATCGCTCGGCGTGATGCTGTGGGCGTATGCCGATCCGCAGACGGTGATCGTTCCCACCGTGGGCGCGTCGGGCGCGATCTTCGGCGTGCTCGCCGCGACTCTTGTCGCCATGCGGTCGGCTCGCGTGAACATCACGTCGCTCGCCGTGCTGATCGCGCTGAACTTCGCGATCGGGCTCGTGCCGGGCACGTCGATCTCCTGGCAAGCGCATCTCGGCGGAATGGTGGTCGGCGCACTGACCATGTGGGTGATGGTCGCGCTTCGCGGCCCTCGTCGCCGGAGCCAGCGGGTCTGGGCTCTTGTTGTCGTGGGTGCAGGGCTTGTCGCCCTCTCGTGCGCATACTTCGTGGCGGTTCCGGGCTGATCCCCGCTCATCGAGACACGGTATGAAGTAAGAAAGCCCCCGAGTAATCGGGGGCTTTCTTACTTATCCACAGGTTCATCCCCAGCTGGGGAGGAATTACACCGGTGTGATTCGGGCGCGACCGCACACGGAATGCCGCGTGGTGAGTGGGACTACTTCCACCACGGGGTCATGAGGAACCCGATGATGACGAGCGCGAAGCCCACGAGAATGTTGCTGTTGCCGAATGCGGGCACCGGAAGCTGCAGCGTCGTGCTCGTGACGTAGTACAGCACGATCCAGAGGAGCCCGAGCAGCATGAAGCCGAACATCACCGGCTTGAACCACACGGGATTGGGTGCATCCTTACGAGCCGCAGCGAGCTCGGCACGCTTATTCGCGACCTCGCCTGACTGACGCTTGCTCAAATTCTTACCAGCTGCTGCCATAGGCTCATTGTAGCCCGATCACGGTGAGTGCCCAGTGAGCCGCATTTACAATGTGGGGGTGAATCAGTACTCCCGGCCCCGTCGCCGCCGTCGTGCACGCCTGAGCGTGCTCACGGTCGTCGGTGAGCTGCTGCTGACCGTCGGCCTTATTGTCTTCGGCTATATGGTCTGGCAGCCCTGGCATACGGCAGTAGGGGTAACGGCAAAGCAGGAAGAACTGAGCGCGGAAGACTCGGCTGCTTGGGACGAGCAGGCTCCCGAGGACGCTCCGTGGGACGGTGTCGTGCCTGTCGTCGACAAGCCGGCCGACTTTGAGGTCTTCGCAGTGCTGCGCGTTCCGTCCTTCGGAACGACTTACGCGAATCGCGTCGCAGAGAAGACGGACTGGGAGACGGTGCTCAACCTCGACGACAAGGGCATTGGTCACTACGAGACCACGCAGATGCCCGGCGAGCCCGGCAACTTCGCCCTCGCGGGTCACCGGTCGGGGCCGCTCATCAATGCGTTCCGCGAGGTCATGAACCTGCGCGTGGGCGATCCGCTCTTCCTCGAGACCCCGGAGGGTTGGTACACCTACCGCTTCCGCTCCATCGAGTACGTGTTGCCCGACGAGACGGATGTGCTGCGCCCGTTCCCGCGACTTGATGGGAGCATCGGGGAGGATCAGATCCTCACACTCACGACGTGCCACCCGAAGCTCGCCGGCAGCGACGAGCGTGCAATCGCCTACTCGGTATTCGAGGGGTACCAGCCTCGAAGTGAGGGCCCGCCCGCTGAACTCCTGAAGCTGAACCCGTCAATGGAAGCGACGCAGGCTCTGAGAGGAGACCAGGAATAGTGTTCTCGATACTCTGGCGTTTCTTCCCCGGCCCGGCGTGGCTTCGCGTCATCGTGTTGCTGCTTGTCGCGGCGGCTGTCGTCTACGCGCTCATCACCTATTTGTACCCCTGGGTCGCGTTGCACATGCCCGGCGAAGATGTGACAGTTGGAACATGAGCCGCATTCTCGTCATCGACAATTACGACAGCTTCGTTTACACGCTGAACGGATACCTGCAGCAGCTCGGTGCTGAAACGCATGTGATCCGGAATGACGAGGTCAGCCCCGGCGCGCTCGAAGCTCTGGTATCGGAGTACGACGGAGTTCTCATTTCTCCCGGTCCCGGCACCCCCGCGGAAGCTGGAATCTCGATTGCGATGGTCGATCTCGCCCTCCGGGCCGACGTACCCGTACTGGGCGTATGCCTGGGGCACCAGGCGATCGCCGAAGCGCTTGGCGCGACCGTGACGCACGCCGAGGAGCTGATGCACGGCAAGGTGTCGCGGGTGCGTCACGGCGGAGATGCGTTCTTCGACGGCGTCGCCTCGGAATTCGACGCCACGCGTTACCACTCGCTCGCGGTCGTGCGGGATACCGTGCCCGACGAGCTGATCGTTACGGCTGAAACGGCGAGCGGTATTGTCATGGCGTTGCGCCACCGGGATAGGCCGATCTATGGAGTTCAGTACCACCCTGAATCGGTGCTTACCGAGGGCGGATACCAGCAGCTCGGTAACTGGCTTGGAGTTGTGGGAATGCCGAACGCTGCGGAAATCGCTCGCTCGCTCTCGCCGCTCCTCGCGAGCTGACACCGCGCGGTCGCGGGGCGCAAGGGCCGAGGGGTGAATTCCGTCAGCGGGCGCACCTCGGCAAGCTGGCGTATTTCAGCCGCCGCGGTTCACCTAGCCGGTGCAGTACTTGAGCTCGAGCGGTGAGCGCTGCGGCTGGGAACCGACGGTCGACTGCTCGATGATGGGATAACCCTCGATCGTCGGGCAGGAGGGCTCGGGCGTGTAGGTGACGTTGAGGCCGAGGCTCTCGACCTGCGACTTCGCCACCTCCATGGGTGCCTCGAGCACGTTCGGAATCTGGACGTTGCCGCTTGACACGACCATCTCGACGCCCGCGCCCGAGGGCAGTTCGGTTCCCGGCTGAGGGCTCACGCTGAGCACGCGGCCCGCAGCCTCGCTGGGATCGTCTCGTTTGCTGATGATCCCGACGGTCAAGCCGAGATCCTCGAGCTCCTGCCGGTACTCTTCCTCGGACATACGCCCGACTGACGGAACCTCGGCGGTTTCCGGTCCGGTCGAAACGTACACGGTGATGCGGTCGCCCGTCGTGAGTACCGTGCCTGCCTCGGGGTCCGTCGAGATGACGTGCTCGTTGGCGATCTCTTCGCTGGTCTGCTCGACACTCGTCACGTCGAGCTCGAGCTCTCGGAGAGCGTCGATGGCATCGCCGCGCTCCATGTCTACGAGATCGGGAACTGTTCTCGACGTGTTGGGCGTGAATTCCTGCGGAGCGAGAGTCATAAGCCAGAACACGACGGCCGCGATGACGGCACCGATAGTGAGGATCGCAGCCCAGGTCCACATGACCGGCGGGCGACTCTGGGTTCGCGCAGCACCGCCACCCTCGGAGAGCTGTCGAAGTGCGAGATCGGACTCAGACGCCTCTTCCCCGCCAGAGAACAGAACGCCGTCCTGCTGCTGCAGCGCGAGCTTCGGCATCTTGCCGTCCGCTGCGATGCGGAGGGCCTCCCGAAACTCGGAGGCCGACTGGAAACGTCGCGCACGGTCCTTCGCCAGCCCGTAGAGCACGACGCGATCGAGCGCCGGAGTCACCGAGGGGTCGCGGTCACTCGGCGGCTTCGGGCGTTCGCTCACGTGCTGGTATGCGACTGCGACGGCCGTGTCGCCGCGGAAGGGGACGTCTCCGGTGAGGAGTTCGTAGAGCATGACCGCCGTGGAGTACAGGTCGGTACGCGCGTCGATCGACTCGCCCTTTGCCTGTTCCGGCGAGAAGTATGCGGCGGTGCCGAGAATCGATGTCGTTTCCTGAAGCGTCGATGACGTGTCGGAGACCGCGCGGGCGATGCCGAAATCCATCACCTTCACCTGACCGCTCTTGCTGATCATGATGTTGGCGGGCTTAATGTCGCGGTGCACGATGCCAGCGCGGTGCGAGTACTCGAGAGCCGTGAGCACCGAGTCGACGACTCGGCACGCCTCGGCCTGAGAAAGACGCCCCTGCGTCTCGAGCTGGCGCAGGTTCGTGCCTTCGACGTACTCCATGACGATGAACGGGAGGCGCTTCGGGCCGTCGGCGGTCTGAATCAGATCATCGCCCGCGTCGAACACCCGGACCACGGTCGGATGCGCCATTCGCGAAGCCGACTGGGCCTCCTGCCGGAAGCGGGAACGGAACTGCTCGTCACCCGCGAGATCGGCCTTCATCACCTTGATCGCCACCTGGCGTCCGAGCTTCATGTCCGTTCCACGGTAGACGGTGGCCATGCCGCCTTGGCCGACGAACTCCCCGATCGCGTACCGACCGGCGAGAATTCGCTGTTCGCCGACATCGGTCGATTCGGGCATGTTCACCTCTTCCGTGCTCATAGGATGCCTCTCAGTTTAGCCGGGCTTCGGCCGAGATTTCGCCGAGGGATCAGCCCTGCGTGAGGCTCCCGTTCGCCGCCGCAGTCCCGCTCACCCCTGCATTGCCTCGACCGCCGGAATTCGAGTTGCCGGCATTCGCACCGTTGCTGTTCCCGTCATCGTCGCTGTCACTGGGCTCTTCCGGCGCCTCGACCGTGATCGTCGCGGGCGCTGAGTCGGCGGAGACCTTCTCTGCTCCGCTACCCGAGCACGTGACGGTGTACGTGACGGTCATGGTCGCGTCGTCGTCGCCCGGCTCCAGGGTCGGCGCGACGAGGTTTGCCGTGTTTTGCGACACGCTCGAGAGGCTGCCGGTGCTCGGCGTGACCGTGAAGCCCTGCGCCGAGAGACCGGTCGGGCAGACGTTCGTCGATGACAGGGTCAGAGCAAACGACTCGCCGGACTGCACGGTCTTGGTGTTGGGGTTGGGGGCAGACGGGGCATTCGGATCCGCAAACGCAACGTTGTACGTGAGCGTGATCGGCTCGTCGAACGGCACGCGGCTTCCCGTCGGGTTCACGTCGGTCACCAGGCCGACCTGATCGTCGGGTGCCGCGTTCCCCTCAGTCGGTACGACGTTGGTGAACCCGAGCTCATTGAGGTAGGCGGTCGCCTCCTCGACGCTCTTCCCGACCACCTGACCGGGATCGATCTCGCCGGTAGTGGGCGCCGGCGGTTCCGTCGTCTTGGTCGGCTTCGGCGACTTGGTCGTGGTGGTCGTCGTGGGCGTCGGGTCCGGATCGCCCTTCGCGCCGTTCAACAGCGCGATTGCCGTGCCGCCGCCGATCAGGAGCAGCAGTACGAGCAGGGTGATGAGCGGCCACGTCCACCGGCTGCGCTTCTTCTTCCGTTCCTCCGGCGCTTCGGCGTTCTCCTCATCGTCGCCAGTGGGAACGGCTGCGGCTCCGGCGAGCGCCGCGGTCTGCGGCAGAGCGGTCGTAGCGGCATCCGAAACGGTGGTCTGCGGCAGCGCCATCGTCGCCGGTGCGGCATCGCCGAGGACCTGCGGAACGTAGCTCGCCGCGAGCTGCACGTCTCCGCGATGCAGCGCCGTCGCCGCCTGGGCGAGCTTCGCTGCGGTCAGCGGCCGGCCAGCGGCATCCTTCGCGAGGCACGCCATGACGAGATTGCGTACAGGTTCGGGGATGTCACGGGGGAGATCCGGCGGGGTGTCATTGATCTGCGCCATCGCGATGGCGACCTGCGACTCGCCGGTGAACGGGCGCTTGCCCGCGAGGCACTCGTACGCGACGACGCCGAGCGAGTAGATGTCGGTCGCCGGAGTGGCGGTGTGGCCGCTCGCCTGCTCCGGAGCGAGGTACTGGACCGTGCCCATGACCTGGCCGGTCGCGGTGAGTGGCACCTGATCCGCAATCCGCGCGATGCCGAAGTCGGTAATCTTCACCCGACCCTCGGGTGTGATGAGCAGGTTGCCCGGCTTGATATCGCGGTGCACGAGCCCGGCGTCGTGGGCAGCCTGGAGCGAGGTCGCGGTCTGCGCGACGATCCCGAGCACGCGATTGGCCGGCAGGCGCCCCTCGCGCTCGATGATCGCGGAGAGCGGCTCACCCGGAACGAGCTCCATGACGATGTAAGCGGAGCCCTGCTCCTCGCCGTAATCGAAGACATTGGCGATGCCCTCGTGGTTCACGAGTGCGGCGTGACGGGCCTCGGCGCGGAAGCGCTCCAGGAAGCCCGGATCCCCCATGTACTCGTCCTTGAGGATCTTGATGGCGACGGTGCGGCCGATAATGCTATCGGTCGCCTTCCACACTTCACCCATGCCACCGACGGCGATCCTCGAGCTGAGCTCGTAGCGTCCGCCGAATGTGATCCCTGCCGCTGGTCTCATTCGCTCAACACCGCTTCCATTACTTGTTTTGCCACAGCTGTCGGGAGTTCGTACGAGCCCCCGTCGTATCCATACGCTTCGCCGCCACCGTTCGCAATGGCGACCGCGACTGCCACTTGCGGATCATCCACCGGAGCGAAGCCAGTGAACCACAGCGTATAGGGCAGCTGATTCCCGTCAGCGTCCGTGCCGTTCTCCGCCGTTCCGGTCTTGCCCGCAACGCGCACGCCGTCGATCGCGGCCTTCTGCGCGAGCCCTTCTTCGACCCCGCGCTCCATCATCTCCGTGATGTCCTCCGCCGTATCCTTCGAGATCGGCCGGCTGAACTCCTCCGGCGCGAACTCCTTCTCGACGTTGAGATCGGGGGTAATGACCTTGTCCACGAGCATCGGCTGCATCACGGTGCCCTTGTTCGCGATGCCCGCCGAGACCATCGCGATCTGCAGCGGGGTCGCGCGTACGTCCTGCTGCCCGATCGATGCGAGGGCCACCTGGGCTTTACTCTCGGGTACTGGCGACTGGCTCGGAGTGACCGGCGTCGGGATCGAGAGATCCTGCCCGAACCCGAACTTCTCCGCCATCTTCGGCACCGCGTCGGCATCGAGCTTCGTCGTCATCTCCGCGATCGGAATATTGCAGGAGAGCACGATCGCCTGCTCAAGCGTGGTCTTCTCGCCCGAGCCGCACGACGTGCGCGACGCGTTCTGCAGAATCGAGCTCGACTGCGGCAGCTTCCACTGCGCGGGGTTGTCGAACTCCGTCGACGGAGTGGCCTCTCCCGCCTCGATCGCGGCTGCGGATGAGACCAGCTTGTACACCGACCCCGGATGATAGAGGTCGCCCGCGATCGCGCGGTTTTGCAGCGGCTGCGTCGGATCCTCATTCAATTGCCGGTAGTTCGTGATGATGTCGGCATCGCTGTTGCTCGAGAGCACGCTCGGATCGAATCCGGGGGTCGACGTCATCGCGAGGATCCGGCCGGTCTTGGGATCGAGGGCCACGACGCCGCCCTCGAAACCGTTCTGGGTCATTGCGGTGTAGGCGGCCTGCTGCGCGGCCGGATCGATGGTCGTCTCGACCGAGCTGCCCTGGGGGTCAACGCCGTTCAGCGTGTTCATGATCCGCGTGAAGAACTGCGCGTTCCCGCTGCCCGAGAGGTCCTGGTTCATCGCCGCCTCGAGGCCCGTCATGCCCTGCGTCCGCGAGAAATACCCGGTGATCGGGGCGTAGAGGGGCCCGTCCGAGTACTGCCGCACGAAGCGGAAGTCATCGTCGGTCGGAGTCGAGAACGCGATGGGATCGCCATCGACGAGGATCGACCCGCGCTCGACCTTGTAGCTGTTCATGAGCGTCCGCGAGTTCAGCGCGTTGGCGCGCAGGTCGTCGGACTGCACGAACTGGATCATCGTGACCGAGAAGAACAGCACGATGAACATCGCGAAGACGGCACGGGTGATGAATTTGAGCGGCTTGTTCATGCTCGGATCACCAGCTTCGGTCGGTTACGCACGGAATTGGAGAGCAGGATCAGCAGCGCGATGATGATCCAGTTCGACACGAGCGACGAACCGCCTGCCGCCAAGAACGGGGCCGTGAGGCCGGTCAGCGGGATCACCCGCGTCACGCCGCCCACGACGATGAAGACCTGGAACGCGAGCGTGAAAGCGAAGCCGGCGGCGAGAAGCTTGCCGAATTCGTCGTGACCGGCGAAGCCGATCCGCAGCCCGCGACCCACGAGCAGCATGTACGCCGCCAGGATCACGAAGAGCCCGATGAGCCCGAGCTCTTCGCCGAGGCTCGGGATGATGTAATCGCTGAACGACAGCGGGGTCACGGCGGGATAGCCCTGACCGAGGCCCGTGCCCGTCATTCCGCCGTTCGCCATGCCGAAGAGGCCCTGGACCATCTGGTAGCTCGCGCCGTTCGGGTCCGCGAAGGGGTCGAGCCAGTTCGCGAATCGATTGCCGACATAGCTGAGCGTCTGGCTCGCGATGAGGCCACCCGCGAGGAAGAGGCCGAGCCCGAGGATGATCCAGCCGATCCGGCCCGTTGCGATGTAGAGCATCGACAGGAAGAGGCCGAAGTAGAGCAGCGAGGTGCCGAGGTCGCGCTGAAAGACGAGCACCGACATCGCGGCAAGCCAGAAGACGATGAGGGGGCCGAGATCCCTCGCCCGAGGAAAGCGGATCCCGAGGATCTTCTTGCCCGCCATCGCGAGCGAGTCGCGGCTGCGCACGAGGTAGCCGGCGAAGAAGACCGCGAGCAGGATCTTCGCGATCTCACCCGGCTGGAAGGAGAAGCCGCCGATGTTGATCCACACCCGCGCGCCGTTGATCGTCTGCCCGATGCCCGGAAGCATCGGGAGCAGGAGCAGGATCACGGCCGCGAGCCCGGTGAGATAGGTGTAGCGGAACAGCACCATGTGGTTGCGGATCAGCCAGAGGATCACAATCGCAGCGACCACGGCGACGGTCGACCACAGGAGCTGGCGCACGGCGTTCGCCTCGGGCTCGTCGAGCGAGATCCGGTAGATCATCGCGATGCCGACCATGTTCAACATCGCCGCGATCGGCATGATGAGCGGGTCGGCGTCGGGCGCGATTTTGCGGATGGTGAAGTGCAGACCGAAGAGCGCGACGACATACGCGATGCCCATGGGGAGGAGAGTCGAGGTCAACGAGCCGTTCACGGTGAGGTCGATGATGACCACCGCGCCCGCGCCGATCGCGATCGCGAAAACGAGGAGCGACAGCTCGAGACCGAGCAGCTTGCGGGGCGCGCGCAACGCCGTGATGCGCTGCAGCACCGTCTCGCTCGTGCGGGCCTTTTCGAAGGTGCGCGGCTCGCGGGCGGACTGGGCGTTACTCATCCTCGTCCCCCAAACGCAGCACGATGTCGCGTGCTTCCTCGAGCGAGCCGGCCGAAAGCGTGCGCTTCACCTGGCGCTGCTCGAGGCCGTCGAGGTCGTCGAGCGGGATCTCGGTGTCTTCGGCGACCGAGGACAGCGAGAGCGAGCCGATGTTCTGCTGCACGCCCTGGTAGATGATGACCGTCGAGCCGTCGGTGCCCACGAAGTAGCGCGACTGCGTCCACTGGTATCCCACGAGCACAGCGCCCGCGATCGCCGCGAGGAGCGCGACGCCACCGAATGCCCACAGGAGGCGCCGGCGACGGTTGCGGCGGCGAGTCTCGGCCATGAGCTCGGCGAGGTACTCGTCGACGCGCGACTCGAAGTGGCTCTCTTCGATGACCGGCGGCTTGCGCACGGGGCGCTTGCGGCTCAGGAGGCGGTTGCGGCCCGTCGATGTGGTGCCGTCGATATCGGACTCCGTGGTGGCCGCGGAGCCGACGAAGCGCGGGCCCTGACGCTTGAGTTCGAGGGTCTCGCGGGGGTCGGTGACGGCCGGCGCGTCGAGTGTCTCGACCAGCACCACCGTGACGTTGTCGGGAGCGCCGTGCGAGAGACTCTTGTCGATGAGCGCGTCGACCGCGCCCTGGAGCGACGAACGTCGGCGCAGAATCTTCTCGATGTCTTCGTCATCCACGTAGCCGCAGAGGCCGTCCGAGCAGAGGAGCCAGACGTCGCCTGGCAGGGTGTCGACCACCTGGGTGTCGACCTGCGGAGAGGCGTCGACGTCGCCGAGCACGCGCATGAGCACCGAGCGGCGGGGGTGTGTCTTCGCCTCTTCCTCCGTGATCTTGCCGCTGTCGACGAGGCGCTGCACGAAGGTGTGGTCCTTGGTGACCTGGCTGAGCTTGTCGTCTCGCAGCAGGTACAGGCGGCTGTCGCCGATGTGCCCGAGGGCGAGCTGGTCCGCCACCGGAATGATGCCGGTGAAGGTTGTACCCATGCCTGCGAGCTCGGGTCGGTCGCGCACGGTTGAGCGGAGGGCCGCGTTCGCATCGAGGATCGCAGTCCGCAGCACATTGGTCATCGCCTCAGGGCTGCCCGTCGCGGGCACGTCGAGCTTTGCGAGCGCCCTGGCGGTGATCGCCGATGCGACGTCGCCACCGGCGTGGCCGCCCATGCCGTCGGCGACCAGATAGATATGGTCGCCCGCGAAACCGGAATCCTGATTGTTCGAGCGCACCATCCCGACGTGGGAACCGATTGCGCTGTCGTACGAGACCGTCACGCTCAGGGCCTCAGCTCGAAGGTGGTCGTGCCGATGGTGACGGGGGTGAACGGGGGTACGGGTACGGACTTCGTCACTCGGGTGCCGTCGAGGCGGGTGCCGTTGGTCGAGTCGAGGTCGGTGAGGATCCACTCGTCGCCCGTGCGGGCCAGACGAGCATGGTAGGTCGAGGTGTACTCGTCGACGATGACGAGGGTCGAGTCGCTGCTGCGGCCGATGGTGACGATGTCTTCGTCGAGCTCGATCGAGGTGCCGGAGGCGACGCCGGAGGTGATGACGAGGTGGCGGGGGGCGCCGGCGGAACCTGCTGAGGGGAGGTCGATGCCGGTCGAGTCGGCACCGCCTGCGGCGCCTGCCGAGGGGAGGCCGCCGCCGAGGGGGAGGGCGTCGGTCATAGCTGCAGCGGCCGGCGACGGTGCCGGGCTTGCCGCTGCGGCCGCCGGAACGACGGGCGATGGTGCGACGTTCTGCGGCGTGACATTCTGCGGGTTATGCGCGCCGTCGCCCTTCGTGCGGCGCACCGGCGCTCCGAAGAGGTCGCTGCGCAGGGCGTAAACGATCGCGAATATGAAGATCCACAGCACCAGCAGGAAGCCGATGCGGAGAATCAGGAGGGTGAGTTCGCTCACAGGCCTCTCCAGAAGTCTTCGTCAATGCCCGGCGTGGTGCCTCGGGCGTCGTCCGTGTTCCGTGCGGTGTGTCGTTTCGGGGGAGCTGGTTGTGCCGGTGCCTCGGCCCCGGCCGGTTTGGCGGGCTTCGCCGCAGCGGTGGATCGCCGCAGGGGTGGCGGGTTGTGCGGCTCCGCCGAGCGCTGCGGCGCCGAACGCTGGGGCAGTGACTGGCTCGTGCTCCGCCCCGGCACGAGCTGGAACTGCAGGCTCGTCTGACCGATCGTGATGATCGTGCCGGGGGAGAGGGCCGCCTCACGGAATCGCTGCCCATTGATCTTCGAGCCGTTCGTCGAACCCAGGTCGCGCGCGATCCCGGCAGAGCCGTCCCAGATCAGCTCGAGATGCTTACGCGAGGCGGCGTTGTCGCCGATGCGGATCCCGCAGTCTGTGCCGCGCCCCACCGTCGTGGTGCCGCGTCGCAGTTCGTGCCGCGCGCCGTCGACGTCGATCGCAGCGACCCAGTCGACAGCACCCTCGACGCGAGATGCGTCGATCTCGAGCACGCCCGGGGTGATCGATCGGTCTTCGCGGATCTCGACGTCAGGCTCGCCGAGCAGCTGGTAGCTCTGGCGCTTCGCGTGCTTCAGTACTACTCCGCGCAATTCCTCCTCGAGTGTGCCGCCGAGCTGCTGCAGCCGGCTCGCGTCTTTCTCGGAGACGCGCACGATGAAGCGATTGGGGGCGAGAACGCGGTCGCGGTCGACGATCACGGCGCCGATGTCGAGCTCACGCTTCAGCGCGGAGGCGATCTCGACGGGCTGCACGCCGGAGCGGAACGTCCGAGCGAACGCGCCATTGACGGCACGCTCGAGCCCGCGCTCTACGCTGTCCAGAATGCCCACGTGCGGCCAGTTCCCTTCATCAGCCACGAGCGACGCCGCGGCGGTTTGGTTTAGTTTAGCCCGCTTTGGTGCGCTGGGCTCCGGGTGCTAAGCTAGGGGAGTTGTCTGAGTGGTGACGCTCAGGAACATCTCGCGCGAGTGGCGGAATGGCAGACGCGCTGGCTTCAGGTGCCAGTGCCCGCAAGGGCGTGGGGGTTCAAGTCCCCCCTCGCGCACGATTGGAGAGCGACCCCATCTTTGGTGGGGTCGCTTTTTTATTGGTGCGCACTCCAACCGAAGTCATGGGTTGAAGCTGAGAAGTTAGGTCGGTGGGAATCGCCACGAATTTCCCGCCGCGGAACCGAATCCAGAGCGAGCGCTGCGTGCTTGAATGTGGGGATGAGCCAATCACTGAGTTTTTCCGACTCGATCCTCATCGCCGCGGAGCCCGAGACCGTGTACGACATAGTGAGTGACGTGACGCGCACCGGTGAGTGGTCGCCGATCTGCCGGGAGTGCTGGTGGGACGAGGGAGACGGGCCGCGAGCCGGCGCATGGTTCACCGGGCGAAACGTCAAGCCGGATCGCGAGTGGGAAACCCGCAGCCTGGTGCAAGTCGCTGACGGGCGGGAGTTCACGTGGAGCGTGGGCCCGGGCCGCGTGCTGTGGTCCTATCGAGTCGAGGCCGAAGACGGGGGAACCCGGCTGACGGAGTCGTGGGAGGTGCTCCCCGCTGGCCACGAGTTCTTCTCTGAGAAATACGGTGACGAGGCGCCCGCCCAGTTGGCGCAGCGGGAGCAGGACGCCCGAACGGGCATTCCTGAAACGCTCGCAGCGATCAAACGGATCATCGAACAGCGCTAGAGGCCGCAGACGGCGTAAATTCCCGGATCCGCCCGTCGACCACGGTGACGAGCGAATCGAGGCTGTCGCGATGCACGAGGTCGTGGGTGACCAACAGTGTGGCGGTGCCGAATTCGTGCGTGAGCCGAGCGATGAGTTCCATGATCTCGGCACCCTTCTCCTGGTCGAGCGCGCTGGTCGGCTCGTCGACGAGCAGCACCTCGGGGCTGTGCACGAGCCCGCGAGCGATCGCCACGCGCTGGCGCTGCCCGCCCGAGAGCTGATGCGGGCGCTTATTGGCATGCGCGATGAGGCCGACTGCTTCGAGGAGCTCATCGATCCGGGCATCTTCGGCGAGCTTCCCTGACGAGCCTCGCTGCCGACGCCCACCGAGACGCGACATCACCCGCAGCTGCTCTCGCACGGTGAGGGCGGGGATCAGGTTCGACTGCTGGAAGACGATCCCGATGCGGTCCCGTCGCAGCCGGGCGGCCTCCGTCCGCGAGAGCTGCGCCGCGTCGATGACGCCGTTGTCCCCATCGGTGATGAGCACACCACCTGAGTCCGGGCGAATGAGCGTCGCTGCGACCGCGAGGATGCTGGACTTCCCCGAGCCCGACGGCCCCGTAATGCCCGTCACGAAGCCGTCCTCGCCCCGCAGACTGACGTCGTCGATCGCGGTGATGCGACGGTCTCCATCGGGAAAGGTCAGGGTGACCTTCTGCAGTTCGATCATCGGTGGCTCCCCAGGGCGGTCAGTGGATCGGCGGAAGTAACAGAGCGGAGCGCGAACGCGGCCCCCGCGAGTCCGAGCACCGCCATGACGGCGACCGGGGCGAGGGTCGTGAGTGGGCTGATCACGAACGGCAGTGCGCGCCCGGCGAGCGAGCCGAGCCCGAGTACGGCGATGAGCCCGGCGCCGATGCCCGCGGCGAGCACGATGAGGGCCTGCCCCAGGGCGTCGCGCATCAGCGACCCGGTGGTCGCGCCGAGCGCCTTGAGCACCGCGATGTCGCCCGCGCGCTGCATCGTCCAGACCGTGAAGAAGGCGCCGACGACGAGGGCCGAGATGCCGAAGAGCATTGCGATCATCATGCCGAGCGATCCGATCTCGGAGCGAAAGGCTTCGAGCGCCAAGAGGCTGGTGAGCGGGGTTTCCGCGGCGGTCCCCGTGCGGGCTTCTACGGATTCCCAATCAGGCGAGCCGGTCACCGCGAGTACCGTCGCATCTGCGGTGCCGCCGATCCGCTCGGAAGCGGCGCTCCACGCGTCCGGCGTCATGATCACCACGGGCGTGTGGCTGTACCAGAGGTCACCCCCGACCTCGGAGACGGTGAAGTCAGCGCCGGTGATGGTGATCGTGTCGCCGGCTCGCGCGTCGAGCGCTTCCGCGGCGCTCTCGGACAGGGCGACCTCGGTCGCGGCGGTGGGAGCGAGCTCGAGCAGCGGCGTGGAACCCGCTGCGCTCTCGGGGATGCCGAACAGTGCGACCCCGGTCGGGTCCGTCACGGCGGAGCTGGACGCGCGCGACTGCGCGATTCCGATCGGGACGACCGAGTCCACGCGATCCGCCGCCTGCCAAGCCTCGACCGTGCTCGAGTCAATCGACGAGGCACCGAAGCTCGGGTCCCCACTCTCGGGGTCCTGCAGAACGAGGCGATCGCCCGGAAGCTGCAGCACCGCGGAAACGTTCTGGGCCGCGAGCCCGCCGGTGAGACCGGCGAGGAAACCGACGAGCAGGGTGATGAGGGCGACGACCGCCCCGATCAGGAGGAAGCGGCCGCGGGCGAACCGCAGCTCTCTCCAGGCGACGAACACGAGTGAGATCCTTTCCGCAAGCACGCCGGGCGCGAGCCGCAATACCAGGCTCCTGTGAAACGCATGCGCGGGCATCGCCCGAAACGTCGGACTCGGGATCAATCTTTTGGTTGATGAGGTGCCGCCGCCGCGTGCATAAGCTGGGGGCGTCATGACGCACTCCTCCCTCGCTCCGGTGTTCGCGGGGCTCCGTATCGGCTTGCATGTGCTCCTCGTCGGGCTCGCGGGCTTCGCGACCGTGCGCGCGTTGGCGGTGCCATCCGGCGCGACCGTGTGGAAGGTGACCGTCGGCATCGCCTTCGTCGCGGTGTACGTTGCGGGAGCGTGGGCGGCGAGGCGCGGTGCGGCGGCGAGGCGCGGTGCTGCGGCCAGGGGAGATGCTGCGCGCGAGAGCGCGGCCGGTCGGGATGTCGCTCCCGTGCGCGCGGCCCGGCGAGCGCGCACGCTGGGCTGGCTCGCCGCGCTGACCTTGCTCTGGGCTGCGCTCACGTGGCTCAGCCCGGAGGGGGCCTACCTCGTCTTCCCGCTGTTCTTCCTCTACTTCCATCTCCTGCCCGGTAACAGTGGGATCCTCGTGATCCTCATCACGACCGCGTTCGCGATCGTCGCGCTTGGCTTGCACCTGGGATTCACCGTGGGAGGAGTGGTCGGCCCGCTCATCGGCGCTGGCGTCGCAGTGCTGATCGGGCTCGCGTACCGCGCACTCGCGCGCGAAGCGGAGGAGCGCGAGCGCTTGCTGGCCGAGCTGATCCGCACCCGGGAGCAGCTCGCAGAAACCGAGCGCGAGCAGGGGGCGCTCGCGGAACGCGCGAGGCTCGCCCGCGAGATTCACGACACGGTTGCCCAGGGGCTCTCGAGCATTCAGATGCTGCTTCATGCGGCCGAGCGCGATGCTCCGGATCCGGGCGCGGGCTACGTGAGGCTGGCGCGAGAGACCGCGGCGGAGAGCCTCGCCGAGGCGCGACAGATCATCCGCGAGCTGACTCCGGTTCGCCTCGAGAACGGCCTGGCCGCAGCGCTGCGCCGGCTCGGCGACGACTTCGCGGAGCGCTCCGGACTCCCCATCGAGGTCAGGGCCGCGGAGTCCGAGCTGCCGATGAGCACGCAGACCGCGTTGCTGCGCATTGCGCAGGGTGCTCTCTCGAACGCGATCCGCCACTCGCGAGCCGGGCAGATCTCGCTCGAGCTCGCCGTCGACAGTGCATCGGCGACGCTCACGGTGCGCGACGACGGTATCGGCTTCGACGCGGCAACGGCGGAGGCCGGAGTACACGCCGCCGATTCGTTCGGGCTGCGCGCGATGCGGGAGCGCGTGGACCAGTTCGACGGCACGCTCGAGATCGACTCGGAGCGCGGGCGCGGAACCGTGGTCGTCGCGAGGTTGCCGATCGACGCTGACGCGGGGGAGGCGCGGTGATCCGCCTGCTGCTCGCCGATGACCATCCCGTCGTGCGCGCCGGTCTCGCCGCCATGCTCTCCGGCACCGACGACCTCGAGATCGTGGGAGAGGCGGGCACTCCGGGGGCGGCGGTCGCGCTCGCCGCCGAACTGCGCCCGAATGTCGTGCTCATGGACCTGCGGTTCGGTACCGAGCTGACCGGTGCGGACGCGACCAGGCAGCTGCGCGCGCTCAATACGCCGCCCGCCGTGCTGGTGTTGACGAACTACGACACCGATGGCGACATCCTCGGTGCCGTCGAGGCGGGTGCGAGCGGCTACCTCCTCAAGGACGCGCCTCCCGAGGAGCTCATCCCAGCGATTCGCGCCGCTGCTGCGGGGGAGACGGCGCTCGCTCCGGCCATCGCGGGGCGGCTTCTCGCGCGCATGCGGGAGCCGCGCCCGACCCTCAGCTCGCGCGAGGTCGAGGTGTTGCGGCTTGTCGCGGAGGGCACCACGAACAGCGCGGTCGCGTCGCGGCTGCACATCAGCGAGGCGACCGTGAAGTCTCACCTGGTGCACATCTTCACGAAGCTCGGAGTCGCGTCGCGGACCGCGGCCGTCGCTGCCGCGCGGGAGCTCGGCCTGCTGGGGTGATGCTGACCGGCGGCGTACCGCGATCGCGGTAGGGGGCGGTGCAGGCGCCTACCGCATGCGCGTACATCTCGCGTCGACACGAAGCGATCCGAGCGGAACCCCGGGTGATCTCATAGCTGTCGCGCCTTCTCTGGGGCCATGTCCACTCAACATGATCCCCACGCTCCGAGTTCGCACCACAGCGAAATTCCCGCGCGCGAGAGCCGCCCGACAACCGAGGCGGCACACCGACCGAGGCGTCGCCGGAGAAGCATCGTCCTGCTCGCGTCCGCCCTCGCCCTCGCCCTGACGGCCGTCGGCGGAGCTACGTGGGCGGCTGATCGATTTCTTGTTCCCAAGGTTGAGATCGCCGATGTCACCGCATACGAGGCGTCGACAGACTCGACGGGGTCCGACACCGCGAGTAAGACGTCCGAGTCGGGCGACGACCAGACGGCGACGACCGCTACGGATACCTCCGCTGACAGCAGCACCGCGAGTGCAGACGCGGCGATATCCGTGCGCACGGAGACTACAGGTTCTGGGGACAACACCGTCACCTATTACGTCGCGGATGTGCAACTTGGTGATGCCACCGAACTGCGGTCCGCTTTTGCGAACAACCAATTCGGCGAGAACATCACTGAGAAAACGAGCGAGATCGCGGCAGAGAACGGTGCGACGTTCGCTATCAATGGTGACTACTACGGCTTCCGGGACACGGGCATCGTAATCCGAAACGGTGTGATCTACCGCGACGAGCCGGCTCGCACGGGGATCGCTTTCACCAGAGACGGTGAAGCGAAAATTTTCGACGAGACCCAGACGAGTGCCGAAGAACTGCTTGCTCAGGGCGTGTGGAACACCATGAGCTTCGGGCCCGCCCTCGTCGATGAAGGTGCGATCGTGAGCGGAATCGACGACGTCGAAGTCGACACCAACTTCGGTAACCACTCGATCCAAGGAGCGCAACCGCGCACCGCAGTCGGCGTGATCGATGAAAACCACCTCGTGTTCGTGGTGGTCGACGGGCGCGACTCGGGATACAGCCGCGGGGTCACGATGACTGAGCTTGCAGAAATCATGCAGGGCCTCGGCGCCGAGACGGCCTACAACCTCGACGGGGGTGGCTCCTCGACGATGTACTACAACGGTGAGGTCGTAAACCAACCGTCGAACGGCGGCGAGCGGGCGACAAGCGACATCTTCTACGTGGCGGGCTGAGCGATGCGCGTTCTCATCCCGGCGTACGAACCAGCCGAGCACTTGCCGGCGCTGGTAGCGGCGCTCCGCGCCGCCGATCCCGAACTCTCCGTGCTTATCGTCGACGACGGTTCCGGGACCGAGTACGGTCAGATCTTCGAACGTGCGGCATCTGCCGGAGCGGAAGTACTGCGGCACGGCCGCAACCGGGGAAAGGGCGCTGCCCTGCGGACGGGGCTCGCGCACGCGCAGAAGGCCCACCCTGGAGAGGGCGTTGTCGCCGCCGACGCGGACGGACAGCACACTGTCGCGGATATTCTCGCGGTCGTAGCTCGCACCCGAGCTCTGGGGGAGTCGACGGGCGGGACGATGGTGCTCGGGTGCCGTGCGTTCGAGGGATCGGTTCCGCGACGCAGTCGCCTCGGTAACGCGGTGGCGCGTCGGCTCTTTCGTATTGCAGCGGGCTGGTCGCTCTCCGACACCCAGACCGGGTTGCGAGGCATTCCAGCGGCGATGATTCCCTGGCTCGTGGCGATGCCGGGTGACCGATTCGAATACGAGCAACGCGTGCTGCTCGGTCTCCGAAGCGCGGGATACGCCGCGGAGGAGATGCCGATCGAGACCGTATATCTCGCGGGCAACGCGTCAAGTCACTTCCGACCCGTCGCCGACTCGGTTCGCGTAATGCTTCCCGCGCTCGTGTTCACCGCGTCGTCGCTGATCGGGTTTCTCATCGATGCCGTCGTGCTGTTCGCGATGGTCGCGTGGACAGGATCGCTCGTGCCGTCCATTGTCACGGCACGTATCGTGAGTGCGAGCGCGAACTTCGTCGTCAATCGCAGAGTCGTGTTTCTGCATCGTGGGCGGGCCGGACTCCTTCGCCAGGCGGGTCGCTACGTGCTGTTGGCCGCCGTCTTGCTTGCGTCCAACATCGCCTGGATGGCCGCGCTGACGGGTGTCGGCACGCCTGTCTGGGCCGCGAAGAGCGCGACCGAAATCATGCTGTTCATTCTGAGTTACCGCACGCAGCGCAACGGCGTTTTCGCGACCCCAAGCGGCACGGGCCTCGGTGCCGAGGAATACCACGAACGCAGTACGTCGCCTACCGCGCCGGCGGACACATCCACAAGAATCGCCGCCACGCACGCGGAATCATAGCTCGCCCATAAGCGGTCGCGCTGTGCTGGAAACACGTCAACCTCAGGGAGCTCTCATCGTGACTATCGACAGTCTCATTCTTATTGCCGCCGATCTCGCCGCCGCCGCGGTCCTCGTCTTTGGCATCTACTATCCACGCCACCGACGACGTGACCTCGTTGTTGCCTTCCTCGGAGTGAACATCGGTGTGCTCGCGGTAGCGACAGTGCTCGCGACGACACAGATCGCGGCCGGGCTCGGGCTCGGGCTCTTCGGCGTGCTCTCGATCATCCGACTGCGCTCGTCCGAAATCTCACAGCGAGAGGTCGCCTACTACTTTGCCGCGCTCGCTATCGGGCTCATCAGCGGACTCGGCTCGGGGCCGATCGTCGTGCCGATCGCGCTTCTGGCCCTCATTCTCACGGTGCTGTGGGTGGCGGATCACCCGGCACTCCTCTCGCGCAGCCGTCAACAGGTCGTGCGCCTCGACCAAGCGATCGCCGACGAGACGGAGCTGCGGGCAGAACTCGAGGCTCGCCTGGGCGCCTCGGTCACCGCCCTCGCGGTGCAGCAACTCGATCTCGTGAACGACTCGACCCTTGTGGACGTGCGCTACCGGACCGCGATCCCGAGCGCGGCCGTCGCCCGGCGAAATGCCTCCGCCGGCCTGCGGCGCGCCCAGGTGACCGGAGCCGCGCGATGAACGACGCGCTTAACTGCGATGCGCTCAGACCCGTGTCACTCGAGGAGCTCGTAGCCGAGGCCGCCCTGCTCACGCGCGTGGACCGGAAGTACCTTCTCCCGCTCGGCGCGGCCGCACGCGTGCTCGCTGAGCTCGACGAGAGCACGCGGGTGCTCGAGATCGATGGCCGACGCTCCTTCGCATATGACTCGGTGTACTTCGATACCTCCGAACGGACCAGCTACCGGCTCACGGCGCAGCGGCGACGGCGTCGCTTCAAGCTTCGTACACGCAGCTATCTGGATACCGGAGGGGCGTATCTCGAACTCAAGACGAAAAGCGGTCGCGGTGCGACGGTCAAGGAGCGCTTTCCTTGCACGGCCGATGCGCGCGCGAGGCTCGATCGCCAGCAACGGTCGCGAGTCGAGATGATGCTTGCGGAACGCGGGCACGATCCTGAACTTGTTCCACGTCTGCAACCCGCGCTTGTGAGTCGCTACCGCCGAACCACGCTGCTGCTGGGCGACGGCAGTCGCGCCACCATCGACGCTGAATTGCAGTGGTCGGATCCTGCGGGCCGTGCAATCGCTCTTCCGAGCTACGCGATTATCGAGTCGAAGTCCACGGGTGGTCCGAGCCCGCTTGATCGATCACTGTGGCGTTCCGGGCAACGACCGAGCGGCATCAGCAAATTCGGGACAGGCACTGCCGCCCTCTACCCAGAGCTGCCGGGGAACAAGTGGGCCCGCGCACTGCGTGGTCCGTTCTCGTCCAGCATCTCGATTCCACCCCTCGCCATCGCCGCTGCGATCTCACCCGCGCAAGACAGCACGTCCATCACGTCATAAGGAGCCGACCATGAAACGATCTTTCCTCACTATTACCTCGATCGCGGCAGCTGGCCTGCTGCTCGCGGGCTGTTCGGCGCTGCCGGCAGCGACCGCGTCGGGCTCGGGTTCGGGCGAAGCGTCTCAAACGCAGTCTCAGGGCGCTGGCCAGGACGGCACAACCTCGGAAGCTGTCGCCCTCACCGCGTTCGACGGTGAGCTCGATCCGGAATCGGTGATCGCCGAAAACTCGGACGTCGCGACGGTGAACGACGACGAATGGTCGGCGTCCGAAGCCATAGACATTGCGCTGCAGGGCTCGTCCGCCCGCGTGGACGGATCCGGCGTAGAGGTCGCCGGATCCACCATCACCATCTCTGACGCAGGGGTCTACCGCCTCAGCGGGTCCCTCGACGGCGGAGTCGTCGTCGCGGCGCCTGACGATGCGCAGGTCGTGCTGATTCTGGACGATGCCGAGATCGCGAACGCGGATGGTTCCGGGATCGAGGTGCAGAGCGCCGACGATGTCGTAATTTCACTCGCCAAGGGCAGCGAGAACGCGGTTTCGGACGCGTCGAGCTACGCCGACGACGCCACCGCCAATGCCGCGATACATGCTCGGAGTGACCTCACGATCTCAGGCGACGGCTCGCTTTCCGTGAAGGGCAACGGAAACGACGGTATCTCGAGCACCGATGACCTTATCGTGCTCTCCGGGTCACTCACGGTCGACGCCGCAGATGACGCCCTGCGAGGGAAGGACGCGCTTGTCGTACAGGGCGGCTCACTCGACTTGACAGCGACGGGCGGCGACGGGCTACGGAGCGACCAGGACGATGACGCGACGAAGGGCGTCGTGCTCCTGAGGGGTGGAACAATCGACATCACCGCGGGCGATGACGGCGTGCAGGCGGCGACCGACGTGGTGATGACGGGCGGAGACCTCAGCGTGAGCGCGGCCGATCACGGGGTGCAAGGAGGTCAGATCGTCTCCGTTGGCGGAGGCACGATTACGGTGCGCGATTCGAACGAGGGCGTGCAAGCAGTTGATGTCGGCATCTTCGGCGGCAGCCTCGATCTCACGGCGACGGATGACGGGATCAACGCCGCGGGGCTCAACGCTGGCGGGCAGGATCGCGAGAGCGACACTGGCGAACGGCTCGAGGTGTCGGACGGCGTCGTCACCGTGCAGGCGGGCAAAGATGGATTCGACTCCAACGGCACGATCGCTGTTTCAGGAGGGAGCATCACCATCACGAGTGCGGCGAACGGGGGCGACGGTCCGCTCGATGGGAACGGCAGCGTGACCCTGGCGGAGGGAACCGTCGTGGCCAACGGTAACGAGGTTGACCCGGATACCGCGGGTCAGACGACGGGGGGTCCCGGGGCGGGCGGCGGTATGGGAGGCCCTGGCGCGGGCGGTCAGCCTCCGGCCGGCGCTCCTGGTGCGGACGGTTCATCGGCGCCCGGAACGAGCAACCCGCTTTCGTAGGCGAGGATCACGAGCTGCGCACGGTCGTGTGCGGCCACCTTCACCATGATTCGGTTCACGTGCGTCTTTGCCGTGTGAGGTGAGATGAACAGCTCGTCGGCGATCTCCTGATTGGAGCGACCGCGAGCAACCAAGCGCAGCACTTCGTGTTCGCGATCAGTGAGGGCGGCCAGCTCGGGGCGCATCGACGGTTGTGCAACCCGCGGCAATTCGGGGAGGGCGACGAACTTGGCGATCAGGCCGCGAGTGGCCGCGGGAGAAAGGAGTGCGTCGCCCGCATGCACCGCCCGCACCGCCCGCACGATCTCCTCCGGCTCTGCGCCCTTCCCGAGGAACCCGCTCGCACCCGCCCGGAGCGCAGCGACGACGTTCTCATCCTCCTCGAAGGTGGTGAGGATCAGCACGCGCGTCGCGCGGTGCTCGGAGCAGATTGCGGCGGTTGCGGCGATCCCGTCGAGGATCGGCATGCGGATATCCATCAGCACGATATCCGGACGCAGCACCTCGACGGCCTGGACCGCCGCAGCGCCATTCGTCGCCTCTCCGACGACCGTGATATTTGGTTCTCCAGCGAGAATATCGACGACCGCCTGTCGAATGAGCGGCTGGTCGTCGGCCACGACGACGTTGATCATCTAGATTCCTCCCGGTTGAACGGCAGTCGCGCCTCAATGAAGAACTGTGCACCGGTCGAGGTGCGTATGCTGCCTCCGAGTGCCGCAACGCGCTCGCTGAGCCCGATAAGGCCGAGTCCAGCACCCGTAGCCTCGGTGCGTCTGCGTGGTCCCGGGGACACCGGGTTCATGATCGATACCACGATCTCAGCGCCGTCGACGGAAATGTCGACCGCGGCCTCGCCTCCAGCGCCGTGCTTATGGGCGTTAGTCAGCCCTTCTTGCACCACCCGATAGAGCGCAGCCGCGGTCGTGCCTCGTGCGCCCCGCCACTCGCCGAACTCGGTAACGGACACGTTGAGACCGGCATCCCGCATGCGTGAAATGAGCGTGGCAACGTCGTCGGTGCCGGGTCCCGGCGCCAGCTCCGGAGCACCGTCGGCGCGAAGGTATTCCAATAGACCACCGATCTCGGTCAGCACTGAGCGTGCGGAGTCGCGGATCGCGTGCAGCGACCGTCGGGCCCGCTCAGGATTCGATTCGAGGGCGCTTGAAGCCGCCCCGGCGCTCAGGCTGATCACGGAGATTTGGTGCGCGACGGTGTCGTGCAGATCCTGCGCGATCCGCAGACGTTCCTCAGCTACGCGCTGCTGCGCGATGGCTTCGCGCGCTTGTTCGGCGCGTTCGGCGCGTTCGGTCGCGGCAAAGACGACCTCGCGGTGTGAACGAGCGCTATCGCCGAGTGCTGAGGCTACCGCGAGAGCGGCTGCGATTTGGAACACGCGGACATCGACGACCCCAAACTCCGAGCTCGCGAAGCTCAACGCAGCGACGAGCACAGTTGCGGCGACACCCGAGATAATCGTCGTGCGCCGAGAGGTGCGCGCGCCGACGCGATATGCCGCGAGGACCGCAGTGATGCCGACCCCGAGGGAGGGCTCTCGCAGCAGTACCGCGGCGAAGTAGAGCGCAAGACTCGCGCCGAGCACGGGAATCGGCCATCGTCGGCGCAGCAGGACGAGCGCGCATGCCGCGAGCACAATGGTGAGCGGTATAACGATGCCCCAGAGTGGAAGTAGGTTCTCGGCGGATCCACTCGGACCGCCAGGATTGCCGGGCACCGCCCGCCCGTCCGGCGCGGCAGGGGCCCCAGCTCGCGGGCCGCCGAATCCGAGAGGGCCATCGAGAAGGGTCGCGATGAGGACGACGGTGATCGCGAGCGCGTCCACAGCCCAGACCGGGAATGCAAGTTGCCCGTTCAGGAGGCGAGATCGCTCACGGGATCGAACTCCAGCGGCTGGCATGGCCCTATTCTGCCGCAGGTATCTGTGCCACTGGCGGGTCAGATACCGGTATCGACACTTACGAGATGCAGGCGCCCGTGTCGACCGGGTCGACCGCCTGGTCGAGGGTCGCGAGCACGGGCAGGAGCTCCGCGACCGTCATCGCGTAGCCGACGTTGTCGCGCGCCGTGTCCCGCGCGAAGATCACACCCGCGACACCGCCCTCAGCGGTGAGCAGCGGTCCGCCCGAGTTGCCAGGTCGCACCTTGCCCGACAGCACGTGGATCGAGCGCGGCGCGGTGGACGAGCGATAGATGTCGTCGATCGGCGTGGTGCGGGTCGCGAGCACCCCCGCCGCGACCGTCGAGAACGGCCCGCCGTACGGATACCCCTGCACGGCGCCTGCGCTCCCCGGCGTCAGCGAATCGTCGATCGGCAGAGGAGGGGCGTCGACGTCGACGGCGATCACCGCGAGATCGTCGACGGGGTCGAAGTACACGATCCGCCCATCGCGCGCGGGCTCCCCGGGAAGCTCGACGAGCGGAGTTGAAACGCCCGCGACCACGTGAGCGTTCGTGACGATGCGATCCTCGGCCGCGACGAACCCCGTGCCCGTCGGCATCGTTGAGCACCCGGCGGCAATTCCCGAGATGCGGGCGACCGACTGCGCTGCCCGCGCGAGCGCCGGGTCGTCGGTGTCAATTGCGGAGACGTCGGGATCGACGCTGAGGTCTCCCTCGAGCAGCGCATCGACGGTCGGGATCACGGTCTCGTCGAGCACCGCAGCCTGCAGACGGGCGGCCGCGTCGGAGATGACCGGCGGAGTCCACTGCTGCAGCGTGCGCAGCACCGTGGACGAGGCGACGGCAGACGACACCACCGGCACCCCCGCTGAGATGATGCCGGCCCCGATCAGCGAGACCGCGGTCACGGAGGCGACGAGCCCGAGCGCCCCGCCGAGGAGGCGCTCCACGAACCGCAGCTTCAGCCGGTCGGCGCCTCGACGGAGCACCGCGCCGATGAGCGAGCCCAGCCCCGCACCGACCGCGAGCAGGAGGACCGCCGAACCGATCACCGCGGCGCTCCGCCAAGCATTCTCCGGGAGTTCGCGCGCAACGACGGGCAGCACCCACGGCGAAACAGCGGCCCCGACCACGAGACCGGCGAGTGCGCCGAGCACCGAGAAGAATCCGGAGCGGAAGCCCGAGATCGTGGCGCCGAGGAGCAGCGCGACAACGATGATGTCTACGATCGGAAGCATCGGACCTCTGTCGATGGTGGGCGGTCGGCTGGTCTTTCAGGAACCGTAGCGGTCGGGACTGGGAGCTTCTCGCGTGAGCCCCGGCGCACGGGGCCGGAGCCGTCAGCGCCTGAAGGAGCGGAGCCGCAGGCTGTTGCCCACCACGAAGACGCTGGAGAACGCCATCGCGGCACCCGCGAGCATCGGGTTGAGGAGGCCCAGCGCGGCCAGAGGGATTGCGGCCACGTTGTACGCGAACGCCCAGAAGAGGTTGCCCTTGATCGTGCTGAGCGTTCGCCGAGCGAGACGGATCGCGTCCGCCGCGCTCGTGAGGTCGCCGCGCACCAGAGTGATGTCGGAGGCTTCGATCGCCGCATCGGTGCCGGTGCCCATCGCGAGCCCGAGATCGGCCTGCGCGAGCGCGGCAGCGTCATTCACCCCGTCGCCGACCATCGCGACAGCGCGGCCCTCCCGCTGCAGTCGCGACACCACTTCGGCCTTGTCTCGGGGGAGCACCTCCGCGATCACCTCATCGATGCCGACCTCCTCGGCAACGCGCTCGGCGACCGCGCGTTGATCGCCCGTCAGGAGGATCGGCCGGAGCCCGAGCGCGCGCAACTGACGGACCGCGTCCGCGCTCGTCGCCTTCACCGCGTCGGCGACGGTGAGTACGCCGCGCAGTGCCCCGTCCCACGCAACGAGTACGGCGGTGCTTCCGCTGGACTCTGCCGCTGCCAGGGCGTCGGTGAGCTCAGGTGCGTCGGGGATCGCCCACTCGTCGAGCAGGGCGCGCTTGCCGACAATCACGGCGTGCCCCTCCACCACTCCCGTGACGCCGAGCCCCTCAGAGTTCCGGAAGCTCTCGACCTCGGGCAGGCCGGCATTCGCGCCCGGTGTTCGGCCGAGCTCCGCGATCGCCCCAGCGGCGACGGCGCGCGCGATCGGGTGCTCCGACGCCTGTTCGAGGGCACCCGCGAGGCGCAGCAGCTCGAGGCGGTCCACACCATCGGCCAGCTCGGCCCCCGTGAGGGTCATGCGGCCGGTGGTCACGGTACCGGTCTTGTCGAGAACGATCGTGTCGATCCGCCGCGTCGACTCGAGTACCTCGGGGCCCCGAATCAGCAGGCCGAGCTGCGCTCCGCGTCCGGTGCCGACGAGCAACGCCGTGGGCGTCGCGAGTCCGAGTGCGCACGGGCACGCAATGATGAGTACGGCGACGGCAGCGGTAAACGCGCTCGCGACGGGGAACCCGGCGATGAGCCATACGGCCAGGGTGAGGATCGCGATGCCGATCACGATCGGCACGAACACGGCGGATACGCGATCAGCGAGTCGCTGCACCTCCGCCTTGCCGGACTGCGCCTCCTCGACGAGCCGTGCCATCTGCGCGAGCTGGGTGTCCGCACCGACCCGCGTTGCCCGCACGATCAATCGACCGCTCGTGTTGACGGTGGCGCCCGTCACGGCATCGCCGGGGCCGACCTCGACGGGAACCGACTCCCCGGTCAGCATGGAGGCGTCGACGGCCGAGTGGCCGGTCTCGACCACGCCGTCCGCCGCGATCTTCTCGCCGGGACGTACCACGAAGAGTTGGCCCGCAGTGAGTTCCTCTGCCGGAGCCTGAACCTCCACGCCGTCGCGCAGCAGCGTGACCTCCTTCGCGCCGAGCTCGAGCAGCGTACGAAGGGCGGCGCCCGCCTGCCGCTTCGAGCGCTTCTCGAAGTACCGGCCCGCGAGGAGAAACATGGTGACGCCCGAAGCCACCTCCAGATAAATATTGCCCGCCCCATCGCTCGGGGCCACGGTCAACTCGAACGCGTGGCGCATGCCGATCTCCCCGGCCATGCCGAAGAAGAGGGCATAGAGCGACCAGAGGTAGGCCGCGCCGGTGCCCACCGACACGAGCGTGTCCATCGTCGCGGTGCCGTGGCGCAGGTTGATCCAGGCGGCTCGGTGGAATGGCCACGCTGCCCAGACGACCACGGGTGAGGCCAGCGCCAGGGAGGCCCATTGCCAGGCGGGGAACTGCAGCGCCGGAATCATGGCGAGGAGGATCACCGGGACGGAGAGCACGATCGAGCCGATGAGCCGCTGGCGCAGTGCGCGCAGCTCGGGGTCGGCATCGGCATCGGGCTCGGTGTCGTCCGCCGCGCTCGCCGCGGGCGGGATCGGCAGCTTTGCGGAGTATCCGGTCTTCTCGACCTCTGCGATCAGAGTTTCGGGTTCGACGCCCTCCGCCGCTCGCACGGTTGCCTTCTCGGTCGCGTAGTTGACGCTCGCCGCGACGCCGTCCAGGCGATTCAGCTTCTTCTCGATGCGCATCGCGCACGAGGCGCAGGTCATCCCGCCGATTTCGAATTCGTAGCTGCGCTCGGCGGCGCCGCTCGATGCGGTCATGAGGTGTCCTTTCACGCGGGAAATCTAGTTGGAACGCGGCGGGTGCGTCGGTGCGGGGTCGAACCGGAAGTGCTCAGGCGGGCTGTGCGGTGTACCCCGCCTCGTCGACCGCCGCGAGCACGGCAGCCGCGTCCACGGCCTCGCCCTCAGTGGTGACGCGCAGCTGGCCCGACTCGGCGCTCACCGCGACGTCGATGACGCCGGGAATGGCGGTGACTTCGCTTCGCACGGCGCGCTCGCAGTGTTCGCAGGTCATACCGGTGACGGTGAATTCGGAGATGCTCATGGCGATCCTTTCGTAGCTGAGTCGGCAACGCAGGGTACTGGCGGATCCGCTATCAGCGATCTTGCGGGCGCGCCGGGGCCTTTCCTGTGCACTGCCTCCACGATATACCCACGGGGGGTATACCGCAAGGTTGCGAGTTGGGGCGTTGGCGCGATTGCATTGTTGCAGCGGCCGCCGACATTCGCCTGCATCCTGGCTTCGCGCGACCGCCGCTCAGGACGATCATTTCCGAGCACGTATCCAGATCCGGAGGCTTTCATGTCCGCTCACACGAGCACTCAGATTCATCTCGCATCGCGCCCCAGCGGTTGGCCGTCGCACGACGACTTCCGCACGGTGCAGGTCGAACTCGGCGAGCTGCAGCCGGGCGAGGTGCGCGTGAGCAATCTGTTCGTCTCGGTCGATCCCTACATGCGCGGTCGCATGAACGACGTGCGCAGCTACGTCCCGCCGTACGCGCTGGGCGAGCAGATCCAGGGTGGCTCTGTCGGCCGCGTCGTCGCTTCCGCCTCCGATGACATCGAGGAGGGCGCGGTCGTCCTGCACCAGCACGGCTGGTCCGACCTCGTGCAGGCGGACGCCGGTACCTTCCGAGTGATTCCCGAGGTCGAGGGCGTTCCGCTCTCCCTCCGCCTGCACATCATGGGAATGACGGGGCTCACGGCCTACGTCGGGCTCTCCGCGGTCGCGGAGCTGAAGCCCGGTGAGACAGTGTTCGTCTCGGGAGCCGCGGGCGCAGTCGGCACAGCGGTCGGGCAGATCGCGCAACTCCTCGGGGCGAGCCGGGTGATCGGCGCCGCGGGATCCGCCGAGAAAGTGCAGCTCTTGACGGAGAAGTACGGCTTCGACGCCGCCTTCAACTACAAGGACGGCGACGTGCGCGGGCAGCTCGCGGCCGCGGCACCCGACGGCATCGACGTGTTCTTCGACAACGTCGGCGGTGACCATCTCGAAGCCGCGCTCGACGCCTTCAACGACGGCGGGCGCGCAGCACTCTGCGGCGCGATCGTCGGGTACAACAGCGAAGAGCCCGTGCCCGGGCCCGACAACATGGCGAACATCATCACGCGGTCGCTGCGGCTGCAGGGTTTCACAGTGGGCAACTACCTGCAGCACTCGGCGGAGTTCCAGCAGCGGATCGGCGAATGGTTCGCCGCCGGCAAAATCGCGTACGACGAGACGATCGTCGACGGGATCGAGCACACGGTCGACGCGTTCCTCGACATGATGCGGGGCGCGAATACCGGCAAAATGCTCGTGCGTATCTGAGTTCGCGAGCGGGGCGGATCGCGATCCCCCGCAGACCGAGCTCGCAATTGGCCGTCCGCCCCGAGCCCCGTACCGCCGCCCGCACACAGAGCAGCGTGCCCGCCTCTCCGAGTGGAGTGACGGGCACGCTGGTCTTTCACCGCTCGGCCTGGGCCCCGCGATCCGCGAGCAGCTCAGGCCGAGTGAACTGGGGCGCTGTTACTTGGCGGGCGGCATCAGCACGCTGTCGAGCAGGTATACGGTCGCGTTCGCGGTCTGCACGCCGCCGCAGATGACGTTCGCGTCGTTGACCATGAGCTCGTCGCCCGAGCCGGTCACGTCAACGTCCTCGCCCTGAACGGTGGTGTGCATCCCCGCGATGTCAGCCGGCTCGATCTGGCCGGGCACCACGTGGTAGGTGAGGATGCTCGTGAGGAGGTCGCTGTCGGTCTTCAGCGTGTCGATCGTCGCGGTGTCGATCTTGCCGAACGCGTCATCGACCGGGGCGAAGACGGTGAACTCGTCACCGTTCAGCGTGTCGACGAGGTTGACGTCGGGGTTGAGCTCGCCGCTGACGGCCGAGACGAGCGTCTTCAGCATCGGGTTGTTCGACGCGGCGACCGCTACGGGATCCTGCGACATGCCCTGGACTGAACCGGGGCCGTCCGGCACCTCTTCTGCATAGGCTGCGCAGCCGGGGCCGACGAGGTTCGCCGCGGGATCCATCTCGTCCATCGACGAATCGCTCGAGTCCGTCGATTCCTCAGTCGGCATCGACTCCTGCGTCTGCTCCGTCGACTGATCCTCGGCCGCCTCGTCCGATGCGCCCATCGAGCATCCGGTCAGCATTGCGGCACCGGCCAGCGTCAGTGCGAACGCGGCGCCGAGGGTCTTCTTCTTGGTGAACATGGTTCCTCCTCAGATGATGATCCGCAGAAATCCGCGGCTTGTGAACGTCTTCGGAGCCCTCCCGCCCCCGGATTGGAAATTTCTCGAGAAAGTTTTCGGGCGCGCTCCGCGGCGCCTGTCCGCTCCGCCCTTCACCGAAACTGAGCGTCTTTGTTGAGAACGAGTGTCTTTGACGCGTAAAGAGGCTCGGTCTCGGCAAAGACACTCGGTTTCGGCGTGGTGGGTAGGGGCTGGGCGGGGTAGGGGAGCGGTGGATCGCGAGGCGCGGGCGCGGGCGGGGGCGAGCGTGGGGGCGGTGGATCGCGGGGCGTGGGCCGGCTCCGCAATCCGCCGCGGGCGGCCCCGACCCATCCGGAACCGCGACCGCTCCGAAGACCTCGTAACAGAGAGGCTTCACATGGATATCGTGCTCATCGGTCTGCTCGGCGGACTCATCACCGGCATTTCGCCGTGCATCCTGCCCGTTCTGCCCGTCATCTTCTTGACCGCGGGCGCGCAGCCCGCGAGCGCGGGCAAGCTCCCCGAGGTGATTCCGGCCAAGCGCAGCCGACCGTACTGGATCATCGCGGGCCTCGTGCTCAGCTTCTCCGCGGTCACGCTCCTCGGCTCGGTGCTGCTCGGCCTGCTCGACATTCCGCAGAGCGCGATCCGCTGGGCGGGCGTCGCGGTGCTCCTCATCATCGGCGTCGGGATGCTCGTTCCGGGCTTCGAGCAGCTTCTCGAGAAGCCGTTCCAGCGTCTCCCGCGTCGCAAGGTCGGCGAGGGCGGCAACGGATTCGGCATGGGCCTCGCGCTCGGCACCGTCTTCGTGCCCTGCGCGGGCCCGGTGCTCGCGGCGATCATCGTGGCGGGCGCGACGGGCCAAGTGGGTCCGGGGACCGTGCTGCTCACCGTCTCGTTCGCGATCGGCGTCGCGATCCCGCTGCTCGTCTTCGCGCTCGCGGGCCGCAGCGTCGGCGACCGCATCCGCGGCTTCCGCAAGCGGGAGCGCACGATCCGCATCGTCGGCGGCGTCGCACTCATCGCGCTCGCCGTCGGGCTCGCCTTCAACGTGCCCCAGGCCCTCCAGCGTCTCCTGCCCGACTACACGGCGGGGCTGCAGAAGGACCTCGCCGAGAGCGAGGCCGGCTCGAACGCGCTGAACCTCGGCGGCCTCGTCACCGACGAGAACCGCGATCTCGACCAGTGCACGAATGACGCAACCGAGCTCGAGGAGTGCGGCACCGCGCCCTCCATCAAGGGCATCGAGAGCTGGTTCAACACGCCGAACGACGAGGGCATCAAGCTCGACGAACTCAAGGGCAAGGTAGTGCTCATCGACTTCTGGGCGTACTCCTGCATCAACTGCCAGCGTTCGATCCCGCACGTGGTGGCCTGGGACGAGGCCTACCGCGACGCCGGCCTCGAGGTGATCGGCGTGCACTCGCCCGAGTACGCGTTCGAGAAGGAGCGCGCGAACGTGATTGCGGGCGCGAAGGACTTCGGCATCACCTACCCGGTCGCGCTCGATAACAACCTCTCGACCTGGACGAACTACCGCAACCGCTACTGGCCGGCGCACTACCTCATCGACGCCGAGGGCACGGTTCGGCACATCTCGTTCGGTGAGGGCAACTACGAGACGACCGAGAAGTTGATCCGCGAGCTCCTCGCCGACGCGCAGCCCGACGCTGAGCTTCCCGACGAGACCGACGTCACCGACGAGACGCCCGAACTCGGCACTACGACGCCGGAGACGTTCCTTGGCTCCTCGAAGGATCGGAACTTCGCGGGCCCGGGCCCCTACGGTGCCGGCGAGAGCGAATTTTCGTTTGCGGATCAGCAGAAGCCTGACACCTTCGCGCTGCAGGGCACCTGGAACGTTGACACCCAGTTCGCGACGCCGACGAGCGAAGCAGGCGGCGACGTGCGCCTCGAGTACCGGGGGCAGGAGGTGCGGGCGGTGCTCGCGGGGAGCGGGACGATCGAGGCGTCTGTCGAGGGCGGCGACGCGAAGGCGACGGATGTCGATGGCACCCCGCGCTCGTACCGGCTGGTGGCGGAGGAGGACCCGGATTCGGGGACGCTCGAGCTGCACGTGCCCCAGGGTGTGCAGGTCTACTCGTTCACGTTCGGGTAAATCGGAACACCGGGCACTGAGAAGGAGAACGGCGCGCTCATGAAACGAAGGCGGATCGGAGGTGGATACGGCATGCTTGACGCGATGGTGATCGATGGAATCGAGATTGCGGACGACGGCCCGGGCGTCGAGCCGGCCGACGTGGCGCTCGCGCGCGCGGCGGCGGGGGATCAGCGGGCCTTCGCCGACCTCTACGATCTGCTCTCGGCGCGGGTGTTCGGCCTGATCCTCCGGGTGCTCGTCGACCGGGCGCAGAGCGAAGAGGTGCTGCAGGAGGTCTTTCTAGAGGCCTGGCAGACGGCGAGCTCGTACGATCCCGATCGCGGGGGAGCTCGCGCTTGGATCCTCACGATCGCCCACCGACGCGCGGTCGACCGCGTGCGGTCCTCGCAGGCGGCCCGCCGCCGCGATCTCGCGGTGGGCGCGCGCGACCACGGCGTCTCGCACCCGGGTGTCGAAGACGAGGTGGCGCTGCTGATCGACGGGTCGCGAGCGACGCAGTGCCTGCAGGCGCTCCCGGAACCGCAACGCAGAGCGATCGTGCTCGCCTACTTCGGCGGGTACACGCAGAGTGAGGTCGCGGTGCTCGTCGGGGCGCCGCTCGGCACGATCAAGACAAGAATTCGAGACGGGCTCACCCGGCTCAGGAAAGAATTGGAGGCGACGCGATGAATGAGCAACAGTTCCGCGAGCTCTCCGCCGCCCGCGCGCTGCACGCGCTCGTCCCTGACGAGGAGCAGGCGTTCTCACGAGCGCTCGCTGCGCACCCGGAGTGGCAGTCCATCGTCGATGTGGATCGCGACACGGCCGCGGCCCTCGGCGCCACTGCCCCCGAGATCGCCCCGCCGGCGGCGGCGCGCGGCGCGATCCTCGCCATGATCTCGAGCACGACGCAGTTCGAGGCGCCGCTTCGCCCGGAAGCGACCGCCCAGCAGGCGCAGCCGGCCCCGCAACTCGAGGCGTCGCCGCAGCTGGAGCAGCAGAAGCAGGCTGAGCAGCCGGCCCAGCCCGAGCGCGCCCGGAACCTCCCGCCCGAGCTCGCCGGAGCGGACGACGACGTGGATGACGCGGAGCAGACGTTCTCGCGTCCGCGCCGCCGCGCCGCGTGGTTCGCGCTCGCCGCATCGGTCGCGGTGCTCCTCGTGATCGCCCTCGCGCTGCCCATCGGCGGGATGCGCGCTCCCCGCGACCCGGTCTCGCTCGCCCTGCAGCAGGTGGGGTCCGCGAACGACGCGCGCACCGTCTCGGCAGAGATGCCGGGCGGCGGGGAGGCGACGCTGCACTGGGCGGACTCGGTCGATGAGGCCGTGTTCGTGGCCGAGGATATGCCGGCGGCGCCCGAGGCGCACGATTTCGAGCTGTGGATCGTTCGCGGCGAGCAGCCGATCTCCCTCGGCGTGGTGCGCGCCAATAACGACGGGGGCGCGGCGGTCGTCGCCGAGGGCTTCGAGCCGGGTGATGCGCTCGCGGTCACGGTGGAGGAGGCCGGCGGGTCGCCGACCGGGCTTCCGACGACGGACCCCGTGGTCGTCGTCGCCTCGACCTGAGCGACATCCACGTCCTCCGGGAAGTCTGCAACCCCCTGCCGCGCGCCCGTGACTCGCGCGTAGTCTTCCCGGCATGTCAGGCTACGAAACGACTTTCACGGATCACGACGAAGCTGCGATCGCGGCGCCCCGAGCGCTCCTCATCAACTGCACGCTGAAGCCCTCGCCGCAACCGTCGAGCGGCGATGTGCTCGGCGAGCAGGTACTCGGAGCTCTGCGGGAGCACGGCGTGCATGGCGCGTCGCTCCGCGCAGTGGATCACCGGATCATGCCCGGCGTCGAAGCGGACATGGGCGAGGGCGACGCGTGGCCCGAGATTCGAGAGGCCGTGATGCAGGCGAGCATCCTGGTGTTCGTGACGCCCACCTGGCTCGGTCAGCACTCGAGCGTCGCGCAGCGCGTGCTCGAACGGCTCGACGCCGAGATCAGCGAGACCGACGAGGCCGGCCGCCCCACCATGTTCGGGAAGGTGGCGGTCCCGGTCGTCGTGGGCAACGAAGACGGCGCGCACCACATCTGCGGCATCCTGGCGCAGAGCCTCAGCGATGTCGGCTTCACGATCCCGGCGCAGGCATCCGTCTACTGGAACGGCCGGGCGATGGAAGGGGTCGACTACCGCGATCTCGACGAGACGCCCGAGCCCGTCGCGTCCGCCATTTCGACGGCGGCCGTGAACGCCGCGCACCTGGCCTCTCTCCTGCAGCGCGAGCCTTTCCCGGCCTGACCCGCTTTCGGGCGCGAGCAAGCCGTTCGGGATCGGCGCAGCCTCCTTCGCTCTCGACCGTCCTGCCGCGGCGCGCACCCTTTCCGGCGCACAGCCCCCATCGCTACAGTGGATTGCGGTGGGGTGCGCGTGCGCTCTGCTTGGCGCGCTGAAGCGCCGCTCTAGTGGCGCCTCTCTCAGAACTGAGGCGCCGCTCTACATGGAGGATGGATAAGGATGTCGAAGTACCGGGTGCAGAATCCTGCGACCGGGGCGGTTCTCGAGTCGTTCGAGGGCGCTACCGACACGCAGATTGAAGAGGCGCTTTCGAGTGCTGACGCGGTATATCGCCAGTGGCGTGAGCAGAGCGTGCAGGAGCGTGCTCTGGTCGTGAAGCGGGTCGCGGAACTCTTTCTCGAGCGCAAGGACGAGCTCGCTCGTTTGATCGCGCTCGAGATGGGGAAGTCGTTTCAGGAGTCGGTCGATGAGGTCGAGTTCGCGGCGCAGATCATTGATTATTACGCGGTGCATGGGCCGTCGTTGATCACGGAGTACGAGATCCCGTCCACCATCCCGGGGAAGGCGGTCATCCAGCAGCTGCCCGTGGGGGTGCTCCTCGGGGTGATGCCGTGGAACTTCCCCTACTATCAGGTGGCCCGCTTCGCGGCCCCGAATCTGGTGTTGGGGAACACGATCCTCTTGAAGCATGCGGATGTGTGCGGACGGTCGGCGCTCACGATCCAGGAGATCATGGAAGAGGCCGGGGTGCCCGTGGGCGGGTATCAGAACGTGTTCGCGTCACATGATCAGATCGCGACGATGATCGCGGACCCCCGCGTGCAGGGCGTGTCATTGACGGGGTCGGAGCGTGCGGGAGCGATCATCGGGGCGCAGGCGGGCACGCACTTGAAGAAGTGCGTGCTCGAGCTCGGCGGGATCGACCCGATGGTGGTGCTGGATTCCTCGGACGTTGCCGCGGTCGCGAAAGAGGCGTGGGATTTCCGCGTGTATAACGCGGGGCAGGTGTGCAACTCGAACAAGCGCCTGATCGTGATGGACGATATTTATGACGAGTTCGTCGCGGAGCTCGTGAAACTCGCGGACGGGCTCACGCCGGGGGATCCGTTGGATCTTCAGGAGGGCGAGTTCGTGCCGCTGTCCTCGCGCGCTGCTGCGGAGACTCTCGATGCGCAGGTCAAGCATGCGGTGTCTCAGGGGGCGCGCCTCCTTGCGGGCGGCGTGCTGTCCGAGGGACCCGCGGCGTACTACTCGCCGGCGGTGCTGGTGGACGTGCCCCGGGATTCCGAGTCGTACAACGTCGAGATGTTCGGTCCGGTCGCGACCGTGTATCGGGTGTCGAGCGACGCGGAAGCGTTGGAGCTCGCCAACGATTGCGCGCTGGGCCTGGGTGGTTCGGTGTTCTCCGAGGACGAGGCGCGCGCGACGCGGGTCGCGTCGCGGCTGGAGACGGGGATGGCGCACGTGAACACGATCGCGGCGGAGTCTGCTGAGATCCCGTTTGGTGGGGTGAAGCGGTCCGGGTTTGGTCGTGAGATGGGTCCGGTGGGGATCGGGGAATTCGCGAACAAGCGCCTCTTCTTCACCGCCAAGTAACGCGAAACGGCCAGGCCGAATATCGCCTGACGTGCACGGCCCCGCTCCCGCAACCCCTCGACGCGGGAGCGGGGCCTCGTCACACTGAAACCATGCGCATTCGTACCGAATTCGAGGCCCTGTGCACCGCCGAGCAGGCGTGGCGGGCCCTGCACGATCCCGCGGTCGCCGCCGAGCTCTACGCGCCGCTCCTCGTCATGCGACCGGAGGGCGGCTTCCCGACAGAGCTCGCCACGGGGAGCGAGGTGCGTGTGCGCCTCATGGCCTTCGGCGCGGTGCCGGTCGGCGCGCAGCTGATCAGCATCACCGATCTCGAACCGTCACCGCCCTCAGCCTGGCCCAAGACCATGCGCGACCACGGGGAGCCCGCGGCGGGACCACTCGCCCTGCTCACCGAGTGGCGGCACGAGATCACGATCTCGCGATCCCTCGCCTCTGCGAACCGCGCCGTGTGGACCGACGAGCTCCACATCGGCGGCGCGATCGCCCCGCTCTTCCGCCCCGTGCTCGCGCTCATGTGGCGGTGGCGCGGCCGCAAGCTGCGCAGGCTTGCGGCGGAGTGGGGAGCGACCGGCCCAGTGGCGGCCGCCAGACACGCACACCCGAGCCCCTCGGCTCAGTGAGATCGGACACGTGAACTCATGCCCTACCTTCGCATCGGCGACTCGGACCTGTACGAGGAGATCGAGGGTACCGGCGAACCGATCGTCGTGCTGCACGGCGGCTTCTGCTCGCTCGAGTCGCTCGCACCGATCGCGACCACTCTTGCCGCGTCGCACCGCATCTACGCATACGAGCGGCCGGGCCATGGGAGGAGCGCGGACACCACCGGCGAGTACTCCTACGACGGCGGTGTCGCCGAGGCGCTGCAGTACCTCGACGCGCACGGGCTCGCGGACGCGCACATCGTCGGGTACAGCGACGGCGCGATCATCGGCCTGCTGCTCGCGACGGCGCATCCCGAACGCGTGCGCTCGCTGGTTGCAATCAGCGGGAACCTCGACCCGACGGCGTTCTCGGGCGATCCGGGAGCCGACGGACCGTCGATTCCTCCGCTTCCGACGGATGAAACCGGGCTCGAGGAGGGCGACGTGAGCCCCGAGCGACTCGCGTTCGCGCGCCTGTCACCCGACGGGCCAGAGCACGCCGACGTCGTCTTCGACAAGTGCATGCGCCTGTGGACCACCGAACCCCATATCGGGGCGGCGGATCTTGCGCGTGCGACGTCTCCGGTCCTCGTGCTCGGCGGCGATCGCGACTCGGTGCCCCCGGGTCACAGCCTGAAGATCGCCTCGCACCTGCCGAACGCGCGCCTCGGCATCGTGCCAGGAACGTCGCACGGCCTCGTCAACGAGAAGCCCGAGCTCGTCGTGGCCCTGATCCTCGACTTCCTCACCGAGATCGCACCGCCGCGCCCCTGATCAGGCAGCAGTCACGATCGGCGCAGCAACCACACGAAGTAGGGCGCCCCGATGAGCGCGAGCATGAGGCCCGCTGGCAGCTGCGTCGGGGCGATCAGGGTACGCCCGAGCGTGTCGGCCACGCAGACGAGCAGCGCGCCAAGCAGCATTGAGACGGGGATCACGCGGGAGCTGCGGGAGCCGACGATGGTCCGCGCCAGATGGGGCGCGACGAGTCCGACAAAGCCGATGACCCCCACCGCGACCACGCTCACCGCCGCGAGCACCGCAGCGACGGCGAGCAGCGAGAAGCGGGTTCGCTGGAGCGCGACCCCGAGCATCCGCGGCGTATCGTCGTCGATGGCGAGGAGATCGAGGTGCCGGCGGAGCCCGACGAGGATCGGCACGGCGATCAGCAGCGCGATCGTCACGGGCAGCACATCGGGGAGCGACCGCCCGTAGGTCGTGCCCGAAAGCCAGGTGAGGATCCTCGGAGCGTTCCACGGGTCAGCCCGGAGAAGGAGGAACGTCGTGAGCGCGGTGAGGCCGTAGCCGCAGCCGATCCCGATGAGTACGAAGCGGTCGGGAAGCATCCCCCCGCGCCAGGAGAGCAGCGCGATGAGCGCGAACGTGGCGAGCCCGCCGACGACGGCGAGCAGTACGAGCTGCGGCCGCCCGCCTCCGCCCGTCACCGCGATCACCGCGCCGAGGCCGGCGCCGGCGGTGATGCCGAGCAGCCCGGGTTCCGCGAGCGGATTGCGCACGGTCGACTGCACGACGGAGCCCGAGAGCGCGAGCGCGGCGCCCGCGAGCAGGGCTGCGAGGACGCGCGGGATGCGCTCATCGATCGCGCGCGTCACGAGGTCGGGGGCGAGGCCCTGCGCCCACAGTGCGAGGTCGCCGGTGCGCAGCCAGAGGCTCCCGGCGAGGAGGCCGACGACCACCGCGACGACCAGCAGCACGGCGGCGACCGTCAAGACAAGACCGAGGCGACGGCGGGAGCGTCGAGGTGCGCTCGCCCGGGGCGGGGTGCGCACGGCCCCGGAGTCGCGCATGCGGAGTGCGAGCACCACGATGACCGCGGCGCCGAGGAGTGCGGTCGGAATGCCCGTCGGCACCGCCGTCGCCCCTTCGGCGCCGAGGAGCGCTCGCAACCCAGCATCGGCGAGCAGAATGAGTAGCGCACCGAGCAGACCCGAAACGGGGATGAGCAGGGCGTGCCGGCCGATCTGGTGCACCCGGGCGGCGATGAGGCGAGTGAGCACCGGCGCGCCGAGCCCGACGAACGCGATCGGGCCGGCGAGCATGACGGCCGTGCTCGTGAGCAGTACGCCGCAGATCACGGCTGCCAGCCGAGTGGCGCGGACCGGCACGCCGAACGCCGATGCGGTGTCGTCACCGAGGCCCAGCACGTCGAGGCGCCGGGCGAGCAGCAGTGCCACGACGAGCGCGACGACGAGAATCGGGAGCGATCTGAGCGACGCGTCGATGTTGAGCTGAGCCAGTGAGCCGCTGCCCCACGCGAACAGGCCGGTGGTGTTCTCCTTGAACAGGATCAGGAGCATTGCCGTACCCGCGTCGAGCGCCATCGCGAGCGCCGAGCCGGCGAGAATCAGGCGGGTCGTGCCCGTCGCCGTCGCGCTTCCGGCGAGGGCGAGCACGAGCCCGGCTGCCGCGAGCCCACCGACGAAGGCGACGCCGCCCGACGCCCACAGGGGGAGTGAGAGGCCGAGCGCGGCGACCGCTGAGAGGGCGAAGTACGACCCCGCGGTCACGGCGAGCGTGTCGGGCGAAGCGAGCTGGTTGCGCGTCACCGATTGGAGCAGGGCGCCCGCCGCCCCCAGCGCGAAGCCGACGGCCACGCCCGCGGCGAGGCGCGGAAGGCGGGAGCCGGTCAGCACATCTCCGACGGGTACGCCGTCAACCGTCTCACGTGCGCCGCCGACGAAGCGGATCACATCCCAGACGCCCACGCCCGAGGTTCCCTGCGTGAGGTGCCACGCACCCACCAAGATGATGCCGACGACCAGCGCCGCGAGCACGGCGATGCCGCCCGCTCCGCCGCGCACGCCGAGATCTCGGGTCGCGAGATCCCGCGCTGCAGCGGCCGGAGGGGCGGCGCTCGACGTCATGAGAGAGATTGGCCCTTACTTCGCGAGGATCACGTCGACGAACGCGTCGACGGCCTGCTCGCCCGAGAGCGGTCCGCCCGCTCCCCAGACACCCGCCGGGAATGCGTGCGCGCGCCCCTCCTTGACCGCGGGGAGCGATGTCCAGATCGAACTCTGGTCGAGCTCGTCGGTGTACCCGCCCTCCTCGTCCTTCGAGTAGAAGAGGTTGGCGTCGCCGACGGCCGTGAGGCCCTCCAGATCGGTCTGGGCCAGACCGTAAGCGGGATCCACACCCCCGCTGCCGTACGCCTTGTCGATGTCGTCGGTCCAGGCAGCGGTAAGACCGAGCTCCTCGCCGAAGGCGGTGAAGAGCGCGCCCTTTCCGTAGGGGCGGATCACGAGGTTGCTGCCCTCGATCCAGCCGTCGAAGAAGACGAAGTCGGTCGTGGGCAGGCTCGCCGAGGCGACCTTCGACTTGGCGTCGGCGAGGTGCTGATCGAAGTCGGCCAGCACGGCTTCGGCGCGCTCAGTGCGTCCCGTCGCCTCCGCGATGAGCGTGAACACGTTCTTCATGTTGCCGATCGGATCGCTCGTGTCGGCGCCGACCGTCACGAGCACCGGCACGTCGCTCTCCTTCTCGAGATTCTTCACGATCTCGGCGTCCGCATCGAACGCCTCGACGATGATGAGGTCCGGGTCGGCACCGTAGAGCGCGTCGAGGTCCGGCTCGCCGCGGGTGCCGAGATCGATCACGTCTTCGGGAAGCTGCTCCGCGCTCACCCAGGTGGCGTATCCCTTCGGGTCGGAGACCGCTACGGGTGCGACGCAGAGCGTCATCGCGTCTTCGGCCTGCTGCCACTCGAGCACGGCGATGCGCTCAGCGGGAGCGTCGAGATGCACCTTCCGGCCGACGCCATCGGTGATGTCGACGGCGCCGCTCGATGTCGACGTGGTGTCGTTCTGGCACGCCTCCGACGTCGCATCGGGCGCGTCTTCTGCGCCGGCTTCGACAGAGGTGGTGCCGCAGCCCACGGCGAAGAAGGCGACGGCTGTCAGGATCGCGGTTGCGGCTGCAACGCGGAAGGGGCGGGTCATACGGGTCCTTTCAGAAGGGCATGGGGGAACGAAACGGAAACGTGGAAGCGCGGATCGGTTACGCGCGGGCCGCGACGAGCGGAGCGCGGTGCTCGCGGCGCGCGGGATGCCGGCTGATGGCATCGACACGAACGCGACCCGTGCGGTCGTCGATCTCGACGTGCACCGGGACCTCGTACACGTCGCTGATGTGCTCGGAGGTGAGCACGTCGACCGGCGCCCCCTCGGCGTGAACGCGACCGCGATTCATGAGGATGAGGTGGTCTGACACCCGCGCCGCGTGGTCGAGGTCGTGCAGCACGATGCCGACGGCAACGCCCAGGTCTTCGACGAGATCGCGGACGAGGTCGAGAATCTCGATTTGATAGCGCAGGTCGAGGTGGTTCGTCGGCTCGTCGAGCAGTACCACTCCCGTCTCCTGTGCGATGCACGCGGCCAGCCACACGCGCTGCATCTCACCGCCCGAAAGCTCGCCGACGGCTCGCGCTTGCATGTCGCGCGTGCCCGTCGCGCGCAGTGCGCGATCGATCGCGAGGCGGTCGTGCTCGGTGAGTCCGGCGAAGCGTCGCCGATGCGGGTGCCGGCCGAACGCGACGACCTCGCCGACCGTGAGCCCTGCCGGGGTGGGGCGCGACTGGGAGAAGAGCGTGACCTCGTGGGCGAATTCGCGCGAGCTCAGGAGCGACACGGGGCGTTCGACACCGTTCGGTCCGCTGAGCGTCGTCGTGCCGGCCGAAACGGGGTGCAGACGCGCGAGCGCCCGCAGCAGCGTCGACTTGCCGCTTCCGTTCGGCCCGATGAGGCCGGTCACGAGCCCGGGTGCGAGCGTGATCGACACGTCATGCACGACGGGAAGCCTGTCGTACTGCAGCTCGAGGTGTGCACCTCGCAACGCCGCGGGAGCGGAGCCGGAGCCATTCGCGGCATCTGCGGGCATTGCGACTTCCTCCGAGGGCGAGCGGGCTGAGCAGGACCGAAGGCTCACGCCCGGTCAGTTGAAGGTAAGGCTTACCTTGCCTCGATCAGACTAGCGGCGCGAGGCGTGCGTCCGCAACGCGCGCCGGCGGATCCGCCTCAGCAGCCCCTAGCTCGCGAGCGCTCGCTCGACGCGATCCGCGAGCGGCTCTGCGAGCTGCTCCGCGTATGCCCAGCTCACGTGGTGCGAGTCCCGGAAGGCGAGCACGCCACCGATCACGGGCGGGCACCGGCCCTCGACCTCGAAGTATCGCGTGAGATCGACGACCGACACTTCAGGCCCATTGCGATCTGCCGCGAGCGCATGGGCGGCCTCGGCGAGCGGATCGGTGCCGAGCGCCTCGGAGGCGGGGCTCGCGCACTCATTGGCCGCGAGCGCGCCGTTGTCGGAGACGCACTGCAGCACCTCGGGGCGGAGCTCGGGTGTATCGCGGATCGCGACGACGCGCTGCACCGACTCCGGCAGCTCCCGCCACCGCGCCTCGTATCCGCGGGTCGCCGCCTGCTCCGCGTTCGCACCCGACTCCGCCCGCATCTCGGTGCTCGCCTTCGCCGCGGTGACGACGGTGTCGATCGACGGGTCATCCTCGAGGGCTCGCAGCACGCCGCTATTCCAGGCGGCGCAGTCCTCGCTGAGCGCGTCCCCCTCGGCGCCCGGCATGCTCGTGAAGTTTCGCTCGGCAGCGGTGAATGGGCACGAGGCCTTCGCGAGCACGACGAGGCGCCATCCCTCGTCACCCGCCTGGCGCGCGAGCGCGGGCAGCCACTGCTCGGCGTGCGAATCGCCGACGAGGGCGATCGTGTGGTCGGCCGTCTCCGCCTTCGCGCCGTACTCGCAGCGCTTCACCTCGGTGCCAGCCCGTGACGCGATGCATCGTTCCGGAGCGGTATCGGCGAGCGCCGGTTCGGGCATCGGCAGCTTCTCGGGCAACGGTTCGCAGCCCGAACCTGGTGCCAGTGCCGCGGCGCCCAGGCAGGGTTCTTCGCTCTCGAGCGCGGCGATGACCCGAGCCCGCTCCGCCTCCACCTGCTGATCGGCGGGCCCGATGCCACCGAGTGCAATGCCAAGGAGGCCGGCCATTGCCGCAGCGGTGACAACGAGGGAGCGGCGGTTCGACCACGACCGCGAGAACCCCGTGCGAATCGGATCCTCCACCCACACCTTCGAGGCCCACGCGAGCAGCAGCGTCGCCGCGATGACCGCAATGCCTCCCGCAACGCCGAGCGGGCGGGCGAGCGCAAACGGCAGCAGCACGATGAGTGGGAAGTGCCAGAGGTACGCGCCGTACGAGACGTCCCCGAGCCACTGCATCGGCCGCGCGGCGAGCCACGAGCTGGGGGAGCCGGGCCCACCCGGCTCCTGGGCAGCGATGACGAGCACGGTCGCAATGACCGGAAGGAGCGCCGCCGTGCCGGGGAAAGATGTAGCGTCGGAGTAAACGAGCGCCGAAGCGACGATGCCGATGAGCCCGGTCCACAGCATGACGAGTCGGGGCATGCGCGGGATGCGGTCGAGCGGCGCCGAGGGAGCAGTGGCGAGCCAAGCGAGCAGTGCGCCCGCTGCGAACTCCCACGCGCGGGTCGTGGTAACGAAGTACGCGCGAGAGGGGTCGGTCGCAGTGAGCATCACGGATGCCATGAGCGATGCCGCGGCGACGGCGGCGATGAGAAGTGCGAAGACGGTGCGGAAGCTTCGGTGGGTCCGTGCGAGCGAGGTGCCGCGAGCGGCGGGGCCTGTGAATTCGGCGGCGGATCGCTGCGCCCGTCGGCCCATCCACGCCGCGATCATCGCAGCCAATGCCGCTACGACCGGCCACACGATGTAGAACTGCTCCTCCACCGAGAGGGACCAGTAGTGCTGCACCGGTGACACCTGCGCCTCCGCCGCCATGTAGTCGACCGACTGCTCAGCGAGCACCCAGTTCTGCACGTAGCCAGCAGAGGCTGCGACCTGCTGGAGGAAGCCCGGGAGGAATCCGCGCGGAGCGACGAGCCACACCGCGCCGAGCGTCACGGCGAGCACGAGCAGCGCGGCCGGGAGTAGCCGGCGAGCGCGTCGGGCCCAGAAGCGGACGAGGTCGATCCGCCCCGAGGCTTCGCTCTCGCGGAGCAGCTGCCCCGTGATGAGAAAGCCGGAGATGACGAAGAAGACGTCGACGCCGACGTAGCCGCCGGTGAGGGCATCGGGAGCGAGATGGTAGAGCACCACGAGTGCCACCGCGATCGCGCGCAGGCCTTGAATGTCCCGCCGGACCGCGTGCGGGCGCGACGCGGAGGGGGCGGGCTGCTCGCCCGATCCCCACCTCTTCATCGCGGCTGCATGCCGCGTCACCGCGTCCGCCATCACTCGCCTTCCCGAAACGTCCTTCTACCGTAAGCAACGATTCGGTCACGATTCAAGGGCTTGCGAGTGCGGAAGGCGGTCTTATAGGAGCCCCATCTGCCGCGCGCGCTCGAGCGCCTCCGAGCGGCTGGAGACCTTGAGCTTGCGATAGATACTGCGTGTCTGAGTCTTGATGGTGTTCGACGAGACGTGCAGCTCGCCCGCGATTTCGTCGATCGATCCGCCCCGCGCGAGCTCGATGAGCACGAGCGCCTCCCGCTTGGAGAGCTCTTCGAGCAACACCTCCTCGCCGACGAAGGGCATGCCCGGAGGCGTGCGCCAAATGTCCTCGGGCACGAGCGAGCGGATCACCGCGAGGTCGCCTCGGGGAATCCACGAGAGCGGGAGGCGGTTGTCGAGCCGATCGAGTGCTACGAGAGCCTGTGTGGCGAGTGAGGTCGCCAGATCGCGGCTGCCGAGTCGTGCGTGGGCCGCTGCTCGGAGCAGCTGACACTGCACCCTCTGACCCTTGAGGAGTTGGGACTCGTCGATCAGGTCGATGTGCGCGAGCGCATCGGAGGGTTGGGACGAGAGCAGCGCCAGACGGGCGCGGGCGAGGTGCGACGCCGGATCCGCCCCGCTGTGTGCCAGGGCGATCCGCGCGTGGATCAGGTCACGGGAGGCCATGAGGAACTCGCCGCGCAGCGTGCGCAGCTGCTCCGCCCAGCCGTCGCTGATGGGGTACTGCTCCCGCCCCGCGAGCGTTGCGTCGATCTCGTGGAGGCCGCGCGTCGACTGGTCGGCCATGAGCCGCGTCACGCCGCGCGCCCAGACGATCAAGGGCCACATCTCGAAGTCGTCGATGCGCGCGAGGATCGGTTCGAGTGCGGCGAACGCTTCCTCGTGCTTTCCCAGGCTCGATGCTCGCAGCGCGGCGGCCAGGTGCCAACCGATGCTCTCATGCGAACCGCGCCACTCTCTCGGCGCGGCAGCGACGGCTCCGAGGTCGCGCTTCACAGCGCGCAGATCCCCCGTGCGCGCGTGGATGAAGGCGAGGATCGAGTGCAGGTGCGCGCTCCGCCCGGGGTGAATCTTGTCGCTCAGTCCGTCAGCGAGTTCGAGTGCCTCGACGACGCGACCCGCGAGTACTTCGGTGATGATCACCTGGACGTGCGCAGCGTGCATCCCCGAGCGCCAACTCGGTGAGGTGATCTCGCCGCGGGCGAGAAACGCCTCGCCGGCCTCGGCTGCCTCGCCGTATTCTCGTAGCGCGCGCAGTCCTCCGAATCGCGCGAGCAGCAACAGGCGGCCGGCGGCTCCCTGGGCTTGCGGGAGGCGCGCGGTGATCGACGGCATCCCGAGGTCGAGGAGCTCGCGAATCCTGGGCGTGGGGATCACCGTGGTTTCGCTCAGCACGATGGCGATCATCACCGGGATCGTTCCCTCGTTCGCCATTCGCTGCCGCGGGAGCGACGCGACGACGGAGAGCAGCTCCTCGCTGCGCCGCAAACTGATCTCCGAGAAGTTCCGCACGTAGTGGGGAAATATCGCGCGATCCATCTCGGCTTCGACGAGCAGTTCGAGGATCTCGATGGGGTCCGACAGCTCGTACAGCGCCTCGAACGCGGCGCGGCGAATCTCGGCGAGCTGCTCACGGGTGAAGTGGCGCAGCGCGCGAGGCTTCAGCACCGCGCGTACGAGGGTGTGCAGGCGGAACGTCTTGCGGCCGTGCAGGAGCGCGATCCTGCCGTAATTCAGGGCCGCGAATTGCTCGCAGAGCCGCCAGGCGGCGCCGCCAGCGCCCGCTTGGTTCGCGGTGTCAGTACTGCGGGTGAGTCGCTCCGCGAGGCTCTCATCCAGCTCGGGCACGAGCGAGGCTGCGAGGGCGAGCTGCTCCGCTTCAGGGCTGTCGAAGGTCGGCACGACATCGTCGAGCATCGCTTCGAGCCCCCGCGAAACATCGCCCGGTTCGGGGCGGAGCATGCCGTCACGTGACAGGTCTCGCATGACCGACAGGGCAAGACGCGTGGCGAGCACATGGCCGTTCGTTGCTCGTCGCAGGGTCACGAGTTCCCCGTCGTCGAGCGGGTACGACAGCAGCGCGGCCAGTTCGGCCGTCTCGGCGCGAGTCAAGGCGAGCTGCTCTGAGCCGAGCACGGTGACGTCGAGCGTCGCCGCGGTGAGCGGTACCTCGAAGCGCGTCGTGGAGCGCGTGGTCGCGAGAAGCCGCAGCTGCGGGGATCGGTGCAGCAGGGCGGCGAGACCGTCCTGCGACTCCCTGGAGGCGAAGTGGATGTCGTCAATGACCAGGGTCAAGGGAGTCGTATCGCGCATGGTGGCGGTCGTCACGAGCGAGAGCGCCTCAGCCGGCTGCACTCGACCGCTCACGAAGTCTTCCGCGAGTTGACCGAACGCGTGGGGTCGTGCCCCGGTGAGCGCCTGGAGCGCCCGGAGCCAAAAGCTCCGGGGATCCGCCGCCCCTTCATCGAGCGCCACCCAAGCGCACATCGAGCCGGTCTGCGCACCGAGCCACTGCGAGAGCAGTTCGGTCTTGCCTGATCCGCGCTCGGCGTGGAGCACGACCACGCGTCCACCTTGAGCAATGCGGTCGATGAGCTGGGGGCGGCTCAGCGTGCGCGTCGAGACACGAGAGAAGGAATCGACGGGCATGACATCTTCCCGCACCGCTCACCTCTCCCCGTTCGAACCGAGCAACCTGCACGCTTCGTGCACTTATATGGACCCTGTGCAGCCCCCCGCGTTTAGCTTAACCGGAATGTTATGTCCTGCACGGGAGCGGAATTGCGGCGTATTCCTCACGACGCGCTGCCGAGCAGCAGAGAGCGTATGTAGCGGGGGAGAGACTCTGCCGTAGAGTCGCAATACGAGAGCAGTAAGCTCGATTTCACGACATCGCCGTGTGAACGGCGACACTCAGCCTGGGAGAAATCAATGAAGATTCGTTACGCCGTCCCCGCTTTGGCCGCAGCAGCACTGCTCACGCTGACGGGTTGCGTCAATAACGCGGAGTCCGAGAATGGCGGGGGAGAGGGCGGCGATTCCGCGCCCTCGGCAGAGATCACCGCGGACGACGCGGCCGTTGCGCTCCTGCCTCAGGAGCTGAAGGACTCGGGCGAGCTGAACATCGGTACTGACGCCGAGTACCCGCCTAACGAGTACAAGGATGCTGACGGCAACCCGACCGGTTGGGGCGTGACGCTCGCGGAGGCCGTCTCGGCGAAGCTCGGGCTCGAGCCGAAATGGGAGATCCTCGGCTTCGACAGCATCATTCCGCGTATCCAGGAGGGTGCCCTCGACATGGGCTCTTCCTCGTTCACCGACAACGTCGAGCGTCAGAAGTCCGTTGACTTCGTCGACTTCTTGAACGCCGGCACGCAGTGGGCGGCCGCGAAGGATTCCGACGTCGACCCCGACGACGCGTGCGGCCTGACCGTCGCCGTCCAGGCGACGACGGTGCAGGACACGGATGAACTGCCAGCGAAGTCGAAGGCCTGCACCGACGCCGGCAAGGACGCCATCGAGGTGCTGCGCTTCGACGGTCAGCCCGAGGTGACGCAGGCGGTCGTCGACGGCCGTGCCGACGCGTTCTCCGCTGACCTCCCTGTGACGGGCGACGCGGTCGCGAAGCTCAGTGATCAGCTGCAGACCGTGGGAGACGTCTTCGACGCCGCTCCGTACGGCTTCGCCACTCAGAAGGGCAGCGACACCACGAAGGCTGTGCAGGCCGCACTCCAGTCGCTCATCGACGACGGCACGTACCTCGAGATCCTCACCGACGCGGGCATCGAGGCCGGCGCCGTCGAGAGCGCCGAGATCAACGCCGGCACCGAATAGCCTCCTCAGCTATGTCGCAACACAACACTCCGAGGGCGGGGCACGACGCCCCGCCCCAGGAGTCGGCGCCGATTGAGGCGATCCGGCTCCGCCACCCGTGGCGCGCGGTGTTCGCCGTCGTGCTCATTCTGATCGCAGCCCTCTTCATCTACGACACGGCGTTCAACCGCCCCGTCTACAACTGGGGCGAGGTCGGCAAGTACCTTTTCGATGTGCGTATCGTCGAGGGCGCCTGGTACACGCTGCAGCTGACGGTGTACTCGATGATCATCGCGGTGATCATCGGCGTGACCGTGGCCGTGATGCGGCAGTCCCCGAACCCGGTCGTCAAGTCGGTCGCCTGGGTGTTCCTGTGGCTGTTCCGCGGCACCCCCGTGTACGTGCAACTGGTCTTCTGGGGCCTGATCCCGACCATCTACAAATCGATCGAACTCGGCATCCCGTTCACCGACGCGGTGACCTCGTTGAACACGAAGGATCTGCTGAGCTACTTCACGCTCGCCATCATCGGCCTCGCGCTGAACGAGGCGGCGTACATGGCAGAGATCGTGCGAGCGGGTCTGCTCTCCGTGGACAAGGGTCAGGAGGAGGCGGCGACCGCGCTCGGCCTCGGCTGGTGGCACACAATGAGCCGCGTGATCCTTCCCCAGGCGATGCGCGTCATCATCCCGCCGACGGGCAACGAGGTCATCTCGATGCTGAAGACCACGTCGCTCGTGACGGCCGTTCCGTTCACGCTCGACCTCTACGGCCGTGCGCGTGACATCTCGGCCGTTACCTATCAGCCGGTGCCGATGCTGATCTGCGCCTCGATCTGGTACCTCGCGGTGACCTCGATCCTCATGGTCGGTCAGTACTTCCTCGAGAAGAAGTTCGCGAAGGGTGTCTCCCAGAGGCCCGACGTGATGAAGCCCAGCGTCGACACGCAGTCGGTGCGCGTGGCGGGGATCCCCGACGAGGGATATCCCACGTATCCCAGCTCCGCCGGAGGAGAGAACATCGTGCCGCCGCACGAGCGACCCGGAGGGGGAGGGGCATGAACAGCCACGTAACGGACACGCCCATGGTTCGCGCCGAGGGAGTGTCGAAGGCTTACGGCTCGAACCTCGTGCTCAAGTCGATATCGCTCGAGGTGCAGCGCGGCGAAGTGCTCTGTTTGGTCGGGCCTTCGGGCTCAGGCAAGTCGACGTTCCTCCGCTGCATCAACCATCTCGAGACCGTGAGCGCTGGCCGCTTGGCGGTCGACGGGGTGCTCGTGGGGTACCGCGAGAAAGACGGCAAGCTCTACGAGATGCATCCGCGGGAGGCGGCGACGCAGCGTCGCGACATCGGAATGGTGTTCCAGCGCTTCAACCTCTTCCCGCACATGACGGCGCTGCAGAACGTCATGATCGCGCCGTCGCTCCTGAAGAAGGGTGACTCCGCGAAGCTCAAGGCCCGCGCCATGGAGCTCCTCGCGCGGGTCGGCCTGGCCGACCGCCACGACTACTACCCGGCGCACCTCTCCGGTGGTCAGCAGCAGCGCGTGGCGATCGCCCGGGCGCTCGCCATGGAGCCGAAGCTGATGCTGTTCGACGAGCCCACGTCAGCGCTCGATCCCGAGCTCGTCGGCGAAGTGCTCGACGTGATGCAGGGCCTGGCCGAGAGCGGCATGACCATGATCGTGGTCACGCACGAGATGGGTTTCGCACGCGAGGTCGCAGACAAGCTCGTCTTCATGGACGGCGGAGTCGTCGTCGAAGCGGGCGATCCCGAGCAGGTGCTCACGAACCCGCAGCGCGAGCGCACCAAGGCGTTCCTGTCGAAGGTGCTGTAGGCGCGCGACGGTTGGGCGGCGGCGCCGGTCGGCGCGCCGCGATCCGCCACCCCTGCACCTTTTGGGCGTCGGACTATCAGAATCCCTGGAAACCGATAGTCCGACGCTCAATCGGTGCGCGGGGTAACTCCTACGCGCCCTCGCCCAGGTCGTTCTTGATCTTCGTGGTCGAGACGCCCTCGGTGCGGTCCAGGTAGATGACTTCGCAGTAGTCGCGGAGCACCTCGAACCGCGGGTCGCCCTCCCAGTCGCCGCCCATCACGACCGCGTCGATCTCGTACTTCTGCACGTCGCGAATCTTCTGATCCCACGACTCCTCGGGAATCACGAGATCGACGTAGCGCACGGCCTCGAGCATGTTCTTGCGCGTCTCGAAGTCGTGATACGTCTGCTTGCCTTTGCCGGCGTTGAAGGCCTCGGTCGACGCTGCGACGACGAGGTAGTCACCGAGCGCGCGGGCGCGGCGCAGCAGCCGAATGTGGCCCCAGTGCAGGAGATCGAAGGTGCCGTAGGTCAGGATCCGCTTCACGCCCACCAGTGTACGGTTCAGGCGTGACCCGCGCCGTTAGGCTGGCGATATGAGTGAGTATCGGCACATCGTGCGTAAGTGGGTCAAACCCGAGGACCTGAATCAGCACGGTGCGCTGTTCGGCGGTCGACTGCTGCAGTGGGTCGACGAAGAGGCGGCGATTGTGTCGGTCGCGCAGCTCGGCACGATCGACGTGGTCACGCGGCACATGTCGGCGATCGACTTCTCAGCGCGCGCCGATCGCGGCGACCTGCTCGAGCTCGAGTACCGCATCATCAAGTTCGGTCGCACGTCGATCACGATGAGCTGTCGCGTCGAGAATGCCGCGACGGGGGCGACGATCCTCACCCTCGAAAGCATCGTCTTCGTCGCGGTCGACGCGGCGGGTGACCCCGTCGTGCACGGCCGAACCGAGGCGACGGCGGGAACGGAACGACTGCGCAGCTAGTGCGCGGGGTGACGATCCGTCGCCTGCCTCAGGGGCGTCTCAGACGCCTCAGCTCGCCGGGGCCAGATCGTACGTCACCCAGCCACCGTTGCGAGCGACGCGATCGTAGAGCCGGCGCGCGGTCGTATTGTCCTCGGCCGTGATCCAACGCACGAGCGATGCGCCCTCGTCGCGGGCGATCTCGGAGAGGCGCTGCAGGAGTGCGGAGGCCGCACCCGACCCGCGTGATTCCGGCGAGGTGAACAGGTCGTCGAGGTACAGCCCGGTGCCGCCGTCGATCGGGCGGGCGAAGGTGCGGTAGTGCGCGATCCCGACCGGAGCCCCGTCCAGCTCGGCAACGAGGCCGCGGGTCTCATGGGCAGGGTCGAGCAGCCAGGCCCAGACCGTCTCGAAAACCGCGTCATCGTGAGGCTTGCCGTAGAAGTCGCGATAGCCGCGGTAGAGCGTGGTCCAGGCCTCCCGATCGGATTCCGAGACCGGGCGAACGACGACCTCGCTCACGAGAGCCGCTCCGTCTCGACGAAGACGATATCTCCCTCGGAACCGCGGTTCTCAACGCGGTGCACGGCGCCGGCGGGGCGCGTGTAGCTGACGCCGAACTCGAGATTCGCCTCGATTTCACTGCCGTCGGCGTTGACCACGTACATCGTGCCGGTCACGAGCGGCACCACGACGTAGGGGTACTCGTGCTCGTGCTCCGGGATCGCGCCGCCGGGCTCGATCGTCCATTTCGTCACGCGAAACAGCTCGGTCTCGAGCTGCACGTCACCCTGCGATCCGGTGCTCATGATCCTCCTTGGTCGGCGAGCGGAAGGGAAGCTCGCGCGGAGTTCCCCGTGGTCCACGGCTCAGCCTAGACCACTCGATCCGGCGTCGCCCAGTCTCGATTCGCGGGGGAGAATCCCGTGAGCGAGCTCCGCCCGTCGCCCGATGAGTCGGGGATAGAGCGCCAAGATGACGTTGGCTGCGGCGAAGGAGGAGGCGAGCGGTTCACCGAGCGCCTCCTCGATGCGGGCGAGCCGATAGCGGATCGTGTTGGGGTGCACGTACATCGCCTCCGCCGTCCGAGCGATGTTCTGTTCGGCGGCAAGATAGGTCGTGAGCGTGTCGCGCAGCTGCCCCTCGGGAATCGCCTCGAGCGTTCGTGCGATCCTCTCCTCGAGCTGGCGGGGGTCGACGTGCGAGAGCAGCCACGTGGAAAGATCGATGCGGTCCATCAGTACGGGGCCGAGGGCCTCGGGGGCGATGGCGGCGGCGGCCCACTCGCGCGCGATGCCCAGCGCGGTCTCTGCTTCCCGCACTGCCTCGCCGACCCGGGACAGCGCGGAGAACGGAGCAGAGGCACCGATGAGGAACTGATCGGAGGCGCGAGCGCACCAGGACTCAGCTGCTTCCGACGCCGGGATGATCGCGGCGAGCGTCGACGGCGCGCTGATGTCGACGCGGCGCACCATTACGAGCAGCGGCAGGCCGTCGGAACGGGCACGCGCCGCGAGGAGCGCGAGGTGAGCCTCCGTCGCGGAGGTGCCATCGAGAGGGGCGATGTCGATGGCGCGGATCGGGGCGTATGCGGCGAATCGGAACTCGGCCAATCGGCTCCAGAACCGGTGCTCCCGGGAGGGAAGCACGCCGTCGTGCAGCGATGCGATGAGCTGCTCGTTGTCGCGCCGATCCCGTTGTGTGGCGCCGTACTGGATCCCGTGCACCGCGCTCAGCAGCCGCTCGGAGGTGTCGAGCAGGAGGGCGCTGAGCCGTTCGATCGTCTCCGCCCCGCGGCTCGCGATGGCGATGACGTGCACACCGTCGCGCAGGGCCACGCGGCGCGTGCGTACTCGCCACCGCCCGACCTCGAAGTCGAGGTCCCTGCGCAGGGTCGCGGCGACCTCGTTCCAGATGAGCTGCAGCGGCGCCTCCCCCGAACTCGCGACCACTGTGCCTTCAGCGTCGTACACCGCCGCGGTGCCCCTGCAGAGTGCGCTGATCCGCGCCGTGAGCGACCGCACGGGGTCGGTGGACGAGACCGCCGTGAGCAGTGTGTTCGTGATCTCGAGGGTGACGCGGAGGTCCTCGAGTTCGGTCGGCGCAGCGCGGTCGTCGCTCACGGGCACTCCCCAAATTGTGGAATCGGGCGAAAACGGCGACGGCATCGACGCCATTCTTGGAGATTCTACAGACGAGCGTCTTGAAAGCTTCGAAATTTCTAGTGACCTCACCCGCGGCGACCTGCATCGTTGAGGCATCCGGAATCAACGATGAACATCCAGGAGGATCCATGAGCAGTATTCGCGTAGCGGTCGATGTGGGAGGCACGTTCACCGACGTCTGCATCTTCGACGACGACACCCAGCAGATGCGCGTGACGAAGGTCCCGTCGACTCCTCACGACCCGATGGTCGCCGTGATGAACGGCGTGAAGCGCGGAGAGATCGACCTGAGCGAGGTGGTGCTCTTCTCCCACGGCACCACCGTCGCGACGAACGCCCTCATCACGCGCAAGTTCCCCCAGGCGGCACTCGTCACGACGCGGGGCTTTCGCGACGTCCTCGAGATCCGCGACGGCACCAAAGACGATCTGTGGGACGCGTACAACGACGTCTCCGCGCCCTACATCCGGCGGCGGGACCGCTTCGAGGTGAGTGAGCGCGTGGACTTCCAGGGCAACACCGTTACTCCCCTCGACGAGGATGAAGCGCGCGAGCTCGCCCACCTGCTGCGCCGCCGCGGCGTGAAGACGATCGCCGTCTGCTTCCTGAACTCCTACGCCAACGCGGCTCACGAGACGCGGATGCGCGAGATCCTCGAGGAGGTCATCCCCGAGGCCACGGTGTCCACGTCAGCGGAGGTGCTGCCCGAGATCTTCGAGTACCCGCGATTCAACACCGCCGTCGCCAACGCCGTGCTCGCCCCGCTCGTGTCAGGGTACGTGAATCGCCTCGCCGATGAGCTCCGTGACGGCGGATACGGCGGCGACCTCCTGCTCCTCCACTCGGGCGGCGGATCGATGACTCCGCGTCTGGTGGAAAAGTTCCCCGTGCGCCTCGCAGCGTCGGGCATTGCGGCGGGCGCGATCTCCGCGAAACACATCGCGCAGCAGTGCGGGTACGAGAACGCGGTGAGTCTCGACATGGGAGGCACGTCGACCGACATCGCCCTCGTCGCGGGCGGCGAACTCCGCGTCGCGCAGGAGTGGCAGGTCGAGTACGGCCACCCGATCATCTTCCCGTCGATCGAGGTGCTCACGATCGGTGCTGGCGGCGGGTCGCTCGCCCACATCGATATCGCCGGCTCCCTGCGGAACGGCCCGCAGTCCGCGGGCGCTGACCCCGGCCCCGCCTGCTACAGCACGGGCGGCGACCAGCCGACGAACACCGATGCGAACGTCGTGCTCGGCCGTCTCGGCACCTCGCTCGCCGGCGGCGTCAAGCAGCTGGATCGTTCGCTCGCCGAAGATGCAATCCGCCGAGTGATTGCGGAGCCGCTGGGGATGGACCTCGAGACGGCAGCACAGGCCGTGGTCTCCGTCGCGAACGCGAACATGGCGGACGCCGTGCGCCTCGTCTCGATCCGCCGCGGCTACGATCCGCGCGATTTCGCCCTCCTCGCCTTCGGCGGCGCGGGTGCGCTGCATGGCGCCGAGGTCGCGCGCGAGCTCGGGATCCCGACTGTCGTCGTGCCGCCCAGCCCCGGAGTGACCTCCGCGATGGGCTGCCTCCTCGTCGACATCCAGCACGACTTCGCGCTGATGTACGCCGGCCTGGCCTCGGCGGCTGATGAGGACAGCATCGAGGAGGCGTTCGTCGGACTCGAGACCGAGGCGAACGCACGGCTGCGGCACGAGGGCGTCTCGCAGGAGAACGGCCTGCTGCAGCGCAAGATCTCGATGCGCTACCGTGGCCAGTGGCGCTCGCTGCAGGTGCCGATGGGGTCGGGTCCGGGTGCTCTCGCGCAGGCGATCCGCACTTTCCATGAGCAGTACGAGCGAGAGTTCGCTTTCCGCCAGGATGATGCGCCCGTCGAGGTGTATCAGCTGCATCTCACTGCGATCGGCAAGATTCCGAAGCCGTCGTTCCGCCCCGCGCCCGTGACTCGGCAGGACCCGGGCGAGGCCGTCGAGCGTCGGTCGGTGTACTTCGGTGGCGACGGCTGGGTGGACACGCCCGTCTACGATCGCGAGGCGCTCGCCGCGGGCACCGCTTTCCCAGGCCCCGCAATCATCAATCAGCTCGATTCGACCACCGTGGTGCCGCCGCACACGAACGCGGAAATCGACGAGTGGCTCAACATTCGCATTCACCTCGAGGAGGTCAACTGATGACTGACACCCTGACTCACGGGACTCAGGCCCCGGCCCAGTCCACGCTCGACCCGGTCACGTTCGAAGTGTTGAAGAACGCCTTCGCGACGAGCGTTGACCTGATGAGCGAGCAGATTCTGCGCACCTGCTACTCGTTCGTGATCTACTCGCGCGACTTCTCCTCGGCGCTCTGCGACGCTCGCGGCAACACCGTCATGCAGGGCTCGGGCGACATCGCGGTCCACGTCGGCACGCTGCACTTCCAGTGCAAGTCCGTGCTCGAGGAGTTCGGGGACGACATCCATCCCGGCGACGTGTTCGCGGTCAACGACCCCTACCGCGGTGGCACGCACCTCAACGATGTGTCGTTCATTCGGCCGATTTTCTCAGAGGGGCGGATCCTCGCATTCGCTCAGAACAAGGGGCACTGGGCGGATATCGGTGGTCCCGTGCCCGGCTCGTTCAACGTCTCCGCGACGGAGCACTTCGGCGAGGGCCTGCGCATCACCCCCGTGCGGCTCTGGTCGAAGGGGGTCTACCTGCACGATGTCGCGAACCTGCTCGTCGGCAACACCCGGGCGCCGGAGCAGGCGATGGGTGATCTCCACGCGCAGTCCGAGGCCACCGCGGTGTGCGAGCGGGAGGTGCTTCGGCTCGTCGACCGCTACGGCACGGAGACCGTGGAGCACGCGATGCAGGAGACGCAGGATTACGTCGAGCGCACGGTGCTGCGGCGCCTCGAGGAGCTTCCGAAGGGCACCTGGAGCACGACCGACTTCCTCGACCTCGATCCGGGTGCTGACGAAGCGCTCGTGCCGGTCAAGATCACGATGACGCTCGATGGCAAGGGGATCCACTACTCGCTCGAGGGCGGCCCGGCCATCAAGGCCTTCTTGAACTCCGGGTACGGCACGACCTTCTCCGCGATCTACGCCGGCACCAAGACGTTCTTCCCGGACGTGCCGCTGAACTCGGGCTTTTACGCCGCGGTGACCGCGGAGATCGGCCCGGAGGGCACCGTCATTAACGCCGGTTGGCCGCTCGCGGTGACGGGAACCGTGTCGGGGCCGTACGAGAAGATCATGAACGGCATCTTCGAAATCTGGTCGTCGATCATGCCGGATCGGGCGATGGCCTGCGCGTTCAACCTCGAGTACCTTCTGGTCGGTGGCAGGGACGCGCGCATCGAAGAGAAGCCGTACTTCATGTGGTACGACTGGATGGCCGGTGGCTGGGGCGGCCGCGCGACGAAGGACGGCTCGAGCGCCACGGCGCCCGTGTTCGGTGTCGGTCTCGCGGTGCAGGCCTGCGAGGGACAGGAGCGTCTCACCCCCGTGCTGACGTCCATGCACCAGATCGGCATGGATTCCGGCGGACCGGGGCGCTTCCGGGGCGGTTGCGGAGTCGAGAAGGGCGGGACCCTGACCGACGCCGATGCCTCGGTGATGAGCTACTGCTGCGATCGCGCCCGCTCTATCACCTGGGGCATCGAGGGCGGGCTGCCGTCGATCCCACACGGCGTGTGGCTCAACCGCGGAACCGACGAGGAGCAGTTCCTCGGCTCGATCTTCTCCTCGGTGCCGGTGCAGCCGGGTGACACCTTCTACCGCCCCTCCGCGGGCGGCGGAGGACTCGGCGATCCGCTCGAGCGGACCCCGGAGGAGGTGCTCGAAGACGTGATCGACGAGTACGTCTCGGTCGGACGCGCTGCTGAGGATTACGGCGTCGTGATCACCCCGATCGATCCCGACCTCGACCAGTACGAGATCGACTTCGATGCAACCGCCGAGAAGCGCACCTGGATCCGGCAGCACCGCGCGGAGTGGCTGGCATCCGACCCCGAGGAGGTCGCCGAGCAGTACCGAGCAGGGACGCTCGACATGCTCGACGTGATCCGCCGTCACGGTGTCATCCTCGACTGGGGCACGGGCGAGCTGTTCGCTGAAACCACGCGTCAGCATCGCGAGCAGATGCAGCGTCGCTCCGCGTCGCACTGGAGCGCGTAGCTCCCCAGTGAACCGGGTCGGATCGTGGCGAAGATCCGGCCCGGTTTCCCACCCGAGCCCGCTCGCTCCGCGAATCGGCTCTCCGACTTATTGTGCAGGTGCCATACGGGCTGCCGCTACTTCCGGCTTCTGCACAATACTCTTCCTTCGTGCGTGCGCACACAATAAGGGGGTCGGTGACCCCCTGCACCGGCGCCGGGGGTGGATCCGGCTCAGCCAGTGCGGCTGCGCAGACCGCTCGTGCGATGCAGCACGAGCTCGCGCCGTGCGACACATCCTCAGCTCCTCATACCAATGGAGGTATTGACCGTGAGTATCAATCTCACCGGAAGCAACGACGACGTCGAAGCGACCGATGCACTGGCCCGAGAGGGCAATGACGACGACCAGATGAAGAAGGGCCCGCTCGCTCTCGCGTGGTACGGCGTAGCGAGCGCGTTCTTCTTCGTCTACATCGGCGCCGCTATGGCGTCCGCCTACGGCACGGTCCAGGCGCTCATCGGCCTCGTGCTCGTGATCATCGTCTACGGACTGATCAACGCCGTGCTCTCCAAGTACGCGATCGAGAACCGCACGACCGTCGCGCAGTTCTCGCGCACGATCCTCGGCAAAACCGGATCGTCGATCGCCACGATCATCTTCGCCCTCATCGCGATCTACTACGCGGTGTTCGAGGGTTCGATCGTGGTCTACGCGTTCATGGCCGCCTTCGGCGGGCCGTTCTGGCTGTGGAGCCTCGTGGTCGTGGTGTACTCGACGCCGCTCATCATCGGCGGCGTGCGCCGCTTCCTCGATAAGCTCAACGGCTGGCTCATGCCGCTCTACTTCTTCGGACTCGTGGCAGCGGTGATCTGGGCCGGCGTGGTCTACGGCTTCAGCGACGCGTGGTTCACGCACGCTCCGCCCGCGCCCGTCACGGTGGCGCTCGGCGGACCCGGCTGGCTCGCGACGTTCTCCGGGTACATGGGCATCTGGATCATGATGATGTTCACGATGGATTACGCGGCGCTCGGTCGTCGCAAGGACGTGAAGTTCCACCAGCGCTACACCTTCGGCTCCCTGTTCTACGTGCTCGCCTACGGGTTCGCAGCGTTCGTCGGAATCTTCCTGACCTTCACGATCCCGGGCCTCGAAGTTTCGGAGACCGGGCTCGCGGGCGGCATCGTCGGCCTGATGGGGGTGCTCGGCCTGATCGTGATCATCGCGTCGCAGACCCGCATCAACACCGCGAACTACTACCTCGGGGCCGCGAACCTGCGCGCCTTCGGTGAGCGCGTGCTGCACCTCCGGATGCCGAATATCGTGTGGGTGCTGATCTCCTCGGTGATCATCTACCTCCTCATGCTGCTCCCGATCGTCGAGTATCTGCTGCTCGCGCTCGCGTGGCAGGGCGTGCTCGTCACGGCGTGGGTCGGCATCGCGCTGACGCACATCCTGCTCGACAAGGGTGAGCACCAGGAGCATTCGGCGATCGACGACCGTCACTACCGAGCGTTCAACACGAACGGCCTCATCGCGTGGGTGGTTGCGACCGTCGTGGGCCTCGTGATGCTGCAGCTCGGCTCGATCGACCCGTCACTCGCGGGCATCGGCTCGACGTGGGGCCCGATCCTCACGGCCGTTCTGAGCTCGGTGATCTACGCGATCCTATGGAAGACGCACCCGACGAGCCGCACCGGCCTCGTGAAGGTGATCGGCTCCTAGCCGCACTCGCGCGGAAGCGAGCACGGGTCTGTTCGACCGTGCTCGCTTCCGTGTTCGGGCGACGGATCCCCGGGCTAGTACGGCTCGATGTCGACGAGTCTCAGCGCCATGAGGCACGTCGACTTGCCCTCGAGCGTGTCGAGCGAGAGTCCGAGGATCTCCTCGATGCGCCTGAGGCGGTATCCGAGCGAATTGCGGTGGATGAAGAGCTCCTCGCAGGTGCGAGAGGGCTGGGCGTCGTTGCGAATCCAGGCCCGGAGGGTGGGAATGAGCTCCGCGCTGCGCTGCTCGTCGTACTCGAGGAGAGGCGCGAGAAAGCGTTCCGCCGACTCGCGCGCGCCGCGTCCGGCGGCCGCGGCGACGACCGCGCTGAGCCCGAGCGCCGGGGCAACGACGGGAACTGCGGTGTGCTGTACGAGGTCGAGCGCGTGCACGAGGGAGATCCGCAGCTCGTCGATCGTGCGCAGGCCACCGCGGTAGACCAGCGGCAGCGGAGGTTGCATGTGCATGAGCGAGTCGCCCGCGTTCTCGAAACTCTCGCGGGGGAACTGGGCGAGCGCGATGAGGCGCTCGTCGATCTCCGCGACGCGCACGTCGTGGAAGGCGGCGTGCAGGGCGACCCGCAGCTTCCAAGCGGCAGCGGCGTGCTCGCCGCTCATGTCCGCGACGGCGAGCGCGGAATGGGCTCGTCGGTTGAGCCCGAGTTCGTGAAACGCATTTGCGACGTCGCTGCGCGTCGATTCCGACCACGCGATGCAGCGGTTGACGAAACGGAGCATGTCCTGATGGCTGCTCGCGTCCACCCCGACCGCACGGTTCAGCTGCAGCGCGAGGATCGACGAGACGGGCGCGAGTAGGGTCGCGATCTCATTGGCCGAGCGCAGCAGGCGCACCGCGAGGCGGCACGGATTGCTGAGGCCCATCGGCAGCGGAACGCTCAGCACGTCCGGTGAGTCGGCGTGCTGCGCGCCCGTGCGCCAGGTCGCCGTCTCGGGGTACTGCGCGATCACGGAATCGAAGGCGTCGTACACGGCGACGGGCTGTTCTATGACCGCGTGGATCGCGGTCAGGAGCGTGGTGATCTCCGCCCCCTGGCTCGCGAGCCTGGCGCACTCGTCGGCGAGCGCCCACCCTCGGTCGAAACGTCGGATGCGCTCTGCCTGCAGCCACTCCTCGACGTACTGGTCGATCTTGTGCAGCGGAACCGTCGTCGGCACCCGGAGAAGCGGCACGTCTTGAGCCGTGCACGCCGCCACCAGGCCGGGGGGAATTTCGCGGTGCGCCGGGCCGACGGCGAAGGCGACGGCCGATACGGATACGCGGGTGAGTCGCTCGACGTAACCGTCCCAGATGCTCTGGGCCGAGAAGTTCATGCCGATCCCCGAAGTCAGGAGCAGCTGGTTGTCGTCCATGAACGGCGTCGGGTCGAGGTGCTCCATCGGCGCGCAGCGAATGATCTCCCGATCGAGTCGCTTCGCGCTCGAGGGCGTTTCGAGCCCGAGTTCAAGGGATGGATCGGCGAGGAGGTCGGTGATGCGCACTCCGTAACCTCCTTGGCGGTTGCACAAAACAAGACGTAAGTTTCTTGCAGATGCATAATAACGTCGTTTCGTGTCTCCGCGTACCTTGGGGGCATGGCATCACACAGTCGTGAAGAGATTCTTGTCAACTCGGATATGGGCGAGGCCCTGGGGCTGCACACGTTCGGAAACGATCCCGCGCTCATGGCCATCATTGACGTGGCGAACGTCGCATGCGGCTTCCACGCCGGCGATCCGCAGGTCATGGAGCAGACGGTCGCGCTCGCGCAGCAGCACGACGTCCGGGTGGGAGCGCACCCCGGGCTCCCCGACATCGTCGGGTTCGGTCGGCGCGAGATGAAGCTGACTCAGGACGAGGTCGAGAACCTGATCCGCTATCAGGTCGGAGCGCTCGCGGGCTTCCTGCGGAAGTACGACATGCCGCTCAACCACATCAAGGCGCACGGCTCCCTCTACGGGATGCTCGCGCGCGACGAAGAGCTGATGCTCGGCGCGGTGCGCGTCGCGAAGGACTTCGGAGTCCCCGTCTACGGCATCGCGGGCTCGGCGCACCAGGTTGTCGCCGAGCGTGAGGGCGTCGAGTTCGTCGGCGAGCTCTACGTCGACCTCGATTACAACGCGGACGGCGGCCTCATCATCCTGCGGCAGCCGCATCGCACCGATCCGCACGCCGCCGCGGAGCGCACCCGCAGCGCCATCGAGACGGGTTCGATCCTCTCAACCGCCGGCACCTCGATCCCGATGTCCTTCGGCAGCATCTGCGTGCACTCCGATACGCCGAACGCGGTCGAGGTCGCCGAAGCCGTTCGCGCAGAGCTCGCCAACTGAACCCCGGGCTTTCCCGGTACCACCCAACTACCCATTGGAGAGAACACCCATGAGTGCACAGGTCATCGCCCCGCTTCCAGGCATCTTCTACCGTCGGCCCGCCCCCGACAAGGAGCCGTTCGTGGAGGTCGGGGACTCGGTGGAGGCCGGGCAGACCATCGGCATCATCGAGATCATGAAGCAGTTCACCGAGGTCAAGGTCGAGGCCGCCGGCGTCATCTCCTCCTTCGCCGTTGACGACAACGGCACGGTCGGGCCCGGCGACGTCATCGCCACCGTCGACTGAGTCATTCTCACCAGCCAGTAGCAAAGGAGCACCTGTCTTGAAGAAACTGCTCGTCGCCAACCGCGGCGAAATCGCGGTCCGCATCATCCGCACGGCTCAGGAGATGGGACTTGCAACGGTCGCGGTGGTGAGCGAGGCCGATCGGGGCTCGAACGCCGAGCGGATCGCTGACGAAACCCACGTCATCGGCCCGGCCCCTGCGGGTCTCAGCTACCTGAATCATGACGCGGTGATCGCAGCGGCCGAGGCCAGCGGTGCCGACGCCATTCACCCGGGCTACGGGTTCTTGTCCGAGAACGCGGCGTTCGCGCGGCGCGTTCTCGAAGCCGGGCTGATCTGGGTGGGGCCGGATCCCGACGCGATCGATCTGATGGGCGACAAAGCGCGCGCGCGGCAAGCGGCGATCGACGCGGGGGTGCCCGTGCTCGCCGGAACCGAGGGCGTGCTCGACACCTCGGCTGACATCGAGAGCATCGCCGACGAGATCGGCTATCCGCTCGTCGTGAAGGCGTCGGCCGGAGGCGGCGGGCGAGGCATTCGACGGATCAACTCCCGCGCGGACGTGCGCGGCACGGTCGAGGTGGCGCAGGCCGAGGCGCTCGCCGCATTCGGCTCGAACGAGGTGTATTTCGAGCGCTTCGTCACGCGCGCTCGACACGTCGAGGTGCAGGTATTCGGTGACGGCGAGTCCTGGGTGCACCTCGGCGACCGCGACTGCTCCATGCAGCGTCGTCAGCAGAAGGTCATCGAGGAGGCGCCGGCCCCCGGTCTGCCCGTCGACCTCCGCCAGCGGATGCGCGACACCTCGGTCGAGCTCGCGCGCCAATCGAAGTACATCGGCGCGGGCACGGTCGAGTTCCTCTACGACCCCGAGCGCCAGGAGGTCGCGTTCATCGAGATGAACACCCGCCTGCAGGTTGAGCACCCGATCAGCGAGGCCATCACCGGCATCGATCTCGTGCGCGAGCAGCTCCGCGTCGCCGCGGGCGAGAAGCTCGGCTACACGCAGGAGGACATCCGCTTCGATGGTCACGCCTTCGAATTCCGCATCAACGCGGAGGACCCGGACAACAGCTTCATGCCGAGCCCCGGCAAGATCGAGACGCTCGAGCTCTCGGGAGGCCCCGGCGTTCGCGCGGACTTCGGCTTCTCCGCGGGGCAGACCGTCATGCCGTTCTACGACTCGCTGCTCGGCAAGGTGGTCGTCTGGGCCGCCGATCGCGAGCAGGCTCGTGCGCGCGCGATCCGCGTGCTGCGCGAGACCGAGATCAGCGGGATCAAGACCACCGTCCCACTGATGCGCCGCCTGATCGAGCTCGACGATTTCGCTGCGGCCGAGCACTACACCACCTACATCGAATCAGTTCCAGGCCTGTTGGGAGAATCCGCATGACTCTGCCAGAGAACGCCCGTTACAGCTGGGGCGGCGACGAGTTCTTGCTCGTCGAAATCGCCCCCGACATGTCGCTCGAGGCGAACTTCGTCTCCAACTCGATCGCCGTGGGCCTCGAAGAGCGGAAGCTCGGCGGCATCGTCGACATCTGCCCGGCGAACGCGTCGCTGCTGATCCGCTTCGACCCCGATGTGCTCGAGCACACCGAGCTCGAGCGGAACGTGCGCGAGCTCGAGGCCGAGGTGCGGAAGGCGACGGTGCAGCAGCTCGAGACCCGCATCGTCGAGGTGCCGGTGTGGTACGGCGACCCCTACACGCGCGAGGTGGAGGCCCGCTTCCGGGAGGGCTACCATCAGCGCCCCGAGGGCACCGACCTCGACTACGCCGCCGAGGTCAACGGGCTCTCCTCGGCGGAAGAGCTCGTGCAGCGCCACCACGAGACGCCCTGGATCGTCTCGATGGTCGGCTTCGTCGCGGGCCTGCCGTTCCTGTTCCAGCTCACGCCGCGTGAGCGCCAGCTCGAGGTGCCGAAGTACCTGAGCCCCCGCACGGACACCCCTGCGCACACAATCGGATACGGCGGGTGCTTCACCGCCCACTACTCGGTGCGCGGTGCGGGCGGGTATCAGATGTTCGGGATCACGCCGACGCCGATCTACGATCCCGAGCAGAAGCTCGCGGACTTCGAGGACTTCATGGTGCTCTTCCGCACGGGCGACATTGTGAAGTACCGCCCCGTCGAGGAGGCCGAGTACCGGGAGATCGAGGCCGCCGTCGCCGCGGGAACGTACCGCTACAAGCAGGCGCCCGTGACGTTCACCCTGTCGGACGCCCTCGCCGATCCTGATGGCTACAATCGCTCACTTCTGGAGGTCCTCGATGCCGCTTGAGATTCAGAGCCCAGGGCTCGCGACGACCGTGCAGGATCGCGGTCGCTTTGGTTACTACCGCTTCGGTATTCCGCAGGGCGGCGCGATGGATCAGTACTCCGCGGCGCTCGGAAACCGCCTCGTTGGTAACTCTGCCGACGCCGCCGTGCTCGAATGCACCTACATGGGGCCGAAACTGCGCACCGATGCGCCGGTCACCGTCGCTGTGACGGGCGCTCCGGTGGACGTGCTCGTCAATGGCGAAGCGGTGCAGCAGCACGCGCGCGTCGACCTTGCGGCGGGGGATGAGCTGTCGTTCGGAGTAATCCGCGGCGGAACGAAGTTCTTCATCGCGGTTTCTGGAGGCATCGACGTGCCCGAGGTGCTGGGGTCGCGATCCACCTATCCCATCGGTCGAATCGGCGGTTTCGAGGGCCGCGCGCTGCAGGCTGGCGACGTCTTGCCGGTCGGCGCTGTCGAGACCTCAGAGCTGCCGCGTCTCGATGTCATTCCCGATGACCTCATTCCGACGTTCGAGCGCGAGATGAACGTCCGCATCATGTTCGGGCTCTACGACCACAAGCTCACGGACGAGGGTCGCGCGAACCTGAGCGATGAGGAATGGACGCTCTCGCCGGTGGCGGATCGCATGGGCCTGCGCTTCGACGGGCCCGGCGCGCCGTGGAAGGAAGAGGAGCAGCCGTTCGGCGCCGGGCAGGATCCCTCGAACATCACCGACGCGGGGTACGCGGTGGGGTCCATTCAGATCCCGGGCGGAACGCAGCCCATCGTGCTGCACTGCGATGCGGTCTCGGGTGGCGGTTACGCTCAGGCCGGGACCGTGATCAGCGCGGATATGGACCTCTTCGCCCGCATGGCGCCGGGAACGAAGGTGCGCTTCGTGCCGGTCACCATGGAGGAAGCGCTCGCGGCTCGTGCTGAGCGTCGAGACCGCCTCGCTCGCGTCTGGTCGTAAGCGCCCGGTGATCCTGCGCTTTCCGTTCGGTCCGCAGCCGTCCATTCAATCCGCGCCCCGCTGATAGCGGGCGCCGATACGTCACCTCGAAGGAGTCCACATGCCACTCGTGTCTGTCAAAATGTTCGAGCATCGCCTGCAGCAAGATCCGGAGCTGGCGAAGCGGCTCGCGGTCGCGATCGACGAGGTCGTGGCCGAGCACTGCTCCGGCCCGAACGGCGCCCGGCCCGACACGTGGGTCACCGTCGAGGGCGTGCCGCGGGAGCAGTGGACGTTCAACGGGGAGACCCGCTAAGTCCTCGCGGCGTGAGGCGTGTGGTTCGCTGCGGTTCCTGGTTCCTGGTTCCTGGTTCCTGGTTCCTGGTTCCTGGTTCCTAATTCCTGGTTCCGCTGCGCCCGGCACTCGTCGTGCGAGGCGGCCGCTCCCGGTTAGCGCATGCCCTCCAGCACGGCCGCGGTGATCTCGTCGCCCCCCGCCGCGAGCGCGACGTATTTGCGCAGCATCACGAGCGAGGCTGAAGCCTTATCGAACTCGGCCGCGACGAAGCGGTCGGTGCTGATGAGCGCGAGCGCGGCCTGGGCGGGCATGACGGCACCGCGAAGTTCCTCGGAGCGGCTCGCCGGCGCCATCGCGCGCAGCTCCGCCATCGAGGTGAAGATGGGGAGCACGGGCTGCCCGGTTGTCGAGCGGATCATCCGCACCCGGTGCCCTTTCTTCTTGGACGAGGCGCCGGTCACGTCAACAACGAGGTAACCCTCGCGCAGCGCGTTCAGAAACGCCGCGAGATGCTCGTAGTCCGGCGTCGCCTGGAACGTATCGAGGGCCTCTCTCGCCGCCGCGTTCGCGTAATCGGCGTGCACGTCTTCAGGGATCGGCGGCTGCTCGGTCATGCCCTCCAGCCTACGCGTCGCGGGGTCAGTCGCGACCCGCCGCCTCATCATCTCCGATGCCCCGCGCGGCGAGCGCTTCACCGGTTGCGTGCGCCTGGGCGACCGTACGGATAACGAGCGGGACGACGCGGGCACGCGGGCTGCGCTCGAGCCCGCGTGCGCGGGCCGCGTCCCGGGTCTCTCGAGCGATGCCGATCGTCGTCGGGATCGCGCGGATCACCAGGGAGAACGCGAGCGCCACTCGCTCGGGCTGCGCGCCGAAGCGCCGCAGAGGGCCGATCGCCCAGGTCACGGTATCGGTCATGTCTTCGATCGCGGTGCTCGCGGTCACGGCGCTTGCGGCGAGGATCAGCGCGAACAGGCTTCCCACCACCCCGTAACCGCGCAGGGCACCCGCGGCCCATGCGTCCGCGGGCGGAAACGAGCCCCAGCCGCCCGCCTCCGAGATCGCTGCGCTCGCCGCAGTGAAGACGAAGAGCAGCACCGCGACGATGCCGAAGCTCCGCGCGACGCGCACGAAGTCGCGCCAGCCCATGCCTGCGAGCCCGATGAGCGCGGCCGCGATTCCGAGCCACAGCGTGGTCCACCCCGGCCCGCGCAACGCGACCGCGAGCACCGCGAAGACGAAAAGCATGAGCAGTTTTGCACCCGGGAGCAGCGCGTGGAGCGGGCCGCGCCGCGACGAGTAGGCGCCGAGCGGTGACGGCTCGCTCACCGGAGCGCCCGTTCGCGGTAGTGGGCGATCGCGTCGGCGGGGGTGCCGTCGAACACGACGCGGCCGGCCTCGACCACGAGGGTGCGATCCGCGCGCGCGGCGAGATCGAGGTCGTGCGTCACGGTGAGCACCTGCTGGGGGAGCGACATGAGCAGGTCTCCGATGCGGCGGGCGTTGCGAAGGTCGAGCAGGGTCGTCGGTTCGTCGGCGACGAGGATCGCGGGGTCGCTCGCGAGCACCGTCGCGATGGCGAGGAGCTGCTTCTGGCCGCCGGAGAGGGTGTGGACGCTGCGGTCCGCGAGTGCTGCGAGCCCGAAGCGCCCGAGCACCTCGAGAGCCGCGGCCTGGCGTTCGCTCTTGACCCGGTGCGTGCGGCGGAGCGAAAGCGCGACATCCTCGATAACGGTCGGCATGATGAGCTGCGCGGCCGGGTCGGTGAAGACGAAGCCGACGGTGCGGCGTACCGCGGGCCCGTCTTGGCGAGTGTCGAGGAGTTGGTCGGGCGTGGCCGCGGCCGGTGCTGCCCCCGCCCCCGCGCTCCCCCCGACGCGCACCGCCCCAGCCGTCGGCTCGACGAGGCCGTTGATGAGGCGCGCGAGGGTCGACTTGCCTGATCCGTTGCCCCCGATCACCGAAACCCGCTGCTCGCGCAGCGTGAGGATGGTGGGGTGGAGGATCGTCGTGTCACCGTCGAGGCCGGGTGCGACGACGGTGGCGTCGCGGAATTCGATCATGCGGGTTCAGCGAGCGGGTTCAGCGAGCGGAAGCGGGGGTGGCGGTCGTGCCGCTCGCACCGGCGCGCGTCTTCCGGCGCGCAGGCAGCAGCGCCGGGAAAGCGCGGTGCACGGCGGTAGCAACGAGCGCCATCAGAATGTTCTTCGCGATGTCACCCGGAATGAACGCGAGGTCGAAGAGGAAGGCCTCGCCGATCCCCATGCCGCCGCGCCACGCCAGCCCGAGCGCCCCGAGCGGGTGGATCAGCGCGAGGCTGCTTGCGAACCCGGCGACGAAGATGAGCGGGATGCTCGTCGCGACCTTGCGGCGGGGGAGCCGCTGCACGATGAGGCCGGTGAGCGCCGCCGCGAACGGGAAGGCGACAAGGTAGCCGGCAGTCGGCCCGGCGAACGGCGCCAGCCCCGCCGCACCGCCCGAGAACACGGGGAGCCCGATTGCGCCGACGGCGAGGTAGAGCAGCACGGCGAGAAAGCCGCGACGCGCCCCGAGCACGGCGCCGGCGAGCAGCACGCCGAAGGTCTGCAGCGTGATCGGCACGAGGCCGCCGATGCTGATCGCGGGCAGCAGCGCGCACGCCGCGATGAGCGCCGCGAACGCCGCGATGAGCGCGAGGTCGGTGGCGGCGCGGGTACCGCTGCGCGTGTGTGCTGCGCGGGCCTCGGGGGCGGGTGTCGCATCGATGGTCACGGTGGTCTCCTCGGAAGATCGGGTGAGTTGCCGCGCATAAGCGGGCGGTGCGGTCTGTCGGGCAATGCCGCGACACGGGTGCAGGTGCGCGGGCTGAGGTGCTCCAGCGGCGCTCGCCTGAATGGTGTTCAGGTGAACGGTGTTCAGGTTAGCGGTAGGCTTGCGGAATGCGCAACACACTCGCCGACGTGATCTCGACAGCCGTGCGCGTGCTCGACGCCCAGGGCCTCGAGGGCTGCTCAATGCGCCGGGTCGCGGCCGAGCTCGACGTGCAGCCGAGCGCGTTGTACCACCACGTGCCAAATAAGCAGAGCCTGCTCGCGCTCATGGCCGACGCGATCGTTGCTGGGGTGCTGCCGCCATCGCGGGGAGGAGAGGCACCGGCTGGAGAAGGCGAGCCCGAAGGCGAGCGTGAGGGCCAAGCCGGGGCGGGAGCTCCTGCTGCCGACGCAGCGGCGCCTCCCGCTGAGCGCGCTCGCCACCTCTGCCTCGCGCTCCGGGGCGCCATGCTCGCGGTGCGCGACGGCGCCGAGGTCGTCGCCACCGCTGCGGCGTTCCGGCTCGGCGACTCCCTGATCGAGAGCCGGCTCGCGGCGCTCGTGGGTGGCGACGGCGCCCGCACGCTGCTGCTCTTCACGTGCGCGCACGCGCAGTCGACGCAGACGCACCGCCAAGCGGCGGCGATCGGCGCGCTTGGTTCGCTCGTCGCTGCGCCGGTCGGGTCGCCCTCCGCACCGGGCGCGAGCCCGGCGCGAGGCGACGGTGCACCGGCGGCGGCGGATCCCGCGGCCGATCTCGACGCGTCGTTCGAGCGGGGTCTCGACATCATCATCGCGGGTCTCACCCGCTAACCTTCTGGGATGGAAGCGCGTGATCTGAGCTACACGAACGGCCGGGTCACGATGGCGTACACCGAGACGCCCGGGCCTGCAGTACCCGACAGCCGCACGTACCTGCTCGTCCACGGCATCGGCATGGGGCGCGTCGTCTTCGCTGGCGTCGCGGAGAAACTCCGCGGGTCCGGGCGGGTACTCGCGATAGACCTCCCCGGTTTCGGCGATTCGCCGGAGCCGGGATCCGCCACCAGTCTCGAGCACACGGCCGACGTTGTTGCGCAGTTTCTCCGCGACCGCGCGCCGGGCCGCTCCGTGCTCGTCGGTCACTCGATGGGAACGCAGATCGTCGCGGAAATCGCAGCGCGGTGGCCGGAGCTGGCCGAGGCCGTCGTGATGATCGCGCCCACGGTGAATCGGCGCGAGCGCAGTGCCGCGCGGCAGGGACTGCGGATGGTGCAAGATCTCTTCGGTGAGACGCCGAAGGTGCTGCTGCTCGGCATCTGGGAGTACGCGAAGACCAGTCCGCTCTGGTACTGGCGCAAGCTGCAGTTCATGCTCGCGCACCGCATCGAGCACGTCTGCCCGAAGATCGGGGTGCCGACGCTCGTGCTCAGCGGCGAGGAGGATCGCGTCTGCCCGCCGGAATGGAACGCGGAGGTGGCGGCAGCGGTGCCCGAGAGCGTGTCGCAGCTGATCCCGGGTCGCGGGCACGAGGCGATCATCCGCAGCGCCGAACCGGTCGCGTCGATGATCCTGTCGTTCCTCGGTTCGCGGCGCCTGTAGCTGCCGAGCGCCCGGTGCCCGTGGCGCCGACCGCTTCGAGCGGTGCTGCGCGAACCTGAGGGACTCCACCGAATCTCGTCGTGTGCAGCCTGCTGCATGGTGCGCCAAGTAGCGTGGCCCTTAGCGATCGGCAAACGCCTGTGGCTCGACCAGGACCCCGAGGGGGCGTCCGCAACGGAAGCAGGTGCCGCTCATGTCGGTGACTCCTACTCTGGAACTCAGCGGGCTCGGTCCGCTTCGCCCGACGCGGGCCCGGGCCGAGGATTTCCCGCCCGTCGCGAAGGCTTACTCCCGCGTGTCCGAGGTTGTTCGGGAATCCGGGCTGCTGCGGCGCGCGCACGGCTTCTACGCGACCGTCGGTGTCGCGATCGCGCTGGCGCTGGGAGGCGCCATCACCGGTTTCGTGCTGCTGGGGGACAGCTGGTTTCAGCTGCTCATTGCAGCTGCGCTCGGGATCATCTTCACGCAGACCGCCTTCCTCGCTCATGAGGCGGCGCACCGTCAGATCCTCTCGCTCGGGCCCGCGAATGATCGGCTCGCTCGCGTGCTCGCGGGGTCGATCGGTATGAGCTACTCCTGGTGGGACTCGAAGCACTCGCGGCACCACTCGAACCCGAACCGCGTCGGGAAGGATCCCGACATCGAGGTCGACACCATCTCATTCATCGAGGAGGACGCCGTCGAGGCGCGGGGCCTGCGACGCGCGATCACGCGCCGACAGGGCTGGTTCTTCTTTCCGCTGCTGATGCTCGAGGGGCTGAACCTGCACTTCCACAGCTTCCGTCACCTGTTCGGTCGTGAGCCCGTCAAGGGTCGCTGGACCGAGCTCGCGATCATCTTCGGGCGGTTCGCCGCGCTGCTCGTGCCCGTGTTTCTCCTGCTGCCCGTAGGCATGGCGTTCGCGTTCCTCGGTGTGCAGCTCGCCGTGTTCGGCGTCTACATGGGGGCCTCGTTCGCGCCGAACCACAAGGGCATGCCCGTGATCGCGCACGACGCCAAGCTGGACTTCTTCAGCAAGCAGGTACGCACCTCGCGCAACATCCGCGGCGGCTGGTGGGCGACGTTGCTCATGGGCGGACTCAACTACCAGGTCGAGCACCACCTCTTCCCGAGCATGTCGCGGCCGTTCCTCTCAAAGGCTCGGGTCATCGTGCGCGAGCACTGCGACAACCTGGGCGTGCCCTACACGGAGACCTCGCTGATCCGCTCCTACGGCATCGTGATCGAGTACCTCAACCGCGTCGGCCTCGCCGCGCGCGACCCCTTCGACTGCCCCATCTCGGCGCAGTACCGCCGCGCGTAGGTCGGCGTCACCCCGCGGCACGCGCGGCGTCCTGCGCGTTCGGCCGATCCGCCGCCCTCGGCGCGCGTGGACTCGCGCGCGCTGGCCGATCCGCCGCCCTACCCCTACCCGAGCGTCTTTGCTGTGCCCGAGCGTCTTTCTGCCCCAAAGACGCTCGGGCACCGCAAAGATCCTCATTCTCGCGGCCTCGGTTGCGGGCTCGCACATAGTTGATCGAGGCGGGAGAGGTCAACCGCCTATCCGGCAGCGAGTGCACGGGGCAGACTGAGCGGGTCGCTCCGGGTCAGCGTGTACCCCATATACCGTCACCGCAGCGGCGCCGCGCCCCTCCGCAGATTTTTCGGAGGGGCGCTTCTCGTTTCCGGGGCGAGGGCGCCCAGCGCCCGGTCAGGCCTTCGGTGTGCGCTGGAAGAGCAGGCCGAACAGCAGGGTCGCGCAGAAGAGGATCGCGGCGACGATCCCCAGCCACAGCAGCGCCTTCACCACGAACCCGATGATCGACAGCACGAGCCAGATCCCGAGCAAGATACCGAGTATTTTCCACATGCAGCCACGATAGGCGGATCGGCCGCGCGCCGACACCCGCTTGCGCTCCGCGGAATCCGCGTTTATCGCGCTTCGCCCGTTTAGAAGAGCGTGTTGTGGTCTTCCATGCCGCGCATCGCGTCGTAGTCGAGCAGCAGGCAGCGGATCCCCCGATCCTCTGCCAGGGTGCGCGCCTGCGGCTTGATCTCCTGTGCCGCGAAGATGCCCGTCACCGGCGCGAGCTTGGGGTCGCGGTTCATGAGTTCGAGGTATCGCGTGAGCTGCTCGACGCCGTCGATGCCTCCGCGGCGCTTGATTTCGATGGCGACGGATCCGCCACTCGCGTCCTTTGCCAGGATGTCGACCGGGCCGATCGCGGTCATGTATTCGCGTCGCACGAGGGTGTGCCCCTCGCCCGCGAGTTCGATCTGCTCCGCGAGGAGCTCCTGCAGGTGAGCCTCGACGCCGTCCTTGATGAGCCCCGGGTCAACACCGAGGTCGTGCGAGGAGTCATGGAAAAATTCGAAGATCGAGACGACGAGCTTGTCGGCGGTCTTCTTGTGAGTCACCTGCCACGCTTCGACGATGCCGGCGTTCGTCTGCTCCTCGTCGAGCTCGAGCGTGGCGTGGGAGCAGGGCGGGCTCATCCAGTTCAGCGGCTTGTAGGAGCCGCCGTCGGAGTGGACGAGGATGCTGCCGTCGTTCTTGAGCATGAGCACCCGCTTGGCGCGCGGCAGGTGCGCCGACAAGCGTCCCGCGTAGTCAACGGAGCAGTCTGCAACAACGATTCGCACCCGCAGGAGTTTACCGGCTCATCGCGGGCGCTGCCTCCGGCTCGCGCGCCACCCGCGCCGTCAGCCCGACGATTGCGGCGAAGACCGCCAGCGACCAGAAGGCTTGCAGCAGCCCGATGTGCTCCCCGAGAAAGCCGAAGCTCATCGGCCCGAGCAGAAATGCGGTGTACGCGATCGCAGACACGGCCGCGACATCGCGGGTCGCCGTCTCGGGGTTGTCAGCGGCGGCGGAGATGCCGATCGGGAATCCGAAGGCGCACCCTACGCCCCAGAGGATCGCCCCGACCGCTGCCGCCCACGAGAACGGGATGGCGATCACGGACACGAGCCCGAGGATCACGAGTACCGCGCCGGCTCGAAGCACGAGCACGCGGCCGAACCTTGCGAGGATCATCGAGCCTGACAGACGCGTCACCGTCATCGAGACGAAGAATGCGCCGAGCACGAGCGCTCCTGTCTCGTTCGTAAAGCCGCGGCCGTCGATGAGGGCGAGGGGCAACCAATCGCTCGCTGCGCCCTCGGCCAGCGACATGGACATCGCAATCAGGCCGATGACCAGGATGCGCGGGTGCCGCCAGGGGGAGTAGGTCCGCAGGGAAGGTGCGTGCGAGGTGTCGGCCTGCGCCACTACTGGGACCGGGCCCGTGTGAGTGGTCGGGCCCGTGTGCGCACTCGGCGCGGCCTCGCCCTCGAGAGCGCCATCGCCGCCGGTGTTGCCTACGGGCAACGCGCGCAGTGCGAAGAGCGCGACGACAAGAATCACCGCGTAGGTGACTCCGACGTGGACGGGCACGATGATCCCGGCGGACTCAGCGAGGGCCGAGAGCCCCATAGCGCTGACGGACCCGAGGCTGTATGCGCCATGCAGTTGGGGCATGCGCGGCTTGCCGAGGGCGCGCTCGGCCGATGCTCCGCTGACGTTCATCGCGACGTCCGAGGTGCCGAAGTTGAGGCCGTAGAGCACGAGGCAGATGACCCCCGGCACCGTCAGGCCGAACCAGAGCAGGATCATGGCCGCGGGGAGCGCGATCGCCTGACCAGTGATGCCGATCGTGAGGGTTCGGCGAGGCCCGAGCCACGACACCGTGCGCCCTGCGAAAACCAGACCGGTGAGCGAACCGAGCGCGAGCGCGAGACCGAGCCAGCTCATCTGCAGGGTCGAGGCACCGAGGTGATCACGCAGGCCGGGGAGCCTGCCGAGCCAACTGCCGAATCCGACACCGAGTAGTGCGAAAATAACCAGCACCCCTCGGGTCCAGCGGACGGCGAATCGCGGGGCGATCGAGCGGGGCACAGTGCTCCTGACCGGGTTCATGGGACCGAAAGTTTCAGCGTAGCAAGCGTCAGATCGGAGCGCTATGCGCCGCGAAACTGCGCTTCGCGCGCCGCGCCACTCAGGTCGCGAACCGCGCGCTTCACGGGCCACGCTGCGTCGTCGCCTGCGCGCCCGCACTCGATTGCGTGTCTGCCGTCTCAGACCCCCAATCTCACCCAGCGGTCGCCTCGCGCGCGGAGCCCGAGCGCGACCGCCCGCGCGGCCATGTAGATGAACGAGAAGCTGGCCGTTAGCGCTACGAGGCTCGATGCACCCGGAGCGACGAGCGCAGTGGCCGCCCAGAGCAGCGGAAGGTAGACGGCGACGCCCGCGAGGCTGGTCCACGCCAGATAGCGAGCATCACCCGCCCCCATCAGCACCCCATCAAGCACGAAGACGAAGCCCCCGAGCGGTAACGAAGCGCCGAGCACGACGAGCGCGGCGGGGAGCAGCGCGAGCACATCGCCGTCGGACGTGAAGGCACGGCCGACGAGCGGGCTCGCGAGGATCAGCGCGGCGCCGACCACAACCCCGCTCCCGACGCCCCACAGCATCGTGCGCCGCACCACGGCCTTCGCGCGCGCTGCATCTCGCGAACCGAGCGCATCACCGATCAGCGCTTGTGCGGCGATGGCGAGCGCGTCGAGAGCGAATGCCGCGGTCGTAAAAATTGTGAACACGACCTGGTAGCCGGCAGTAACAGTGGTGCCGTGCGATGCGGCGGCAAGAACGGTCGCAAGAAAAGCCGCGCGCAGTCCGAGCGTGCGAACAAAGAGCCAGCCTCCGCTGCGCCCGACGCTCGCGAGGCCACCGTGGTGGGGGAGTGGCCCCACGCCAGCCCGCCGCGCGTGACGCGCCACCACGACGAGGTAGGCCCCCACCATCGCCCACTGCGCCAGAACGGTGCCCCAAGCGCTTCCCGCGATTCCGAGCCCCAGGCCGTAGATGAACCAGGCGTTGAGCACTGCGTTCAGTGCGAAACCGATTGTCGCCACCACGAGCGGGGTCTTCGTGTCTTGCAATCCGCGCAGCAGCCCGCTCGCCGCGTAGACGACGAGCATCGCGGGAATGCCGAGGCACGAGATGGTGAGGTACGTCGTCGCCTGAGCGGACGCGCCCGACCCGGCGCCGAATGCCTCGACCAGCGGGCGACTCGCGGCCCACATCGCGCCGCCGACCGCGACGCCGATGCCGAGCGCGAGCCATAACCCATCAACGCCGGCCTGCACGGCGCCGCGAAGGTCGCCCGCGCCGCGCCGCCGCGCGACGAGCGGGGTCGTCGCGTACGCGAGGAACACCATGAGTCCCACGGCGGTCTGCAGGATCGAGCCGGCAATCGCGAGGCCCGCCAATGGCTCCGCGCCGAGATGACCGATGAGGGCGGAGTCGACGATGAGGAAGAGCGGCTCGGCAATGAGCGCGCCCAGCGCCGGAATCGCGAGGTTCGCGATGCTCCGGTCGATGGCGCGTCGCTCTGCGCGGGCTGCGGTGAGGGGCATGCGTCAACGCTATCCGGTGGCTCCGACATTGACCGACGACATCGACTGGCACCCTCCCGCGTCAGTGTCGGAGGCCCCCAGTAGGGTTGAACGTATGAGCAACGCAGCAGTCTCCGGAATCGATCTCGCCGAACTCGATCCTGCGGTGCGGCCGCAAGACGACCTGTATCGCCACGTCAACGGGAAGTGGATCGATCGCACCGAAATCCCCTCCGATAAGGCGCGCTACGGCTCGTTCGCGGTCCTCGCGGAAAATGCGGAGGAGGCGGTGCGCGACATCATCACGGGCACCGAAGCACCCGCGGCCGGCTCCGGCGCTGAAACCGAAGCAGATAAGGTCGCAGCGCTGTACGCGAGCTTCATGGACGTTGAGCGCGTCGATCGGCTGGGTGCCGAGCCGATCGCCGGCGATCTCGAACGGGCGCGATCGATCTCTTCGATCGGCGAGCTGCTCAATGAAATCGCGAGCCTCGAACGCCAGGGGCTCGCCGGGCTGTACGGCATGTACATCGACAACGACCCGGGCAACCCCGAGCGGTACATCGCGTTCGTGATGCAGGGCGGGCTCGGGCTCCCCGATGAGTCGTACTACCGCGAGGAGCAGTTCGCGCAGATCCGAGAGCAGTACCGCGCGCACATCTCGCGCATGCTGACGCTCGCTGGTGTCGAGGCGGCGGATCGACTCGCCGAACTCACCTACGAACTTGAGCGCCGCATGGCCGCGTGCCACTGGGACAACGTGGTGAGCCGCGACATTCAGAAGATGTACAACCTGCGCTCGCTCGCCGAGCTGCAGCAGCTCACGCCCCAGTTCGACTGGTCGGCGTATCTCGATGCGCTCGGCGCACCCGAGTCCGCCTTCGCCGAGGTCGTTGCCGCGCAGCCCGACGCGCTCGAGGGCATGGCGGAATTGCTCGTCGACGACGAGCTCGAAGCTTGGAAGGCGTGGCTCGTCTGGAATATCGTGCGCTCCTCGGCTGCGCTCCTCTCGCAGGAGATGTCGCGAGCGAACTTCGATTTCTACGGCACCGCACTCACCGGCGCACCCGAGCAGCGCGAGCGCTGGCGGCGCGGCGTCTCCTTCGTCGAAGGCTCGATGGGTGAGGCCGTGGGCCGCCTCTACGTCGAGCGGCATTTCGACGAGAGCGCGAAGTCGGAGATGGACGAGCTCGTGGGCCACCTCATCGAGGCGTACCGTGACTCGATCGAGCAGCTCGAGTGGATGAGCCCGGAGACTCGCAAGCGGGCCCTCGACAAGCTCGAGCGCTTCACCCCGAAGATCGGGTACCCCGTGAAGTGGCGCGACTACTCGGCGCTCCAGGTGGATTCCGGCGACCTGCTCGGCAACTCGCGCCGCGTTGCCGAGTTCGAGTTCGAGCGCGAGGTGGGCAAGCTCGGCCGGCCGATCGACCGCGACGAGTGGTTCATGACTCCGCAGACGGTCAACGCCTACTACAACCCCGGCTTCAACGAGATCGTTTTTCCCGCAGCCATTCTGCAGCCGCCGTTCTTCGATGTGACTTGGGACGCGGCCGCGAACTTCGGCGCGATCGGCGCGGTCATCGGTCACGAGATCGGGCACGGGTTCGACGACCAGGGCTCGCGCTACGACGGCGACGGCCGGCTCACCGACTGGTGGACGGAAGAGGATCGCGAGGCGTTCGAGCGCCTCACCGGTGCGCTGATCGGCCAGTACAACGAGCTCTCTCCCGAGGGCGCTGACGGCAAAACGGTGAACGGCGAGCTGACGATCGGCGAGAACATCGGCGATCTTTCGGGCCTCGAGATCGCTTGGAAGGCGTATCTGCACTCGCTCGGCGGCGAAGAGCCGCCCGTGATCGACGGCCTCACCGGGGCGCAGCGCTTCTTCCTCTCCTGGGCGCAGGCCTGGCAGCAGAAGTCGCGTCCGGAAGAAATCGTGCGACTGCTGACGATCGATCCGCACTCGCCGAACGAGTTCCGCTGCAATCAGATCGTGCGCAACCTTGCCCCGTTCCATGCGGCGTTCGATACGAAGCCCGGTGACAAGCTGTGGCTCGACCCGGCCGAGCGCGTTTCGATCTGGTAGGTGCGAGTCGGGTGGCGACCCTCCCGCGGATCGCCACCCGCTGCTTCCGCTGAGCCGTTTCCGGCGGCAGAGCCACTAGTGGCCGATCAGGCCGCTGAGCCGCCTTCGCGCTCCGAGGGGTCACCGGCGGTCGGCGACGCGTAGCGCGGCGGTGCGTACTGCGGCGGTGCATACTGCGGCGGTGCGTACTGCGGCGGTGCGTACTGCGGGAGCTCATACTGCGACGGTGCGTACCGCTGCGATGTGTACTGCTGCGGAGCGAGTCCCCCATCGATCACCGGCTCGAGCGCGGTCGGGAGCACGGACGGCGCGGGGCCGAACGCCTCCTGCGCGGCGCGGATGACGCGGCGGGCCAGGAGGTGGTTTCCGGTGCCACCGACCATGGCCCCGATCCCGAACGGAAGCACCTTACCCACGACGGACGCACCTCCGATGCCCGCCAGCCGATGCATGAACGTCTTCTTGAGACGGTCGAGTAGGGGCCCGACGGCGTAGCGGGGAAGCGCCGAGGTGACCATTTTTCCCCAGTAGTCCCGGCGCGTGCCGCCCCCGCCGACCGCCTGCAGCGTGACCTGTCGCACGAGGTCGGCGCCCTCCCGGCCGAGCATGAGCGCGAGCACGAGGGCGCGAGTGCGCTCCGGATCCGTGCTCGCGATGCCGTGCACCTCGGCGACCGAGTGCGCGAAGAGTGCCGTCGCCTCGACGAATCCGACCGTCTCCGCGCTCGCCAGCCCGAGCGCGATGCCAGTGCCGACAGCGGGAATCACGGCGGCGGCCCCGACGCCCGCGCCGCCGGCCGTCACGGTGGCGAGGTAGCGCACCTCGAGCACGTGCACGATTTGATCGGGCGTCGCGGTCGGGTACTTCTTCCGGATGCGCCGCAGGTGCGCGAGCACCGGAGGACGCTGCACGGCGAGGAGTCGATCGAGCGAACGTTCGACAACGGGGCGGGGCTCGCCAGCCTTCTGCTTGCGGGGCTGCACGATGCGGGCGGCGAGGCGCTCGCGGCGGGACAGTTTCGGCATGCGGTCAGCGTAGGGCACGCGCCTGCGAGCGAACGCCCCCTTGCGGCGCCGTCGCGCGCCTGGCACGGCGGCACCGCATCGACCCCGCCGGGTCGTGGGATCGAGGTAACTTTCGACGCGTGTCGCTTACTGCGCGGCCGAAACACGCGTCGAAAGTTACCCCGGCCGCAGGGTGGGGAGGAGTGGGCGCGGAGCGCTCGCTACGCGTGGGCCGCGCAGCGGGCGCCAGCGTGCTCGGCGCACACGACGAAGCGGCTCTTGCATGCGGGGTCGGCGCAGTTGACGATGCTGCGCGACGGCGCCTCGCACATGCGGCACCGGCCGATCACCTCGGCGCCCGGGGCGAAGTCGATCGACTCGCGCCCGTCGAAGACGGCGAGCGATCCCTCCCACAGTCCGTCGTTGCCGAAGGCCTCGCCGTACTTCATGATGCCGCCGTCGACCTGATACACCTCGCCGAAGCCGCGATCCCGCATGGCCGCCGAGAGGATCTCGCAGCGGATCCCTCCCGTGCAGTAGGTCACGACGGGCCGGCCCTTCAGCTCGTCAAAGGCGCCCGAGTCGATCTGCTCGATGAAGTCGTGAGTCGTTCGAGTCTCCGGCACGACAGCGCCGCGGAAGCGCCCGATCTCCGCCTCCCACGCGTTTCGCCCGTCGAAAAACACGACGTCATCACCGCGCTCCGCAACGAGCTCGTTGACCTCCTGCGGCGACAGGTGCCGCCCGCCACCCACGACGCCATCGGCATCGACGCGGGTCTCCTCGGGGATACCGAAGGCCACGAGCTCGTCGCGAACCTTCACGCTGAGTCGGGGGAAGTCGGTGATCCGCTTCCAACGCGGCGCGCGATCCACGCCGTGCAGCGGCTCAGCGGGCCCGTCGACCAGGGCCGTTCCCTCGCTCCACTTCGCCTCGAGGCCCCCGAACGGGCCGTACTCGCGCGTGCGCCGGAGGTATTGCTTGCAGGCGTCGAGCTCGCCACCGACGGTGCCATTGATGCCATGGGGCGAAACGATGATGCGGCCCCGGAGTCCCAGCGATTCGCAAAGTTCCCGCTGCCAGAGGCGCACGGCCTCGGGATCGGCGACGGGGGCGAACACGTAATACAGCAGTATCTTCGGCTCACTCACCCATTCATCGTACGCGCGCCGCTGCGTGCGGCCCTGCGTGCGCGGCTCGGCCCGCGCCTCGGCCCCGTCCGCGCCCCGGCCCCCTCCCTCCTGCCCCCGAGCCCCGGGCATCCTCACCGAAGAGACGCGAACGGCCGCTTCGTTCGACGCGAACCGGCCACTCGCGTCTCATGGCAGAGAGAGTAGGCGGGACGAGAGCGTCAGGCGGGCCGATCGTGGTCCGATTGCGGACGGTTGGGAACACCCGCTTGACCTTCACGCGGCGTCAACCTTTACCTTGGGACTGCAGGCACGGAGAACGCGTCGAGCACAACAGCGATGAGCCAGGAGAGGACGGAAGCGATGGGAAAGAGCGCTGGCGCAGCGAGCGGATCGGGCGCGCGCAGAACACCGAACTCGTCGGGCTCTCCGATCACGCCGACCACGCCGGGCACGCCGGCCGCGACATCCAAACGGGCCGCGCCGGCCGCACCGAAACTCCGCAGCGTCCAGGAGGTCGCGCGAGCGTCGGGCACCACCTCGCGCACGCTCCGGCACTACGACGAGATCGGGCTCGTGCCGCCCACGCGCATCGGGTCGAACGGCTATCGCTACTACGACGACCGGGCGCTCGTCCGCCTCCAGCGCGTGCTGCTGCTCCGGGAGCTCGGCCTCGGGCTCGACGCGATCGCCCGCGTGATCGCGGCACAAGACGAACAAGCGGAGCAACCGGCGCACGTCACTCCGGCGTCGCCACGGCAGAACGCACGAGGGGCGGCGGATCGCGTGGCGTCGACCACCGAGGCCGAAATCCTGCAGTCTCACCTCGACATCCTGCGCCGCGAACGCGCTCGCATCACCACCCAGATCGGCGCTGTGCAGCGCACCATCGATGCGCTCACGCGGACGACAAACCCCGACCACGAAGGAGACCTCATGACCGAGAACATGTTCGAAGGATTCGACCACACCGTCCACCGTGAGGAGGTGGAGCGCCGCTGGGGTTCGGAGGCCTACGCGTCGGGCGATCGCTGGTGGCGCCGCATGAGCGAAGCGGAGCGCGCCGGTTGGCAGGAGCGGAGCGCGCGGCTCGGTGCCGACTGGATCGCCGCCGCGGAACGCGGCACCGACCCCGCCTCGCCCGAGGCGCAGGAGCTGGCCGACCGCCACGTGGACTGGCTGCGCAGCATCCCGGGCACGCCCGCCGCGCGTCCGGGCGCCACGGATGAGGAGCTCGCCGCATACGTGTGCGGCCTCGGCGACATGTACGTCGCCGACGAGCGCTTCGCGGCGAACTACGGCGGCACGAGGGGCGCAGTGTTCGTGCGCGACGCGCTGCGAAGCTACACCGAGAGCAACTTGCGGGCCGACGCGTAGGCGTCGAGCTCATCGCGCACCGGAGCGTCGAAAATGCGGCTCGGCCCGGTTCCGCCATCGTCGGCCGCCCAGCCAGGGTCGCCTGACTCCGCGAACGCGACGAGCGTCCCGTGCACGGCGTCCGCGAGCGCCTGCGGCGGGCGGGCACCCGCGACGCGCTCCACCCCCGCCGCGTCGAGCCGGTCGAACACGAACGGCACATCGACGCAGTGGCCCGCGTGGTGCGGTGCGCCCAACTCCGACTCGGGGGCGTGCCACGCAAAGCGATAACTCCAGGTCGCGCCCGAGGCAGGCGACGCCGAGCGAGCCCCCGCAACCCGGGGCACCCAGCTACGGAACACCGCGTCGGTGGCGTACCGACCGACGAGCACGACGCTGCTCTCGGTGGCGATCGCTTCGGGATCCGCGAGCCAGCGATCCGCCGCCGCGCCGTCCGCCCCGAGCGCGCGCAGGACCCCGCGACGCGGCAGGTGATCGAGCAGCGGCCTCGGCGGGAACATGCCGACCAGCTCGTCGTCGGCGCTCCCGAGCACGAGGGGGACGCCGGCGTTCGGTCCGTGAGCGACCGACGCGAGTGTGTCGCCCGGCACCACGTCCCCGTCGGCGATGGGGCCGATCATGAGCCCGCTGCGGAGCATGCCGTGCAGGTCGCGGAGGAGGTGCGGTGCTGCGGGGGCCGTGATCCGCCGCTCGAGTTCGAGGAGTCGCGCCTCGGGGATCGTCGACAGTCCGTCGACATCGCCGATGACGCGGGCGACCCGCGCGAGAGCCCGCGTGCGCTCGGCGGCAGCGGCGACGGATGGATCCGCAATCGCCGCCGACATCGCGTAACCGCCGCAGAAGAGGCCCCGCGCAGCCGGCACGCCGAGCAGGGTGAGCACTGCGCCGCCCCCGGCGGATTGGCCGGCAATGGTCACGCGATCCGCATCGCCACCGAACGCAGCGATGTTGCGCTGCACCCACTCGAGCGCCGCCACCCAGTCGAGCACGCCGCGGTTCGCAGTGGTGCCCTCGATCCAACCGAAGCCGGTGAAGCCGAGCCGGTATGACAGTGAGACGAACACGACCCCGTCGCGCGCGAACGTGCAGCCGTCGTACCAGGGGCTCGCGGGCGAGCCGGAGATGTATCCGCCGCCGTGGATCCACACGACGACCGGAAGCCGCGCTGCGGGCGAGGGATCGGGCGTCCAGACATTGACGCTCAGCGTGTCGTCGCCCGGAATCGAGTGCTCGGGGATCAGTGTGATGCCGCGCTCGCCGCGCTGCGGCGTGGGGCCGAACTCCACAGTCTCGCGCACGCCATCCCAAGCGCGGGGTGCGCTGGGAGCAGCGAAGCGGCGCGCACCGACCGGGGGAGCGGCGTACGGGATCCCGCGGAAGACCGCGACCGCGCCCGCAGCGACACCAGCGCCAGCGTCGGGACCAGCACCAGCACCAGCGCCGCTACCCCGCCAGCCACCTACCGCTTCCCACGCGCCGCGCACGCTCCCGCGCTCCGTGCGAACCTCGGGAGGTCGCATCCCATCAGCGCTCGGTGCCACCACGCCAGGCGCCGCTCAGACCCGCGCCTGGTCCTCGACCCGCGCCTGCGAGAAGTCCTGCGCGCGTTGCGCCTCGTCGATGCGATGCTGCTGCTCAGGGGTGCGAGCGAGGGGAGGAATCACCTCGTGCTGGTCGTTCACGATGACGACGTCGTGGTCGACGTGGTTGACCATCGCGTGAACGGCGTCGATGAAATCTTGACGGCGGATCGCGTCGAGCACCCGCGCGTGGTCGCGCTCCATCTCGGCGCCAGTTGCCACGTTCGCAAGACGACCGCGGTGCTCGGGCGTGCGCAGCCGATCGTTGATGCCCGCGTAGAGCGCCGCGAGGAGGCGGTTCTTCGCCGCGTCGAACACGAGGCGGTGGAATCGGCTGTCGAAGGCCGTATCGGCGTCGCCCGCGAAGCCGAGCACGGGGCAGCGCGTGCACCCGACCTCCTCGACCGCGGCGCGTTCGAGCGCGGCGACGTCTTCCTCGGTGCGGTGCAATGCGGCCTGCTGCGCCGCCTCGACCTCAAGCGCGCGGCGGTAGCTCAGGATCTCCTCCAGCGTGAAGTCGCTGAGGAACTCGTTGAGCAGCGTGCTCGTCGGGGCGGCCGAGCGCACGAAGGTGCCGCGTCCGGGCAGCGTCTCGAGCATGCCGATGCTCGCGAGCGAGCGCACGGCCTCGCGAACCGTCGAGCGACCCACTCCGGTCTGCTCCGCGAGCTCCGGCTCGATCGGGATGCGACCGCCGACCGGCCACTCGCCGGTGGTGATCTTGCGACGCAGGTAGGCGAGCGTCGCGCGTGCTCGATCTGACCCAGTGGTCGCTGCCATGGCCGCTCCGATTCTTCGGGCGCGAGATGCGCCGGTGCTGAGCACCCAGTATAACGAGCGGGATCCGCGCTCTCGTGCCGCAAACCCTGGTCTCGGCGGCCCGCGGAGCAATAGGCTGTGACCAGCAATGCAGAGCGAACGAGGGGGCGCGATGACGCAGGAACAGCAGGGTCGAGGGGCGATCAATCCGTACGCGGGGATGCGCCAGGTGCCGAGCTTCACGCTCGCGAGCGACGACATTCAAGACGGCGAACCGCTGCCCGCGGAGGTCTACGCAGACGCGGCCGGCGGCTCCAACCGCTCGCCGCATCTGCGGTGGTCGGGCTTCCCTGAGGGCACGAAGAGCTTCGCGATCACGTGCTTCGACCCGGATGCCCCGACAGGATCCGGCTTTTGGCACTGGGCCGTCGCGAACATTCCGGCGAGCGTGACCGAGATCGCCGCGGGCGCGGGCTCCCTCGCGGGCGCGCCGGGAAGCGAGCTGCTGCCCGAGGGCGCGCTCACGATCCCGAACGAGATGCGCGAACCCGCGTTCACCGGCGCAGCGCCGCCCGAGGGCACGGGCGTCCATCACTACTGGTTCGTGGTGCACGCGCTCAGCGAGGAGCGACTCGATCTCGACCCGGGCATGACGCCGGCCGCGATGGGCTTCACCATGCGAGAGGCCGTGCTCGCTCGCGCGATCATCGTCGCAACGGGAGAATACGGCGGGGCCGCGTAGAGCCGCGAAGGGCTGCGGCCGCGGGCAGGATCCGCGCAACGTGTCGATCACAAATACTGTGACCGGCGCGTGCGGCGTGCGCGCGACCGTCTACGATGATTGAATCGGCAATTTTCTGCCGATGTTCTCAGTCCGCCGGCGCGCTGATGCGGCGACGTTCCATCCGAAGGATTCGATACTCATGCGACAGACCTCGTTCCGCCGCCGTGCGCTCACCGTTGCCGGCCTCACCGCTGTGGCCGCGCTCACGCTGAGCGCCTGCTCCTCCGACGACGCGGGGAGCGGCGGAGACGCCGATGCGCCCCAGAGCGTCAAGATCGGCATCAGCCAGTTCGTGCAGCACCCCGCGCTCGACTCCGCGACGGAGGGGTTCAAGCAGGCCTTCATCGACGCGGGATACGTCGAGGGTGAAACGGTCGAGTTCGATGAGCAGAACGCGAACGCCGAGCAGGCGACCGCGGTCACCATCGCGCAGAGCTTCGCGACCTCCGACAACGATCTGATCCTCGCGGTCGCCACGCCGGCAGCGCAGGCAGCGGCGCAGGCGATCACCGACAAGCCGATCCTCTTCACCGCCGTCACTGACGCGGTCTCTGCTGAACTGGTCGATTCCAATGAGGCCCCCGGCGGTAACGTCACGGGCACGAGCGACCTCGCACCGCTCAACGAGCAGCTGAAGATGCTGCAGGAGATCGTGCCGGACGCGTCGAAGGTCGGCATCGTGTACGCCTCGGGCGAGGTGAACTCGGAGGTGCAGGTCAAGGCAGCCGAGGACGCCGCGAAGGATCTCGACCTCGAGATCGTCACCAAGACCGTCACGACGGCGAACGACATCGCGCAGGCGACCGAGGCCCTCGGCGACGTCGACGCGATCTACGTGCCCACCGACAACCTGGTCGTTTCGGGCATTGCATCGCTGGTGCAGGTGGCCGAAGAGAAGCAGATCCCCGTGATCGCCGCCGAGGCGGGAACCGTCGAGGGCGGCGCGGTCGCGACGCTCGGGATCGACTACACGGAGCTGGGCCACCAGACAGGCGAGCTCGCGATCAAGATTCTCGAGGACGATGCCGATCCGGCCGAGATGCCCGTCGAGGTCTCGAAGAGCTTCACCTACGTCGTGAACCCGGGCGCGGCAGAGCGCATGGGCGTCGAGATTCCGCAGGAGATCCTCGACCAGGCGGAGACCGTCGAGTAGTTCGGGCCTCCCCGAACACCTGTACACGAATCGAAGGATCACGCAATGATCGGCGCGCTCGAACTCGGCCTCATCTACGGGGTGATGGCACTCGGCGTCTACCTCACCTTCCGGGTGCTCAACTTCCCGGACCTGACGGTTGATGGGAGCTTCACGAGCGGCGCCGCCGTTGCCGCAGCGCTGATCACGAACGGTCACAGTCCCGTCCTCGCCACCCTCGCGGGCGCGGGGGCGGGGCTCGTCGCCGGCTTCATCACAGGGCTGCTGCACACGAAGGGCCGCATCGACGGCCTGCTCTCCGGAATCCTCACGATGATCGCGCTGTGGTCGATCAACCTGAGGATCATGGGAACGGCGAAGGAGGGGACCGCGGTCGCGGCGAACCTCCCGCTGCTCCGCGCGGAAACCGCGTTCACGCCGCTCCGCGACGCGGATCTGCTCGGCACGTGGGGCGGCGTCGCGGTCATCCTCGTCGCGGTGCTCGTGCTGAAGTTCATCGTCGACTGGTTCCTCTCGACGAACCTCGGCCTCGCCATTCAGGCGACGGGCGATAACGGGCCGATGATCCGCAGCTTCGGCGTCAGCACCGACCGCACGAAGATCCTCACGCTCGCACTCTCCAACGGCCTCGTGGGCCTCTGCGGGGCGCTGGTCGCGCAGTACCAGGGATTCGCCGACATCAGCATGGGCGTCGGCCTGATCCTCGTCGGCCTCGCCTCGGTCATTCTGGGACAGGCCATCTTCGGGCAGCGCTTCATCTGGCTCGCGAGTCTCGCGGTCGTGCTCGGGGCGGTCATCTACCGCCTCATCATTTTCTTCGCACTGCGCGCGGGCCTCGACCCGAACGACATGAAGCTCATCACCGCGGTGCTCGTGATCATCGCGCTGCTCCTGCCGCGATGGGGCTTCCTGCGGCGGATTCCGGCGCTGCGACGCAAGAACGGCAGTATCGCGCTCGAGAATCCGGGCGCTCCCGCGATGGCGGATCCCGCCCCGTCCGCCCCCGTGCCGGCCAGCGCCGGCGCCCCCGCGTCCAAGCCCGACACCACCGCTGGGAAGTAGTCGCATGCTCAACATCGACCGCATCGAGAAGACATTCTTCGCCGGCACCGTGAATGAGCGGCGAGCGCTCTCGGGCCTCAGCCTGCGCCTCGAAGAGGGCGACTTCGTCACCGTGATCGGCTCGAACGGGGCGGGCAAGTCAACGCTGCTCAATGCGATCTCGGGCCGCTACACCGTCGACTCCGGCAGCATCGAGATCGATGGCCGCCGCGTCAACAAGCTCAAGGAATATCAGCGAGCCAAGTACATCGGGCGCGTGTTCCAGGATCCGATGGCGGGTACGGCGCCAGACCTCACGATCGAACAGAATCTCGCGCTCGCCGTGCGCCGCGGGCAGGGCCGTGGCCTCGGGCTCGCGCTGAGTAAGTCACTGCGCGAGCGCTTCCGCGAGGAGCTGCGGTCGCTCGAGCTGGGCCTCGAATCGCGTTTGACCGCGAAGGTCGGGCTGCTCTCGGGCGGCCAGCGCCAGGCGCTCTCCCTGCTGATGGCCGGCTTCACTCATCCGAGCATCCTCCTGCTCGATGAGCACACGGCCGCGCTCGATCCGCAGCGTGCGGCGCTCGTCACGGAGCTCACGGGACGCATCGTGTCCCAGGGCAACCTCACCACGCTGATGGTGACGCACAACATGGAGCAGGCGCTGAAGCTCGGCAACCGGCTCATTATGATGCACGACGGCAATATCGTCTTCGAGGCGACCGCCGAGCAGAAGCGGAAGCTCACGGTGCCCGGTCTCCTCGAGGAGTTCGCGAAGATCAAGGGTGCGCAGCTCGACGATCGCGCGCTCCTCGCGTAGCGGCTGAGACTGAGACCGCCGGGCAGAGGTCGCTGGGCTGAAGCTGCGCGAGACGGTGAGCGCACCCGGCGTGCGCTCCCGAAATTCGGACGTGACCGCCTTACAGTGGGCGCATGGCACGTGAAGCGGTCGAGACGGCAACGTCGATCTGGAGCGCCGAGTCGGGGCGCACCGAGGAGCTCGTCGCCCAGTGGCTGGAAGCGGTGCGACAGGGCAGCGGCGCTGCTGAGTCGCGGGGGAGCGGCCACCTGCTCGACGGCCTTCGGCGTGATCCCGAAAGCTTCGAGTTCACCCGACGGCTCCTCGAGTTTGTAGCCGGCACCGATGACGCTTTCGCGTCGGCAATCGCGCTGCATGCGATGGCGCGCGAGGCCCCGGAATCGATGCCCTCGCGCGACCGACTTGCCGTTCGCGCCGGCGGTGCCGCCTCGCTCGGGCTGCCCTGGGCCGTGATGCCCGTGGCGCGAAAGTGGCTGCGAGACCGGGTGTCGGGTCTGGTGCTCGCGGCGAAGTTCCCGGACCCGGCGGGGCGCAGGATCGCCTCGGCCGGTCGGCTCTCCGCCCTCAATGAGGCGCTCCGGCGATTCACCGAGCTCGGCGTGAAACCGGTACTCGTTCCGCTCGGCGATGAGCCGCACGGTTCCCGCGCGGCCGCGGTCGAGGTCGCACGTCTCGCCGCGCTTGCCCGGCTTCCCCAGGTGACGCACCTCGTCGTCGACCTCGCTCGAATCGCGCCGGGCGGCAGCGACTGGTCGTTCGACTCGGACGTCACGCGCGCCGCTGCCGCCCTCGAACCCGTCCTGCGCGCCGCCGCGGAGCACTCCACGACGGTACATCTCGAGGCCCGGAGCGTGCGTTGGGCGCGGATGCTTCCGGACGTGACGATCCGCGCGCTCGTGGATCCCGAGTTCGATCGCGCCCGCGTCGGGGTGCGTCTGCTCGCTGAGCTTCCCGAATCGCGCGAGTTCTACGGCCGCTTGAGCCGGTGGGCCCAGCGGCGCGTGGCTGACGGCGGCGCTCCCGCCGAGGTTGTCATCGGTGTCGGGGGTGTTGCGGGCGCAGAGCGTATCGCGTCGATCGAGTCGGGACTGCCGGTGCCGGTGCTCGAAGACCCGATCGAGGTGACGGCGCAGCTCCTCCGGCTCGCCGAACTCGCGTTGCACCCGGCACGCGCGGCGGTGCTGCGACCCGTCATCGCGACGGAAGACGTCCACGTACTCGCGGGGGTCGTCGCCTGTGCGGAGGCCCTCGGCTCGGCGGAACTCTACGCACTGCAGCTCCGCAGCGGTGTCGCGCCCGGTCTCGCGGAAGCCCTGCGGAAGTCCGCGCGCGAGGTGCGCGTCTCGGTACCGGCGGTGCCTCCGAAGGAGTTCGGCGGCGCGCTCGATTTCCTCGTCTCGATCGCTGCGGAAGCTGCTGACCATGCATCAGCGATTTCGCGCCTGGAGGCGCTGGTGGCCTCGGGGGAGCAACCCGACGCCACCCTCGAGGACGCGACTCGCGCCTTCAGCATCGCATGTGCACGCGCGGCGGATCCGCCACCCTCGTCCCACCGCACGCAGCACCGAGCCCGCGAGTGGGATCCGAGCGAGCGCGATAGCGGGCTCTTCTATCGAGCGCCGGATGAGCCCACGCGCTTTGACACCGGCGGTCTCACCGCCGCGGTACTCGGCCTCACCCGCGGCTCCGAGGGAGAGTTCACGCTCGAACCCGTGGCACCGCCGCGCGCGATTCCGGTCGTGTCGGAATCCGGGTTTGCGAATGAGCCAAGCACCGATGCGACCGTCGCTGCCAACCGCGACTGGGTGCGCGAACTGCTGACCCGTGCGGCTGAGGACGCGCGTGAGGTCGATGAGCGGAACGCGACCGTCGCACTCTCACCGGCGGATTTGGACCCGGGAAGCGCCGCGGAGACAGCACGGGATCGAGCTGAAGTCTGGGCTGTACAGTCGCATCGTACCCGCGCGACGCGCCTGCGACGGGCCGCGCTCGCGGTGCTCGCGGCCAGAGACCGCCTGATTCGAAATCTCGCCCTCGAGTCCGGCGCTCCGGTGTCGCAGCTCGACGCCGAGGTCGATGGAATCGCCGATGCCGCCCGGTACTGCGCGCAGCTCGCCGAGGGTCTCGCGGCGGTGCGAGGGGCGACGTTCGTTCCCGATCGGCTTGTGCTCGTGGTCGCCGACGCCGCGACGCCGCTCTCGGTACAGGCCGAGTCCGTGTTCGCTGCGCTCGCAGCGGGAAGTGGTGTGATCTGGGCAGCACCGGGTTCACTGTCTCGGTCCGCTCATGCGCTGGTGGAGGAGTGCGAGGCCGGAGGGCTCACTCCGGGGGTCGTGCGTCTCGAAGTGACTGTCATCGGGCGCACCATTGCCGATCTCGCCGCTCACCCCGGTATCGATCGAGCGGTCGTGCTGGGTTCTCGAGACGATGCGAGGGAACTCTCGCGCAGCGGACCGGATCTCCGGGTCGAGGGTCGCTTTCGCGCGCGCGGCTCGATTCTCGTGACGCCCACGGCGGATCTCGATTGCGTTATCGAGGACATCGTGGCATCTGCATTCGCATGCTCAGCCGGAGATCCGCGGGCAGCGAGGCAGGTGCTCGTGCTCGGCAGCGTCGCCCGATCCCGAAGGTTCCGCGACGGGCTCGCGGACGCGGTGCGCTCGCTCCATCCCGGTGACATCGCGCGTCCGCGGGGCGGCGATCCACTTGCGTTCTCAGTGGGGCCATTGCCTGCCGAACCTTCAGCGTCGGGCCTGCGCGCATTGACGGAGCTCGATCGCGGTGAATCGTGGCTCGTTGAACCTCGGCGCCTCGACGAGGCCGGGCGACTGTGGAGTCCCGGGGTGCGGATCGGTGTCGCACCGTCGTCCACCTTCTGGAGCGACGCCCGGGACGTGCCGGTCATCGGTCTGTGCGCCGTGCATTCGCTCGCGGACGCCGTCGAAGCGCAGAACGCTGCCGGTGGTGGCGGTGTGGCCGCGATCCACTCCCATGATCAGGATGAGATCGCGGGGTGGTTGGAGACCGTCGAAGCCGCATCGCTTCTCGTGAACCGGACGACGACCGGCACGCGCATCGAGCGCCATCCTGGGGGCGGCTGGAACGAGGCGGGCATGGGGCTCGGCGGCCTGGCGGGCGGGCCGAACCGACTGGTCGCACTCGGAGCATGGCGGGTCCGCGCGGGAAGCCGCAGCGACACACTGCACCTGCGGGGGCTCGATCCTGAGGTGCGGGCGCTCATCGAATCGGCTCAGCCCGATCTCACGTACGAGGAGTTCGACGCCGTGCGCCGCGCCGCGCTCGCCGATGCCCTGGTGTGGCGCACGTCGCTCGGCGTGGATCGCGACCCGATCGGGCTGGGGATCGAACGCAACGTGATCCGCCACCACCCCGTGCCGACTCACGTGCGCCTCGCTGAGGGAGGGTCCGTGGCATCGCTTGTTCGGGTGGTCGCTGCCGCAATGCTGGTGCGGGCCCCGCTCACGATTTCGACCGGCGAGTTGCTTCCGCAGGGGATTGCGGCGTACCTCGAGCAGCGCGATGTGGAGGTGTCGCTCGAGCGAGACGACGCCTGGCTCGAGCGACTTGCGGTCGCGGGCCCGGTGAGCGCTGACGGGCGAGTTGCGCTGCGAGTGCGCCTGATCGACGGCAACCGGACGCAGGCGGTCGAGTGGCTCGGTCGACAGGATCACGTGGCCGTCTGGGCAGAACCGGTGACACTGGCTGGCCCGGTCGAGCTGCTCACGATGCTGCGCGAGCAGGCGGTTTCGGTGCGGGCCCATCGGCACGGGCTCGCGGTCTCAGCGCCGGGGCTCGACGCGGATATCGCCCCCTAGGAACGCCTGAGGCGCATGGGGGTGTGGGGAATCCCGTCCTCGAGGTACTCCTCACCGTCAGGCATGAAGCTGTAGCGGCCGTACCACTCCGTGAGATGCGACTGCGCGTGGAGCTCGACCTCGCGGCCCTCGCACGCCGCGATCGCGAGTTCGAGGAGTGCGCCGGCGATCCCGCGGCCGCGGAATGCGCGGGCGGTGACCACGCGACCGATACTGACAGTGCTGGGGAGCGTGGGATCGTGGGCAGCGTCGTCCGTCCCGCCCGCACGCTCGGGCAGGATCCGCACCGTAGCCGCGATAGCTCCGGACTCGTCCTCCGCCCAGAGCTGCCGCGCGGCCGGGTCCAGATCTCGGCCGTCGAGGTCGAGATACACGCAGTCCTGCTCGACGACGAATACGTCCTGGCGGAGCGCGGCTATGCGGTAGAACGTCGCGGTCGGAATGTCGGTGACGTGGGCGTTGTGGAACGTGAGGTCGGAGGGGAGGTTCGACATGCGTTCGATCCTCGCACGCGCCGCGCGCCCGCGGTTCGCAAACCCGCCGGTCTGAGGCGCCGATTTCCGTTTCGCGCGGTCGAGCAGGTAAAGTTTCTTCCTGGTCGCGTACGCGCAGCCAATGGCGGGTTACCCGAGCGGCCAAAGGGGGCTGACTGTAAATCAGCTGGCACTGCCTACGGGGGTTCGAATCCCTCACCCGCCACGGAACCGAAAGGCCCCGGCTCTTCGAGAAATATCTCGAGAGCTGGGGCCTTTTGCGTTGCTGCAATGCGCGAGCGAGCTGTTCTCTCGGGGGCGTGCGCAGTCTGTTCGGAGCGGTCGATCCCCGCGGTTTCAAGAGCCTCAGCTGAGACACGCCCGGGATGTGGGCCGCAATTGCCCGGGCCCCGGGATCCGCGTAATGTAATCCCTTGTCAGCGAGGCCGGGAACGGCGCGAAAGCCGCTCACCGCCTCGGACATCAGCTCTCACGAAACGGCCAAGAGCATGACTTGCAAAAGTCGTGTTTGAGCGTGTAAAGTGAGAGATCGATCTCGCCGCAAGGTGAACGTCCACGGGACGGTTTCACTTGGAGTGTTTACACTCCCGCGGATGATGACAGGTTGCTGTTCGGAGCCTCCTTGGGTGGGGGTGACGGGTGGTGTCTGGTCTTTGAGAACTCAATAGTGTGCACTTTTAATTGTCATATGCCAATTATTTAACAATCCCCGGCACCCGCCATCTGGTGGGTGTGGGAGATTCCTTTTTTGGATAACAACGAATCGTCAGATGTTGATGGTTTTGTTGCCAGATTGAACTCGCTCATGGGTGCTGGTTTTTCCCCAGCCCGGTGAGCATTCGTTTTTTACGGAGA
>NZ_JBBCXE010000004.1:0-438674 GCF_037145615.1 Leucobacter sp. USHLN153
CCGATGGTACTGCAAGGGGGACCTTGTGGGAGAGTAGGACACCGCCGGACACCTTTTATGGAAGGGTCGTAGGGTAAGAGCCGAAGACGGCACTCACCCTACGACCCTTTCGCTATATACGGAGTTATTGGGCTCGTGCCCGTGGGCGCGCCAGAGATGGTGTGCACGCCGGTCACGGGCCCTTTTTATGCCGAAAAGCAACATGGCGTCCGCGTCAGCGTCGCTGGTGCGAGTGCGGTCCTATACTCGGCACGTGGCAGCAACGATGCTGCCGGGATCACAGGCGATCCGAAAGGAAATCATCATGAGCGATGCACCCAACCGCGGGCATCTATCCGATAACGAGCACCTTGCAGTGCTCGGCTACGAGGACAAGTTCGACCGGTCGATGAGCCTCTGGGCGAACTTCGCCCTCGGCTTCACCTATCTTTCACCGCTGGTGGGTGTCTATTCGCTCTTCGCGGTCGCGCTTTCAACTGGAGGTCCGCCCTCCATCTGGTGGATCGTGATCGTCGCGTGCGGACAGCTGCTCGTATCGCTCGTCTTCGGCGAGGTCGTGTCGCAGTACCCGATTCATGGTGGGGTGTACCCGTGGGCTCGACGGCTATGGGGCCGACGCTACGCGTGGATGGCGGCCTGGGTGTACATCTGGGCAATGATCGTGACAATCACGTCAGTCGCCGAGTTCGGTGCGGGCTTCGTCACCGCGCTCTTCGGCATCGAACTGACGCGTGAGTCCACGCTGATCACGGCGCTGGCGCTCCTGCTCATCGCCCTCGCCATCAACTTCACCGGCACGAAATGGCTGGCGCGTATCGCCCGCCTCGGACTCTTCGCCGAGCTGATCGGCGTGATCGGGATCGGGCTCTATCTCCTGATCTTCCAACGGAAGCACGACTTCTCCGTGTTCTTCGACTCCATGGGGGTCGCCGGTGACGGGTCCTACCTCCCAGCATTCATCGCATCAGCCCTTGCCGGACTGTTCCTCTTCTACGGCTTCGAGGCGTGCGGCGACGTGGCGGAAGAGGTCTCTGATCCTGCGCGTCGCATTCCCCGCGCCATGATCATGACGATCGTCGTCGGTGCAGTTTCAGCTCTGTTCTCCTTCGGAGGCTACGTGCTCGCAGCACCGAACTTGCAAGAGATCGTCGCAGGAGAGGTCGGAGACCCGATCCCCGCCATCCTCACGGCTACACTCGGCGAGGTCGGCGCGAAGATCTTCCTGGTCGTAGCGATCCTGGCCTTCATCTCGTGCGTGCTGAGCCTGCAGGCGGCCGCAAGCCGACTGCTCTACTCCTTCGCCCGCGACGGGATGCTGCCCGGACACACCTGGCTGTCCCACGTTTCGGAGCGGAGCAAGGTTCCGACGAATGCGCTCATCATTGCGTGCACGGTGCCCGCGCTCATCTGCGTTCTGATCTACTTCAACGACGGCATTCTGGTGGCGGTCACGTCCTTCGCGATCCTGGGCATCTACCTGTCCTTCCAGATGGTGGTGTTCGCTGCGCTCCGCCAGCGCCTCCGCGGCTGGAAGCCGGCTGGCCCCTTCAGCCTCGGCGCAGTGGGGATCATCGTCAATGTGCTCGCCTTCGCCTACGGGATCTTCGCGATCGTGCTGCTCGCGACGCCCGGATCGTCCGGGTCCTTCTTCACGGACTACATCGTGCTCATCGGGCTCGCGGTCGTGCTGGTCACCGGACTCGTCTACCTGTTCTCGGCGCGACCGGACGCGAAGTCGAACGCACCACAGGGTGACGCGAAAGAAACAGCGGATGAAATTCGACGCCGTACGGGCAGAGTGGCTCTGAGGTAAACGGGAAGGCGGGGAGGGTGAGGCCTGTGCCCTCCCTCCCCGACTTCGCCCCGGATAGACTCGTGCGCATGGCAAACCTCACCGTTTCGTGCCCCAGTGATCCCGGATTGCGCGACGTTCTCGGAGAAGTCGAGGGCGTCGAGTTCGTTGAGTGGAACCTCGAGGGCCCCGCGCCGCGCGACCACTTCGACATCGTGATTCCGCCGTACTGGGAGAGCGCACGGCGCTTGAGCGGCCTTGCCGGCATACCGGTCCGTCTGGTGCAGTGGCAGTCGATCGGTTACAACGGAGTGGACCGGCACCTCCCCGAAGGAATTCCCCTGGCGAACGCGGCAACGGTGCATGAGACGTCGACCGCCGAACTCGCGGTGGCGTTGACGCTCGCCGCCCAACGAGGCCTGCAGCAGTTCATTCACGACGCTGACGCCGAGCGGTGGAACCTGCAGTCGTTCCCGAGCGTCGCCGATCGGAAGGTGCTCCTCATCGGCTACGGCGGGGTGTCAAAGGCGGTCGAGGCGCGCCTCGCGGGATTCGAGGTCGATATCACGCGTCTCGCTCGTACCTCTCGCACCGAGCAGAATCTCGCAGGCGACACGGTGGAAGTGCACGGGTTCGATACCCTGCACGAGTGCCTTGCGAAGGCGGAGATCGTGATTCTCGCGGTGCCGCTGACGGACGACACCCGCGGCATGCTCGACGCCGCCGCACTCGCGCAGCTCCCTGACGGGGCGCTGGTGGTCAACGTGGCGCGCGGGCCCGTCGTCAACACCGAAGCGCTCGTTGCAGAACTCGTAGCGGGGCGTGTGCGCGCGGCGCTCGACGTCACCGATCCGGAGCCGCTGCCCGAAGGGCACCCACTGTGGACGACGCCGAACACCATCATCACGCCGCACGTCGGCGGCGACTCGAGCGCCATGCTGCCGCGCGTGACCGCATTGATTCACCGGCAGATCGAGCATCTCAAGCGGGGTGAGACGCCTGAGAACCTCGTCATCGGGGAGTGGGCATAGCCGCGAGCTGCGTCAGTGTTCGCCACTGGGCTCGCCCGGCGTAGCCAGCCGACGCAAGAACTCCACAGCCGCGAGCGTCGCGGGATCCGGCTTGCGCCCCACGCGGTAGCGCAGCGTGATGTGGCGCACACCGAGGCCCGGGAGCTCGTGCGTTTCGACGCCGTCGAGCGAGAGTTCGCGGAGCGACAGCTGTGGGAGCACCGTAACGCCCTCACCAGCGGCGACGAGAGCGAGTGCGAACTGATGGCTCGCGTAGCGGTGCGGCGTCGTGAACGAAGCCGGCGCTGAGGCGCGCACCCGCTGAGCCGCATGGTGCGCGCCTGAACCCACGTCGACCTCGAGCCACGGCAGCCGAAGGCGCTCGACCTCCACAAGCCCCATCGTCGCCTGGGTGCCGGCCGGCGTGACCAACACCCACGGGTCCTCGAGCAGCGTAACCTCGCGCACCCCGGGCCCGAGCGGGGGAGGCGGCACTGACTCGTCGCGCTCGATCACCACAAGGTCGAGCGAGGCGGTGCGGAGGCCTCGGAGGAGCGCGTCGCGATCCGCCTCGAGCACCGCGAGCTGGACACCGGCGAGTTCGGTGCGCCAGGCGGGAAGCGCGGGCGCGAGCACCCCGCTCATGAAGCTATGGAAGCTCCCGAGCCGCACGGAACCGCTCGGGAGCTCGCTCGCGGCGCCCACGCGGAGCGCCGCCTCGTTGACCTCGCGTTCGACGCTCTCGGCCAGCTCGACGAGTTCGCGCCCGGCAGCGGTCATCGTCACTCCGCGCGGGTTGCGGATCACGAGCGGCACTCCGACCTCGTCCTCGAGGCGGGCGAGCTGCTGCGACACCGCTGAAGGGGTCAGATTCAGCGCTTCCGCAGCCGCGAGAACCCCGCCGGAACGGGCGATTTGGAGCAGGAACGGCAGGCGAGAAACCGCGATTCTCATGTTAAGAAATTCTACATCCAGGATCAGAAAAGATTCGATTGTGCTGGACGCGGCGTCGCCCGATGATAAATGCGGTGGTCTCGCAGATGTCGTGAGACGCGGGGGCTTTGAACGCCTCCAGGGAGTGGAATCAGGGAGGAGCGAGCGGTGCAGGAATTCGTCGGGAGCGCACTCGGGTGGGTCGGCACCGCGGGCACGTTCGCCGCATACGTTCTGATGCTCCGCGGCACCTGGACGCCGTCGATGAAGCGCTATCTCGTGCTCAACACCGCGGGTGGCCTCTTCGCGGCAGCCGGGGCGCTCGCATACGGAGCGTGGCCGTCGATGGTCTCGAACGTAGTGTGGGCGGTCATGGGCGGGTACGGCCTCATCGTCGCGCTGCGAGCCACGCGGTCCGCCGAACTGACTCAGTCTGTGCCGGTCGTGACCGCAGTGCTTCCGCTTCCTTCGACTCCAGAGCACCGCTGGGACCCGAGTTGCACGGCGGCCGAGGCGATCAGCCTCCCGTGGCTGCCGCGTGCCGCGAACGCGGATCGCGCGGGGGAGGCCCAGAGCGTCAACGTGGGTCTCGGCACCGCCGATCCGCACCCCAATGACGGCGGTATCGAGAGCGCTGGCGCCGCCGTGATCACGGAACTCGATGGGTGGCGGGAGACCCGGACCGAGGCGCTGACCGCATAGTCGCTGCGAGCGAGCAAGTCAGGGGGCTCTACGGAGCCAAGCGGTAGACTGGGCGCCTATGCCGACGCGCGTCGTGCGCCGGTGCCAAGATCCCCGCTTGCCCCTTGGAGTGAATGCAGAACATGGCTGAGCAGTCCCGTCTCGATAAGGTCATCGCCCTTGCCCGCCACCGCGGTTTCGTGTTCCAGGCGGGTGAGATCTACGGCGGATCGCGCTCGGCGTGGGACTATGGCCCACTCGGTACTGCCCTCAAGGAGAACATCAAGCGGCAATGGTGGAAGGCCGTCGTGCAGAAGCGCGACGACGTCGTGGGCATCGACTCGAGCGTGATTCTGCCCAAGCAGGTGTGGGAGGCGTCGGGTCACGTCGAGGTGTTCAGCGACCCGCTCATCGAGTGCCTGCAGTGCCACAAGCGCTACCGCGAAGACCACCTGATCGAGGCGTTCGAGGAGAAGAAGGGACGCGCTCCCGAAGGCGGCATGGCCGAGATCGTCTGCGCGAACTGCGGCACCCGCGGTCAGTGGACCGAGCCTCGTGCGTTCTCCGGTCTGCTCAAGACCTTCCTCGGTCCCGTCGACGACGAGGCCGGAATGCACTACCTGCGCCCCGAGACCGCGCAGGGCATCTTCGTGAACTTCGCGAACGTGCTGCAGGCGGCCCGCATGAAGCCCCCGTTCGGGATCGGCCAGATCGGCAAGAGCTTCCGCAACGAGATCACGCCCGGCAACTTCATCTTCCGCACCCGCGAGTTCGAACAGATGGAGATGGAATTCTTCGTCGAGCCGGGGACGGACGAGGAGTGGCAGGAGTACTGGATGAACGAGCGCATGGCGTGGTACGTCGGCCTCGGCATCAACCCCGATAACTTGCGCTTCTACGAGCACCCGCAGGAGAAGCTGTCGCACTACTCGAAGCGCACCGCTGATATCGAGTACCGCTTCGGTTTCACGGGCGGCGAGTGGGGCGAGCTCGAGGGCATCGCGAACCGCACGGATTTCGACCTGTCGACGCACTCGAAGCACTCGGGTAAGGATTTGAACTTCTTCGACCAGACGAAGAATGAGCGGTACACGCCGTACGTGATCGAGCCGGCGGCGGGCCTCACTCGGTCGCTCATGGCGTTCCTCGTCGATGCGTATCGCGAGGAGGAGGTGCCGAACGCCAAGGGCGGCACCGACAAGCGCACCCTGCTCGCGCTCGATCCGCGGCTCGCGCCGATCAAGGCCGCCGTGCTGCCGCTCAGCCGGAACGAGGCGTTGTCGCCCCTCGCGCGCGAGATCGCCGCTGAGCTGCGCGATGATTGGAACGTCGACTTCGACGATTCGGGTGCGATCGGCCGCCGGTACCGGCGCCAGGACGAGATCGGCACCCCCTTCTGCGTCACCGTCGACTTCGATTCGCTCGACGATAACGCCGTGACCGTCCGCGAGCGGGACACGATGGAGCAGGTGCGCGTTCCGCGTGCCGAACTCCATGCCTTCCTCGCCGAGAGACTGCGAGGCGCGTGAGGTTCTGATGACGAGCAGCGGATCCGAGGACGCCGAGCGTCCCGTCTCGGTGCCGACCGAGCAGCCCGACCCGAGCGCGGCGCCGACGGCCGGCGTCGATGGCTGGGTGAATGGCGCCGGGGCGTTACCGGCGGGAGCTCCGGGCGCTCCCGCGCAGTGGGCGTGGGCGCAGCAAGCCCAGCAGATGCAGATGGTTGAGACGGAACCCCTGGAGTACCACCGGCTGCTCCGCGGCACAGCGAGTTACCGTTGGTGGAAGCCGCTGCTCCTGCTGCTCGTCGCCGGGGTCTACTTCGGCATTTTTACTGTCATCGTGAGTGTCGCCTTCATTCCGCTCCTGATGGCGAACCCGGACTACCTCGGGTCTATTGCCTCGGGCACCGGCGAGGTGCTGGACACGCAAGTGCCAGTCTCTGTGCTTCTGAGCCTGGTCTCCATCATCATCATGATCCCGGCAGTCATTCTGGCGATGCTGACCTTGGGCATGCGCCCCATCGGGCGGGTCTGGTCAGTCGCCGGTCGTCTTCGCTGGGGGCTCCTCGGACGCCTCCTCGGGGTGGCGCTGATCGCCGTGGTCGTGATGAACGTCACGGGGATCGCGCTCGAGCTCGCGATGGATCCGGGCTCCGCCACCGAGACGGCGCCCGCCCTGCCGGACGACTTCGACTGGGTCGCCGCATGGACGTCGCTCGCGCTCGTGGTGCTTCTGGTGCCAGCGCAAGCGACCGCTGAAGAGGTCGTCTTCCGCGGATTATTCATGCAGGTGCTGGGCTCGTGGTTGAAGAACCCGTGGTTCGCGATCCTCATCCCCTCCGTCGGGTTCGCGCTCTCTCACATTTACGACGCTTGGGGGCTGCTCGCGGTCGGCCTGCTCGGAGTCGTCTCGGCGTGGCTGACCTGGCGCACTGGTGGCCTTGAGGCGGCCATCGCGATCCACATCGTGAATAACATCATTGCGTTCGGGCTCATGTCTTTCGCCGTCGGTGGTGAAACCGCGCAGGTGGAGCAGACCGGCGGTCTCGGTTCGCTCATCGGTTCGCTCATCGGCTATGCGGTGTTCATCTGGCTCGTGCTGCGCGTATTCCAGAAGCACGGGTACGGCCGCACGCGAATCGATTTCGTGCAGGTTCAGATGCCTGTTCAACTTTCAGCGCAGTCCCCGACGCATGGTTGACGTTTACGTCGTCGGTGACGGCATTGTCGAGCTCTCAGCCGCGCTGGAGTTCGCCGAGCTCGGACTCACGGTGAGAATCGTGCGACCTCTCGCCGATCGGGATGCGCGGGTGGAGATTTCTCGCGCCCTGGGTGGTCGCAAGGGAATTGGCGAACGGAACGCGCCTGGGAAGTCCGCCGCGAGGGAGCGGGGGTTCGATCCGGATCGCGTGACCGACCCCGATGGGGCGCTGCACGCCCTTGTCGAGCACGTCAGTGCCCCGCTGGATCCCCGAAGCCCGGTGGCTTCCGCGCCCCTGACGCTGGAGCGCTTCGTCCCGCGTCCCGCACGGGTTCGGACTCGCTCGGGCGGTCTCACTTCGCAGCCGTGGCCCGCGGTCTTCGGCATCCCCGCTGTGCCGCTTTCAGAAGCAAGCCAGCGAGTGCTCGGCGGCGCCGGTGCGACGCGCGCGTTTCTCGACCGAGTGCTCCCGCTGCTCACCATCGGTAAAACGCGGACACTGGGCGCGCTCGTGCGCGGGCGCCTCGGTCGCAAGGTAGCTGAGCGGTTACTGCTGCCACTCGTGTGGGAGAAGTACGGTGTAGACCCTGACCGCGTCGACGTGGCGGTCGCGGCGCCGGGACTCAACGAGGACGTGACGACCGCCGCGTCGCTCTGCGGGGCGGTGCTGCCGTATGCAGAGCGTTATGTTGCACGTGAAACTATCGTGCGACCGGCTGGGGGGTGGAGCGAGCTCCAGCGAGCACTGCTCGAACGCCTCTCCCTCTTCTCGGTTGAGGTGATCGAGGCGGAGGTTGCCGCGATCGCGCCCGGTTCGGTGCCTGCCGAGCAGGCGGTCAATGTCGAGCCCGGTGAGCATGAGAGCGATGCCGTGTGGACGGTGACCGAACGCGCCGAGGCCGGAGAAACAGAGACCATCGAGGCACGGGCGATCGTGCTCGGCGAGGGGCACGATCCCGCGGAGGCGCTGCGAGAAGGCTCGACTCCCAGGGCAGTTGATCAACAGCGTTGGATCGTGTCGGCGACCGTGGCGCCCCCGCCCGAGGTGTGCGACGATGAGACCCTGGATGCGCTTACGGTCGAGCGCTCTGTCGATGGATCGCTCTGGGTGGTGCGGTGGATCGCGCCTCAGGGCGGGAGCGCGGGCTCCGTGCCCGACGCATGGAGCGTCCACTGCTCGGGGCCAGCGCACGAGGGGCATCTCGGGAGCGCAGCTGACGCGGCGGAGTCGATACTTGCGGCCCTCGAACTGACGGAGCGCCCCGCGGGAGTGGCGGCTCGCGCCGTCCCGGCGCTCTATTCCTCGCGTGAGGCGCGTGAGCTTGCCGCCGCGCATACCACTTCGCTGCGCGAAACGGAACGTACTTGCCTCCGGGTGGGGGCCTCGCGGCATAGTGGAGACCTTGCTTCGGCAGTAACGGATGCCCGTGAGGTCTCCGCTCGATTGCGGAAACGCCTCACGGGAATCGCCGAGTAGCGCAGCTGGGGGCGATATATAACCCCAGGCGCATGCGTCGGGCCGTCAGCGAGAGTAGGCTGGGCGAGAACCAGGAACCGCCACGAACTGGAGGCATCATGAAGGGCAAGATCGCATTCGTTCTCGGCGCTGCGGCAGGCTATGTACTGGGCAGTCGGGCAGGTCGCGAACGCTACGAGCAGATCAAGCGCGGCGCTGAGCAGCTCTGGAACACTGCGCCGGTGCAGCGCGGTGCTGATGCGGTGCGCGACGCGACCCGCGGCACGGTCGATAACCTGAAGGACTCCGCACTGCGCGCGGGCAAGTCAGCCTTCGCCTCGCTGATCGGTCAGCAGGATCGCGCGACGAGCGGCCACTACGAACAGCGCGGGAACGCCGGTACGTCAGGCGCCGGCGCATCTCGGCAGTCGGGAAGCGTGAGCGTCGATGAAGCGACGGGAACCACGGCGAATCCGCGCGGTACCGAAGCGACCTCGCTCGGGGGAGCGAAACCCGCCGGTTCGGCTCACAGCACAGATCAGGGTGCTGACGGAGCTGGAGCATGATCCGCAAAAAATCCCATGAAGCGGGTACCTTCGAGCTCCTGAGCCGGCTGCCCCACCAGATCGTCACGCTCGCGAAGATCGAATACCAGAACGCGAAGCGAGAGGCGATCTCAAAGGCGAAGAAAGCGGGCATCGGCGCAGGCGCCGTGGTCATCGCACTCTTCTTCCTGTTCTTCATGCTCGAAGCGCTGGTCATTGCGGCCATCGCTGCTCTTGCGCTCGTCTGGCCCTGGTGGCTTGCCGCGCTCGTCGTGGCGGCTGCACTCCTGATTCTCGCCGCGCTTGCGGTGCTAGCGGGAATCATGCTCATCAAGCGCGGTAACCCGGTGCCCGAAGAAACGCTCGAGCGGGTGGGTAATGATCTCTCAGCGATCGGCGAGGTGCGGGTGAACGCCGACCCGACGGTGCCGCCGCAGCGGTATAGCACCCAGGGGATGCCACGCGTCGGAGAAGAGGGGAACTGGAGATGAGCGGTCAAGACAGTCAGCGCGAGGGGATCGCGGATGCGGCGCACGCGCGAGCCGAGCTCTACACCACGCTCTCGCAGCTCAAGGTGCAGTTGAATTACGCGCAGCGTATCGACAATGCCCTCGAAGAGGCGAAGCTGCGTCTCGCGCAGGAGCACCGACGGAACCCCGTCGCTTTCGCTGCGGGAGTCGCAGGGGTCGCAGCCCTTGCCGGGCTCGCGGTCTGGGGCGTCGCCGCCCGCATCGCGGATCGACTCCGCTAGGGTTACCGTTCAGGGGTTCGTCGCATGTCCTCGGACCACAGCTAGATCACAGTTCGGTTGCGTTCGCGCCTCCGAACGCCGTCGTTTTGCTTCCCCGGGGCGGCAGGGTAAGAATAGGGTCAACGGATTTCCGTGATCGGCCTGGCCTCAGCAAGAGCTGTTGCCGCGGCCATTTTTATTGGTGTCGAGTGAGTGGGGTGTATGTCTGCCGAGACGAAGCCGCTCAGTGGCCTTCGGGTGCTTGTTCCTCGGGGCGGTACCTGGGGCGAACTGGTCTCGAGAGCGCTTCGTGCGCAGGGTGCCCACACGGTGATCGCTCCGCTGGTCGATTTCGCTCACACGAGCGAAGAAGAACAGCTCGTCGAGGCGCTGAAAGACCTCGAAGCAGGCAAGTTCGATTGGATGACCGCGACGAGCTCTACCGTCGCCGACGTGCTGAAGCATCACAACGCAGTCATTCCACCCGAGACCAAAGTCGCGATCGTTGGCGAGGCGACGGCGGTGGCCTTCACAGAAGCGGGCTACCACATTACCCGGACGCCGAGCGAAGAGAACAGCACATACGCGCTCCTCGACGAGTGGAGCGAGATCGACACCGGCGAGGTGCTCAAAGTCCTGACGCTTCGATCGGACGTCGCGATCCCCGTGCTCACTTCGGGTCTCATGGAGCGAGGCCACGACGTTACTCAGGTGCTCGCCTTCCGCACGGTGGGAGTGCCGGCTTCGGTTCACATTCGCGAAGACATCGAGTCCGGGCGGATCAACGCGTTGCTCGTCGCTTCGGCGAAGATCGCTGAAGAGGTCGCGGCGCAGTTCCCCGACATCCCTGAGAACACGATCGTCGCCTGTGTCGGAGTGAACACGCTTGAAGCGGCCGCGGCGCTGGGGTTGCCCACGGAAGCCGATGATCCGTCGCACCCGATCTACGCCCAGAAGCGGGCGCTCATCGAAACGGTCGAGTCGGTCATCGACCAGAGCGACATGCTGGACTGACGCGATGGCAAGAGTTGAGGTGCACCCTGACCGCGTGGTCATCCGTCTCACGACTGCGGAGAAGCTTGCGTCGATGCGGCGCAGCGACATCGTTCTCGATCGCTCGGCCATCACATCGGCGATCGTGACCGAAGACCCGTGGGTCTGGGTACGCGGCGTGCGCGTGCCGGGAGCCGCACTTCCAGGCAAGTTCGCAGCGGGTACGTGGCGAAACTTCACGGGCCGAGACTTCGTGCTCGTGCGTAAGGGCCGCCCTGCTGTGGTCATCGACTTCGAAGTGCCGGAGCACGCTGACGAAGACCTCGGCTGGCGCGGTGAGTTCGATCACTTCTCCAGGGTCATCGTCTCCACGAAGCACTCGGGCGAGCTGATTCAGGCGCTGCGCCTCGATGGGGGAGCGACCGAGGTCGACGCCGGAACCTGACACGGAAGAGGCGCCGACCCTCGGGTAAGCGCCTCTCCCTTTCGCGAATCAGTCGCGGTGCATCAGTCGTGGTGCGTCAGTCGCGCACGAGCACGAGCGACTCGAGGTCGAGTCGCGTGCGGGGTGCGAGCTCGCGTTCGCGGAGCACCTCGGGCAGGTCGTCGGCAGACCCGATCTTGCCCACTGCGGAGATGGAGACCGGCACCAGGCGATCCTCGAGATCAAAGGCCGCGCGCACGCCATCGCGGTCGAAGCCGCCCAGCTGGTGAACATGGAAACCTTCGGCGGTGGCCTGCACGCTGAAGTGCGCAACTGCCTGGCCGAGGTCGTACTCCGCCCACGGAAGTGCGTTACCGCCGGCGTCCGTTGTTTCGGCGAGGTTCACGATGAGTGCGCCCGCGTTGACCGCCCACACCTGGTTGAAGCCCACGAGCGTGTCGACGATTCGAGCGAAGCTCTCGCCTCCGCGGCGGGCGACGATGAAGCGCCAAGGCTGGGTGTTGTTCGCGCTCGGCGCCCATCGCGCGGCCTCGAGCAGGCCGCGCAGCGCGCCCTCGGGAAGCTCGTGACTCAGGTCGAAGGCGCGGGGGCTCCAGCGCTCGGCGAGCGACTCGATAACGGGGGCGCTGGTCTGCGCGGTGCGGGGGCTCACAAATGCTCCTCAGGTCGTGCGAATAGTTCCGCATGAGCACAACACGCCCTGCTCGCCGTCTATTCCCGCGCGGTACCCGGGCCGCGACACTGGTGTTGGCGTAGACCGAATCACCCGAGGAGCCAGGCGATCGCCGCGATGATCGGGAGCGATGCGAAGGTGGTGAGGAACACTGTGTCGCGGACGAGGGTCTCCCCGCGCTGATAGGTGGCCGCGTAGTTGTAGACGTTCTGAGCAGTTGGGAGTGCGGCGATTGTGGTGGCGACGAACACCTCGTGAGCACTCATCCCGATGGCGCTGGCGAGCGCCCAGGCGAGCAACGGCATGATGAGGAGCTTGAGCGCGGACGCCGCGAAGACCGCTGCCCGCCCTGACCCCGGCTGCAGGGCGCGCTGCCCGTGCAGTGAGACGCCGAAGCTGAGCAGCACCATGGGGATCGCGGCATCGCCGAGCATGTCGAGCGGTGCGGTGACGATCTCAGGAATCCGCACTCCGACGAGCGCGACGATGAGGCCGAGCAGCGACGCGATGATGATCGGGTTGGATGCCGCACGGCCGAGGGCACTGAGAGCGCCCCGCATCGCGCCGACCTTCGGTTCCGCGCCGCCGCCGGCCCGAGCGGCCGTCGTTGTCCCCGTCTCCGTCCCCGTCGCCGTCGCCGTCGCCGCGAGCCGATCGCGTCGCGTCGTTTCGAGCAGCGAGAGCACCACCGGTGAGAAAAAGATCAGCTGTACGAGAATGAGCGGCGCGACATAGGCGGCATCTCCGAGGATATACACGGCGACCGGCAGGCCGAGATTGTTCGAGTTGACGTATCCCGACGCAGTAGCCCCCAACGTCGTGCTCGCAAGGTCGCGCTTGAACCAGAGCCGCGAAGCCACGACGAAGCACGCCGCCACGATGATCGCGGACACGCTCGTCACCGCGATCACCGGTGAGAAGATGATGCTCGGGTCGCTCTCGCGCAGCACGCTGAAGAGGAGGGCGGGCGTCGCCACGAAGAACGCGACGTTGTTGAGCACTCGACGTTGCTCACCCCGCACGACGCCGAAGCGAGCGGTGAGATACCCGGCGCCCATCACGACCAGAATGAGGGTGAATCCCTGCAGCACCCCGTACATTCAGCTCCTTCCGGCCCCTTTCATCCTAGGGGCGGCTCGATCGCGAGCTAGCTGAGCCAGCCGTGCTGGACCGGCCTGCTGTGCCAGCCGCGCCTGCCGATCCCGCCGGGCCAGGCGAACCCGCTGAATCGTCCGATCTACCGAGCGCGAGAGCGGCCTCCTCGGTGATGACGCGAGAGAGCGTGTCGAGCACGGGAGAACTCAGCTTCCAGCGCTGCCAGTAGAGCGGCATGAGGATCGGCTGCTCGCCGAGCCGAATGAGCGTCTCCTCCGCGAGTCCTTGTGCGCACTGCAGTGCCGGCAGCATCCCCCAGCCCATGCCGAGCTCGATCGCGTTCGCGAACTCGGCCGACGAGGGGACGTAGTGTCGCGGCGGCTCGATGCGCGCGCGTGAAACGCGGCGGAGAAAGCGGCGCTGGAAGGCGTCGTGGCGGTCGAACTCGAGCATCGGTGCGGTCGCCAAAGCGCGTGCCGTGACGCCGTCGGAGAAGTGCTGCGCGACGAACCCGGGGCTCGCGACCGCCCAGTAGCGGTCCACGCCGACCCGTGTGGACGTGCAACCCGGCACGGCCTCCGCCGTCGCCGTGAGCGCCGCCATCGCGGAGCCGCTGCGCAGCCGCTCGGTGGAGATCGTCTCGTCGGCGCGCAGCACCTCGAAGGTTGCGCCCGTTTCTCTCGCCGCCCGAGCGAGCGCGGGTGTGAACCACGTGGCGAGAGAGTCGGCGTTCACCACGATGGGCACCAGGGCGGGACTGCCATCGGCGTCGCCGGGCCCGAGTTCGATCGCCATGTCCGCGGCTACCCGGGCGACCTGCCGGGCGGCCCGCAGCACGATCGCACCGGCCTCCGTCACGGCAACCGGGCGGGACCGCTGCACCAGCACGGTGCCGACTCGCTCCTCCATGGCGCGCACGCGCTGACTGATCGCGGAGGGCGTCACGTGCAGGCGCCGCGCTGCGCCCTCGAAGCTCCCCTCGTCGATGACGGCAGCGAAGGTCGCGAGATGCTCCATCGGAAACTCCACACGATTATATTAAGGAGAATTTATGCACGTGAAGAATCTGTAGGCACTCTGAAGTGGTTGAGGCGTCGATCAAGCCCCTACGTTCAGAGAGTGATCATTCCCTTTCTCGTCGGCATCGGCAGCGGCCTCTCCCTCATCATCGCCATCGGCGCGCAGAACGCCTTCGTACTGCGGCAGGGCATCCGGCGCGAGCACGTGCTCCCGGTCGTGCTCATCTGCGGTCTGGCCGACGCGGTGCTCGAGACGCTCGGAGTGGCCGGCATCGGGTTCGTCGTGCAGCGCGTGCCGATCCTGCTCGAAATTGTGCGCTGGGCCGGCGTCGCCTTCCTGCTCTGGTACGCGTGGTCGGCAGCGCGGCGGGCGATTCGCCCCGAAGCGCTCATCGCGGGCGACGGCGAGCCTGCCCCGCTACGGCGCACGGTGCTCGCGTGCCTGGCCATCACGCTGCTGAACCCGCACGTCTACCTCGACACGATGGTGCTCATGGGCACGATCGGGAACGCTCAGGGAGATCCGGATCGCTGGTGGTTCGTGCTGGGCGGCGCGATCGCGAGCCTGTGCTGGTTCGCCGTGCTCGGCTACGGCGCGCGACTGCTCACCCGGTTCTTCGCGAGCCCGCGCTCCTGGCGCATCTTGGACGGCGTGGTCGCCGCGACCATGCTCGTCATCGCGGCTCGGCTCGCCTTCGGCAGCATCGCGGGTTGAGGTCGGGGGCGGATCGCGGCCGCGAGATACGATTGACGTCATGCCGCTTTCCGCTGAAGACCAGAAGTTCTTGAACCTCGCCATCGAACAGGCGCAGATCGGGTGGAGCGAAGGCGGTGTGCCGATCGGCGCCGCGCTCGTGCGCCACGGCGCCGATGGGCCCGAGGTGATCGCCGTTGGCCGCAACCGTCGCGTACAGATGGACAGCGCGATCCGCCACGGTGAGACCGACTGCCTCGAGAACGCCGGCCGGCTGCCCGCGAGCGTCTACCGCGAGTGCACGCTCTACACGACGCTCTCGCCCTGCACGATGTGCGCCGGCACGGCGATCCTGTACGACATTCCCCGCATCGTCATCGGTGAGAACCGCAACTTCTCGGTATCGGAGCCGTGGCTTGAGAGCAACGGGACCGAGCTCGTGATCGCTGACGATGAGACCTGCATCGGGCTCATGGAGCGCATGATGGCCGAGCGCCCCGAGATCTGGGCCGAGGACATCGGCGTCGAGACCAGCGAGGTCGGGGCGGGCGCGAGCGGGTCGGAGGCGTGAGCGCGGGCCACACGGAGCCTGACGCGCTCGCCGCAGAGTCCGCTGCACCGGCTGCTCCCACCGCACCTGCGGTCGGCGCCGCGTCGCACGGCGCCCCGCGATCCGCCGCCGGAAACTTCACCGTGGAGGTCGTCGACCGCGACTACCCGGTGACCCCGGTGCCCGGGCACGCGCGTAAGGGTTTCTTCTCGCTCGTCGTGGTGCTGCTCGGCTTCACGATCTTCACGCCGACGATGCTCGCGGGCGCCGCGCTCGGGGAGTCGTTCGCGCTGCGCGATCTACTCCTCGTGATCCTGCTCGGCTCGAGCGTGCTCGGCGCGTATGTCGCGGTGCTCGGGTGGATCGGCGCGCGCACCGGCCTCACCACCGTCGTCATGGCGCGTTACACGCTGGGCACGCGCGGCTCGAAGCTCGCCTCGATCCTGCTCGGTGGCACGCAGATCGGTTGGTACGGCGTGGTCGTCGGCACGATCGGCGAACTCACGGCGCAGGCCTTCGGCTGGGAGGGCTTCGGTGCCCAGGCGGTCGTCATGATCGTGGTCAGCGCTCTCATGTGCGCTACGGCGGTCTACGGGTATCGCGGCATGTATTGGGTGTCGCTGGTCTCGACTCCGCTGATCCTGATCCTCGCCCTCTGGGTGATGTTCCGCTCACTCGAGGAGGTCGGCGGTTGGGTCGGCCTTGCCGCCGTGCAGCCCGACGCGACCATGCCCATCGCGGTCGCGGTTACAGCTGTCGTCGGTACCTTCGTCTCGGCGGGTACGCAGGCTCCCAACTGGACGCGCTTCGCCCGCACCGGGCGCCAGGCCGTGCTCGCATGCGTCATCGGCTTCCTCATCGGCAACGGCCTCATGATCTTCCTTGGCGCGGTCGGCGCGATCACCTTCGGCGAGGGCGACTTCGTGCTCGTGCTCTTCAACCTCGGTCTCGTGGGCTGGGGCCTCTTCCTACTGTTCGGCAACCTGTGGAAGTCGAACGCCGACGCCGCGTACTCCTTCGGCGTCGCGGGCGCAGAACTCTTCGAGAAACCGAGCAAGACGCGCTTCGTGATCATCGGTTCCGTCATCGGCACCGTGCTCGCCCTGGTCGGCGTGCACGAGCACCTGCCGCAGTACCTCGGGCTGCTCGGCACGTTCATTCCGCCGCTCGGCGGCGTCATCATCGGCGATTATCTCGCGCGCTGGCGGCGCACGCAGATGCCCGAGGGCGAGCCGCTGCCGAAGGCGAACTGGATCAACCTCGGTGTGTACGCGGTCGCGTGTGTGCTCGCCTGGGTGGCGGGTGAGTTCGGGATCGGGATCCCGCCAGTGATCGGTGTGCTCGTGGCCCTCGTGCTGTCGTTCGCTCTTGCACGGCTGTCGCCGCGGCGGATCGCCTCAGCGGAGTAATTCCATCGACCCCGGTCGGGCGCTCGCGAGGGCGATCCGGCCGGGGCTTCTGCCGTCTCGCGGCCGGTGGGGGCGCGAGCTCCGCGCCGCTCCGCGCGCTCGTTAGGCTATTCGGCTGCCGTGGTGGCGGGGCTGCCCGAGATCGCCGCGAGCAGCCCCTCGATATCGGCCTCGGCGGTGTCGAACGAGCACATGAGGCGGTAGAGCCCGGGCTGAGTCGGCCAAGCGCCGAACGTGAAGGCGGCTCGCGCCCGCTCAGCTACCTCGGGCGGGAGCTCCACGAAGACGGCGTTGGATTCGACGGGCTGGGCGATCCGCACCCCCTCGATCTCGCTCTCGAGCGAGCGGATTCCCGAAGCGAGTCGCTGCGCGAGTTCGTTCGCGCGCGACGCCGAGCGCAGCCAGAGGTCACCATCGTAGAGCGCGACGAGCTGCGCCGAGATGAAGCGCATCTTCGATGCGAGCTGCAGGTCGATCTTGCGCAGGAACGGGATGCCCGCGGCGGCTCCGTCGCGCAGCACGATGACCGCTTCAGCGCCGAGCAGGCCGTTCTTCGTGCCGCCGAGGCTCAGCAGGTCGGCCCCGGCAGCGGCCTCGGCGAGCGAGACTCCGAGGTGCGCGGCCGCGTTTGCAATGCGGGATCCGTCGACGTGCAGCACCATGCCGAGCTCGTGCGCCTGCTCAGAGAGCGCGCGGATCTCGGACGGGGTGTAGACAGTGCCGAGCTCGGTGACCTGCGAGATCGAGACGGCGAGCGGCTGCGAACGGTGCTCGCTTCCGTATCCCCAGGCCTCGTGGGCGACGAGCTCGGGGGTGAGCTTGCCGTCGGGGGTGTCGATGCCGAAGAGCTTGAGGCCGCCCGTCTTCTCGGGGGCGCCGGCTTCGTCAGTGTTGATGTGGGCGGTGCGTGCACAGATGACTGCGCCCCAGCGGGGGAGTGCGGCCTGCAGCGCGAGTACGTTCGCGCCCGTGCCGTTGAACACGGGGAACGCCTCGGACTCCTCGCCGAAGAGGCGGCGCGCGAGCTCACGGAACCGCTCGGTGTAGGGGTCGCCGCCGTACGCGGCCACGTGCCCGGTGTTCGCCGCCGCGATCGCCTCGAGCACCTCGGGGTGGGCCCCCGACCAGTTGTCCGACGCGAAGGCGCGGGGCGCCGGGAACGAGACGTGGGACTCAGAGGCTTCGGGGTGGCGGGCGGCGTGTTGGCTCATCGCTCCAGGTTACGCCCGGGTTGGCGCACGACACGGGACCCGCCGCTGCTCCGTGGGAGATGCCGCGCGCATGCTCGCACCCGGCTCCCGGCACCGCGTGCCTAAGCCCGTCATGCAGTGGATCACCTCTGGAACGGAGTGACACGCCGGGATTCGGCCCGTGCGACCGGTTTCCCACTGCACGACGGGCGCCCCGGGCGCGGTCGCGGAGGCCGCAAATCAGGCGCTTGTGGATAACTACAACCGTGTAATTACCCCGTTTAGAGCCCGAATTCGGTGTGTCCAGGGGCGAGTGAGCAGAGAGGGCGCGCCGCGTTCGATGAGTTTCACACAGTCTCGGCGCGGCCTGTGGAGAACTACATCGATGTAATTCGGTGCGTGCGCATTGACATTCGCTTGCACGGTGCCTAGGTTCATTAGTGGAGTAACTAACCAATGAGGTTGCAGCGATGCGCGGATCCCGCACCGCTCCGGCTTCTCCGAGAACGGAGGCTGCCCGTGTTCGACGACACGCGCCCGATCTTCCTCCAGCTCGCCGACCGCATTGCGGACGACGTACTGCGCGGTATTTACAACGAGGAGGAGCAGGTGCCGTCAACGAACGAACTCGCGGCGCACCTTCGCATCAATCCAGCCACCGCCGGCAAAGGGCTTGCGCGGCTGGTCGACCAGGGCGTCCTCTACAAACGCCGGGGCATCGGAATGTTCGTCGCCCCCGGGGCTCGCGCTCTCATCGCCGAGGAGCGGCAGCGCGATTTTGCCGAGCGGTACATCGCGCCGCTCGTCGCGGAGGCGAGAAAGCTCGGCCTCGACACCTCAGACCTCGTCCGCCTCGTTGAGACCGAGGCGGCAGCATCAGTGAAGGAAGCGACATCATGACCACCACAGCCATTGAGACGCGCGGCCTGACTCGCAGCTACCGCGGCCAGCCGGCGATCGCGGATGTCAACCTCGACATTCATGAAGGCGTGATCACGGGGCTGCTCGGCCGCAACGGGGCCGGCAAGACCACGCTCATGTCGCTGATTACGGCGCAGGATCGCCCGACGTCGGGCAGCATTCGCGTGGCCGGGCGCGAACCGTTCGAGCACGCAGACGTCATCGAGCGCATGTGCTTCGTCCGCGACAACCAGCGCTACCCCGACGACTACAAGCTGAAGCACGCGATCCGCGCGGCGCGCATCTGCTACCCGAACTGGTCTCAGGAGGTCGCCGACCGCCTGATCCGGCTCTTCCGCATTCCGACGAAGCCGATCGTGAAGAAGTTTTCTCGCGGCCAGCTCTCGGCGCTCGGGATCGTGCTCGGCCTCGCCTCGCGGTCGCCGATCACGTTCTTCGACGAGCCCTACCTCGGCCTCGACGCGACTGCGCGCAACATTTTCTACGACGAACTGCTGCGCGAGTACGCGGAGCACCCGCGCACCATCATCCTGTCGACGCACCTCATCGATGAGATGGATCAGCTGCTCGAGCGCGTGATCATTCTCGACCGCGGGCGCGTCGTGCGGCACGAGGGGGTCGACGAGCTGCGAGGGGCCGCCTATCAGGTGGCCGGGCGAGCGACGGCGCTCGAGGAGCATCTTCGCGGACGAGCGGTGCTGTCTCGCCGTAGCATCGGCGGGCTCGGCACGGCGGTTGTGAATGGGGCCGTGACTGCCGAAGATCGTGAGCTCGCGCAAGACGCCGGTCTCGATATCACCCCGGTCTCTCTTCAGGATCTCGTGGCGGCCTACGGTCTCGGCGTGGAAGACGCCGACCTCGGCGACGGCGGGGCAGATCCCGGACCCAGCGCGCCCGGAACGCGCACGCGTGAAAGGAGCGCAGCATGAACCGCATCATGAAGGTGACGAAATTGCACCTCAACAAAATCAGCACGTTCGCGCTGGTGCCGCCGCAGATCGTCGGCTTCGTGCTTATCGTGTCGATCATCATTGCCCTCGTGATCCAGCGCGCTTCCGACGGTGCGATCGATGCGGCCTATGTCGACGGCGCGAGGAGCAACAGCGCAATCGTCTGGTCGCTGCCGGGCTTCCTCATCTACTACGGCGTCCAGGCGGTGGCGACGAGCTACCCCTTCGCGCTGGCGCTCGGTACCACGCGACGCAACTTCATCCTCGGGACGATGCTCGCGAACGCGCTCCAGGCGCTCTACATCGCCGTGATGCTCGTGGTGCTGCTGGGGATTGAGCTCGCGACCGGGCACTGGTTCATGAACGCGTACGTGCTCGATGTCTATGCGGTGGGCTCAGGGAACGCATGGACGCTTTTCGCGACCGCGTTCGTCGGCGTGATGCTGTGCCTGACGATCGGCGGATTTTTCGGCGCGGTGTGGGTGCGCTTCGGAGCCAAGGGGCCGACGGTGGTGGCGATCGTGCTCGGCCTCGGCCTCGCACTCACGTTGCTCGCGGTGGCCCCGCGGCTCGGCGAGATCTTCGCGTCGATCACGTACAGCGGCCTCGCCGTAGCGGCGGCGATCATCGTGGTGCTCGGCCTCGCAGGCACGTGGCTCGCAATGCGCCGGGCCTCCGTGCGGTAGGGGCTCGCGGCCCGGGTCGCGCAAGACGCTCGGGGCGGATCCGCCCCCCTCTTGGACCAAGCTCATCAGACAGTGGATCACCCGTCACGCGGATCGACACGCCGGGAAGCGGCCCGGACGACGGGTTTTCCACTGCATGACGAGCGGGATCGGCGGCGGGAACCGCCGCGATCCGCCGCCGTTGAAAAGTGGGGGCGGGCAGAGTGCCGCTACTGGCGGGCTCGGCCCCGTCGCGACACCCAGATGGTCGCGACGACGAGGATCGCGGCCCACACGACCACGTTCAGGATCGGCACCCACAGCTCGTCGTGCTCGGTGGGCGCTGCACCCGTGGAGGCGAGATAGCCCTCGGTGAGGGGGTAGCGGGCCAGCGCGACGACGCCGTAGAGCGGCGTGAACCGTGCGATATCGAGCAGCACTCCGGAGAGCGGGAAGAAGAGGTTGCCGAGGAACGCGAGGATGACGAGCGACCCGCTCGCCGCGCCGACCGCGCTCTCGCTGCGGAAGAGCAGGCCCGCGAACAGCCCGAAGAACGAGAAGATCGCCGCGCCGAGCAGCACGGCGAGTGCGCTCAGGATCCACACCTTCGGTGTCGCCTCCGCCCCGGTGCTCGCGCCGATGATGTAGATGACCGTGACGGGGATGATCGCGATGCACAGGCCCACCGCGGCCTTCGTCACCACCCGCTGTGTGTCGCTCATCGGGGTGAGCCCGAGCTGCCGGCCCCATCCTTGCATCTGCTCGACCGAGGCGCTGCCGCCGATCGAGACCGTCGCGGTGACCGCTCCGTAGGCGGCCATGCCGATCATGATGTAGGCCGACACGTTCCCGTTGCCGATGTCGGTGGATCCGTAGCTCTGCGCCGCGCCGAAGACGATGTAGAGGAAGGCCGGGAGCACCGCCACGAAGAACATCGAGCTGAAGTTGCGTGTGACCCGCGCGAGTTCGATGCGGAAGTAGGTGAGGTTCACGAGGCGGTCCTTTCGGTGAGCATCCGGAAGGCGTCGTCCATGCTGCCGGCCGCGATTTCTAGGTCGCGCGCGCCGAGCTCCGTGAGGAGGAGTCGCGCGACTGCGTCCGAGTCGGAGGTGCGAACGTCGAGCCTGCCTGCGTCGGCCGTCGCGTCGGTGACGCCGGGGAGCGCGCGGAGCGTCGCAAGGGTGTCGGCCTCACGCGCAGGGTCGATGTACGCCTGCACGCGGCGCCCGGTTGCGCGGGCGCGGATCTCCGCGGTCGTGCCATCCGCGACCACGCGCCCGGCCGCCATCATCACGATCCGCTGCGCGAAATCGTCGGCCTCCTCGAGATAGTGCGTTGCGAAGATCACGGTGCGGCCGGACCGTGCGTCAGCTCGCATCGTGTCCCAGAACTCGCGGCGCGCAGAGACATCCATGCCCGCGGTCGGTTCGTCGAGAATGAGCAGGTCAGGATCCGGCAACAGGGCGAGCGCGAAGCGGAGGCGCTGTTGCTCGCCGCCCGAGCACTTCGAGACCTTGCGCTTCGAGATGCCGGTGATGCCCGCGCGCTCCATCGCCTCGCCAACGGGAAGCGGGTCTTCGAACGTTGAGGCGATGAGGGTGACGGTCTCGCGCACGGAAAGGTCGCGCAGCAATCCGCCCGACTGCAGCACCGCGGAAACGTGGCCGCGCTGTACGGCTCGGCGTGGTGCGTCCCCGAACACGGCGACCTCGCCCGCGTCGGGCCGAGTGAGCCCCAGCACCAAGTCGAGCGTTGTGGTCTTGCCTGCGCCGTTCGGGCCGAGCAGCGCGACGATCGAACCCTGGGCGATCTCGAGGTCGAGACCGTCGACGGCTCGAAACGCGGTGCCGCCGGTGCGGAACTGCTTGACGGCGCCGCGAATACTCACGGCGGGAGCACCTGGTTCGCGCTGGGCTACTGGAGTCGGTGTCACCTGCCTATCGTATGCGGCGCGATCTCACCCATGAGACGCGAATGGCCGCTATCCGGGGTCGGAAGCGGCCACTTGCGTCGCGCGAGGCTTGGGACCCGATACACGCCCCAGGCCCCCCGAATCCGGTGATTCGGAGGGCCTGCAAGCCGGCTCGGAGCGCGCGCGAACGGTTAGACCGCGACGGTCTCCGTGGTGCGGGTCTCGACGTCGCTGTTGTCGAACGCGACTCCCTTGCGGGGCGCGTTGTACAGGTCGAGATCGAGGATCCCCTCGCGCTTCGCCACGATCGTCGGCACGAGCGCCTGGCCGGCGACGTTCACCGCGGTGCGGCCCATGTCGATGATCGGGTCGACCGCGAGCAGCAGGCCGACGCCCTCAAGCGGCAGGCCGAGCGTCGACAGCGTGAGCGTCAGCATGACCGTGGCGCCCGTGGTGCCGGCAGTTGCCGCCGAGCCGACCACGGAGACAATGACGATGAGGAGGTACTGCACGATGGTGAGGTCGATCCCGAAGAACTGCGCGATGAAGATCGCCGCAACGGCGGGGTAGACCGCAGCGCAGCCGTCCATCTTGGTGGTCGCGCCGAGCGGCACGGCAAAGGACGCGTAGCCGCGGGGGACACCGAAGTTGCGCTCGGTCACGCGCTGGGTGAGGGGCAGCGTGCCGATCGAGGAGCGGCTCACGAAGCCGAGCTGCACGGCAGGCCACACGCCGGAGAAGTACTGCTTGACCGAGAGGCCGTGCGACTTGACGAGGATCGGGTAGACCACGAAGAGCACGAGTGCGAGACCGACGTAGAGCACTGCGACGAACCAGGTGAGCGAGCCCATCTTGTTCCAGCCGTACTCGGCGACCGCATTGCCGATGAGGCCGATGGTGCCGAGGGGCGCGACGCGAATGATCCACCAGAGCACCTTCTGGATGATCGCGAGCGCCGACTCGGTGATCGCGACGAAGGGCTCGGCCTTTTCGCCGATCTTGAGCGCGGCGATGCCGACGGCGACCGAGATGACGATGATCTGGAGCACGTTGAAGCTCGCGCCGCCCGTGAAGGAGAGCGACTCCGGGTCGACCGAACCGCTCACACCGAGGCCGAGGAAGTTCGACGGGACGAGGCCGGTGAGGAAGTTCCACCAGGTGCCGACGGAGTGCGGCGCCTCAGGGGTGAGGCCGTCCTGCGACGCCGAAGCGCCGGGCTGGAACGTGACGCCGAGCGCGATACCGATCGTCACGGCGATGAGCGCAGTAATGCCGAACCACAGCAGGGTCTGGCCGGCGAGGCGGGCGGCGTTCGTCACCTGGCGGAGGCCGACGATACTCGACACGATCGCAGTGAACACCAGCGGGATCACCGCGGCGCGCAGCAGCGAGACGTAGCTGTTGCCGATCGTGGAGAGGGTGGCGTGCAGCCCATTGGGGTTGCCCTCGGCATCGGGGCCGAGCGACATCGCGATGCCGCCGAGCACGAGGCCGAGCACCAGGCCGGCGAGGATCTGCCAGCCGAAGGAGGTCATCCAGCGGGGCAGGCGCCGCTTCGGAGCGACTGAGGTGGTGGACACGAATGAGTCCTTTCGGATGCGTAAGCGAGACATGGGCGCGGGCGATCAGAGGTCGCACACGCAGCGCGAGATCACATCGCCGGGCTCCGTTGAACCAACCGGACCACTGTAGCAAATCATTCGCAATATTTATAGCTCTCATTACTTGAGCGACAGCATCGTCGGTGCGAGCGGCTTTCGATTACTCTGGGCACATGGCTGATTCTTCATTTGACGTGGTGAGCAAGATCGACTCGATGGAGGTCGAGAACGCGGTGAACCAGGCCCGCAAGGAGGTCGAGCAGCGCTACGACTTCAAGGGAGTCGGGGCCGACGTGTCGCTTTCGGGCGAGAAGATCCAGATCAAGGCGAACACGGAGGAGCGCGCGAACGCGGTGCTCGACGTGCTGCACTCCAAGTTCATCAAGCGCGGACTGTCGCTGAAGGCGCTCGACACGGGCGAGCCCTATGCGAGCGGGAAGGAGTACCGCATCGATGCTCAGCTGAAGGAGGGCATCGACCAGGCGACCGCTAAGAAGCTGAACAAGCTCATCCGCGATGAGGGCCCGAAGGGCGTGAAGTCGCAGATCCAGGGTGACGAGCTGCGGGTGTCGTCGAAGAGCCGTGATGACCTGCAGGAGACCATCGCGCTCCTCAAGGGCGCCGACATCGACACTGCTCTGCAGTTCGTGAACTTCCGCTGATTATGATCGGCACGAATCTGCTCGGGCCCGAGCCCACGCTCCTCGCGGCTGACACTGCGGTCGAGGCGGCGCTCGCCGCAGACGAGAACCTCGAGACCGTGGTGCGCGCGCACCCCGAGTCGCCGCTCGCCTGGGCGCTGCTCGCCGACGCCGCTGACGCCGAGGGGAGCGAGATCGAGGCCTACGCCTTCGCACGGGTCGGGTACCACCGCGGGCTCGACAAGCTCCGTAAGGCGGGGTGGCGCGGCGCGGGCCCGGTACCGTGGTCGCACGAGCCGAATCGGGGCGTGCTCCGCGCGCTGTACGCGCTCCGGAGGGCCGCGGCCAGCATCGGCGAGACCAGCGAGGTGGAGCGCCTCACCGAGTTCCTCACGGGCGCTGACGCGGAGGCGATCGTCGAGATCGAGGCAGGCCGCTAGCTGGTGCTGCGCGGGGGTGATCCGCCGCCCTCGCCACCCCCGGTACTAGCGCCGAAACCTGCCGACTCCGCGCCCACGAGACCCCGCGACACCCGCTTCGGTAGACTGGCTCGGTAACTGCCGACGCCGAAGGAAGGGGCTGAAATGCCCGCAGTGCTCATCACCGGTGCCCAGTGGGGCGACGAGGGCAAGGGTCGCGCGACCGACCTCCTCGGCAGCCGAGTCGACTACGTCGTCAAGTTCAACGGCGGCAACAACGCCGGCCACACGGTCGTCGTCGGCGAGGAGAAGTACGCGCTGCACCTGCTGCCCTCCGGCATTCTGACCCCCGGTGTGATCCCCGTCATCTCAAACGGCGTCGTCGTCGACCTCGAGGTGCTGCGGGCCGAGCTCGAGGCACTGGGCGGCCGCGGCGTCGACGTATCGCGCTTGAAGGTGAGCGCGAACGCGCACGTCATCACGGCCTACCACCGCACGCTCGACAAGGTGACGGAGCGATTCCTCGGCAAGCGCCAGATCGGCACGACGGGGCGAGGGATCGGCCCGGCCTATGCCGACAAGATCAATCGCGTCGGCATCCGCATTCAAGACATCTTCGACGAGGGCATTCTGCGGCAGAAGGTCGAGGCGGCGCTCGAATTCAAGAACCAGGTGCTCGTCAAGATCTACAACCGTCGCGCGATCTCGGCCGACGAGGTCGTCGAGGACCTGCTGAGCTACCGCGAAATGCTCGAGCCGATGGTGTGCGACACCGGGCTGCTCCTGCACGAGGCGATGCAGGATGACAAGACGGTGCTCTTCGAGGCCGGCCAGGCGACGATGCTCGACATCGATCACGGCACCTACCCGTTCGTGACCTCATCGAACGCGACCGCGGGCGGGGCCAGCACCGGATCGGGCCTGCCGCCGCACTCGATCGACCGTGTCATCTCGGTGATCAAGGCGTACACGACGCGCGTCGGCGCGGGGCCTTTCCCCACCGAGCTCTTCGACGAGTCGGGCGACTACCTGCGCAAGCAGGGATTCGAGTTCGGCACGACGACCGGGCGTCCGCGCCGCTGCGGCTGGTACGACGCTCCGATCGCGCGATACGCCGCACGCATCAACGGGGTCACCGACTTCGTGCTGACGAAGCTCGACGTGCTCTCCGGGCTCGAGACGATTCCAGTGTGCGTGGCCTACGACGTGAATGGCGTGCGGCACGACGAGATGCCGGTGAACCAGAGCGACTTCCACCACGCGAAGCCGATCTACGAGGAGTTCCCGGGCTGGAAGGAAGACATCTCGGGCGCACGCCGCTTCGAGGATCTGCCGCAGAACGCGCAGAGCTACATTCGCGCGCTTGAGGAGATGAGCGGATCGCGCATCTCCGCCATCGGTGTCGGCCCCGAGCGCGAGCAGGTCGTGGTGCTCCACGATTTGCTGAGCTGACTGGAGAGAGCGAGATGACGGATCGGACCCCCGCCGAGCGGCTGGAGCTGCTGCGCTCGAGCATCGACAATATCGACGCAGCGCTGATCCACATGCTTGCGGAGCGCTTTCGGTGCACGCAGGAGGTCGGGCGGCTGAAGGCCGAGTTCGAGATGCCCGCCGCCGATCCTGCCCGCGAGTCGCGGCAGATCGGGCGACTCCGCGCGCTGGCCGAGGATGCGCACCTCGACCCCGAGTTCGCCGAGAAGTGGTTCAACTTCGTCGTCGCTGAGGTGATTCAGCACCACACGCAGATCGCCGACGAGCACAAGGCGAGCTGACGCTGTGCTTGTGAGCTCGGCTCGCTCGCTGGGGGGCGCGTTGACGTGCGGCTTGCGGTTTGTTCGAACATATGTTCGAATTGCCGCATGCGATGGAGTGGGCAGGCGGTAAGCGGGGCGACGGACGACGGCGCCCTGCCGGGCCTCGCGACCTCGGAGATCGCAGCGTTGCCCGGCCACTTGCGCACCGTGCGTTCGCCGGAGTTCGCGGGTGCCGTGTTCCACGAGGTGCTCGCGAAGAGCGCGCTCAACCGTGTGCCCGGAGCGTCGTCGATGCCGTTCGCTTGGACGGTCAATCCGTATCGCGGGTGCTCGCACGCCTGCGTGTACTGCTTCGCGCGGGGCTCGCATCGCTACCTCGACTTCGACACCGGCCGCGATTTCGACGCGCAGATCGTGGTGAAGGTCAACGTCGCCGAGGTGCTGGGGCGCGAGCTGTCGCGGCCGAGTTGGACGCGCGAGTGCGTGGCACTCGGCACGAACACCGACCCCTACCAGCGGGCCGAGGGGCGCTACCGGCTCATGCCCGGGATCATTGCGGCGCTCGCCCGCAGCGGTACCCCGATGTCGATCCTCACGAAGGGCACGCTACTGCGGCGGGACATTCCGGCGCTTGCGGAGGCGAGTCTGCGAGTGCCCGTGGAGCTGGCGATGTCGATCGCAGTGGGCGACGCCGAACTGCAGCGGTCGATCGAGCCGGGAACGCCGAGCACGCGAGCGCGGCTCGAGACGATCGCGGCCGCACGGGAAGCGGGGCTCGAACCCGACGTGTTTCTGATGCCGCTGCTGCCCGGGCTCACTGATGGCGTGGAGCATCTCACCTCGCTGCTGCGCGATATTCGGGAGGCGGGAGCCCGTTCGGTGGTGTACGGTGCGCTGCACCTGCGCTCGCACGTGAAACCGTGGTTCATGGAGTGGCTCGAGCGTGAACACGCCGAGCTCCTGCCGCTCTACCGCTCGCTGTATCCGGGCTCCGCGAGCAGCGCGCCGCAGGCGTACCGCATGGAGCTCGCGGGCCGCGTGCGCCCGCTCATCTCGCGCTTCGGGCTCGAGCGGAGCGGGAGCTCGCGCACTCGGACGCTCGCGAAGCAGTCGGAGGCGGTGCCGCCGCCGGGAGCGCCCGCGCCGACGCTGTTTTAGGCGGTAGCTCTGTTGGGTTCGAAGGCGGATGCGGGGGCGGGCGCGGGATCGCCGCAGGCGGGCTGCTCGGCGCCTGCCTCATCGGCCGCGAGGGCAGTACGTTCCTGCGTCGCAGCAAGAGCAGCGCGGGCCGCCGCGATCGCGTCGAGCACGCGTCGGCGAAGCTCGTCGCCGCGTGCCGCGAAGCCGCGCTGCAGGTGCGCGTACTCGCGCTTGCCCTCGGGCGTCTCGATAGCGACGGGCGCGAGCGGCGCGCCGTTGGTGCCGGTGAACGCGCTCACATCGTAGGGAGAGGCGCGCATATCGACCTCCCGGATGTCGCGCGCGAGTTCGAACGCGTCGAGCAGCACCTCGCCCGGCACGATCGGGCCGAGTTTTGCCGCCCACTTGTAGACGTCCATGCCGGCGTGCAGGCAGCCCGATTGCTCGGTATCCACCTGCGTCTCCCGGGTCGGTTCGAGGGTGTTGAGCGGCCGCGCCTCGGGTGTGAAAAAGCGGTACGCGTCGAAGTGGGAGCACCCGATGGGATTGCTCTCGACGACGGCGTCGGTCGCGGCGTGCCCGATGCGGAGGGGGAGCGCCGTGTGCCGCAGCTGCTCGGACGTCATGCGGTAGACCATCGCCCACTCATGCAGCCCGAAGCAGCCGTAGCGCGGCGGCCGCTCGAGCGTCGCGGTGAGTAGGCGCTCGACGTAGTCGACCGTGCCGCTGCGCCGCGCGAAGAAATGCTCGACGTCGACAACCACAGCTGATCGGGCGCCCGTCCCGTCGCCGCTCACTGCGCGATAGTGCTTCCACGCCTCGCGATCCGCCGCCTCATCGAGAATCACCCCGGCGCCGGGATGCCAGCGACGGAGCTCAGCGGGCGTGACCGAGTAGTAGGTCCAGAGGAAGTCCTCGACAGGGTGCGGCTCGTGCCGGGAGCGTCGGGCGCGATGTGCGGCGCTGAACGCGTCGGCCCGCTCTGCGTGCGCCGCGGCCCGAGCGCGCCAGTCGGCGGCGGGAAGGAGCGGGTCGTGCGGCACCCCGCGAGTGTAACGCGAATTCGCGGGGCGCTCTTGCTGAGCAGCTGATCGAGCGTGATCACCGTGGATCGGACGCTGTCGGCGCTGCTGGCGGCGAATCTTCTGCTGATGGAGAGGTGACGGCGGATCGGGCGGGAACTGTCCGAGCACACCGTAGCGGCGCGATTACTCGTCGTGGAGCGCATCGCGGCCGCGAAGCCGGTCGATCTCGCGCCGCTCGCGCTTGGTCGGTCGGCCGGCGCCGCGATCACGAATGATGTCGGCAGGTCGCTCGACGCGCGGGAGTGGGGGCGGGGTGAGATCCTCGTAGTGCTTCGCGGCCTCGGCGGCGCTGCCACGTCGCACGGGAAGACCGGTCGCGCGGTAGATGGTGTCGAAGCCGTGCTGGCGCACCCGCACCTCGTCGCCGATGCGCACCGGTTGCGCCGCCTTCGCCGTGGTGCCGTTCACGCGCACGTGGCCGGCGCGGCAGGCCGTTGTCGCCTGGCTGCGTGTCTTCGCGAGCCGCACGCCCCAGATCCAGGTGTCCACCCGCACGCTGTCGCCGCCCATAGACTCGATGGTAGTCGGCGGGTGGTGAGTGTTGGTCGGCCGACGTCGGGTAGGTGAGGGTGCATGGAGTACGAGACGATCGCCGCCGCGGTGGATGCCGAGCAGGAGATCTCGCGCTCGCGATTTCTCACACGGCTCGAGCGAGTGAGCGATGAGGGGGCGGCCCGGTCGGTGATCGCGCGAGTGCGCGCCGAGCATCCGCGAGCCCGTCACCATTGCTCCGCGTTCGTGCTGGAGCCCGGTGCTCGAGTACAGCGCTCGAACGACGACGGGGAGCCGAGCGGTACGGCCGGTGCTCCCATGCTCGATGCGCTCGTGTCGGCCGGTCTGAGCGATGTCGTCGCGGTGGTGACGCGCTACTTCGGGGGAGTGCTGCTCGGGGCCGGCGGTCTCACCCGCGCGTATCGCTCGAGTGTCGCCGAGGCCACGCGCCTCGCGACGAGGCAGCGCAGAGGGCTGAGAGTGGGCGTTGCTGTGACCAGCGCGTACGACGTGGCGCCGCAGATCGAAGCTGAAGCGCGGCGACGCGGATACGCGCTGGACGGTGCCGACTATGGAGAACGGGTGACGCAGCGGTATCTCCTCGCTGAGAACGAACTCAGGCCATTCGCGGCGCTCGTCGCAGAGCTCAGCGGGGGATCCGCACAGCCCGAAACCGGTGCTGCAGCGTTCGTCGACCTCCCTGCCGCATGACAAAAGCCCCCGATCACCTGGGGTACAGATGCGGGGGCTGCCTCTCGGGCTGTAGGGGACTTACCGCCGCGAGAATTGGTTTGAACTCGGGGGAACGAATCTTCAACCACAGATGAGCATATGGCGCGCGATGCTGCGACGGGAGTGAAATCGGCGGCTTTCACCCGCGGATTCACCCTTTGATGCACGCGCATTCATCCTCAGTTCTCGGGCGACGTCACGAAATGCGGGGACAGTGCCCCGCCCCAGCTCGATGTCGGAGCCTCACGATACGCTTTTCGCGTGGAGTACTGGGCAGAAATCGTGGGGCAACCGGAAGCGGTGCAAACGCTTGAGGCGGCGGCCTCGCTCGATGTCGTGCCCGCCCATGCGTGGCTGTTCACGGGGCCTCCCGGGTCCGGCCGATCCAACCTCGCATTCCGCTTCGCGGCGGCGCTGATCGCGCGCGGGCCCGATCGCGATGCGGTGTTCGAACAGGTGCGCGCCCGAACTCATCCCGACCTGGGGGTGCTCACCACGCAGAAGCTCTTGATCGACATCAAGGCGGCTCGCGAGATCGTGACGACGGCGCACTACGCTCCGGCCGAGGGGCGCTTCCGTGTGATTGTGATCGAGGATGCGGACCGCATGCCCGAGCGCACCTCGAACGTACTGCTGAAAGCGCTCGAGGAGCCGCCGGAGCGCACCGTCTGGATTCTGTGTGCGCCGAGCGAGGCCGATCTGCTGCCCACGATCCGTTCTCGCACGCGCTCGCTGCGTCTCGTGACCCCGGGGGCCTCGGAGATCGCGCGGCTGCTGCACGAGCGCGACGGGATCGACGCGGCCGTCGCCGAGCGGGCGGCGCGTCTGGCGCAGAGCCATATCGGTATGGCGCGGCGGTTGGCGAGCGATGAGGACTCGATGCAGCGACGGGAACGCACGATCGACATCGCCCTCGGCATCGAGACGCTCGGCGATGCAATGCGGGCCGCGGCGTCGTTGGTGAAGGTCGCGGAGGCGGACGCGGCGGCGCTCACTGAAGAGATCGACGCTCGTGAACGGGCCGAGGCCATGCGCAACCTCGGGCTCGCCCCAGGAGCCGCAATCCCGCCGCAGATGCGATCGCAAATGCGAGCACTCGAGGAAGACCAGAAACGCCGCGCTACTCGAAGCCTGCGTGACGGGATCGATCGTATTCTCACCGACCTGCTGTCGCTGTTCCGCGACGTCGTGCTTACCGCGCTCGACGCCGGGCCGGAGCTCGTGAACCGAGAGCGCAAGGCGGAGATCAACGCACTCGCCGAGCGCTGGGGTGCCGCTCGCTCGCTGACGGTCGTGGGCGCGGTGGAGACGGCGCGGGAGCGGCTCGGGCGAGGCATCACTCCGGGTCTGGTGCTCGAAGCGCTCTTCGCGACGCAGAGCGCGGCCGACGCGCTTCCGGTGGAGGTCGCTCGATGAGCGAGGTGCGAGGCGTGGCGGGAGGTTTGCCACGGCGTCGGCGTGCTACTGGGCTTGCAGGCGGGCTCGGGCGTCGGCGCGGCGGCTTCGCGGCCGCAGCCTCGACGCTGGTGGTCGCCGCCCTCGCCCTGAGCGGGTGTTCATCCATCGCCGCACTGGTGCAGGGCGCGACGGAGCAGACTCCCGAGCTCCCCCCGAAGCCCGAGGGCACCGTCGAAGGCTTCGGCGCACAGCAGCCGCAGTGGGAGAGCTGCTTCGACGGGATGGAGTGCGCGCGCGTGCACGCCCCGCTCGACTGGGACGAGCCCGCAGGCGACACGATCGAGCTCAGCATGGTGAAGCAGCCAGCGATCGGTGGTGACGCGATCGGCACGCTGTTCGTGAACCCGGGCGGGCCCGGCGCATCCGGCATCGGATACTTGAGCCAGGGCGTCGGTGGCGCGGTGCAGCAGAGCGTGCAGCAGAAGTACGACGTGATCGCCTGGGATCCGCGCGGGGTGGGAGCCTCGACCCCGGTCGAGTGTCTCGAGCCCGATGCGATGGATGAATACCTCTTCGGCACCAGTGCCGACGCGCTCGAGACGGGAAGCGATGCGTGGATCGAGGAGAGCCTCGCTCAGGAGCGCGCCTTCGGTGAGGCGTGCCAGCAACGCACGGGTGCAGCGCTTGCGCACGTCGACACCGCGTCGACGGTCAATGACCTCGACATGCTGCGCGCCATCGTCGGCGACCCGAAGCTCAACTACCTCGGCTACTCGTACGGCACCTACATCGGGGCGCGATACGTCGACGCCTTTCCGAAGAAGGTCGGACGTCTCGTGCTCGACGGTGCGATGGACCCTGCCGCGTCTCTGAGTGACGTTGTGCGGGAACAGACTCGCGGCTTCGAACAGGCGCTGCGCGCGTACGTCACCGACTGCCTCACTCGACAGGCATGCCCGCTCAACGGCCCGGTGGACGTTGCGATGGCGCAGATCAGTGCGCAACTCGACCAGGTCGAGGCGAAACCGATCGAAGCGTCGGACGGCCGCATGCTCTCCGCCGGCACGATGCTCACCGCCATCATCACGCCGCTCTACTCGCAGAGCAACTGGGGCCTCCTCGACCAGCTCTTCGCATCCGTGGCAAAGGGTGACGCCGACGTGGCCTTCAGGCTTGCCGACATCTACTTCGATCGCGAGGACGGTCAGTACCTGAGCAACTCGACCGAGGCATTCGCTGCAATCAATTGCCTCGACTATCCCCCGAGCGACACCGACCCGAAGGCGATGCGTGCTGAGGCCGATGAACTCGCACGGATCGCCCCGACAATTGGCCGGTTCCAGGGCTTCGGTGAGCTCGCATGCGCTGCGTGGCCCGAGGAGCCTGTGACGAAGCGCGGGCCGGTCGCCGGTGAGGGGGCCGATCCGATCCTGGTCGTGGGTACGACGGGCGACCCGGCAACGCCGTATCAGTGGGCCGAGTCGCTCGCTGATCAGCTCGAGAGCGGGGTGCTCGTGACGTATCACGGCGAGGGGCACACGGCGTATGGCGAGAACGCCTGCGTGAATGAGGTGGTGGACGACTACCTGTTGACGGGTGAGGTGCCGAGCGCCGATCCGCAGTGCAGGTGACCGCGTTGGCGCTTGTTGTGCTGGGCGCCGCGTGCCGCGGCGTACGCGCCACGTCCGGGTGCTCCCGCCGATGTGCGAAGACACCGCGAGACCTGCTAAAGTAACTTCTCGTGTGCGAGGACGTTCTCGCACTCCGCCGACTTAGCTCAGGGGTAGAGCAGTTCCCTCGTAAAGAACAGGTCTCGGGTTCAAATCCCGAAGTCGGCTCCACTCCGAAGTCCCGTTCTCCCACACAGCACCGTGGAGATCGGGACTTCGTCGTTTCGCGGTCCGAGCCTGTCAGTCACGAGCCCGGCGCGGCGTGCCTCCCGACTTACGAATACATACGCGTGAGCTCGTGAGAGATGGACTCGGACGCGAGCCGCGATTCCGCCACGAGGTCCGCGTCGCCTGCACGCTCCGGGTCGAGCCACTCGTCGTGGAAGTCGCGGGGCAGCACCAGTGGCATGCGCGGCCACACCTCGGCGGCCTCCCCGACAGCGTCGCGGGTCACCATCGAGTACGAGACCAGCTCGGAGCCGTCCTCGAGCGTCACGGTCGAGGTGAGCGCCGCGATGCCGAACGCGTCGTCGCTCGGCAGATGGAAACGCCCCTGCTTTTCGACGTACCAGGTTGCTGGCAGGATGGCGCGAGCCTGGAACGGTCGCTTCCACGAGCGCAGCAGGCGGTCGTCGCGGGAGTTGAACGCTGAGAACTTCACTGGACCGCCCGCATCGAGCCACAACCACCACCAGGCAAGCTGCGCGTATCGTTCGCCTGACGGTTTCGCCCGAACGATCGGATTGAGGTTACGGGCGTTCTTCCCCGTGATCTTCGCTCCGGCGTCCTGCTCGCCGATCCAGTCGCGGATCAGCGTCGCGTACTCGGGCTCGCTCAGCGGTTCGAGGTCGAGCGGAAGCGACCCGCCGAGTCCGTATGACGCGCACATGCGGCCAGAATACGCGCTGCTCGAAGGGCGGACCAGCGCTTGCCGCCCCGCGTCGCTCAGCCGGCGTCGGGCACGAGGAGCTGGTGCTGAGCCAGCTCGCGGTATAGCGGCGTGCTCTCGATGAGTTGCTCGTGCGTGCCCTCGCCGATGACGCGGCCGCCGTCGAGCACGACGATCTTGTCGGAGTCGACGACGGTCGAGAGCCGGTGCGCGATCACGATTAGGGTGCGCCCCGTCGACACCGCGTCGAGGGCGTCACGCATCAGGCGCTCGTTGACGCCGTCGAGGCTCGCGGTCGATTCATCGAGCAGCAGGATCGGCGGAGCCGTGAGTAGTGCCCGCGCAATGGCGAGCCGCTGCTTCTCCCCACCGGAGAGCATGACGCCGTTCTCGCCAACGGGCAGGTCGAGCGCGCTCGCGAGGCCGGTGCTCGCACCGCCGGGCTTCCAAGCGCCTCCACGCTCGAGCAGGCTGCCGAGGTTGACCGCGCGCAGCACGCGTTCGCAGGCGGCATCGCTCGCCTCGGGCGCGGCGAGGAGGAGGTTCTCGCGCAGCGTGCCGGCGAGCACGGGCGCATCCTGCTCGACGTAGCCGAACTGACGGCGAAGCTCGGCGCGATCGAGCGTGCGGATGTCGGCGCCATGGAGGTGCACCGAGCCGGATTCGGGATCGTAGAAGCGCTCGATGAGGCCCAGGATCGTCGACTTTCCGGCACCGGAGGGTCCCACCAGGGCGACGCGAGATCCACGGGGCACCGTGAAACTCACGCCGCGCAGCACCTCGGTCTCGATGAGGTCGGCGGGCGCCGCCTCGATGTCGCGACGGGATCCGCGGCCGCCGCGCACGAGCTCTCGAGCGTCGGCGCGCTCCGGCGCCGCCGAGCGGTAGGTGAACGTCACATCGCGCAGTTCGATTGCCGAGGCGGCGTCGTCGCGCACCTCGTCGAGCGGCATCAGGCGACCAGCGGGGGAACGCTCGGCGTCGCGCTCACTCTCGGTCTCCAGGTTCGCGATCTCTTGGATGCGGCCCAAGGCTCCAAGCGCCTGGTTCACCGCCGAGATCGCGCCGAACGCCTGGCCCAGCGGCGTCACCATCAAGAACAGGAAGATGATGAACGTCACGAGCTGCGCGATGGTGATCGCTCCGGTCGCGACGCGATAGCCGCCGAGGCCGAGCACGACGAGGAACGAGAGCTGCAGCGCGAGGAACGACACCGGCACGATGAACGCGGAGATTCGGGCGACCTTGATGCCGAGCAGGTATGCCTCGGTCGCGTCACGCTCGGTCGAGGCCTGCTCGCGGTGCGCTGCGCCCGCGGCGCGGATCGTGCGGATCGACGTGATCGACCGATCGACCTGCGCGGCGAGGTCGCCGACCTTCTCCTGAGCGCGCGCCACCGCCGGGCGGATGCGGGACGAGACCAGCACCACCACCACGAGCGCTGCGGCGATGACGCTGAAGGTGATCCCGAACAAAGCGGGATCGATGACGAGCATGCCGATGAGCGCACCGACAAAGATGAGCATGCCGCTGATCGCTTCGACGAGACCCTGCGTGAGCACCGCGCGGAGCAGCGTCGTGTCGCTGCCGACGCGGGAGACGAGGTCGCCGGTGCGGCGGCGGTCGAACTGCGAGATCGGCAGGTGCAGAATCTTCGCGATGAGGCGCTTGCGGCTCGTGAGCACGACGCCCTCGCCCATGCGCTGAAGCACGTAGTGCTGCAGGCCGCTCAGCACGGCGCCGACGATGACGATCGCGGTGAGGGCGGTGAGCAGGGCACCGAGCGGCAGACCCTGCTGCACGCGGGTGATGATCTGGCCGAGCATCGGCGGCTGCACGAGCGACGCGACGGCCGCGACGAGGCCGAGCACGAGTGCGACGACGAGGAGCTTGCGCTGCTCGAAGAGGTACGGGATCAGCTGCTTCACCGACGCGCGGGGGCCGCGAGGTTGCGCGGAGGCAGTCAGCTTCGTCTCCCCGGATTCGGATGCCGGAACGCCCCGCTCCGAGGGAAGACTGTTCGAGGAGGACTGCTCTAATGGTGCTGCTGACCCGGTCACTCCGCCAGCCTACGCCGCGCTGCCTGGACGCCCGCCTGTGCGAGGCGTGAGCGTGAGCTAGCGGCACCTTTTGAGCGCGGAACTATCACTTGCTGGGGGAAGTGGTAGCGCGCAGCCCAAAAAGTGCGGGAGCGTGAAGCGCGGTGGCCGGGGTGCGGCAGGCTCAGCCAGCGATGCGGCGCGCCGTGACGGCGAGGTGCAGCGCAGCCTCCGCGGCCTCGCGCCCCTTCGACTCCGGAGCCCCGGGGCGCCCCGAGCGGTCGATCGCCTGCTGCTCCGTGTCCGTGGTCAGCACGCCGAACCCCACCGGTTTGCCGCTGTCGAGCTGCACTCGCGCGAGCCCGTCAGTGACCGCGGAGCTGATGTACTCGAAGTGCGGGGTGCCGCCCCGGATCACGATGCCCAGGCACACTGCCGCGTCGAAACCGCCCCCGCCCGACTCGCGAGGAGACAGCGCGACCTGCGCCGCGAGCGGCAACTCGAATCCACCGGCGACCGTGAACGATGCGAAATCGGCGCCCGCGGCCGAAACCGCCTCCTTCGCGCCCGCGACGAGGTGCTGCATGATCTCCGCGTGCCAGCTGCCGGCGATAATCGCGACGCGCAGCCCGCTCGCATCGACGGTGAGGTCCGGGGCTCCGGCTCCGCTCATGAGGTGCTCCTTACGGTTCGGTGTGGTGCGGTTGGTTCGGGATCGCCAGGCCTACTGGCTATCGCGCACGTTTTCGGGCAGCTGGTGGCCCATACGGTCGCGCTTCACCGCGAGGTAGTTCAGGTTCTCCTCGGTGACGCCGACGAGCAGGGGCACGCGCTCGGTCACCGTGATCCCGTGATCCTCGAGCTGCGACACCTTCTCGGGGTTGTTGGTCAGCAGGCGCACGCGCTCGATGCCCAGATCGTTCAGGATCTCGGCGGCCGCCGTGTAGTCACGTGAATCCCCGGGGAAGCCGAGCTGCAGATTCGCGTCGAGCGTGTCGAGGCCCTGCTCCTGCAGCTGATACGCGCGCAGCTTGTTCGCGAGGCCGATCCCGCGGCCCTCGTGCCCGCGGAGGTAGACGACCACGCCGCCGACCTCGTGCACCCGGTCGAGCGCCGCGTCGAGTTGCGGTCCGCACTCGCACTTGAGCGACCCGAAGGCTTCCCCGGTGATGCACTCGGAGTGCACGCGAACGAGCGCCTCGCCCGAGGGGAGCGACCCGTCGGGGAGCGGCGCGACGAGCGCGATGTGGTCGACGCCGGCGCGGCGGTCGCGGTATGCGAGCGCGCGGAACGCACCGTGCTCGGTGGGCAGGAGCGTGTCGGCGCGGAGGCTTACACCGCGGCGGGTGCCGGCGCCCGCAGCCGGGCCGCTCTCGGGATGGTGCTCATTCAGGTACGCGATGAGCTGCTCGATCGTGATGACGTGCACCCCTTCGCGAGCGCCGAGCTTCACGAGCTCGGGCAGGCGCATCATCTCGCCGTCTTCGGCGACGATCTCCGCGATCGCCGCGACGGGGCGCAGGCCCGCGAGCCGCATGAGTTCAACGGCCGCCTCCGTGTGCCCGTCGCGGGCACGCACGCCACCGTCAACGGCGCGGAGCGGCAGAACGTGGCCGGGCCGGCGCACGTCGCCGGGCACGGCGTGCGGGTTCGCGAGAGCGCGCAGCGTCGTAGTGCGGTCGCGAGCGCTGATGCCCGTGGTCACGCCGTGCGCAGCGTCGACCGTGACGGTGTAGGCGGTGCCCCGCACGTCCTCATTGCGCGACACCATCATCGGCAGCTCGAGGTCGTCCGCGATCTCGTTCGTCATCGGCGCGCAGAGCAGGCCGGACGACCATCGCACGGTCCACGCGATCCACTCGGGGGTCGCGAGCTCCGCCGAGATGATGATGTCGCCCTCGTTCTCGCGATCCTCATTGTCTGCGACGATGACGGGTCGCCCGCTCGCGACAGCCTCGATCGCCTCCTCGATGGTCGAGATGCCCGGGGTGCGCGCTGCGGCCACGCCGCTTTCGGTGGTGCTCATGCGTGGGTTCCTTCGGTGCTGGTACGGGTGGAAATGCCGGCCGCCTCGAGGCGCAGCATGCGGGCGACGTGACGGGCGAGGATGTCGGTTTCGACGTTGACGCGGTCACCGGGCTCCAAGCTGCCGAGCGTCGTCGCGCTGAGGGTCTCCGGGATCAGCGAGACCTCGAACCACTGCTCGGCCTCGTTCTCGGGCGCGATCGCCGAGACGGTGAGTGAAACACCTGAGAGCGTCACCGAGCCCTTGTCGACGAGGAGCGGGGCGAGCGCGGGGTCGAGCGAGAACCGCAGCACCCGCCAGGCCTCGTGCGGCGTCGCCGACATCAGCGTTGCCGTGCCGTCGACGTGCCCCTGCACGATATGGCCGCCGAGCCGAGTGTCGACCCGAACCGCCCGCTCGAGGTTCACGCTCGAGCCGGGAGCAAGCTCGCCGACCGTCGACATCTTGATGGTCTGCGCCATGACGTCCGCCGTGAACGTCGGGCGGCCGTCGGGCACCGCGCCCCGGTCGATGACGGTGAGGCACACGCCCGACACCGCGATCGAGGCGCCGTGTTCGGCGTCGCTCGTGACGGTCGGCCCCGCGATGGTAAGCCGCAGCGAATCGTCGACCGGTTCGACCGACACGATCTCGCCGATTTCTTCGATGAGCCCAGTGAACATCAAGATCCTTCCGGTGCGGAGCCGCGAGCGGCGGTGGGAGCGACAGTGCCGAGATTGACGGCGCCGAGAGCGTCATTTGGAGAAGTAGCCTTGCGCGCGGCAGGACTTTCGGCGGCGGGCGGATCGTGTAAACGCGCGTTCACGAGCAGGTCTTCGCCGAGCAGCGAGATCCGCACCTCGCGGAGCCGCGCGATTCCCGCCATGCCCGCAATACCGAGGTCGCCGATCGCGAGCCGCGGGCCCCCGAGCAGTGCCGGTGCGACGTACACGAGCACTTCGTCGGCCAGCCCGGCCGCGATGAATGCGGAGGCCACGGTGGGCCCGCCCTCGACAAAGACGCTCCGCACCCCGAGCTCGGTCAGCGCGTCGAGGTGGCCCGCAAGGTCGTCCCCCGCGAACTGAACGGGGGCATCGAAGCGGTGGGCAGCGAGTGACGGATGCTGAGCGAGGCGGGCACCGGCGGGAATCTCGCGCCGCCCCAGCACGACCGGGATCGGCTGTTCCTCGGCCGGTACGAGCAGACCACCGTCGGAATCGCGCGCGGTCAGGCTCGGGTCATCGGCGAGCAGGGTGCCGGTTCCGATGAGGATCGCGCCCGCCTCGGCGCGGCGGCGATGGACGTCGGCTCGGGCCTCGGGGCCCGTGATCCACTGGCTCGAGCCGTCGGCTGCGGCGGCCCGACCGTCCAGAGTCTGAGCCCACTTCACAGTCACGTGCGGCCGCGGCCGGCCCGGAAAGGCGATCGTTTCAGCATCGGCCCTCGGCGCCAACTGTGCGGAAGACTCAGAAACCTCCGACGCCCCCTGCCGCGCCAGCCACTCTCCGAGAAGCACCCGCGCCTCGCCCGCCAGCACGCCCCCGGTCACGTCGATTCCGGCGGCCCGCAGTGTCTCAGCGCCGCCCGAGGACTCCGCGCCCGGGTCGGCGAGCGCATAGGCCACCGCACCGACGCCCAGCCGTACGAGCTCAGCGGCGCACGGCCCGGTGCGGCCGGTGTGATTGCACGGTTCGAGCGTGACGACGGCGGTGATTTCAGAAGCTCGGGATCGCCACTCCTCGGGCAGGTGCGCGATCGCGTCGACCTCGGCGTGCGGCGTGCCGGCGCCGCGGTGCCACCCCTCGGCGACGATGCGCCCCTCCGGGTCGAGCAGTACGCAGCCGACCTGCGGGTTCGGGGTATCCGCGGGCCCGCGGAGAGCGAGCGACAAAGCACGTCGCATCGCGTCCTCGATGAGGCCCCGATCGAGCATTCCGGTCCGCCGTTCTCCTGCGCGCCGGGTGCGCGAGGTCTCCGGACGTCCGTGACCCGCGCGTTCCTCTCATCCGGACTCGAGCGCCTGAGCGCCCATCACCGTCGGTACCGGAATTTCACCGATTCGGCATCGTGGGTACGACGCTCGCGGACTGTCACCGCCGGTTCGGAATCACACCGACCCCGGAACACGTTCTTCATCGTAGTCCTTCGCGTCGCGTTTCGCGCGACTGTGAACTCCAATGACAACTCAAGGCTCAGCAGAAGAACCCGGCGAGCACGCGGGCGCGAGAGCATCGCGTCGCCGGCGAAATGGACGCGCTCGCGCTCCAGATCATGAGCCGCCTCACTCTCCGCGAGTCTGCGCTTTCGGGGCGGTCGCCGACGAAACGAGGTCGCGCACGGATGCATCAGGAAGGTACGCACGCGTCAGCGCGATGCCGATCCGCGGGAGGTCGCCCTCGTCGCGGAAGAGCAGGTGCAGCGGCTCCGAGCGCGGATTGAACTTTTGCTTGAAGCGGTGGAGCGAGCTGAAACCGTAGAGCGGCTCGAGCACCCGCGCAAGCTGGTCGAGCACCTGGTCCACGGGACCCGCCTCAGCGCTGTTCGGTCGGACGAGCGGCGCGCCCGAGAGTGAGACGAACTCGTAACCGGCTTCCGAGAAGTGCAGCGCGGCTGAAGCGATCAGGAACTCCATGACGGGGCCGAAACCGCCGTCGCGCCGCCGCATGAGGTCCAGCGTCCAGCCGACCACACGGGGTGCGTCGCCCTCCCCGGCCGGGGCGTGGACCGGCAACCACGACGTCACGCCGTGCAAGTTACCTCCCCCGTCGACGGCGAGCCCGACGAGCACCTCGGGATCCAGCGCCTCTTCGACCGTACCGAGCGTGAATTTCATCTCGGGAAGACCCTTGTCGCCGGCCCACTGCTCCGAGATCGCGCGGACCTGCGCGAGCACGTTCCAGGGTTCCGCGGCGAGCCGCACCATCTTGAATGAGATGTCCTCCCGCGCTGCGCGGTTGATCGCGGTGCGTACCGGCCCCCACGCCTTCCCCGTAAATGCCAGGCCGGGTAGATCGACGATCGTGTCCTCGGCGATCACGACGGAGCGCCACCCCTCCGGCTTCGCTGCGGCGGTGGCCTCGCTGGCCGAGAAGGCGCATGGGATCAACCCGGCCCGCTGCGCCGTGCGCGCGAACTCTTCGAGCGCTGCGGCGCGCTCGCCGCGAGGAACAATCGGATCGCCGAGCATGATCGCGACGTCGGCATGGGATTGAAACGCGATCCCTCCGGTTCCCGCAGCGACGCGCTGGTTCGCCTCCCAGGAGGTCATCCATGAGATCGTGCCCCCGCCGTGGCGCACAAGACGGTCAATGAGCTGTTCTCGCGTCAGTGGTTCGGAGGGGAGCGCGCGGTGCGCCTGACGCAACCGCACCCCGAATGCGCTGCGGCCGATGATGAGCGCGGCGATGATGGCGGCCCAAAGGAGTGCGGGGGCGAGAAGCAGCGCGAACACCTCGCGCGGCCGGTCAACGGCGCCGATCTGTACAGCAATCGGGATCAGTGAGAAGCCGAGCGCGGCGGTCACGAGGTTGAACGCACCGAGCGCGAGAGCCGCGATCCAGGCGATCCGGTAACCCCTACGGATGCCGTTCGCGATGAGCGCGATTATGACGACGTCGATCGACACGTCGACGAGAGAGGCCGCGGGTTGGTTCGCACCGAGCGGGCCATCATAGGGGACGAGGAGATCGAGGATCTGGATCACGCCGATCGCGATGAGGCCGGAGAGGCCGATGAGCCGCCACTCTCGCTCCGTGGGTCGTCCGGCCCGATGCCGAAATGCGGGCAGCGCGCCGCTCACCACCAGCGCTGCAGTGATGGCGACGGCGTGCTCGAGATCGTAGAGCTGGCCGAGGTACAGCACTGAGATGCCGGCCCAGAGTCCGACCGCGATCCGCCCACGGAGGCGCCATGGTGCGGGGAGCGCCGCGATGGCGAAGACGAGTGCGGTGTACGCCGCGCACGAGGGCCCGACGTCGTAATCGTGCGCGAGGCGAACCGCCCATGCCCACCCGGTCTGAGATACGAGTAGCAGGATGCCCGCGGCACCCAGCACGCCGACGATGTGCCCGCCGAGAGCGAGTGCCGCTGTGCGCAGCGCACCGAAGCGCCACTCGGCTCCTCCTATGCCCACGGCGACGAGCGGGAGCAGAGTGAAGTACACCAGCGGAGGTTCGACGAAGAACGGCGAGGTGAAGACGCTCCACCAGCGCCCTTCGCTGAATGCCGGGAGCCCGGTCGCGACCTCGGAATACCAGGGCTGCGAGGCGGCGGGTCGCCACAGCGCCTCGCTGGCCACACCCACAATTAGAATCGCGAGAACGAACGCCGCGGTGAACGGCAGGCGGCGCAGCACCAATGGGAGCCACCGTCGCACCCCGTGCTCCGTCTGGCCAGCCTCAGAGCGAGTCATGGGCACAGTCTAGAGATCGGCCTCGGGGACGGCTAGCGTGGGCGGCAGGTGGGAACCCTCGCCTGGACGCCAGGCTGCGACGATCAGTTCGCGCGCGGCCGGATGGGAGCGACGATGCGCGCGGTTACCTATATGAGGAACGACACCGTCGAGATCCTCGACAAGCCGATCCCCGAGATCGGTTCCGACGAGGTGCTGTTGAAGGTGGGCGGCGCGGGCCTCTGCCACTCGGACCTGGCGATCATCGGCATGGGCGACGACAATCCGTTGATCGGTGGCACGCTCGGACACGAGGTTGCGGGCACGGTCGAGCGTGTCGGTGACGGCGTGCGGGGCTGGCAGGCGGGGGATCGCGCGCTCGTCGCTCTGATCCTCGCCTGCGGGCAGTGCCGCGAGTGCCTCGCCGGACGCGACAACCAGTGCGAAACCGTCTACCCGCGGGGGGCCCTCGCGCCGCTGTCGCCCGGCATCGGCAGCCCCGGCGGGATGGCGGACTACATCGCGGTCCGGGCGCACCACCTCGATCCGATCGGAGATCTCGACCTGGTCGCGGCGGCGCCCTTGGCGGACGCGGCACTCACGCCCATGCACGCCATTAACACGGTCCGCGACCGTCTCACGGGTGACGCAACGGTCGTCACGATCGGGCTCGGCGGGCTCGGGCACATGGCGCTGCAGATCCTCACAGCGACCACCGGGGCGCGCATCATCGCGCTCGACACCGACCCGGAAAAGCTCGCGTTCGCCGAGGCGCACGGGGCGGATCTCGCCATCCCGAGCGACGGTGACGCGGCCGCGCGGATCCTCGCCGAAACCCGCGGTGTGGGCGCCGACGTCGTACTCGACTTCGTCGGGGTGCAGCCCACCGTGGACCTGGCAGTCGCGGTGGTGCGCGGCGGCGGGGCGATCCGCTTCGTGGGGCTCGGCGACGGCGCGTTCACCTACCTCGCGGGGAGCGCGACCCCACTGCCGTGGGGCGTGAACATCGAGCGCGCGTACGGCGGCACGCGCTCGGATATGCGCGAGGCCGTCGCGCTTGCGCGGGCGGGCCGGATCGGCGTGGAGGTCGTGCGCTACCCGCTCGAAGAAGCGCTTCGGGCATTCGACGACCTGCACCACGGGAAGGTGCGGGGTCGCGCGGTGCTCGTGCCGTAAGCGCTCGGAGCGCCTGCGGCGCCGTCGAGTTAGCGGATCAGGCCCATCCGCTCGTAGACGAGGTCGAGGGTGCGGTTCGCCACCTCGTTCGCGCGATCGGCGGCCCGACCGAGGAGGCGGTCGAGCTCAGCCGGATCCGCCAGCAGCTCTTCCGTGCGCTCGCGCACCGGAGCGAGGCTCCCCTCGACCACCTCGACGAGCCCCTTCTTCAGGTCGCCGTAGCCGCGGCCGCTGTATTCTTCCTCGATCGACGCGATCGAACGACCGCTGAGCACTGAGTAGATCGTCAGCAGGTTCGAGACACCCGGCTTCGCCTCGCGGTCGAAGCGGATCTCACCGTCAGCATCGGTCACAGCGCGCATGATCTTCTTCTTGGTGACGTTCGCGGGGTCGAGCACTTTGATGAGCCCGGCCTCGGTCTCGGCAGACTTCGACATCTTCGCGGTCGGCTCCTGCAGGTCGTAGATCTTCGCCGTGCCCTTCGGAATCTGCGCCTCGGGCACCATGAAGGTGTCGCCGTAGCGAGAGTTGAAGCGAGCGGCGAGGTCGCGGGTGAGCTCGACGTGCTGGCGCTGATCCTCACCGACGGGCACGCTTGCCGCCTGGTACAGCAGAATGTCGGCCGCCATGAGGATCGGGTAGGTGAAGAGGCCGACCGAAGCTGCATCCGCACCGTTCTTCTGCGACTTGTCCTTGAACTGCGTCATGCGGCTCGCCTCGCCGAAGCCGGTGACGGTGTTGAGCACCCACGCGAGCTCGGCGTGCGCCGGTACCTGCGACTGCACGAAGAGGGTCGACTTCTCGGGGTCGATGCCGGCGGCGATGTACTGCGCGGCCGTGCGGCGGGTGCGCGCAGCGAGCTCCGCGGGATCCTGCGGCACGGTGATCGCGTGCAGGTTCACGACGCAGAAGAACGCGTCGAAGTCCTCCTGCATCTGCGTCCACTGGCTGAGTGCGCCGATGTAATTGCCGAGCTGCAGCGAGTCGCTCGAGGGCTGCATGCCCGAGAACAGCACGGGTTTGGTGGTGGTGCTCATGGAAATTCCTTGCGGTGTGAAGAGTTGCTGATTTCGGCGGCGGATCACGGGGCGCCGCATGCTCGGACGCTCAGACGCGGTAGTCGACGACCACCGGGGCGTGGTCGGACCAGCGGGTATCGTACGAGGGCGCGCGATCCACTGTGTAGTTCACGACGCGCTCCGCGAGTGCGGGCGTGACGACCTGGTAGTCGATGCGCCAACCGGTGTCGTTGTCGAACGCCTGGCCACGGTTCGACCACCACGTGTAGGGACCGTCGACCTCGCCGTGGAAGCGGCGCCCCACATCGACCCAGCCGAAGCCCGTGCCGTCGCTGCCGTCGACGCCGGTGACGGCTTCGCCCGCGGTTCCGAAGAAGCGATCGAAGTAGGCGCGCTCGCGAGGGAGGAACCCGGCACGCTTCACGTTGCCCTTCCAGTTCTTGATGTCGAGCTCGCGGTGCCCGACGTTGAAGTCACCGACGATCGCGACGAGTTCGCGGTCGTCGGCCAGCTCGTGCATGCGCTCACCCATCGCCTCGAGGAAGGCCCACTTGGCTTCCTGCCGCGGCGTATCGACCTCACCGGAGTGCGTGTAGTTGCTCACGACGGTGAGGGGGGTGCCGCCCAGATCGAAGTCTGCTTCGAGCCAGCGACCGGACGACTGGATCTCCTCCTGCGAGTCGAGGGCGCCGAGGCCCACGCGGTGCGCGGTCGCCGGGATCCGGCTCGCGATCGCGACGCCGGCGCGACCTTTGATCTGGCAGGGGTCGTGCAGGAAGTGCCACCCATCGCCGAGCAGTTCGGTGAGGTGCGCGTCATCGGCCCGTACCTCCTGCAACGCCAGCACATCGACGTCGCGGGATTCGAGCCATTCCCCCATGCCCTTGCGGAATGCGGCGCGAATGCCGTTGACGTTGACGGAAGCAAGACGCAAGGTTTCAGCCATGCCCGCCAGTCTACTTCGAGCGTTCTGGGGCGCAGATTTGCTCAGCTCAGAACACCATCGGACGATCGTAGTCGTCGTCGAAGGTGCCGCCGAGCAGGTCGAGATCGATGTCGCAGACGACCGGCACGTGGTCGCTCGGAGCGTCGCCCTTGCGCTCTTCGCGCGCGATTGAGGCACCGGTCACCGCATCGGCAAAGGCGGGGGAACCCATGATGAAGTCGATCCGCATGCCCTGGTTCTTCGGGAACTTGCCGGCCTGGTAATCCCAGAATGTGAAGCCCTCAGGCACGATCGGGCGCACCACGTCGCTCACCACCTCCTCGAACGACGCGAACATCGAGCGTTCTGCGGGGGACACGTGCGTCGAGACGCCGACGCGGAAGGCGGGGTCGCCCATGTCGCCCTCGAGCGGCGCAATGTTCCAGTCACCCATCAGCGCGAGCGGGAGGTGCGGATCCTCCTCGAGCCAGCCGCGTGCATCTTCACGCAGCGCTTGGAGCCACTCGAGCTTATAGGCGAAGTGCGGATCCTCGAGTGAACGCCCGTTCGGAACGTACAAGCTCCAGAGACGAAGATCGCCGACGTTCACGCCGAGCGCGCGGGCCTCCAGGGGCAGCCCGTTCGGTCCTGTGCCCTGAACCGCCTCCTGGCCTTTCACCGGCTTGCCGAACCCCGGCATACCGCTGAACTCGCGGGCGACGTCGGTCATCTCGTGGCGACTCGCGATCGCGACACCATTCCACTGATTGAGGCCGTGGATCTCGACCGAGTACCCCGCCTGCTCGAAGGCGGCGAGCGGGAATTGCTCTGGTTTGCACTTGATCTCCTGCATCGCGAGCACGTCGACGTCTTCTCGCACGAGCCAATCGACGACGCGTCCGAATCGAGTACGAATCGAGTTCACGTTCCAAGTGGCGATGCGCATACTGTCCAGCCTACCGACGAGAGGGTTGCCAAAGTCGGGGGTGCGGGCGAGAATCTGGGCACGTGCCTCGGACCCCCGAGTGCCGAAGGGAGCGTCATGAAGGCGCAGCGCCGGAACGACGGATTGAGCATCAGCTCGATCGTCGCGCCGCGCCATCGGCTTCAGGATGTCGTCGAGGCGGTACGACCTGAGGGCTCGATGACGATCCTCTACGGAGAAGCCGGCAACGGCAAGGCGTACATCGCGGAGCAGGCCGCGCATGAGCTGGCGGATAAGGCCGGCTCGCGATTGGTCGTGTGCGCGTTTCCGAGGCCACCGCGAGCGGGGAGCGGGGTCGCCTCGGTGTTTCCGCTCGCGCCTCCGACGACCGACGCGGGTTCGGGCGACATCGGGGCGCTGCCAGTTGCTGACACGGTGCTCCCCGAGACGGCGTCTTTGCCGGTGCTTTCCCCGCAAACGCCGGACGACGGGTTTCTGACGCAGGCCGCAAGTGTTGCCGAGGCCCTGGACGAGCGGTTCGGCGGAGTTCCGGTGATCCTCGTTGCCCCTGATATCGATGCATACTCCCCGCATGACCTCCACGTGCTCGGTCAGCTCGTGCGCTCGGGTCGATACCGAGTGATCGCCACGGCGCGGCAGCTTTCGAGCGCAATCGAGCACATCGGCGGGGGCCCGCACGTGCGCCGGATCGGGGTGGGGCCGCTCGACCTTGACGAGAGCGGCGGAATGCTGTGCGCCCTCCTCGGCGTCGACCGAATCGAGCCCGCGACGTTGCGACGCTGGCATCATGCGTCCCAGGGCAACGGGTACGCGCTTGCGGTGCTCGCTATCGGTGCGGATCGCGAGGGACGCGTGCGGCGCAGCCGCGGCACCGCATGGGAGGTCGGACGGGATGCCGCGGTCACCGGTGAGTACGCGCAGTTGCTCGCTGCGACCTGCAGCCCTGAGGAGTGGCGCGCGCTCGAGTTCATCGCCCAAGCCGAGCCCGTTACTGAGACCGCGTTGCTGCGCAGCTTCGAGACGGCCGTCTTCGCGTCACTATTCGAGCGCGCACTGATCGTTCCGCAGGCCCGCGGCAGCGTTCAGGCGATCACTATTGCGCACCCGCTCCTCGCCGCTTCGCTCCGCTCGTCAATGTCGCCTATGCGGCGCATCGAGCTCGACGACTCTATATTCAGTCTGCTCCACGCCGATCAAGGAGATCGGGACCCGACCCTGGATACCGAGCGACTGCTCCGGTTGGTCATGTTCGGGATCGCCGCCGGGCGCCGTCTGCCCCTCCGGTGGTTGTGGAGCGCCTTCGAGGCCATGTCGCACGGCGGCGACCCGCACGTGATGCTGCGGCTCGCCCGCGAGGTGTCCGGGCACCCTGACGCGACCGGTGCCCAGGCCGGTACGGCGGCGCTCCGAGCAGCGCGGCTGTCACGATTGCTCGGAGACCATGCGTCTCGCCGAGCCGCCCTCGCGCGGGTGGGTGAGCTGCTCGCCGACCCCACACGCAGCGAGGAGATCCCACTGACCCTCCGGATCGGGCTCGAACTCAAGCTCGTGCGCGAGGAGGTGCGCGACGGAGGCGACATCGACGCGTCGCTCCGTACATTGGACGACATCGAGGCGCGAACTGATGACGCGGCGGGGCTCGAGATGGTGCGGAGTGCCCGGGTGCAGGCTCTCGCCTACGCGGGACGACTGCGCGAAGCCGCTGACGCCTGCCCGCCCCTCGAACTCTCCGACGATATGCGGATCGAGTGGGCGCGGTCTCCGGGCCGGGCGTTCGCCACGCTGGTGCTGGAGCAACGCGGCGCCCTGCACGATGCCGTTTCAAACGCGGAGTACGCGCGCCTGCTCAGCAGGCTCGGGCCGCGCGCTCGAGCCGACCTCATCGACGTGCAGGGCTTCTGCTGGTTGCTCGGGTACTGGGTGAGCGGTAGCCGCGAGAGCGCCAGGCGGGTGTATGACGACCTCGCCCGGGAGGCCTCTGCCGAGGTCCATGCGGAGGCGAACTATTCCGGGCTGCTCGAGAGCGGAGCGGTGTTGCTCGCCGTGCAGGAGGGACGCTGGGCGGAGGCCGCGCTGAGCGCTGAGCGCCTCGTGGACCACCTCGAGGTGAGCGACCCCTACACGCTCGCGCCGCTCGTGTACGCCGCACTCGCGCTCGCGTCTGCCGTGATGGGCGAGCGAGATGAGGCGCTGAAGGCGCTCGCGGCCTCGGAATCGCCGGGGCGAGGGATCGCGATGGCGCTCAGTGGGCACCGCAGGGTACTGGCGCTCCGAGCTCGTCAGTGGCTGCACGATCCCAGCGTTATCGAAGAGGCGTCGGACCTCGCCGCTTGGGCGGCTGAGCAGGATCTTCCACTCATTGAACTAATGGCGTTGCACCTCCGCGCGGTCGAACAGGGCGCGGTGGCGGCGGCGGATCTCGCACGCGCGCGCGAGCTTTCCGGCCACATCGACGAGGCAGTTTCCGCCGCGTTCCTCGGTCACTTAGAGCGGTTGCGTGCGGGAGTCGGCGCGGAACCGCGGGTCACCGACGAGCCGGAGATCCGATTGCTGGCCGACCTCGGCGTGTGGTTGCCGCTGCCTCGGGGATCCGGGCTCACGCCTCGGGAGAGGGAGATCGTGCTGCTCGCCGCGCTGGGGCACACGAGCCGCTTCATCGCTGCGCGGCTCGGCATTTCCGCCCGCACCGTTGAAACCCACCTCTCGCACGCGTTCGGCAAGATCGGCGTCGAGAATCGCGAAGAATTGCACGACTGGGTCACCCGGAATCGTGCAGTGGGCGACCGACCTGCGGTCTAACAGTCGGCAATATTTCGCCGTCACCCAGAGATACGTAATTTCCCCGGATCCGCTCCGAGAAGTGCGCGCTTAACCTCCGATCAGGTTGACCAAAGTCGCACGGCTGAGGGGTTTCACAGGCGCCGCGCGCACCTGAGAAGCGGGAAAATCATGCATCCAAAAAATCGAGTCGCGGGCGAGGGGGCCCCGTCTCGAATGAACCGCAGTCGCTTCGCGATTGCACTCGTCGGCGCGGTAGCGCTGACGCTCGGTTCCGGCATAGGGGCCGCGTCGGCGACCGAACCGGACGGAGTCGGCGCAGCGAGCGTTGTCGCCGCTTCAAGTGAGTCGGAGACGAGCGCGGCTGACGCTGCTGCAGAGGCTCAAGCGGCTGCAGAGGCTCAGGCCGCCGCTGAGGCTCAGGCCGCCGCTGAGGCTCAGGCCGCCGCTGAGGCTCAAGCCGCGGCTGAGGCTCAAGCCGCCGCGGAAACACAGGCTGCCGCTGAGGCTCAAGCGGCCGCGGAAGCACAGGCTGCCGCTGAGGCCCAAGCGGCAGCGGAAGCCGCTGCAGCTGAGGCGCAGAACGCAGCACAGGCAGAGTCGAGTCAGGCGACGCCTCAGGACACGCCAGACTCGTCCGACCTCCGTTCGGTCGGAGCCTCCGAGAGCACGACGAGCGGAAAAGGTGGCGGGAGCGAGAACCCCCACAACAAGGTGACGCTCTGCCACGCCACGGGATCCGAGAAGAATCCGTACGTTACGCAAACCGTCAATGCCAACGGTACCGCGAGCGGTCACATCGGACACCAGGATGGTCGCGACATCATTCCCCCGTTCACCTACAACCACCACGGCTCGGAGGCGAGCTACCCGGGTCAGAACTGGGATGCCGAAGGGCAGGCGATCTACGCGAATGGCTGCAATCCTGTGACGCCCGATCCGGATCCGGACACTCCGGAAATCGCGATCGACGCAGTCGCGTGTATCGCCGACGATGCCCCGCTGCCAGAGTCTGTCCCGGTCACAGTGAGCGGCATTTCACAATCTGGCAGTTGGACGCTCACGGTCTCCTCGGAGCACGGTACTGCCACGGTCGAGGTTCTGGATAGCGGTACCTACGCGGTACCGACAAACGGGGTCGGCGAATACACCGTCACTATCAGTTCCGGAGGAGAAGTCACCGACACCGCTGGTTTCACGATCGAGCGATGCGATGAGCCCCACGATCAGCCTGCGATGTCAGTACCTGAGCTCGCGTGCGTGCCGTTCGATCATCCGTTGCCCATGACCCTCGACGTTGAAGTGACGGGCTTCCTCGACGCTTCAGCACTCATGGATGACGGGGCCGGCTACTCACTCGAGATCGCTGGAGAATCGGGCGGGACCTCGAGCGTCTCGGTGAACGGCAATGGAACGTACTCGCTGCCGCTCGCGGGCGAGGGCGAGTACACGATCTCGCTGATGCACGGAGACGAAGTGATCGATTCTTCGACTGTCACCCTCGCCCACTGCCCGCGACCGACGCCGACCGGCGATTTCACCGTTGACGTGGTCGTCGCAGCGTGCACGATACCGAACGGCGAACTCCCGAGCGTTGCGCACGTGATGGTCGGTGGCCTCGTCGAGGGCGACGAAGTGACGCTCTCGCTCACGAGCCCGAACGGTGAGGATACGAGCCAGACGCTCACGGCCACAGGCGCATCGGCGTCCGTTGATATGGCGCTCTCCGGTGCCGGCAAGTACAGCGTGATGGCGACGCTTGGCGAGGCATCGTCGAGCGCAACGTTCACGGTCGCCGACTGCCCCGCGGGGCCGAATCCGCCGGCACCCGAGCCACCCGCTCCTGAGCCGCAGGCGGGTCCGCCAGTGGCGAAGCAGATCGTGCGCCTGTATAGCTCGCCGATGCGGGTCTCTGCACCGCCCCAGGTAGAGCAGGCCTCCCCGATGCTCGCAGTAACCGGCACTGACGGCGGCGCGGATGGCGCGGCGCTGGCGGCTCTGGGCCTGCTGCTCGCCGGAGGACTTATGATCCTCACGGCCCGAGTGAGAGGTGGGGCACGCGGTCGAAGGTCGTAAACCGCAAGTCTGAACCCGCGGGGTGCTCGAGCGAGGGCCTCGCGGGTTCTTGCTGCCGGGCAACGTCTCGCCGATCCGCCGCCGCCCGGGTAAATCACGGAGCGAGCACTTTCGTTCCTCTCCAGCGCCTGTACAGTCCGATCAAGTACATTGAATCGTTACTGTCGGGCGCGATTCCGGTTGCCCGCGCGATCCTGGGATGCTGAATGACCAAGAAACCTGCTGACACGCTCGAACGCCAGACGTTCGTGCGGCATGGCAAGCTCCGTCGTTCGAGTTCGTGGGGCAACGCGTTGCGCGTGCTGCTCACGGCCGTGATCGTGGTGGGTCTGAGCGGCGTCGCGACAGCGGCGTACGCGGTGTGGGGCTTGGTGCAGGGCATCGACACGGTCGAACTCGGCACCGAGGCTGAGGGCGTTGGAGTCGGGGTCGGCGACGAGACGGTCGATGGCGCACTCACGGTGCTGCTCGTCGGCTCAGACTCTCGAGCGGGACAGGCCATCGACGATGGCGAAGAGGGCGAACTCAACGACGTGACGATGCTGCTGCACGTGTCGGCGGATCACCAGAACGCGACCGTCGTGAGCTTTCCACGTGACTTGATGTTGCCCATCCCGAGCTGCCCCGGCCCGAACGGTGAGCCCGATTACTACTCCGCGATGAGCGAGCAGCAGCTGAACTCGACGCTCTCGAACGGCGGATTGCCCTGCGTCGCGAAGACCATTAGCGAGCTGACCGGCATGGAAGTGCCGAACGCCGCTCTCATCACCTTCGATGGCGTTATCGGGGTCTCGAACGCGATCGGTGGCGTTGACGTCTGCCTCACGCAGCCGATTCAGGATGAATACACGGACCTCGATCTGCCCGCGGGTGAGAACACGCTCGTCGGCCTTGAAGCGCTGCAGTTCTTGCGCACGCGTCATGGCGTCGGCAACGGTGGAGACACGAGCCGCATCAGCAACCAGCAGGTCTTCATGTCGTCGCTGGTGCGGCAGCTGAAGAGCGCAGAGACGCTCTCCAACCCGGTCAAGGTGTACAGCCTCGCGAAGGCGGGCGTCGAGAACATGACCCTGTCGAAGGGCATGGCGAGTGTCGAGTTCATGCAGCAAGTTGCCAACACGGTGAAGGACATCGACCTGAACCGCATCAACTTCGTGCAGTACCCGTCGTTCGGCCATCCGTACCAGGAAGGCCGTCTGACACCCGACTACGCGAGCGGAGACGCGCTGTTCGAGCTGATCAAGAGCGGGCAGCCGTTCGAAGTCTCGAGTCTCGGCGAGGGCGTGCAGGCCGAAGATGAGACGGGCGCCGCGGGTGCGGACGCGACCGCCGATGCTGCTGGCGATGCATCGGGTGCGGAGATCGATCCGAATACGGGCTATCCGATCGACCCGGAGACGGGCTATCCGATCGACCCGAACACCGGATACCCGATCGACCCCGCGACGGGCAATCCCTTCGACCCGGAATCCGGGTTCCCGATCGACCTCAACACCGGACTCCCGACTGATCCGAGCACGGGCCTTCCCGTCGATGATTCGTCCGCGGCGGCGGACGGCGCTTCGCCCTCCGACGATTCCACCGCGGCGGGTGACGCCGATGCAGCGGAGGGCGGAGTTCCGGACAATGTGACCGGCGTCTCGGCGGATCAGGCAGTGTGTTCGGCCGGTCGCACCGTCTATTGAGCCGGTGGCGCTGCCGGCGCGGTGATCGTGCGTTTGCGATGGCGGCCGGACGCGCCGCTCGCGTCGGTCGGTCCGATTTCCGCAGGGCAGCGTCGTCCGGTTAGAATGGGTGACGTTGTTCGCGTATGGAGACGTGCCGGAGCGGCCGAACGGACTTCACTGCTAATGAAGGGTCGGGGTTAAACTCGACCGGGGGTTCAAATCCCCCCGTCTCCGCCAGACGAATAACACCAGAACCCCCGAACATCGTTGAGAAATCAACGGAGTTCGGGGGTTCTTTGGGCTGAGTCGGCTGCGCCTGGCAACTCACCGGTGGCGCCTTGCGAAGCGATTGTCGTCGAGGCGCTGAGTGAGCTCTTCGAGGTCGCCCTCGAAGAGGCCCGAGCGCACCTCTCGAGACGACAACGGTCAGAGTTCGCGCGCTGGTATTCCGGCTGAGCCGATCCGATCGCCTGTCACGGGGTCGAACAGATGGACGCGAGCCGGCGTGACCGGAGCGACGGTTACCTCATCACCGATCTGCGGGTGATCCCGCCCATCGACGCGGACGACGAGTTCGATGCTCTCACCATTGATGATCGTCTCCCCGTACAGGTAGCCGTCGGCGCCGAGTTCCTCGACGAGCTTTGCGCGCACCGAGAGCCCGGGAGCTCCCGTCACGGAGACCGTGAAGTCCTCAGGTCGTACGCCGACGGTAACCGTGTCTGCCGAGAGGGGAGAGCCTTCCGCACGAGAGACGGGGACGGTGAGGTCACCGAGCTTCACCCCATCAGCGTCTACGGTCGCATTGAACAGGTTCATAGCGGGCGAGCCTATGAACCCCGCGACGAAGGTGTTCACGGGAGTGTCCAGTAGTTCTCGCGGTGTGCCCACCTGCTGCAGCACCCCGAGCTTCATCACAGCGATGCGGTCGCCCATGGTGAGAGCTTCCGTCTGATCATGCGTCACGTAGACCGTGGTGACTCCGAGTTCGCGCTGCAGAGCAGCGATGCGCGTGCGGGTCTGCACCCGCAGCTTCGCGTCGAGGTTCGAAAGGGGCTCATCCATGAGGAAGACCTGAGGCTCGCGGACGATGGCTCGTCCCATCGCGACCCGTTGGCGCTGGCCGCCGGAGAGAGCTTTTGGCTTACGGTCGAGATATTCGGTGAGATCGAGTTGTTCGGCGACCGCCTCCACGCGCTGTCGGCGCTCCTCCTTTCCGACTTTCGCGATCTTGAGCGCGAATCCCATGTTCTCCGCGACGGTCATGTGGGGATAGAGCGCATAGTTTTGAAACACCATGGCGATGTCCCGGTCTTTCGGCGACAGGTGTGTGACCTCGGCTTCGCCGATGATGAGTCGTCCGTCGGAAATTTCCTCAAGGCCGGCAAGCATGCGGAGCGCTGTGGATTTCCCGCATCCGGAGGGGCCGACGAGCACGAGGAACTCGCCATCGGCGATCTCGAGGTTCAAGTTCTGCACCGCGGGACGGTCGGTGCCGGGGTAAGACAGCGTGACGTTGTCGTAGGTAACGTTTGCCATGGCGCGGTTCCTTTGGTGGTTATTCGGCGATCGGAAGCTTCGTATCGTCTTGCTGGTAGCGCGTGCCTTCAACAGGGATTCCTTGACGACGTGCGACGGCATCGACGATGAGCTGCAGGATGACGGTCTCCTCGAGCACACGTGTGAGGCCGACGGCGGTGTGCTGCACCCGCACGACCGACACGTTCTCATGCGCGAGGGCGGCGACCTTGTCGTCTCCCGCACCTGTGATCACCAATACGCGCGCTCCGGCATCGGCCATCTGGAGCACGACGTCGAGCTCGCGTCCGTCGCCGATGGTGATGAGCATATTCTTCGTATCGATGACTTCGTGGGGGCCGTGCACGAACTGGTACGTCTCCCAACCGGTTGCGGGGAGACGCACGGCTTCGCGCAGCATGAGGGCGCCCTGCGTGGCAGAGGAAATACCCAGCCCACGGCCGATGATGTCGACGGCTGCTAATCCGTCGAAGATCGGAGCGAGCGTCTCGACGTGCTCCTGGTGATAGGTGAGGAGGTCGGCCACCAGCTGCGGAGCACCGGAGACGTCGAGGTCGGCTTGGAGGCCGACCGCCTGCATGATGGCCGAATACGACATAAGTGTCGAAAGATATCCCGAGGTGTACACGGGAGAATCATCGATGCCGCCGTATCCGATCGAGTAGTCGCTCACCTCAGAGATGGCGGCATCAGGGAAGTTTGTGATCGCGATGCGACGTCCAGCACCACGACCGCGTGCCGCTTCGATAGGTTCAGGGCTGCGCCCGGATTCCGATACGACGAGGTAATGGTCGCCCGGTTCGAAGTTGGTCGGGTATGCAGCGACCTCAGACGCAGTGAGATTCACGCCGCGGACACCCTGTTGCGCGAGGGCGGCCACTAGAGCGTGGCCGGAATTGCTCGACGCGCCCATCGCGAGTACCGCGACGGTGTCACCGGCATTCCAGCGGGGAAGCTCTGCGGCATCCAGCGATGCCGCGATAGCCGAGGCGGCGAGGGTGAGGAGTTCCGGCTGCTGGTGGATGGCCTGATGGAAGGGTATGCGATCGGACATGGGTTCTCCTGAGGTGGAAGGTGAAACGATGGGAAGGAAAAGCGGAGGTCGGGACGTCAGCCCTTTACTGCGCCCGCGGCCAGACCACTGACGATCTGACGCTGGAAAATCAGTGCGATGATCAGTGGCGGGATGGCGGCAATCACTCCACCGGTCGCCACTAGGCCGAAATCGGTCGTGTACCGGCCCGCGAACTCCGAAATCGCGACGGGTATCGTCTTCGATGCGTCGGACGAAGTAAATATGAGCGCATACATGAATTCGTCCCAGGCGAGCAGGAAAGCAAACATCACAGCTGCGAAGAGGCCGGGCTTCGCGGAGGGCAGGATGATGCGGAAGAGCGCGCCGAGTCGACTGGTGCCGTCGATCCGTGCGGCGTCCTCGAGGTCGGCCGGCACGGTCATGAAGTAGTTGCTCAGAATCCACAGTGTGAAGGGGATGACGAGCGAGCAGTCGACCAAAATCAGGCCGATCGTCGAGTCCAGCATCCTGAGAGAATTCAAAATCATGTACAGCGGGATCAGGAGCGAGATCTGCGGCAGCATGTACGTCGTTAAGAACAGCACGAGGAACCCGCGGCGGAATGGGAACTTCAGTCGTGCGAAAGCGTAGGCGCCGAAGATTCCGACGACCATGGAGATAAGCACCGTAACGACGCCGACGACGATGGAGTTCACGAAGGCGGCTCGGAATGAGGCGCCCACGGATGAAGTGGGATCGAAGAGAATCTCTTGATAACGGTCGAGATGCAGCTCGCTGGGCCACCAGCGCATGGGCTTCGCGACAATATCTGCCTGGGTCGAAATGCTCGCCACTGCAAGCCAGCCGAGCGGAGCGATGCAGCCGACCCCGACGATGAGAGCAGCCAGATACGTCAGCGCGCTGCCGAGTATTCGACGATTACGTTGCTGTTTCACAGGGTGCTCATTTCTGATCGGCGCAGCATCCGAAGGTAAACCGTTGTCAGCACGAGGATGATGAGGAGGACGATGAAGGAGATCGCGGACCCCAGACCGTAGTTCTGCTCGGAGAACGCGGTGACGTACGTGTAGTAGGAAATTGTCTGGGTACCGTTCGCGGGCCCTCCGCGGGTCATCGCGTAGATGATGTCGAAGACCTTCACTGCTTCCACGGTGCGCAGCACGAGGACCAGGGCGATGGAGGGCAGCAGCAGCGGCAGCGTGATGGAGAAGAACCGCTGGAAAGCGCCCGCGCGGTCGACCTTCGCCGCCTCAGTCAGTTCACTGGGAATCGCGGTCAGGCCCGCGAGGAGGAAGATTGCCACGAGCGGTGTCGTCTTCCATGCGTCGGCGATGATGACGAGGTTGAGCGCGGTCATCGGGTCGGAAAGCCAAGCCTGGTAGCTGTCGATCAGGCCGAGATGGCTGAGTACACCGTTCAGTGCGCCGTACTGCGCGTTGTAGATGCCCTTCCACATGGCAGCGTTCACGATCGTAGGGACGGCCCACGGGAGCACGACCAGTGCTCGGAGGAGCCAGCGACCCCGAATTTTTGCGTTGAGCAGAAATGCGATCCCGAGTCCGAACACCAGCTCGATCGAAGTCGAGACGAGCGTGAAATACAGTGTGCGCCCGAGCGCGCCCCAGAAGCCGCTCGCACTCAGGGCCTCGACGTAATTGCCGAGGCCGACGAACGGGGTATCGACCGCAACGGCGGACTTCACCTCAAATAGCGAGATCAGGAGTGTGCGCGCCAGCGGGTACAAGATGACGCCAAAGACGGCGAGGACTGCGGGGAGCAACAACCAAAAGGCCAGTCGCCTTTCGCTGTCGCGTCGCTTCCTGCGCGGCGCCGATGCGGTCGATACGGCCATGGAGTCTTAGTCCTCCAACTCTGCGTTCGCGGCCTCGACCGCGTCGTCGAGGGCCTCCTGAGGCGTCTTCTTGCCGAGGAGTGCGTTCTGCAGCTCGACCTGAATGATCTGGGAAACGGTCGAGTAGTTCGGCACGGCGGGGCGGAGGATGGAGTCGGCGTAGGCCTCTTCGGACACGGCGAAAACCTCAGGGTTGACGTCGATTACTTCCGGCTTCTCGTAGCTTGCCTTCCAGCTCGGCTGCGATGACTGGACGTACTTCTCCTGCGTCTCCTCGCTTGTCATGTAGTCGATGAACTGCCAAGCAGCATCTTGGTTCACCGAAGTTGCCGTAATTGAGTACGCCATTGCGCCATTCACGCCGGGGCGAGCACCGTTCGGGCCCTTCGGCGTCGCGAGGACTCCCGCCGCATCGGCAATTGTCGAGATCTCCGGATCCTGCAGGTCGCGCATCGTCGAGTCCCAGTTCAGACCGAACGCCGTTTCTCCCTGGGCAAGCGCTTTCGATACATCGTCCTCAAGGAACGTGGTCGATGCAGGGTTCGTGAGTCCGTCGTCGATGGTCTGCTTCATCCACTCCAGGGCGGCGACTCCCTGTTCGTTGTTGATGACCAGCTCCCCGTCATCGTTCGTGAATTCCCCATCGAACGCCCCGAGCAGCTGTGCGTAATCGCAGATGAGCGCCTCAGCTTGCGCCCAGCTCCAAGCAATCGGGTACTCACTGATACCGGCCTCTTTAATCTCCTTGGCCGTCGCGAGTACGCCGTCCCAAGTGTCCAGGTCCTCCGCTGTGGCGCCGACCTCGGAGATCATGTCTTCGTTGTAGAAGAAGAGCTTCGTCGACGGCCCATTCGGCACTCCGTAGAACTTGTCCTGGTACTCGGCTGTCGGGATGACGCCCGAGAGAAGCTCGTCCTTCGAGGCGCCAGGGAACTTGTCGCCGAGGTCCGCGACGATTCCCTTCGAAGCGAACTCCGCCGGCCAGATCACGTCGATCAAGACAACGTCATAGGTGCCGGCGGGGGCCGAGGTGACGATTTTGTCGTGCAGGGCCTCGTACGATACGAAGGTCGGATTAACGGTGATATCCCCGCCGTTCTCCTCCTCGAAATCGGCGATGATCTGCGCGTAGTCATCCTCTGAATATCCGGCCTGCTTCATGAACAGCGCATTGATTTCACCGGTTCCATCACCGGCCTCGCCGCCGCCACCGCCGCCGGTGACGCTGCAGCCGGTCAGCATCAGACCGGCTGCCGCGACACCTGCAATGAGGCTTCGTTGCACTCGCCTGAGGTTCTTGCCTTCCATGAGTTTCTCCTTTGATTGTGGGTGTGTGAGTCAGATAAGAGTTCGGGCGAGAGCGATCGCGCCGGCGACGGGTTCGTCGTGTAGCACCACGAACGGGAGATCAATTCCCTGGTCTGCCAATGCTCGGGCGAGTTCATCCTGCAGAAGCGACTGAGCCGTGACGACACCCCCCGCAGCAACGACGGCGTCCGCTTTCGCCCGGCGCGCGAGCACATCTCCAACACTTATCGCCAATTCGTCGGCTGCGGCGCGTATCACCTCGCGGGCCAGCCTCGACCCGTCAGTTGCTGCGGTAAAGACCACGGGTGCGGCCTCGGCCCACCGGTGAATCGACGCTCGGTGAGTGAAGATCAGAGAGAGATCGTCAATTGTGTCCGTCGCGAAGTGCTCCATGAGTCGAACCGCAAGAAGACCTGGCCGGTGGCCCCTGTCATGCTCGCGTTGCACGGCCCGGATCGATTCGCGAGTGATTCCAGGTGCACTGCCGGGATCTCCAATCATCCATCCGTAGCCTCCCGCAGTCACGGGATCGCCTTCCGGGGTTCGGCCCACCACGTTCGAGCCCGTACCGGCGATGATGCCGACGGCGTCCGTGAAGCCGGCGGCCGGACCGACGAGCAGTGCGTCGTTGAGCACGAGGAGCGGGCCGTCGTGATGCCTTTGCAGCGCTTCCTTGAAAGCTCGCGTCTGCGCTTCGGAATCACAACCATGCGCGCCCACCGTCAGCGCGGCGAGCCGGTCCGCACCCAGTTCGTACGCGCGGGAAAGGAGCGCCTTGGCGCCTTCCTGGTCGTGGAGTCCAGCGGGGCTCAACCAATCTCTGGTCCGAAGACGCGCATCAGCAACCTCCATCGATTCGGAGTCCGCGACTCGCACCCGCGTGTTAGTGCCCCCAACGTCGATACCGATGAGCTTCATTGCTAGCATGAGAGTTACTTATCTGTCAGAGTGAAAAGAAGATTTTCTTGAATCTACCTCGAAGGACGCGGGAGCGTCAAGTCATGGAGATCACATGCAATTGCACCCTGCCAGCCCCGCAGCGCAGGACGAGCGCAGCCATAGACTGACACGCATGAACGACGCTCACGCAAGCCAACCGGGCGGCGCCCACGCGTGGCCGGCGAGTACCAGTGCTATCGCGGCGGCGAATCAGGGAGCCCTTGTTGAAGCGCTGCGTCTTCGCGGAGCGCTGTCGAAAACGCAGCTGAGCGAGTTCACGGGGCTCAGCGCGGCGACGGTGAACCGAGTCTTGAAGGGGCTTATCGCGCAAGGGTTTGTCGCGCGGGCCGGCACGGAAGAATCGACGGGCGGTCGGCCTCCCGTGATTTTCGATGTCGTACCGACTTCGCTGGTTTCGGGGGCCGTGCAAGCGCGACGCGACGGGATCACGGGAGCCCTCGTAGGGTTCGATGGTGTGATCATCGAGAGATTCGAGCGAGAACTCGACGGTGCGGAGTCGGATGCGGGCCCACGTGCACTCCGCCGCATGATCGCTCACCTGGCAGAACGTTGTGCTGCGCACGGCGTAACACTTCACGTCGTCGGCGTCTCCGTCGGAGGCATTCCGAGTCCGTTGGGCACGGTGACAGGTCTGGATCCGCGGTACTGGCCAGAAGCGACTCTGACCGAGTTGGTCGGCGAGCACGATGTTCCGGTCATCGTGGAGAATGACGCAAATGCGCTCGCGCTGGGGGAACTGTACCGGGGGGTTGGTCGTTCCAGCCGGCAGTTCGTGGCGTTGGTGCTCGACCGAGGACTTGGATCTGGCATAGTCGCCAATGGTGAACTCGTTCGCGGCGCCCGGTCCGCGGCGGGCGAGGTCGGTTACCTGCTCATCGATTCGGATTCACTAGTGGCACCACCGCAGGGTCGCGGTGAGCTCGAGAGCAAGATCGATCCCGCGGCGGTTACTGCCGCCGCACATGGAATGGGAATCGACGCGGCGCATCAATTCACCGCAGCCGAGATCGTTGCTCGAGAATACGACGGGGATCAACGAGCGGCACCGGTCGCTTCGATGGTGCTGGACATGCTCGCACGAGGCGTCGCCGCGCTCGTGAGCATTCTCGATCCCGACGTTGTCGTACTCGGCGAAGGGCTCGATGGACGCGCTGACGTCGTAATCCCCGGTCTTCGGAAGCGGTTGGAGGGCAGAATTCAGTACGTTCCCGAGATTCGCACTGCGTCACTCGGAACTGACGCTGTTCTGCTCGGAGTGGCGGAGACCGCGCTGCGTGCAGTGCCGGGACCCGTGAGAATCTCGCGTTCTGCGTAATCCTTCACACTTCGTTTCTCGCTGCAGGAAGCCCTTCATCTTCATGCGGCGGAGCGGTCGAAGGACATCACTTGCTCATGAAGGGTGGGAGCGAGACTCGATCACGGGCTCAAGTTTCCTCGTCTGTGCCAGACGAACAACACCAGAATCTCTCGAACACGTTCCGAGGGATCCCCTGTCTACAGTGGATGGTCTACCGCGCTCCGCTTGGGTGAACAGGCGATATCCCGGGTGAAAATCTCCGACGCGGTATGCGACGCACGCTCCCGCCTGCGAGGCTGAGTGCTTGTGCTGGTGACAGCGAGGCGTGGCGCAGAGCCACTGAGATGATCGGGAAGTACATGGCGAACGCCCCCGCGGGTTGGTATGACGACGGTTCGGGAACCATGCGCTGGTGGGACGGCGCGCAGTGGACAGATGCCGTGGTCACCCGGCAGCAGGTCGGTCAGGCACCGGAGCAGCCGCACGAGGGCACGCGAGCGGGGTCGCCTCGCAAGTCCGTGCCGACGTTCGGCCCATCTACCTACATCGTCGGGGCGCTCACGCTCGTGTTCGTAGTCGCCGGGTTCGGATCCCGTGGTGTCGGAGCCGCGCTGAGCTTTCTCGCACTCGCCGTGCTGCTCTCGGCGCTGTATGCGCTGATTACGAAGCGCCCGTCGTGGCTGCGGATCCGCTCCCGTCGCATCGCGGGAATCATCGCGGGAGTGAGCATCGTCGCGCTGTTCTCCGGCGGCCTGATGATGGATCCGCCGGCCAGCCCGGCCACCGCCTCCAAGGTCGTTGACCAGCCCGCGCCGACTCCGGTGGAGAAGGTCGAGCCTGAACTCGAAGTGCCCGACGACCTTGCTCCGCTCGACCCCTCGACGACACCGGTTGCGAAAAAAGACGCAGAAGTTCTGGTCGAGGATTCGTCGGTGACCGCGGTGCCCGCCGTCGAGCTTCTCGAATCGCTCAAGGTGAAGGGACGAGCCCCGAAAACGGGGTACGACCGCAAAGCGAAGTTCGGGACGCCCTGGACGGACATTGACCACAACGGCTGCGACACTCGAAACGACATCCTCCAGCGGGATCTCGCGGATGCTGAATTGTCAGGCCCCTGCAAGGTGATGACTGGCACGCTCGCCGACGAGTACACGGGCAAGACGATCCACTTCGTTCGGGGAAACCAGACGTCGTCTCTCGTGCAGATCGACCACGTCGTGGCTCTCTCGGATGCCTGGCAGAAGGGCGCCCAGTCGCTCACCCAGCAGCAGCGCATCACCCTCGCGAATGATCCGCTCAACCTCATGGCCGTCGATGGCCCCACGAACGCTTCGAAGGGCGACGGGGACGCGGCCACCTGGCTGCCGAAGAACCGAGCTTTTCGGTGCGAGTACGTCGCGCGGCAGATCTCGGTGAAAGCGACGTATGAACTGTGGGTGACGCAGGCGGAAAAGGACGCGATGAGCGGGGTGCTGGCGTCGTGTGCGGATCAGCAGGCGTTCACATCGCAGTTCGCCCCTGAGCCGCCCGCACCGCCAGCGCCTGAGCCTGAACCCAGCCCTGAACCTGCTCCTGCCCCTGAACCGGCCCCGGCACCCGAGCCGGCTCCTGCTCCCGAACCTGCTCCGGCTCCCGCTCCGGCGCCCGCGCCAGCGCCGGCACCCGCACCGGCCGATGTCTACTACCAGAACTGCACCGCGGCTCGCGAAGCGGGCGCAGCACCCGTATATGCCGGTGGTCCCGGCTACGGTCGGCACCTGGATCGAGACGGCGATGGGATCGGCTGCGAGTAGGAGCCCCCGCAGATCGACTGCCGCAGCAGCCGTCGTGGTCAGCGGGGCTACGGCGCGCGGCCGAAGGTCTGCGGGTCGACCGGCCACTCCCGTTTCGGGAGCGCCTTCTCAATGACGAGCAGATACGACTCGGTGACGAGATCCTCGACAAGCTGTCTCGTCAGTGAGGCCCCGGGCCGCAACGTGATCCAATGCCGCTTGTTCATGTGGTAGCCGGGCGCGATCTCCGGGAAAGCTTCCCGCAGTGCCTCGCTGTCGGACGGTGCGGCCTTCAGGGTCACGATCGGAGTTCCGTCGAGCTGCGAGTGCAGCATGAATACCTTGCCACGGATCTTGAATATGTCGGCTTCCGGCCCGAAGGGGTGATCGAGATATGCGCCGGGGAGCTCCTCCGTGCGGTCCGCCGCCCACTGCTGCAACGCTGCTACTCGTGACATGCCGCCCCTCTCGCCGGTGTACCGAGTCTACGGCGAGGCGGAAGCGAGGTCGCGTTGAGAACGCGGGATGCCCGACGGCAGTGACGCAGGTCAAGCCCGCTCCCGGAGCGGGCGATCCGCGCTACATTCTCTGCATGGAACACCTGAACGATGCCGGCCAGCAGCAGGACGTAAATGGCGACGGCCGCTTCGAGAGCGAGAACCAGCGCGCCGATCGAAACTGGAACGAGATTCTCCAGGAACTTCGCGTTGCCCAAACCGGCACGCAGATCCTCGGGGGCTTCCTGCTGGCCGTCGCCTTCCAACCGCGCTTTCAGGATCTCGACCAGTTTCAGCTCACGCTCTATCTGATTCTGGTCGGGCTCGCTGGCGTCGCCGCTGTGCTCGGGCTCGCGCCAGTCACCCTCCACCGCACGTTCTTCGGCCAGGGCCGCAAGCCCGCTATCGTGCGACTCGGCGGCCGCCTGCTCGCCGCCGACCTCGTGGTGCTCGCGCTCCTCGCGGCCGGCGTGACAGGTCTCGTGTTCGACTTTGCCGTGAGCCGAACCGCCGGCCTGATCTCCCTCATCACCGGAGTGGTTGTCGTGGTCAGCGTGTGGAGCGTGCTGCCCCACTGGGTGATCCGGCGCAGTACGGGCTCAGATTCCCGAGGGCCGGCGGACTCGGCCGCCCCGAACTCAGTCTGGCGTGTCGACTGAGATGTGCGGGAGGTTCTCGTCCCGATCCGCGCCCTCCTCACGAGCGTTGTCGTCGGCCTGACGATCCGTCTCGAAAGCGTCCGCTCCCTCGTCGGGGTCAAGCTCGGCGTCGCTGTCTTTCAGGCCATTCGTGCTGTCCAATGGACTGTCCGCGCCCGCGTTCGGCGGGTCCGCGGCGTCCGGTCCGGTCTGCCCCACCTTCTGCTCCGCCTCGGGGACGGACTCGGGAACGGAATCCGGCGAAGTGGCCGTGGGCTGCGCGGGATCGCTCGGCGCCGTGCGATCCGCCGTCTCAGGCGTGGTGCGACCCTCGGTCACGGGATCATGCTCAGTGGTCATCGTGTGCCCTCCTTGTCGCCCGCAGTTACGCGGCCGGGTTGTGGCGATCGGATTTTGGATCAGACTCGCGGCCGGACCAGCGCAGGTAGGCCGCGTAGGGGTCATCGTGGGGCACCTCGGCCTCCGCTTGCGCGCGGCGTCGGCGCTGGAGCCCGAAGAAGGCCGCCATTCCGGCGAGGCGCAGCGATTGCGGCGAGACGGCGGCTGAACCCGACAGTCCTCCTGGCACGCGCTGGCGCCCCGAAGCACCACTGGCACCCGCGACCTCGCTACTCCCGCCGATCGGAGTGATCCCTGTCGGAACTCCCGCGGACACAGCGTCGCGCGCAGAAACACGCTGGGACGGCACAGCGCGGGGCGAAGCGGGCTGTGGCGGCACCGCTGAGAGCGCAAGCGACTGAGTGGGTGCGGCGTGCACGTCAGACCGGTGCTTCATGATGAACTCCTTCGGGGAACCAGCAACGACGTCGAGCATGTCTAGCGCCTCACTCAGATCGGCAGCACGTCGAGCACTGAGGATGACGGCGCGATGGGCCGATGGGTGCGTTCGATCGCCTGGGCGACCATCGCGCGCGTGCTGCGCTCTTCCCGCAGGGTTCGGCGCTGGCGCTCGGCGCCGGTACCTCCCTCGAAGACGTCATCGATCATCGCGGTGACGCGGTGCAGGTCGTTGGTGGCCGCGAGAGCCGGCGCTACGTGCGCGAGCAAGGCGTCGATCGCGACGCGGGGCTCGCACGGCTGGCCGAGCAGCGGGTTGAGCAGCGGGCCCGAGACGCCGTGGCGGCTGGCTGACCACATCGCGAGGCGCAGCACCGGCGTCGGGAGCGAGTCGGGGGAGAACCCGGAGCGCCACTCGTGCGCAGCCGTCGAGACGAGTGCCCGCACGATGCCTGCGATCGCTACGGAGTGCGCTGCCTCGAGGCACACGTCAGCGACGCGGATCTCGACGGTCGGGTACCGTGCGCTCAAACGTGCGTCGAAGTAGACCATGCCGTCGTCGACGAGCACGCCGGTCGCGAGGAGGTCCTCGACGGTGCGGTGGTACGCGCGCGCCGAACCGAAGATGTCGGTGGGCCCGGCGGTCGGCCACCGGCTCCACGCCTGGTAGCGCTGGCTCGCGTATCCGCTGTCCTCCCCGTTCCACATGGGCGAGTTCGCACTCAGTGCGAGAACGAGGGGCAGCCAGGGGCGGATCCGGTCGAGCACCGCCACGCCCTCTTCGTCGTCAGCGACTCCGACGTGCACGTGCAGGCCGCAGGTGAGCTGCTCACGCATCGTCGACTGGAAGCGCTCTTCCATCTCGGAGTAGCGCGTCGACGCGGTGAGCTGCGTGCGCGAAGCGCTCGCGCTCGTGCCCATCGCCACGGCTCGCAGACCCAGCTGCTGAGCCGCGACGTCTGCGAGCTGTCGCCCGGAAGTCACGCACCGCGCGAGGTCCTCGAGCGTGCTCTGAGGCTTCGTGATGACCTCGATCTGCTCGCGCTTCGATTCCCGTTCGAGCTTGATGAGGCGGGAAGCTTCGGGTACCTGGGCGACAACGTCGCACGAGGCGGCCGCTGCGAGCACGAGTTCAACCGCCGGCGCCGTGCGGCCGGTGCGGGGATCGACGAGCAGCAGCTCCTCCTCGATGCCCATCGTGCGGGCGCCCTCGTGATCGAAGGGCCGTGGTGAGCGTGCCATTGACGGGTCGTACATGCCGCTTCCCTTCTCCTTACAGCGGCAGTCGCGCTTCCGCGCATCTCCCGCAATCGCCTCCGATTGCGGAACGATCTTGCGGCCGCCGTTCGGCTTCCGCGGTCTCCGTTCCCCCGGGTCATCGCCCCGGGGGATGACCGCATCTTCAGAGTAGGGAACCTCCAAGAATGCTGGCACTCCCTTGACTTCGGGTTTGTGAAGCCCTAGTGCTGAACCGGCGCTGCGGTGGTCGCGAGGATGCGGATCAGGCGCTCTGCGCCCAGCCCAGAATGAGAATCATCGTGACGAGCGCCCCGCACCCGTAATTCAGCCAGATGAACCGCCGCCAGGCACGATTCGTGCGCCCGGAATCGGCGTCACTGGCGTTCCAGTACGGCGCGCAATTGACGATGTAGGGGGCCGCGACGAGCGCCGCCAGCGGCCCCGGGAACGGCGTGAACAGCATGAGCGCGCCCGCGAGCGCCCACAGACCGAGCGCGAGTCGCACGGTCGGGGCGGCTCCGAGCACGGTGGCGATCGATCCGATTCCGCCTTCGCGATCCGGCACGACGTCCTGCACGGCACCGAAGGCGTGCGCCGCCATGCCCCAGCAGAAGAAGGCGATGAGGATCAGCCATAGCGCCGACGTGAAGTGCGCCCCTGCCGCCGTGAGACCGACCACGGCTGGGCTCACGAAGTGCGTGCTGCTCGTCGCCGAATCGAGGAATGGTCGCTCCTTGAAGCGAAGCACGGGCGCCGAGTACGCGACGACCGCGAAAGTGCTGATTGCGAGGGGAACCCACGTCGCTGGCCCGCCTGCGACCGCGAGGACCACCAGGAACGGCACGTTGGTGATCACCGCGAGCCAGAGCATCGGCCGGTGGAAGCGGGGAGCGAGCAGGGCGCCCTCGATCCCGCCCTTGCGCGGATTGTTGATGTCGGAGGCGTAGTCGAACACGTCGTTGATCCCGTACATCGCAAGGTTGTAGGGGATGAGGTAGTAGATCGCCCCGACGATGAGCACCCAGTCGACCTCGCGGGTGGTGAGCAGCATCGCGGCGGCGAACGGGTAGGCCGTGTTGATCCAGCTGACGGGCCGCGAGGCGACGAAGGCCTGGCGCAGCAGCTGCGCGTTCCAACCCGAGGTCTCAGTCGTCGGCAATGCGTGGCTCCCGTCGTTCGGTGAGGCGGAACCAGATCGACGGCGCGAGGAGTGCGGTCGCGATCGGATAGCTGAAGTCTTCCACGGGCACGATGCCGATGGTGACTCCGAGCGTGTGTCCGTGCCCGTAGCTGAAAAGATCGGAGGCGATCATCACCGAGTCGAAAACCGCGGTGAGGATCGCGAGGGCGACCACGGCGAGACCGATCGCGGTCCACTGCTGCAGAGCGGCTCTCCGTCGTCGCCACGGGGTCAGCGCCAGCGCGACGGCGAGCGCGAGCAGCAGGAACGGGATGCTGATGAGCGCGTAGGTCACGGCGCCTCGCTCTCGTCGCCGCGGTGGCTCGCACCCCGGCGCTCGAGGATGTGCGCTGCACCCGTGCAGGCCACCATGGTGCAGAGCACGAGGAACGCGAGGAAAACGGGCTCCTCGATCGGGAGCTCGTCCGCGATGAGGATTCCGGTCATTGCCGCGCTCCCTCCCATGCGGAAGATTCCGGTCGCGATGCCGACCAGGTCCCACGCGAGGAGAAAGGCGACTCCGAGCATCATCACCAGCGTCGCAACCCGCCAGTCGCGCCAGAAGAAGAGGCGGAAGCGCGCATCGAGCAGCAACATGCAGCCGCTCGAGACGAGCAGCGCCGCGAGGTAGATGATTCCCACGATCAGGCGCGCGCCTCGAGCGAGGCCGACTCGTCGAGGTGCTTGCTCCGCCGGCCCGCAGGTGCCGGGAGCGGACCCGCGCTGCGATCGCCGCGGAGATGCTTCACGACGAGCTCAGCGCTGATGAGGCACATGGGGATCCCGACGCCCGGCGCGGTCGTCGCGCCTGCGTAGAAGAGATTGTCGACGCGCTTCGAGCGATTCTGCGCGCGGAACATCGCGCTCTGTCGCAGCACGTGTGCCGGCCCGAGCATCCCGCCGCTCCAGGAGTGGTAGTCGTCGACGAAGTCCTGCGGCCCGATCGTGTGGCGCACGACGATGCGCTCGCGCAGGGCCGGGATTCCGGCCCACTCGGAGATCTGGTCGATCGCGGCGTCAGCCACGCGCTCCACCGCAGGATCGCCGCTGCCGTCCGCGCCTCCGCGCCCAGCGGCGGGATCCGCGGGAATGGGGACCAGCACGAAGAGGTTCTCGTGGCCCTCGGGCGCGACGCCCGGGTCCGTCGTGCTCGGTTTGCAGACGTAGGAGGACGCGGGATCCGGGATCCTCGGCGTCGCACCGAAGATGTCGTCGAAGTTCCGATCCCAGTCGCGGGTGAAGAACAGCGAATGGTGCGGCAGCTCCGGCAGCTCGCCGCGCACCCCGAGGAGCACGAGTACGGCGCCGGGCCCGCTGACCTGACGCTCCCACGACCGCTCGGGGTAGCTTCGGGCGGCCTCGGGGAGAAGTCGGGTTTCGGTGTGGTGGAGGTCGGCGGTGGAGACGACGACGTCGGCCGACGAGCGCTGCTCGACGCCGTCGCGATCCCGCCAGCGCACGGCGCGGGCGGTGAAGGGGCGCCCGCCCTGGGTGCGACGGCGCTCGCCGTTGGGCGATCCGCCCCGCTCTGCCTCGGAACGGCCGGTCTCGATCTCCGTGACGTCCGCACCCAACACGATCTCCGCGCCCGCCTCGCGCGCAAGCGCCGCGAGCCGCTCGACCAGGTGGTGGAAGCCGCCCATGGGGTATCGCACGCCCTCGTCGAGGTCGAGCGCGCTCATCAGGTGGTACATCGCCGGCGCGTCCTTCGGGTTCGTGCCGAGAAAGACCGCCGGGTACCCGAGCACCTGCCGGAGCACCGGGTGCTGGAAGCGCTTCGCGGCGAAGGATCGCAGTGGCGTGAGCAGCAGCTGCGCCAGCCTGGGCAGCGCACGCAGCACCGCCGGGGCCGCGAGACTGCGCCAGCTCGTGAACGGGTTGTAGAGGAAGTAGCGCTCCGCCATCTCGGTCGTCTCGGTCGCGGAGTCGAGGTAGGCGTCGAAGGCGGCGCCGCTCCCCGGCTCCAGCAGCTCGAAGAGTGCGCGGGTCGAGCTGCGGCCAGCGGGAACGGTGACGGGCTCGGGCCGATCCGCACCCCGCCCCTCGGGCTCACTGAACACGCGGTATCCCGGGTCGAGGAGACGCAGGTCGAGCTGCTCCTCGGTCGACGTGCCCAGCATCTCGAAGAAGTGGTCGAAGACGCGGGGCATGAGGTACCACGAGGGACCGGTGTCGAAGCGGAAGCCGTTGCGTGAGAGCGTGCCCGCCCGGCCGCCCACGCGTGCGCCGCGTTCGAGCACGGTCACGTCGTGCCCTTCGCGTGCGAGCAGCGCCGCGGTCGCGAGCCCGGCGATGCCGGCGCCGATGACGACGGTCCGGGGGCGCGTGGGCGTTGTCGCCCCGGGAGCACTGCGCGATCCGGAACTGCGCTTCATCGCTTCTCCCATGCGGTTCGAGCGACGGATCGCGCGATGATCTGGCTCTTCTGCCAGTCGGGCACGCGAACCCGACGCGAGTAGAGCTCGTCGATCGACGTCCGCGCGATCCTGCGATTCAGCTCGGCGAAGAGGTTCAGAGCGCTGCGCACTGCGGACCTTGCGTCTTTGGGGAGCAGCGGCAGCACGTCGCGGGCGTCTGCGAGTTCCGCCTCGATCCGACGCACCCAGTCGATGCGATCGGTGTCGGTGAGGCGCGCGGCCGAGCCGAGGTAGTTGCGGCCGAGCCGCGCCGTGTCGTCGGCGAGGTCGCGCAGAAAGTTGACGTTCTGAAAGGCGGCGCCGAGGCTCCGTGCGCCGCGCTCCAGTCGGTGCTGCTCGAGCGCGTTGAGGCGTCGATCGCGAGTGAAGATTCGCAAGCACATGAGGCCGACGACCTCGGCAGAACCGTACACGTAAGCGCCGTGCTGCTCGGCATCGAAGGCGCGGATCCGGGCAGCGTCGCCTGCACTGGCGGCGCTGCCGGCGTCGCCCGACGCTCCGGCATCGCCACCCTCGCCGGCGGTCCCCGAGACCGGAGCCAGGTCGGCTCGCATCGAGGCGAAGAACGGCGAGATCAGCCCCTGGTCGATGTGCGCCTCGCGCGCGGTTTGGGCGAAGGCGTGCACGATCAGGTCGCTCGAGTAGCCGCAGTCGATGGCGCGCTCCACCTCGGCCTCCAGCCGATCCAGCGCCTCTCGCTGTTGCTGCTCGCTGAGGCCCGCGCCGTCGGTGACTCCGTCGACGAGCTCGTCAGCCACGCGCACGAGTGCGTAGATATTGCGGACGTGCGAGCGATGCTTCGGGCCGAGCAGGCGAGTCGCGGCGCCGAACGAGGTCGAATAGCTGCGGATCACCACCGCAGAGGCCCGCGCCGCCGACTTCGAGTACCGCTCGAGCGGGGTGCGGGCGGTCACGAGCGCCGCCCGTCGAGGCGATCCGCGAGCGCGAGCAAGGTTTGGCGCGCGCGGTCGGGAAGCCCGCTCGTCGCGTCTGCCAGCGTCTCGTGAAGCGCGCGCATCTGATCGTCGATGAGGCCGCGGACGAAGCGCTCGGCCCCGCACTCTCGAAGGAGCTCCTGCACGCGCGCCCCCTCCGCGGCGTCGAGGCGGCCCGATCCGAAGCTCGGCTCGATCTGCGGCCACGCTGCAGTCATGCGGGCCGCCGCGATCACCGCGGTCTCCTTGCCCTCACGGAGATCTGAGTACGCGTCTTTACCGTGCACCTCGGGATCGCCGAAGGTCGAGAGAAGGTCGTCTTGCAGCTGGAAGGCCAACCCCAGGTGAGCGCCCGCGGCGGCGAGCGCGGCGTCTATCGCGGGGGAGCTCGATCCCGCAAGAATCGCGGCCGCGCGGAGGGGGAGCTCGAAGGTGTAGGTCGCGGTCTTGAGGCGACACATCTCGAGCACCGTCGCCGTGTCGGCGGCCACCGTTCCGTCCTCGAGGCCGACGTCGAGCTGCTCGCCCACCACGGACTCGGTGATCGCGTGCGCGAGCAGATCGAGCAACTGCGTACGCTGCGCGTCGGCGACGTGCGTCCGGGCGAAGAGCTGGTGCACCTCCGCGAGCAGCAGGTCGCCCATGAGAATGCCGCAGGTGCGCGCCCAGTGCAGGCGGTTCGGGGCGGCGGATCCGGAAGGCGTGCCTGCGCTGTCGTGTGCTCCGCCCGGACCGACTGCGGCCTGTTCAAGCGGCCCCGCGCCCTCGTTCACGAGCGCCCCGATGAGGTTCGGAGTGCCGCGACGCACGAGGTCGCCGTCGAAGACGTCGTCATGGAGCAGGAAGGATGCGTGGAGCAGCTCGACGGCGGTCGCGATGTCGACGATCGCCTCAACCGAAGCTGCCAGGGTCTCATTGCTCTCGGTTTCTGCCCCGAGGGCGGCGGCGAAGTCGAGCAGCAGTCGGGGTCGGATGCGCTTGCCGCCGAGCGTGCGCTCACTGCACAGCTTCCACAGGTGCGCGTAGGCCGGATGGTAGGCCTCGGCCTCCCGGATGCGGTTCGCGAAGAACTCCTCAAGCCGAGCCTGCACCCGATCGATGCTGAATTCGACGGCCTCGGTGGGGCGCAGTGCCGTCGCTTGGTGCTGCTCTGTCACGCCGCTCCCCGCTCGTGTAGTAATTTTGATTACTTAGAAAGTGACCAACTTCAGGATAATATTCTCTTGTGAGGAAAAACAAGCGCGATGACGCAGTGCGCGAGACCAGCGCTGCAACGGCAGGGCTCTATCGTCTCGACCTCACCGACCCGGGATCAGAACTGGTCGATCGCTCCGGCGTCGACGCTCGGGGGCTCGCGGAGATCGCCAATCTCATGGACGCCCTGCGCCAGCTGCGCGAGGCGGAGGAGCGGCTGTCAGCGGCGTCACTCCAATACATGAAGCTCAGCAAAGTCGACATGCGCGCGCTCCACTTTCTTATCGTGGCCGAGAACTCCGACGAGTTGCCGACCCCGGGCGCGATCGCGAGCCACCTCGGCATCTCGAGCGCATCGACCACGAAGCTGCTCGACCGTCTCGAACGCGGAGGGCACATTTCTCGCGAGCGGCATCCGGAGGATCGCCGAGCGCTCGTCATCAAGATCACGCCCGAGACGCGGGAGGCCGCGAAACGCACGGTGGGGCAGCAGCAGGCGAAGCGCTTCAATGCCGCCGCCCGTCTGACCTCCGACGAGCGCGCCGTCGTCGAACGCTTTCTCCGGGACATGATGGAGGAGATCGACATCAGCGACGTCGACTGGGCGAACGAGGCCGAACCGGGCCGATAACCCGCCGCTCAGCGCACGACGCCTAGACTGGAGGGCGCGCTGCACCGGCAGCGACCCGTGTCCCGCGACCGTAGCAGTGGGGGAGCGGTTGTCTCAGGGGAGGGGAACGGATTACATGACGACCGAACCCGTCGCCGAAGTGGACCTCGACGCCATCGCGCGCAACATCCGCGTGCTCGGGGAGTTCGCCCCCGATGCCGAACTCATGGCCGTCGTCAAGGCGAACGGCTACGGCCACGGGGCTATAGAGTCGGCGCGCGCGGCGATCGAGGCCGGAGCAACATCGCTGGGCGTCGCGACCATCGCCGAGGCACTGGAGCTTCGCGCCGCCGGCATCACCGCTCCCATTCTCAGCTGGCTGTCGACGAGCCAGTACGAGGCCGCACTGCGCGCCGATGTGCGGCTCGGTGTGAACTCGCCGCGCCAACTCGCAGCGGTTGCCGCGGCGGCGCGTGAGACGGGAATTACGGCCGAGATCGACGTCAAAGTCGACACGGGTCTGAGTCGCAACGGTGTGTCCGACGCGGATCTCCCGGAGGTGCTTCGAGAGCTGGCCGCGCTGATCGCCGAGGGAGCCGTGCGCCTCGTGAGCCTCTTCAGCCACCTCTCGCACGCGGACGAGCCCGAGCACCCGCAGAACACGCTGCAGCGCGATCGCCTGCTTGCGGCTCGCGCGGAGTTCGAGCGGCACGGGATCACGGTGCCGCAAATGCACCTCGGCAACTCGGGAGCGGCGCTCGCCCGGCCCGATCTGCACCTCGACGTGCTGCGCCCGGGCCTCGCGATGTACGGGTACTCGCCCTTCGAGCGCGCGTCGGAGCTGCTGACGCCTGCGATGACGCTGAAGGCGCCGCTGACACTGATCAAGCGGGTGCACGCGGGTGACGGGGTCTCTTACGGACACACGTGGATCGCGCCGCGCGACACCTATCTCGGCCTCGTGCCGCTCGGATACGCCGATGGGGTGCCCCGCATTATGTCGGGGAAGTTCGACGCCGCGGTCGGCGCAGGCCGTTTCCCGAACGTCGGTCGCGTGTGCATGGACCAGTTCGTGATCGACTTCGGCCCGGACCTCCCGTCGGACGTCGCCGAAGGTGACGAGGTGGTGCTCTTCGGGCCGACGCTCGGATGGCGTCCCGACGCCCGCGAGTGGGCAGCCGCAGCGGGAACCATCCCGTGGGAGATCCTGACGAGCATCGGCGCGCGGGTGCCGCGTTCGTACGTCCGCTCGGGCGCCGAATAGCGCGCGGGCGCCGCTGCTCGTGTGCTAAACAGGGGGTCAACTGCGCGCGTCGAACGGTGCGCCAGGGTGAGGCGAAGGAGATTCCGCACATGGCAGATCACGCAGGGTTCACGGCGCACAACGGCTTCTCTCTCCCGCCGATCGGCTTCGGAACGTACCGGCTCAACGGCGATGCCGGTGCAGATGCGGTGAGCGCAGCAATCGAGGCTGGCTATCGGCTCATCGATACCGCCTTCAACTACGAGAACGAGGGCGCTGTCGGACGCGGCGTCCGGCTTGCTTCCGCGACCGGGGCGCCCGTGATCGTCACCTCGAAGCTGCCGGGCCGGCACCACGAAGCGCCCGCGAATCGGCACAGTATCGAGGAGAGCCGGGCGAGGCTCGGAGTCGACGCGATCGGTCTGCACCTGATCCACTGGCCGAACCCCGTCCGCGACCACTACGTCGAAGCTTGGCAGGGTCTTGTCGATGCGCAAGAGCGGGGCGCCGTGCAGCAGATCGGCGTCTCGAACTTCTTGCCGGAGCACCTCGAACGTATTGAGGCGGCGACCGGCGTGCGACCTGTCGTGAATCAGCTCGAGGTGCACCCGTACTTCCCGCAGGAGGACGCGGTTGCGCTGCACCGGGAGCTCGGAATCATCACCGAGGCTTGGAGCCCGATCGGTCGCGCGGGCGAGATTTTTGACGAGCCGGTGATTCGGGAGATCGCAGTGGCTCACGACGCGACGCCCGCGCAGGTCGTGCTGGCATGGCACGTCGCTCGCGGCGTCGTAGCGATTCCCCGCTCGCAGAGCGCGCAGCGCCAACGGGAGAATCTTGCCGCCGCCGACATCGTGCTCGACGACGCGGAGGTCGCCGCGATCACCGGACTCGGGCGCGCCGAGGGCAGACTGTTTGCGGCCGACCCCGCAACTCGCGAGGAGCTGTAACGGATCGTGGTTCGCGGCGCTTCGCGTGATCCGCTCACGAAAGCGATGATTCACACCTGAACGAACTGAGGGGCCGCCCGCTGATGCGGAACGGCCCCTCAGCCATGAGCTGGGTGCAGTCTCAGACGGCGATCTTCTCCCCGGCGAGGATCCGCTCGACCTCCTGCTGCGCGTCCTCCTCGGAGATCCCGCGCGCCAGCGCGAACTCCGTCACGAGGATTCCGCTTGCGCGCTGGAACATCGCCTTCTCGCCGGTCGAGAGCTTCGCGCCCTGGCTGCGGCGCCACAGATCGCGCACCACTTCGCCGACGCGGTGCACGCTGCCCGAGGCGAGCTTCTCGCCGTTCGCCTTGAAGCGCCGCGACCAGTTGCCGGGCTCCTCAGTGAACTCCTCCTGGAGGATGTCGATGAGCTCCGCGATGCCATCCTGGTCGATGAGCTCGCGCACGCCGATCTCGCTGAGCTGGTCAGCCGGGATCTGGATGGACAGTTCGTTGAGCAGCGGCTGCAGCGTGAGCCATGTGCGCTCCACGCCACCAATCTTCTTCACCTCGATCGCAGTGATCTTCACCGCACCGTGGTGCGGGTAGACGAGGGTGTGTCCCACGACGTGAGACTGCTGCATAGTGATCTCCTCAGAAGCTGTCGTGTGCGGACGCGCGGGCAGTGTGCCCCGGTCTCGGCGGGTGCGTTCGCGTCTCAGGCCACTGCTGCGAGCGGCCCCCGGGCTCGGCGAACTTGCACTGCCTACTTATTTTACCCGCTCACAGCAAATTTGCCCAATCCGTGATGCAAAAATGCGTCGAGAATCACCTCGGAAGGGGTAAAATCGCCCCTCGGCGCGCCAGGTGAGATGCTCCCTATGCCGCCCGATCTACCACTACGGTCTCGACGTCGAGCGATCCGCCGTCGACCGAGACGAGCATCATGGTGCACTCGGGCTGCCGGCGCCGATCAGTCGGTGATCCGGGGTTGAGCAGTCGCATGCCGCCCGGCGTTACCGAGTCCCACGGAATGTGGGAGTGACCGAAGACGAGCACATCGACCCCCGGGTATCCGGCATCGGCTCTGCGCTCCCGTCCCGCGGCGGCGCCAGTCTCGTGCACCACCGCGAACTCCAACTGCTCCACGCGAAATCGAGCCACCTCGGGAAGTCGTGCGCGCAGATCGCGCCCGTCGTTGTTCCCCCAGACGCCCTCGATAGCGCGCGCCCGATCCTGCAACAGATCGAGCGTCGTGACATCGACCCAGTCGCCGGCGTGCACCACCAGGTCGACCGCTTCGGCGGCCGCCAGCACGGCACTCGGCAGCCGCTTCGCCCGCTTGGGCAGGTGTGTGTCGGCGATGAGCAGCAGTTGCGTTGGCATGTCTCACTCATATCGTGGCCCGGTGGTGGGCGCAAGGCACTGACGGCTCGAGACGGTCGGCGCAACGATGGTGGGCATGGCAGGCAGGATCGCGTCGACCGGAGCTCGTGCCGGTGTCTCGCAGCGTTGAGTCGTACGCCCCGATCGGCGACGGCCGTACGGTTGCGCTTGTCGGAGTGGATGGGCGCATCGACTGGCTTCCCGTACCGAATCTTACGAACGACCCCGTCTTCGCGCGGCTCCTCGACGAAAAGACGGGCGGCTGCTTCGAGCTCACGCCAGATCTGCCCGCGAGCGAAATCACGGTGCATCGCCGGTATGTGCCGGATACGAATGTGCTCGAGACGACGTTCGAGACTTCGAGGGGAACGATCCGCGTCACCGATGCGCTCGTCTCGGGCGTTGCTGGTCGATTGCCCTGGGCGGAACTCGCGAGACGGGTCGAGGGAGTCGACGGCGAGGTGCGTGTGCGGTGGCGGGTGCACCCGGGCACCTCACTGCGAACGGCCGCGCCGTGGATCGACGAGACACCGCACGGTTACGTGGTGCGAAGTGGCGCCACCGCCTTCACGATCGTGGGCCTCGATCACGGTGCGGCCGATCCCGACCCTGACGGTGAGACCGGCCCCGAGCTCGTCGGCTCGTTCGTGACGTCGGGCGGATCGCGCCACGTGATCGCGCTCGCCGCCACACACGAGGAGCCGCTGCACTTTCCGGATCCGCACAACGTCGATTCCGGCATCGATCGCACGATCGACAACTGGCGGCACTGGTCGGAAGTCTTCTCCTACGAGGGTCCGTACGCAGAGCGGATGCAGCGGAATGCGCTCGCATTGAAACTGCTCATCTACAGCCCCTCCGGCGCCATCGCCGCGGCCGCGACGACCTCGCTCCCGGAGAATCGAAGCGGTGGCAAGAACTGGGACTATCGCTTCGCATGGGTCCGAGACCTCGCGTACACCGCGCACGCACTCGTGCGCTTCGGGCTGCGAGAGGAAACGCAGGCCGCGCTGTCCTGGATGCTGCAGACGATCCGGAAGCACGGCCCGGAACTGCACGTGATGTACACGCTCGACGGTGAACTCGTGCCGGCGCCGACGCGCCACCACGTCCCGGGCTGGCGAGGAATCGGCCCTGTTGTCATAGGGAACCCGGCGCATGAGCAGCTGCAGCTCGGGGTCTACGGTGACCTGATCGCGATCTGCCGCACCTACGTCGACGCGGGCAACGTGCTCGATATCGGCACTGCGCGCATGCTCGCCGGGGTCGCCGACCGCACCTGCGACCTCTGGCGCAATCCAGACTCGGGCATGTGGGAGTTGCCCGACGAGCGGCACTACATCTCCTCGAAAATGGGGTGCTGGAAGGCGCTCGAAGACGCGTGTGCGCTCGCAGACTCCGGCGCGATCCCGGGGAGTGCGGTTCGGTGGCGTGCGGAGCAGCGACGCATTCGGGAGTGGATCGACAAGCACGGGTGGTCGGAGGAGCGCGGCTCGTATCTCTTCTACGCGGGCGGGGAGGAACTCGACACCTCTGTGCTGCTGCACGCACCGAGCGGCTTCGACCGCGGCGAGCGCATGTCGTCGACCATCGATGCGCTCGGTGACGAGCTCGGGGCGGGGCCGCTGCTCTATCGATACAGCGGCATGCCGGGCGAGGAGCACACTTTCGTCGCGAGCGCGTTCTGGCGCGTCGAGGCGCTCGCGTGCGTCGGGCGCCACGAGGAGGCGCTCGAGCTCCTGGACGAACTCGTCGAGCGGTCGAATGACGTCGGGATCTTTTCGGAAATGATCGACGCCGACGACGGCTCGGCCTGGGGCAACACCCCGCAGGCGCTGAGTCATCTCGCGTTTCTCGGCGCGGTGATGACGATCCGCGACGTCGTACCGCCGGAGCTGCTGCGCGAACGCTGAGTTGCGCGACTGCTGGCCGATCCGCCGCCCCGCCCGTCGCTCGGAGCACGCCGCACCTCCTCATCAAGGACCAGGACCAGGAACAGGAACGAAAGGACACACCATGTCACGAGACCAGTACACGTTCGTCAACCCTGCCGAGCTCTACGCCGACATCGAACCCCAGCGTCAGCACATGCCTGAACCGGGACTTGATGCGAAGCTCACGCCGAAGGCCGACCTCGGTGAAGAGAGCTATCGGGGAACCGGTCGGCTGCAGGGGCGCAAGGCACTCGTGACCGGCGGCGACTCCGGCATCGGCGCAGCGACCGTCATCGCGTTCGCGCGAGAGGGAGCAGACGTCGCCATCTCGTACCTCCCGGAGGAGGAGACGGACGCGCAGCGCATCGCGGGCATCGCACAGGATGCCGGGGTCAGGGTGGTCACGCTTCCGGGAGACCTGCGCGACGCGGGCTACTGCCGCGAACTCGTGCAGCGCGCGGTTACGGAGCTCGGCGGGCTCGACATTCTCGTCAACAATGGGGGCAAGCAGGTCTTCCAGGAGTCCCTCGCCGACCTCAGTGACGAGCAGTTCGACGACACCTTCAAAACGAATGTATACGCGATGTTCTGGATCACGAAGGCCGCGCTCCCGCACTTGACGCCGGGGTCGACGATCATCAACACGACGTCGATCCAGGCCTACTCGCCCTCCGAAACGCTCGTCGACTATGCCTCGACCAAGGCCACGATCAACGCATTCACGAAGGGGCTGGCCCAGCAATTGGCGCCGAAGGGCATTCGGGTGAACTCGGTCGCGCCCGGGCCGATCTGGACGCCGCTCCAGCCGAGCGACGGGCAGCCGCAGGAAAAGCTGGATCAGTTCGGGGAGGAGACCCCGCTCGGGCGGATGGGGCAGCCGGCTGAACTCGCCCCTGCTTACGTGTTCCTCGCGTCGCCCGAGTCGAGCTACGTCGCGGGGGAGACGCTGAACGTGAACGGTGGCATGCCGACGCCGTAGGGCTGCGGTCTCGACCCATGCTCGAGAGGTTGCGACGGGCGGCGCGGTGCTCCGCGCTCAGCCCGCCGTTTCCCGCGCGGTGACCGGGGCGCGGACGGAGGGCGCCCCGCTGATCGTCGTCTCGATCAGCTCGCGGCGTTAGCTCCGGCTGTCTCCGCCCAGCTCAAGATCCCAGTCGAGCGGCGTGGCGAAGTCGTCGCCGAGGCTGCCGCCACTCACGGGGTGCGCATAGCCCGCGTGAGTCCGCAGCTCCTGGGCCTGCTCGGAGAAATCGGGTTCCTCGTTGCCGTCCCAGGCCGCGGGAACCGAGAGGACGTCGTTGCCAATGCCGATGACGAGTTCGGCCGTGCCGACGTTCTGGTGATCGCCGGTCACGATCGGGATTTTCACCGCCTCTGCTCGCCCGGTCCGCGCGATCGCAGCGGTGAGTGCCACCAGCGCTTCCGCGACGTCATCGGTGGTCGTGACGGTTTCGCCTGCGTACGTGATGCTTCTCATGGCAACACTGTGGCAGCGCAAGAAGACTCGCGGCAGGTGGTTGTGCTTCGGCACGCGACTGGGTAGGAACGGCGGACGCCCCGGCGCAAGGGCTGTTGCCGCGCCGCGAGTTTCTCCATAGTAGAAGGCAGAACAGGCGCGCGCCGTATCCTCGCGGTGCCGAGCGCGGAGGAGGGGGAGCGTGGTGCACGAGCTGCCCTGGGCCGCGCTGGCCGCAGCGTTCTACGCCGCGAACCTGCTGATTGGCTCGCTCAGTCTGCGCGGGCGGCGCGTGCCGCGCGTGTGGCACGGTCGTGTCTTCATCTGCGCGGTGCTCGCGACCGCGCTCGCCGCGGCGCTGTCGTTTCCCGAACACCCGTGGCGCGGCTCGGCCCTCGCCCTCGCACTGGTGCCGCTCGCCCTGCTGCCCTGGTTCGGGCGCCCGGTGCGGCGCGATCCTCGGCTGCATATCGGTTTGAGTGTTTCGGCGGCTCCGTTCTATGCAGTGGCGCTGGCGTTGATGGTCGGTGCCTGACCGGTTAAATTCGAAAGGACCTCGTATGGAGTTTCAAGACGTGCTGTTTGGCAGGCGCACCACGAATGGCCCCTTCCTGCCCAATGCCGTGTCGGAGGAGCACCAGCGGTTGCTCATTGCCGCGGCCGCGTCCGCTCCGTCGCAGTTCAACAGTCAGCCGTGGCGATTCGTCGTGATCGAGGATCGCGAGCGCATCAACGCGATCGCGAGTATCAGCGGCGCGTCCATGACCCAGGTGATCGGCGAGGGCTCGTTCTTCGATCGGTACAAGCGGCACTTCCGATTCAGCCCGGAGGAAATGGCGGAGCACCGGTCGGGAATGTACTTCGACAAGCTGCCGTCGGCGCTGCGGCCCTTCACGCGGGCGGTCTTCACCGCTTCCGGGCTCGCAATGATGCGCATGCTCCGGGTGCCGCAGACGCTCGGCAAGGAGAACCGCAAGTTGGTCGCGGGATCCCCGCTCGTGTTCGGGGTGATGCTCGATCGGCGGGAACGCGAGGCGCACCCGCTCGCCGACTTCTACTGCCAGTTCAGCTTGGGCGCCGCGATGGAGAACATCTGGCTGACGACGGTCGAGCTCGGCATGGGAATGCAGTTCATTTCTTTCCCGATGGAGGCGCCTGGCCAGTGGGATCGGCTCGTCGACATGCTCGAGGTGCCCGACGATCTCGAGCTCATGGCTCTCTACCGCCTCGGGTACGTGCCCAAGGAGCAGCGCCGGCCGAAGATCGACTGGTCGAGCCGCGAGCGCCGCCCGCCGTCTCAGTTCGTGTTCCGGGAGACGTGCAGCACGCCGCAGGAGGGGTGGGACGATGCGCAGGTGTGAGGCGGCGGACGCTGCTGTGACTGATCGTTCCGAAATGGAGCGAGTCGCATGAGCGGGGTGCTGACCATCGGGCACTCGACGCACTCGATCGAAGAGTTCATCGCGCTGCTGAAAGGCGCGGGTGCGACCGGTGTCATCGACATTCGGAAGCTTCCGGGATCGCGAAAGTTTCCGCACTTCGACGCTGATCCGCTCGCGGCGTCGCTCGAGTCCGCCGGCCTGCAGTACGCCCGCGAGGAGCGACTCGCGGGCTTGCGAGGTTCCTCACCCGACGTGCCTCGAGAAACGAACGGAAACTGGCGAAACCAGAGTTTCCACCGCTATGCCGACTACGCGCTCAGTGCGGAGTTCCGCGCGGGGCTGGATCGCGTGATCGCCGAGGCCGAGGGGTCCGCGACGCCGGCGCTGATGTGCGCGGAGGCGGTCTGGTGGCGATGTCATCGGCGCCTCGTCGCGGATCATCTGATCGCGCGCGAGATCGAGGTTGCGCACGTCATGCCAAACGGGCGGATCAGCCCGGCAAGTCTGACCCCCGGTGGTGTGATCGGCGATGACGGCGTAGTGCGCTACCCCGAGCAGTGACACCCGAGAACGCCAGTCGTGTGGCTTGACGTGCCGCAAAATTTCTGACATCGGAGCTTGTTCTGCGCCGCGAATGCTGAGTCCAGCGAGACCGGTACGCAACGCTGCGTAGATGCGGGCGCACTCCCGGTGTGCCAAGCGCTGCATCGCAGCATCATCGACGCCGAGTGCGCCAGGCCGAACTTACGCTGCAGTTTGGTCGAAGGGAGGGCACGGAAAAATGACGCACAACGTTGGTGCAATTCAGGGACGAATCCGTTCCCACGTTCAGCTCCGTACTCATCGAAGCGCGAGTGAGTTTTCGTCGGGCGACAAGTTCGCAACGGCCCCTGCCGCAGCGGCAAGCTTGCGTGTTACTGTGAGCGAAGGACGGTGCGGTCGATGAGGAGGGGGGCACCTTCCGTGAAGGGTCGAGATCGGAGCTTGACGAAGGCGCAGAGCCTCGTCGAGGCTGGTCTGAGTGTCGACGTGGTGGGAAGCCGCGGAAGCGGCCGATCCGCCTTCATGCAGGCGCTGGCTACGCGCCTGGAGGATCTCGATTGGACGATCTTCTCGGTGCGCGGCGTTGCGTCACTGAAGCAGAACCCGTTCGCCGCGATCGCGCTTGCCGGGATTGCCGAGCTCACGCCCGCGCGCCGCTTCGACGGCGTGATCGAAGACGTCGGGCGCCAGCTCACTGAAATCGTCGAGAAGTCGCAGTGCGTGTTCTTCCTCGACGACTGGGACGACCTCGATGAGGCCTCCTGGGGCGTGATCGAGTATGTGCGACGTACCACGGGCGTGCCCATTGTCCTGTCGCGACTGCAGGGGCTTCGCGCCCGGCACACTCCGAGCGGGCTGCCAGCGTCGACACTCGAACCCACCTACGTGATCGACATGCTTCCGCTGCGCTTCGAGGAGCTGGACGCGGCCATCTGCGAGTACATCGGCGGCGTGATCGACTCCGGCACCTCGCGGCGTATTTATGCGAAGAGCGGCGGCAATATCGGGTTAGCGCTCGCGCTCATTGACGTCACGGTTCGCGAGGGGCGGCTGGCGCAGGTCGACGGACAAATGTGGACAGCCACGGGTGAGCTGTGGAGTTCGGCGCTTCGAGGAATCATGGAGATGCACCTCGAGAGCTTGGAGTCGGACGCGCGGGACGCACTCGAGACCATTGCCATGCTGGGGCTCGCAGATGTGGAAACCGTGAAGACTCTCGTCGAGTGGAACACGCTTGAGGTCTTGGAAGAGCGATCGATGATCGCCTTCGTGCAGGGCGCTTCACGAAGCTATGTCTCCGTCGTGCCTCCCCTGTTCACGAGTTACTTCCGACATGATCCGCTGTCAGCTCGTCGTATTCGGCTCGGGGAGAACATCGTCGCCATTCTCGGCTCAGCGGCATCGAGCTTTGAATTCGACCAGAGCTGGGCCGGCATCGACCTGGCCGGAGAAACCCAAGATGCGCTTTTCGCAGGCATGCTGCGAGAAAACCTGCGGACACAGCATGTCGTGGCGGGCTACGAGTGGGAAAAGAACCCCACCGTCTACACTGCGAATGCCTACGTCGAGGTGCTGATGCAGATGGGCCCCAGCACGACGGCACCGATCATCGAGAGGGTATTCGAGAAAACGAATTCACAAAGCGGAGACATCCCCGCCCGCGCCGAATATTTCTTGCGTCATGCGGAATGGCTCGCGTACAACGGCGAGCGCGTTGACGACGCGTTGGCGCTCCTCTCGGAACATGCCCCCGAGCTCGCAAGCTATGGAAGAATGCTCGACGCCCGTCGCATTACGATTCTCGCTGATTTGCGCGCTGTCCCCGAGGGGTATGCCGTAGTGCTCGAGGTCACTGATGATCTCCCGTCTGCCGTGCAGATTGCACTTCTCGAGGCACAGCTTCGAGTGATGGTGATCTCTGGCCGACTGAGGGACGGGAATCGGGTCTACGACGAGCTCAGGCGCCTCGACCCGCAGGGAAAGAATGCCTACGCTCGGGCCCTGCAGGGCGTGAGCATGCTCGCGCAGGGAGACTACGAACTCGGCTTTCGCGACCTGGTTAACGGGCTCGAGGAGGCGCGAGGGAATCTCGATGTTTTTGCGTTCCGTGTGTTCGCTGCAGCCAATGCGTACGCACATCTCTACTCCGGCGACACCCAGGCCCTTGGGGAGTTGGTCGATGTCGTGCTTTCAACCGGAGAGCTCTCTCCGCTTCCGATCGGCACACGTGAGATCACCCTCGTCTCGGCCTCACTTCTTGCTGCGGCGCGGGGGCAGGTTTCGCTCACCAGAAAGTATTCCGAAATGCTTCGAGAAGCCGGAGCCCTCGAACTTGCCCTCCCTGGACAGAGTGCCAGCTGGGCTGACACGCAGGTCGAGGTGCTGGACGGAGACTTTGAAGCGGCCGCGAATCGACTCTGGGCGGCAGCGATTGCGCTGAGAGAACGCGGAGCGATCTTCGCTGCCCAACTCAATATGTTGGCGTCGATCGAGATCCAGATGGACGATGAGCGGCTGGTGGAGACGTTGCGCCTCATTGAGACCTTCCCCGACACCGCGGTGCACGGCGAGCAGGCACGCTATTGGGCAGCGAGCGCGAGGGGTGATGCGGAGGCGGTCTTCGCTTCGGCCTGTGAGATCGAGAAGTACGGGCGCCTCGGGCTCGCGCTCGCCGCGTACGCACGAGCCGCGAAGCTCGCCGGTGACGACCGCAACGCGGAGCTGCTTGAGCAGGCGCAGCAGCGCGAACACCGCCTCCGCATGAATAACGGTTCGCGGTCGCTGAACAAGACACGATTCGTCGGGCTCGGCGGCACGCTCTCGAAGCGCGAAAAAGAAGTGGCGCGCCTCGCGGTCGCTGGCCTGAGCAATCAGGAGATCGCGGGACGGCTGATCGTGAGTGTGCGTACAGTCGATAGCCATATGTATCGCATCATGCGGAAGCTCGGCGTCTCGAGCCGCGACGCACTGCACGACAAGTTCGACGACGCGCAGGCGATCTGACGCAAGCGATGCGCGAAGAGGCCCGTGGCTGTTCGAAAGAGCACCCGCGGGCCTCTTCACGTAAGCGGGGCCTACGCGGGCTCAATGAGGCGGAGTACGGACGCGGTGCGCCGTGCAAGAGGCTCGTTGGAGCTACGACCGGAGTGACGGTGAGACGCGCTCGCAGCGCGAGTCAGTTCGCCGTTGCACGTAAGGAGCCGCTCCGTGCTGCCGCGGAACGACGGCACGAGATCCTGACCGCGAAACCCAGCCGAAACAACAGTGGCCCGGCCGCATCTCGTGAAAAAAGGGGGGTGGGGAGCACGAGATACGCCGGGACACTGGGGCCACAGAAAAGTTTCTGTGTGTAGCAAGAACCTGAACCATCGAACCAGCGCCGCCTTGCTACAGTTCACAATCCTGCGCCACCTCATGACGCGGAGCCGCTGCGGGCGAGCGTTTCCGCATGCGGCGCTCTCTCCTTGAGTGATTCAGCCAGCACGCGCAGTAGCGCACCCAGTCCTCAGACCTCTTTCACTCACCATGCTGCGCAACCGACCGGGTTTTCCGCGCGGGACGCAACGAGGCTAGTCAGTTGTCGTGTCGGATTCCGGGTCGCTGGCGGGTTCGCCGGACGCTGCGTCCTGGTCCGACTTGCGCTCCTCCGCGGCTTCCTGGCGCTTCTGCTTTACTGCGTCTTTGGTCTGATCCGCAGCGTCATCGAGCATGCTCATTGGGTCTCTCCTTCGTGAATTGTTCGTGTCTCTAGGCAGCCTGTCGCGGCTCACCTCGCTGCGCGAGGGGCTTGCGGTCGCGACCCCGTTTGCTCCCTCGATGCAGAGCGCGCTGGTGGAGATGGCTGAAGAGTAAGTCACGCCCACGTAGCACTGCGCCGACAGAAAAGCCAGGCCCGGGCATCGTTTGGCGTGCGAGTTGAGCGGTACCGCGTTCCTTCGTATCGTCTGGATATGGGGAGAATTCGCGTGGTCGTCGTGATTACCGTGTTGGCGCTGCTCACGGGATGTTCTTCGACGTTTCCGGTTGATCCAGATGGCACGCTCGAGCGGGTCTCAGGAGGCACCATGCGAGTCGGAGTTTCGCAGCACACGCCGTGGGTGGAGACCTCCGACACCGGTGACCCTGAGGGCATCGAGCCGAAACTGATCCGAGGGTTCGCGAAAGATCTGGACTCGGATATCGAGTGGACGGAAAGCGGCGAAGAGCAGCTCATGGAGGCCCTTGAACGGGGCGACCTCGACGTCGTCATCGGCGGCTTCACCGACCAGACGCCCTGGGAGGAGTTCGGCGCGGTCACTCGCCCGTACACCGAAGAGAAGCGCGATGGAAAAGTGCGGAAGCACGTCATGGTCGTACGAATGGGGGAGAACGCGTTTCTGGTCGAACTCGAGCGGTTCTTGATGGAACAGGGTGGCACGCAGTGACGGCGAGGTTCGGGCACACGGAACTGCCCGCGAAACAAGCGGCGGCTTTGCGCCGGGCGATCCGCCTCGAATGGTTCAGTCTGCTCTTCCTCGTTGTGACGATCGCGCTCGTGTACATCGTGATGGGGAACTCCCAGGCGATGAAGGCGGCCTGGATCGAGGACATGCTCTCGCTCGCTCCGCCGATCGCGTTTCTCATCGCGGTAAAGGTGGTCAACAAGCGACCGACCGAAAAGTATCCTTACGGCTTTCACCGTGCGGTGGGTGTCGCGCACCTGGTGGCGGGTGTCGCACTGTTCGCGATGGGTGTGTTTCTGATCGTCGACTCGGTGAGCGGGCTCGTCAGTGCTGAGCACCCGCCGATCGGCTCAGTCGTGCTCTTCGGGCACCAAGTATGGCTTGGCTGGCTCATGATCCTCGTGATGGCCCTGACCATCCCGCTGCCGATCTACTTCGGCCGCGTGAAGATGCGTCTCGCGAAGGATCTGCACGACAAGGTGCTCTATGCGGACGCCGACATGAATAAGGCGGACTGGACCACGGCCGCGGGTTCGATCGTCGGAGTCGTGGGAATCGGTTTCGGGCTGTGGTGGGCTGACGCCGCTGCCGCACTCTTCATCGCGGCGGGCATCGTTTGGGACGGCTTCAAGAACATGCGCGCCGCGATCACCGACCTCATGGATACGCGCGCCACCACGTTCGATGACGGCAAGCCGCACCCGGTTGCGTGCAAGGTCGACGACTACTTGCGTGCGCTCCCGTGGGCGAGCGAAGTCGGGTCGCGCGTGAGGGATCAGGGTCACGTCTTCCACGTCGAGTCGTTCATCGTCCCTGCCTCCGGGGCGGTGCCCTCCCTGGATGAGCTCGTCGCGGCGCGAGACGGTTGCGTTGAACTCGACTGGAAGATCCAGGACATCGTGCTGGTGCCGATTGACCAATTGCCGGACGAGGTGGGGGGATCCGCCCGCGATCACCAGTCAGAGGGCAACCGGTAGTCCTGAGCCTCGGTTCCGACGGGATCCCGGTCGGCATGCGATCTTCAAGACCGCTTGCTCTTGCGGCATACCCATTCCGACGATCTTGTGCTTACTATCGAATGGATTTGCAGGAGTTTTCCAGCACATGCGCAAGGCCGCGCATGAAGCAAGGGGGTCGCAAATGCGTACGAGACGGTTCGGCATCGCGAGTGGTGTAGCCCGGTCGGAGAAACACCCCGCTCGTCGCCGACGTCTCGGCTTCCTCTCTCAACTGAGCGCGATAGCGATCGCGCTCGCCGTCGTCGCCGCAGGTGGCGGATCGCTGGCCGCGCCGACGCTTGCGACCGCGGTGCCCGGCACCCCCGGCGACCCGCAACCGGGCACCGAGGTGTTCATGGAGGACTTCGAGGCGGGCGCTTCGGACTCACCCGTGCTCGTTTCGAACTATGTCGGGGCGACCGGCCAGAGGTACGCCGCTGACCCTCAGTGGCTCACCAACTGCAATGGCCTGGTGGGGCGGTTCAGTATGGGTCCCGGCGCTGGATGGACAAACTGCCCGCGTCACTTGGGCAGCGGTCAGCAGGACATCGCGATCAGCCGGGTCCGGCAGCTCGCGTACGCGCTCGGCCAGCACGCGGGAGCGGCAAGTCCGAACGGCAATTACGCGGTGTCGTCGTACTCTGACGGCGGCGATCCGGGTCCGGATCGCAAGCAGATCGAGACGGTGACGAATATTCCGCTGGCCACCGCATCGGGTCGCTTCTTGACGTTCACGGTGGACACGGCGGCCATGAACTGCTTCCGCTCAGGCCCGCTCTTCCAGTTCTGGATCCTCGATGACGGCGGCGCCGCGGAACCCGTGGGTGACGTGATCGACACCTGCGCGACAGGGAGCACCTTGACGGTCCCCGCCGTAGGAACGGTGGCCGCCATCGCGGTGAACGTCGGAACCTACACGCCGGACGAAGCGTTCCTCTTCGGCGGCGGGTCGGTGGGGATCCGCCTCACGAACGGCAACGGTTCAGGTTTGGGAAACGACGCATCATTCGACAATCTCGGGATCATCGACGTCACACCGCAACTCGATAAGACCTTCAGCCCGTCGCTCGTGACAACGGGCGAACCCGCTGACCTGACCTTCACGATCACGAATACTTCGGAGCTTGCGGCGAAGGCAGAATGGTCGTTCGCAGACGATCTCCCGGATGGCCTCACAATTGCGGGGTCAGCAACTGCCGAGACGACCTGCTCGGAGGGCGTGGTGACCGCGCCCGATGGGGGGAGCCGCATCGAGGTGTCTGGAAATCTCGACGCCGGAGAGGCCTCCTGCTCCGTGACAGTGCAGGTCACCTCCGACACCGCGGGCGCCTACACGAACGGTCCGAACGACGTGAGCGTGGTGGGGCTGAATGAACCGGGCACCGCAACGGTGACGTTCGAGAGCCCGGCGCTCGATCTCGTGAAGCGAGCGGGAGACCCCGTCGATGTCAACGGGAACGGAATTACGGACGCGGGGGATACGATCCAGTACTCCTTCGATGTGGAAAACGCGGGTGACGTTACGGTGACCGGTCTCGCGATCGACGACCCCAAGGCGGGTGCGGTGACGTGCGAGGTGACGGAACTCGCTGCGGGTGAGGGCACGTCGTGCGAGGCGGATCAGCCGTACGTCATCACGGCAGACGACGTGGTGGCGGGAGCCGTCGAGAATACGGCGACCGCGACCGGCGTCGTTCCGAGCGGCGCCGAAATCGTGTCGAATCCTTCATTGACGTCGAATCCCGCGGAAGCGCCGAGCCCCGGCCTTTCGATCGTGAAGTCCGCAGACGGACCGGTCGACGACGTGATCGCGGCGGGACAGGAGTACACCTACCACTTCGTCGTGACCAATACCGGAAATGTCGCGCTCGCTGATGTATCCGTCGTTGAAGGGGAGTTCTCCGGAACAGGCGAGCTCTCCGAGATCACCTGCGATGAGACCGTGCTTGCGCCGGAAGACCAGGCTCTGTGCTCTGCAACGTACACGCTGACCCAGGCGGACGTCGAAGCGGGCCAGGTGAACAACTCGGCGACGGCGATCGGTACACCGCCAGGTGCCGACGAACCCATCACCTCCGACCCCTCGTCCTACGTGATTCCGGTGACGCCGGCCCCGGGAATCGTCCTCGAGAAAACGGCTGACACCGCGTCGGTCTCTGCGGCCGGACAGCTGGTGAATTACGAGTTCCAAGTGACCAACTCGGGGAACGTGACACTCACCGACATCGGGGTCGACGAGGTTGCGTTCTCCGGCTCCGCTGAACCCTCGGAAGTCGACTGCCCTGACACGACTCTCTACCCGGGGCAGTACACGACCTGCTCGGCTTCCTACGCGCTCACGCAAGCAGACATCGACGCAGGGGGAATGCTGGTCAACACAGCGACGGCGACGGGCATTCCGTCGATTCCAGAGACACCGATTGTGTCAGACCCGTCGACGGTGGAGATCCCTGTTGTCCAGACCCCGGCCATTTCGATCGTGAAGGACGTGAACTCGGACTCCGTCGAAGTCGGGCAGGTCGTCGACTATGCATTCCGCATCACGAACAGCGGGAACGTGACGCTCGCTGACTTTGTGATCGACGAGACGGAGTTCTCGGGCGCCGGGGAACTGTCCGGGATCGAGTGCCCGGCACTCGAGCCGCTCGCGCCGGGTGATGACGTCACCTGTTCCGCGACCTACACGGTGATGCAGGAGGATATCGACGCGGGTGGAGTGACCAACACGGCGACCGTGACCGGCACGACGCTCGGCGGCGACCCGACGGCACCGTCCGATCCCTCGACTGCGGTGCTCGTGACTGAGCCTGCTCCCGGGCTGTCGTTTGTGAAGACCGCCGACGTCTCAACGATCTCCGAGGCGGGGCAGATCGTGACGTACTCCTTCGAGGTTACGAACACCGGCAACGTGTCCGTCACGGAGCCCAGAGTGAACGAGCTCGAGTTCACGGGTCAAGGCGAGCTGTCCGAGGTCGATTGCCCGGCAGAACCTTCGAGGTTGTTGCCCGGCGAGAGCATCACGTGCGCCGCGAGCTACACCGTTGTGGCCGCGGATCTCGTGTCGGGTGCGCCGAAGGTGAGCAACACGGCGACCGCAACGGTGACGGTCCCTGCCGTTCCCCACGAGCCGTTGACCTCGGAGCCCTCGACAGTGGTCCTCACACCGAACCCGGCGACACCCGTCGTTCCTGGCCCGGTGACACCCGTGCCCGGCGTCCCCGGCGTATCGCCGCCCCCCATGTCGCCCGCGAACCTCTCCATCACGGGCGGGCGGGCGCTCGGAGCCAGCCTGGGGACGGCGGCGGTTCTGGTGCTCGCGGGCGGCGTGCTTCTCGCGCTTCGGCGGCGGATCGGCAGGGACGCGTAGCGGCTAGCTGCGGAAGACCGTGTGCAGCGAGGGATCGGCGACCGCTTCGCGGCCGCCCAGGCCGTCGATCTCGAACAGCACCGAGGTGCCCGCTGCGACGTAGCCCAGCTGCTCGATGAGCTGGTGGGCTGCGGCCAGCGTGCCACCGGTTGCCAGTACATCGTCGATGAGCAGCACGCGCGTGCCGGGGGCGAAGTCATCGTGCGCTTCGACCTCCGCGGTGCCGTACTCAAGCGAGTAGCCGACGCTCGCGGCCGGTCGGGGCAGCTTTCCAGCCTTGCGGATCGGCATCAGGCCGGTTTCGCTGGCGTACGACGCGGCGCTCGCGAGGAGAAAGCCGCGCGCTTCGAGCCCAGCAACGACATCGAACGTGCCATGGAACGGCTCGATGAGGGCGTCGACGGTCGTGGGGAACGCGCGAGGATCCGCAAGGAGCGGGGTGATGTCGCGGAAGAGGATGCCCGGCGACGGGTAATTCGGGATCTCGCGGATCAGGGACTCGGCGCGTGCGAGCTCAGGGGTCTGTGACACGGCATCCAGGGTACCGCGAGCGAACGACACGCGCGGCGCGTATGGCGCGGTGGCCCGATTTTCGTTTCTCTCGGCGCTCGTGTAGAGTCTTTCGAGTTGGGTCACCAACATGCGCCCCTAGCTCAGCTGGATAGAGCATCTGACTACGGATCAGAAGGTCGGGGGTTCGAATCCCTCGGGGCGCACCACTGCAAAACCCTCGTCGCGAATGCGGCGGGGGTTTTCTCGTCCTCGCGTTCAATGAATGTCGGCGGTGGGCCCCAGAATAGAGGCATGACCGAGATCGACCCGTCCGCCGTTTTCTTCTCCGCTCGAGACGAGCTGCTGGCCCGCGCCGGTGAGCCCCAGCGGCAGCGCGAAGATTTCTCGTGGCCCGACGTCGGGCCGACCTTCAACTGGGCGCATGATGTGTTCGACGTCATCGCCGCGGGTAATCACACCCCGGCGCTCTGGATCGCGGAGGAAGACGGCAGCGAACTGAAGCGCACCTTCGCGCAGCTCAAGCAGCGGTCCGATCAGGTCGCGAATTGGATGACGAGCATTGGAGCGAAGCGCGGCGACGTGGCGATGCTCATGCTCGGCAACCGCGTCGAGCTGTGGGAGATCATGCTCGCCGCGATGAAGATCGGCGTGGTTCTGCTCCCCACGTCGGTCGTGCTCGGCTCGCAGGAGCTGGTCGATCGCGTCGAGCGCGGCACCGTGCGCTGGGTGTTCGCGGCGGCCGAGGACGCGGTGAAGTTCCGTGAGGTGCCGGGGGACTACCGCGGCATCGGCGTGGGATTCGACGCCGCGACCGATGATCAGCGAGCAAGCCTGTTCGACTGGGAGCGGTACGAGGAGTCTTCCGCGGCGTCGCTCGCCCCGATCGCGAAGTCGACGACGAGCGGTGATCCGGCGCTCCTCTACTTCACCTCGGGCACGACGAGCCTGCCGAAGATCGTCGTGCACTCCCACACGAGCTACCCGCTCGGACACCTGACGACCCTGTCGTGGCTCGGAGTGCGGCCGGGTGACACGCATCTCGTGATCAGCGCGCCCGGCTGGGCCAAGCACGCCTGGTCGAGCTTCTTCGGCCCCTGGCACGTGGGGGCCACGATCTTCGTCGCGAACTACGCGCGCTTCGATGCTGAGTTCCTGGTGTCTGAGCTCGATCGCGTGGGCGTCAGTACGTTCTGCGCGCCGCCCACGGTGTGGCGCATGCTCATCCAGAGCAAGCTCGAGCAGAAGCCCCGGGGCCTGCGAGAGATCGTGTCGGCGGGTGAGCCGCTCAACCCCGAGGTCATTGCGCGCATCCGTGAGTGGTGGGGCCTCGAGATCCGCGACGGCTACGGCCAGACGGAGACGACCGCGCTCATCGGCAACCTGCCCGGTGACCCGATCGTCCCGGGCGCGATGGGCCAGCCGCTGCCCGGCGTCGACGCGGTGCTCATCGATCCCCTGACGGGGGCCGAAGCGGAGGAGGGCGAGATCTGCCTGCGGCTCGAGCCGAACCGCCCGGTGAACCTCATGCCCGGCTACTACGGCGATCCCGAGGCGACGGCGCGGGCGACTCGCGGCGGGCTCTTTCACACGGGCGACGTCGCACAGCGCGACGACCGCGGAGTGCTCACGTTCGTCGGGCGCACTGACGACATCTTCAAGTCGAGCGATTATAAGGTCTCGCCGTTCGAGGTCGAAAGCGCGCTCATCGAGCACGCGTTCGTTACCGAAGCGGCCGTGGTGGGAGCGCCGGACGACACCCGGTTGAACGTGACCAAGGCGTACGTCGCTCTCGCCGCAGGCGTGGAAGCCAACGAGACGGCCGCACGAGAGATCCTGGCTCACGCCCGAGTCGCGCTCCCTCCCTACATGCGCGTGCGGCGCGTCGAGTTCTTCGAACTCCCGAAGACGACCTCGGGCAAGATCCGCCGCGTCGAGCTTCGGCAGCGCGAGGAGGCGGCGCACGCCGCCGGGGAACGGATCGCGAGCGAGTGGCGCGAGGAGGACTTTCCCGGTCTGAAGGGCTGAGCGGCCCTGCGGTCTCTCGGACGGCGCCGCACCATGCTGTCGTTCGGCCGCCGCACGGGGTGAAGGCGGCGGATCAGAGCCGCGCGTACGTGCGCTCGACGCGCTGCCGCCACCACGCCTCGCGATCCGGAGCCGCGCGAAAGCGCTCGAGCAAGCTCACGTCGAGAGCGGGGCGCTCGACCGGGATCGAGCCGCCCTCGGGCAGAAGCGGCGACTCGGTGACATCACCGTTCAGCAGCGCAACGGTGCCGAGCCCGCACGCTCCGGCGAGCGCCCCCTCGGGGAGCGCGGCAGCCAGGTGCAGACCCATCGCGATGCCCGCGGACGTATCGAGCGCGCTCGACACGACGACCGGCAGCCCCGCCTCGCGCACGATCGACAACGCGCGACGCACTCCGCCGAGCGGTTGCGCCTTGATGATGAGCAGGTCCGCGGCACCGGCGCGAGCGACCGCGAGCGGATCCTCCGCCTTCCTCACGCTCTCATCCGCCGCGACGCGCACGGGGGCACCCACCGCCCGCAGTCGACGCCGCGCCTCTGCGAGCTCGCCGACACGCGCGCACGGTTGCTCGGCGTAGTCGAGATCGAACTCGGCGAGCCGCGTCAGCGCCGTGACCGCCTCGTCGACCGTCCACCCGCCGTTGGCGTCGACGCGCACGGACCCATCCGGCCCGAGCGCCTCTCGCACAGCGCTTACGCGACCGACGTCGTCAGCGAGCGACTGTCCGCGCTCGGCGACCTTCACCTTGGCCGTCGTGCACCCGGGAAACCGGGCGAGGATCGCGGGGACATCGGCCGCGGGGACTGCCGGTACCGTCGCGTTCACCGAGATGCGGTCACGGAGCAGCTCGGGCTGCGGCGCCCACCCGAAGTCGAGCGCCGCCGCGAGCCACGGTGCAGCCTCGGCGTCGTCGTACTCGACGAACGGGGAGAACTCGCTGGCGCCCTGCGGCGCATCGAACACCATCGCCTCGCGCACCGTAATCCCGCGGAAGCGCGTGCGGGTCGGGATCGCGACGACGTGGGCGGCCTCCAGCACCGCATCGAGCGGGGGGAGCACTGAGTCGGGTGGCGCCGGGTCGGTCATGCTTTGATCCTCCCACTTGATCCTGGCTGCGGATCTTGCCGACTCTCCGCGTGGGCGAGCCTGTACCGGGTCCACCTCAGCGCGACCGACCCTCGCCGCGCCGCCCGTGAAGCCGCCTAGTGTAGAAGCATGACGCAGCACGTATCGGAGATCTTCGACGCCGCCGAGTGGGCGACCGCGCCCGGCGCCGAGCACTACACCGACATCACCTCGCACCTGAGCCTCGACGGCCGCATCGCGCGCATCGCGTTCGACCGCCCGGAGGTACGCAACGCCTTCCGCCCCCGCACCGTCGACGAGCTTGCAGACGCCCTCGAGCGCGCGCGAGTGAACCCCAAGGTCGGCGTGGTGCTGCTCACCGGCAACGGCCCCTCACCCCGCGACGGCGGGTGGGCGTTCTGCTCGGGCGGCGACCAGCGCATCCGCGGGCGCGACGGCTACAAGTACTCCGATGACGAGACCGCGGTGGGCCCCGAGGCGTCTGCGCGCGCCGGCCGGCTGCACATCCTCGAGGTGCAGCGGCTGATCCGCTTCATGCCGAAGGTCGTCATTGCGCTGGTTCCCGGCTGGGCCGCGGGTGGGGGGCACTCCCTGAACGTCGTCTGCGACCTCACGATCGCGAGCCGCGAGCACGCCCGCTTCAAGCAGACGGACGCGGATGTCGGATCCTTCGATGCGGGCTACGGCAGCGCCTACTTCGCGAAGCAGGTCGGGCAGAAGTTCGCTCGCGAGATCTTTTTCCTTGCGGAGGAGTACTCGGCCGACCGCGCGCGCGAGATCGGCGCCGTGAACGCGGTCGTGCCGCACGCTGAGCTCGAACGCACGGGCATCGAATGGGCGCGCACGATCCTCGGGAAGTCGCCAACTGCCATTCGCATGCTGAAGTACGCGATGAACGCGGTCGACGACGGGATCGTCGGGCAGCAGCTCTTCGCGGGCGAGACCACCCGCCTCGCGTACGGCACCGACGAGGCGGTCGAGGGGCGCGACTCGTTCCTCGAGAAGCGCGACCCCGACTGGAGTCCGTACCCCTACTACTACTGAGCGCGCAGCGGCTCGCCCGTGCGGGGTAAGAAAGCGCGGGTGTCGTCCCTCGACATCCGCGGCAAGTTACCCCGATCCCACGTTCACGGCCCGCGGGCAGGCGCACGCACCCAGCGGCAGCGGAGTACCCTGGTCGGGTGACTGCGCACCACGGACTCCGCGCCATCCCCACCGAGGACCGCGCCTGGCTCATGGCCGGGCTCGCCGACGCACTGCAGGGCGGGGCGCCGGTGGTTCCGGTCGCCCCCGGCTCCGACGCCGACGCGATCGCGGCGCTGCAGCAGCAGGAGCTTCCCGGTGGCACGGCGGTGGTGGTGCGGACCTCGGGATCGAGCGGCACGCCGAAGTCCGTCGCGCTCTCGGCCGCGGCACTCCGGGCCAGCGCCGAGGCGACCGCGGAGCGCTTCGGCGGGCACGGCCAGTGGTTGATCACCCTCCCGCCGCACCTGATTTCCGGCCTCCAGATGCTCGTGCGCAGCGAACTCGCGGGCACGCAGCCGGTGTTCTTCGACGGGCACTTCGACGCTGCCACATTTTTCGAGCGCGCGGAGCTGCTTGAGGCCCCGCGGCGCTACGTCTCGCTCGTGCCGGTGCAGCTCGCGCGGCTACTCGATGTGGCCGAGCAGGATCGCGAGGCGGCCGAGTTGCTCCGGCGTTTCGACGCCGTGCTCGTGGGCGGCCAGGCCGTGAGCCTCCAGCTCCGCAGCCGCGCTCACGCGCTCGGCGTGAGCCTGAAGCGCAGTTACGGCATGACGGAGACGTCGGGCGGGTGCGTCTACGACGGCGTGGAGATCGGCGATACGCGCGTGCGGATCCGCGGTGGCGAGGTGCAGATCGCTGGCTCGTCGCTCGCGCTCGGCTACGTGAACGACCCAGAGCTCACCGCCCGCAACTTCATCACCGAGGTGGGGCGCGACGGTGTGCCGACGCGCTGGTACCGCACCGGAGACGCGGGCGAGTTGCTTGGCGGCATGCTCACGGTCACCGGTCGACTCGACCGCGTCATCATCTCCGGCGGCATCAACGTGTCGCTCGACGAGGTGGAGCGGGTCGTGCGCGAGCAGGCGGGCTGGGAGAGCGCGGTCGCGCTGAGCACGCCGCACCCGGAGTGGGGGGAGCGGGTGGCGCTCGTGCGCGAGACGGCGCAGACGGGGGCGGGTGGATCAGCGCTCGCCGATCCGCCACAACCCGTTGGGCTGGCTCATGCCGCCCACCCTGACGTTGCCGCTGAACCCACAGAACCATCCGGGTTCGAAGGGGTCCGCGAGGCGCTTCGCGCCGCACTCGGGCCCGCCGCCGTTCCCGAGTGGGTCACCGAGATCGACGCGCTGCCGCGCCTGGCGGGCGGGAAGCCCGACCACCGCGCGATCCGCGAATGGCTCGATCGATTGCGGGCGAGTTTTACCGAGGTACGACGGCGAGAGGAACAATCGTGAGCAGGGCGAGAGACGCGCGAAAGTCGGGGAATCCGGCGGTTCGTTCCGCGGCGCAGCGAGCGGCCGCGGCCGGCGCGCCACCGCGCATCACCTGGCGGAACTGGGTCGGCGGGGCGCGCCTGCGCACGCTGCCGCTCGCCGTCGCCCCCGTCGCGGCGGGATCGGGCATCGCCCACATGGTGCGCGATTTCTCATGGCCCCTCGCGCTGCTCGCGCTCGCCGTCTCGGTGTTCCTGCAGATCGGCGTGAACTACGCGAACGACTACTCCGACGGCATCCGCGGCACGGACGAGTACCGCGTCGGCCCCGCGCGCCTCACCGGCTCAGGGCTCGTCAATCCAAAGCGCGTGCTCACGCTGGCGCTCATTTTCTTCGCGCTCGCCGCGGTCGCGGGCCTTGCCGCCGTCATCATCAGCGGACGCTGGTGGTTCCTCGCGCTCGGCGCGGTCGCGATCGTCGCAGCCTGGTTCTACACGGGTGGCAAGCGTCCGTATGGGTACGCGGGCCTCGGCGAGGTCGTCGTGTTCATCTTCTTCGGGCTCGTCGCGACCGTCGGGACGGTATGGCTGCAGACGGACATCGATGTGCAGGAGCCCTGGATCGCGGGAACCGGGGTCGGTCTCTTCGCCGTCGCGGTGCTCGTCGTGAACAACCTGCGAGACATCCCGACCGATCGGCTCGCAGGCAAGCGGACCCTCGCGGTGCGCATGGGGGATCGCGCCTCGCGGATCCTCTACGTCGTCTGCGTCATCCTGCCGTTCATTATCCCGGCGTTCTACGCGCTCGCGGTGCCCGGCATGGTTCTCGTGTGGTTCGTGCTGCTGCTCGTGATCCCCGCGATCATCATCACGCTCACGGCGAAGACTCCGCGGGAGCTCATCATCGTGCTGCAGCTCACGAGCTTCGCGGCGCTCGCGTACGGCGTGCTACTCGGGATCGCCTTCGCGTTTTGAGCGGTCGGCGGCTGCATCCGCTGCGTCAGGTGCGTCGACTGCACCGGTCGCGCTGGTCTCCGGAGCTTGCGGTGCGGCCGGGCCCGCGTGGGGCTCGCTCGCATCGACCGCCTCATCCTCGACGATGTCATCCGCGGTGCGCTCGCGGTTGCGCCAGTCGTAAATGCTCTGCGATGCGGCGGAGCGCGAACGCGCGAGGAAGATGACCGAGAGTGCGACCCCGATGAGCGCAGCGAACACGGCCGCGAGCCACGGCTGCAGGCCGAGCAGGTACAGGATCGCGAACGGCACCGCGAAGAAGAGCAGACGGAGCACGATGTACACGATCCAGGCGGTGCGGGGGTTCTTCACCCGGTCGAGTGTAGCGGCGACGCCCGTGGCAACGCTGGGCGCAAGCCCCCGTAAGGCCCCAGCCGCGGCGGGTACGATTGCCGTATGGTGCGGTTCGTGATTATCGGAATCGTCATTGCTGTGGCGTTCACGCTGTACGCGCTCGTCGATGCGGCGATGACCGATGCGACGCGTGCTCGTGGCGTCGGTAAACCGGTGTGGATCGTGCTGATCATCGTGCTTCCCGTGATCGGGGCCGCGCTGTGGTTCCTGATCGGCAAGGGCGCGCCGAGGCCGCGCGAGGCACCGGCGCGGCGACCCGACGATGATCCGCGGTTTACGGGAACGCGGCTCTCGGGCGACGATCTCGAAGCGCACATGCGCGATCTCGAGGCGCGCCTTCGAGAGCTCGATGAAGAAACGTTCCCGGGCGAGGAGCGACGGGGCGGTGCGACGGCTGCGGACGCGGGTGAGCGCGGCGACGCGAAGTCGCGGGATCGCGAAGCGGAACACGGCTCGACGCCGAGCGCGGATCCCGAGCTCGGCAAGAGCGCGGGTGACGCGCGCCCCGACGGCGACACGAAACCGTGACAGGACCCGGGCCGGCAGCGTCATCGGTCTTCGCGGTCGAGTTGCTCGCCGCGTTCGTGCGGCGCGGCGTGCGTGACGTGGTGGTGTGCCCCGGGTCGCGTTCGCAGGCGCTCGCGCTCGCGGCGGCAGCGGCCGAAGAGGCGGGCGCACTCCGCGTGCACGTCAAGCTCGACGAGCGATCCGCGGCATTCTTCGCCCTCGGCGTTGCGCGTGAAACCGGCATTCCCGCGCCCGTGATCGTGACGAGCGGCACCGCGGTCGCGAACCTGGTGCCCGCCGCCCTCGAGGCGCACGAGGCACGCGTGCCGATGATCCTGCTCACCGCCGACAGGCCGAGGGAACTCCGCGGAACCCGGAGCAACCAGACGACGCGCCAGGCCGGGCTGTTCGACGCGGTCGCCCGCTGGTCCATCGACGCTCCGGCGCCGGAGTGGAACGGCGGCGACCTGCTGCGCGAGGGCGACCGCGATCCCGAGGCGCTGGCTTCGCGGGCGCTCGCCGCCGCGCTCGGCATTCCCGGTGGCGCTCCGGCCGGGCCCGTCCAGCTGAACCTCGCCTTCCGCGAACCGCTCTCGGGCACGAGCGGTTTCGATCGCATGATCGCAGCCGGGTTCGTTGCTGCGGCGGAGGAGCGGAAGGAGCTCGAGCCCACTGCGGGGCAGGCGGCGGATCGCGCCGAGCCCGCCACGGCGGATCTCGGCGGAGCGTACCTGCACGAGGGCGACGCGCTCGCGGTCGTGATCGCTGGTGCCGGAGCGGGTGTCGAGGCCGAAGCGTTCGCGCACGAGGCTGGGCTTCCGCTCCTCGCCGAGGCGGTGAGTGGCGCGCGATTCGGGCGAGAGACGATCACCGCGTACGCGTCGCTCATCGACGACCCAGAGATCGGAGGGCTCGTCGAGCGCGCGATCGTCTTCGGGCATCCGACCCTCACCCGCCAGGTGCCCGCCCTGTTCAGGCGCGATGACGTTGAAGTCGTCGTCGTGGATCCGCACGCGGGCCCGGGGGTCGAGCACGTCGCCGGACGCAGCGCTCGGGTGGTGCGCTCGGCCCGGGTTTCGCCCGAGCACGACCCGCGCGCGCTGCGACGCTGGCTGGGTGCCTGGGTGGTCGCGGACCGCGCCCTCCAACGCAAGCGGAGCACGGTGCACGAGCCCGATCTCGACGCCGCGACCGCCGCGGGCTACAAGGAACGCAACGCGTACGCGCGGGCTGAGGTTGCGGCGATGCGCGAGCCGATCTCGCGGGAACTCCTCGTGGAGAGCGTGTGGCGCGGCACTTGGCCGCATGATCGGCTCGTCGTCGCGGCGTCGAGGCTCGTGCGGGTGCTCGACGCGCTGGCCCCCGCGCGGCGCGTGAGCGTGCACGCGAACCGAGGTCTTGCGGGGATCGACGGCACGATCGCGACGGCGCTCGGCATCGCGACGGCGAGTCAGGACGTCGAGGATCCGGCGCGCGGCGCCGGCACCACGCGTGTGCTGATCGGTGACCTCGCGACCCTGCACGACGCCTCCTCCTTGCTGCTGCTCGAGGGCGAGCGCCGACCGCGGGTGCAGCTCTTCGTCGGGAACGACGGAGGCGGCACGATCTTCGACGGCCTTGAGGTCGCAGGCACGGCCAATCCCGATGCGTTCTCGCGCGTGATGCGCACGCCGCAGCGCGCCGACTTCGCCGCGCTCGCCGCGGCCTATGGCTGGGAGTACCGGCGCGTTTCGACCCGGAGCGAACTCGAGCGTCTGCTCACGGAGCCGGTGACAGGGCCGAGCCTCGTCGAGGTGCCGCTCGGTGCGAGCGACGAGGCGGCGCCCGGCGCGGATGGTGCGGCTGGCGCGGTCGGTCTCGCGGGTGATGCCGCTGCTGATGATGCCAGTGCTGCTGATGATGCCAGTGCTGCTGGTGATGCCCGTGCTGCTGGTGATGCCAGTGCTGCTGCCGATGTCGCGACGGGAACCGCCGGCCCCGAGTGAATGTCGGTGCTTCCCTCTACAGTGGAGCGCACGAGCACGAAGGGACGACGGTGATGGCGCAACAGTTCTGGACCGATGATGTCAGCGCGCTGCTGCGCGTACGAGAGGGTTTCGATCTCCGCGAGATCGACCCCGACGCGCGGCCGGGCACGGAGGCCCGCAAACACGAGGGCGAGCGCGAACTCGTGCGCGCGACCCCTGAGCTACGAGTGCTGCAGGAGAAGCTCTTCGCCCAGAGCCGTCTCGGTGACCAGCGGCGATTGCTCGTCGTGCTGCAGGCGATGGACGCGGCGGGCAAGGGCGGCATCGTCAACCACGTCTTCGCGCAGACCGAGCCGTACGGGCTCGCGCTCACGGCGTTCAAGGCGCCCACCGAGGAGGAACGGTCGCACGACTTCCTCTGGCGCGTGGAGCCGCGAGTGCCGGGGCCTGGCATCATCGGCGTCTTCGACCGCTCGCACTACGAGGACGTGCTCGTGCAGAAGGTACGCGGCTACGCTCCGCCCGAGGAGATCGAACGACGCTACGGCGCGATCGTCGATTTCGAGCGGCGGATCACGGCCGAAGGAGTGCGTGTCGTCAAGATCATGCTGCACATCTCTCCGGAGGAGCAGGCGGAGCGACTGCTCTCTCGACTCGACGATCCCGAGAAGTACTGGAAATACAACCCGGGTGACGTCGACGAACGCCTGCTCTGGCCCGCGTACATGGAGGCGTTTCAGACGGCGATCGACCGCACAGACTCACCGGAGGCGCCCTGGTACGTCGTTCCCGCGAATGCGAAGTGGTACGCGCGGGTGGCGGTGCAGCGCATCGTGATCGACGAGCTCGCGAAGCTCAGCCCGCACTGGCCCGAGCCGGATTTCGACGTGGCGGCGGAGCGGCAGCGGGTCGTCGACTCGCAGGATCTTCGTTGGCCGTAGCCGGGGGCTATCGCGAGTCAGCGCGCGAACGCCTCGGAGATCGGCCGGAACTTCGACACGGTCTCCCCGAGTTCGTGCTCGGGGTCTGAACCGGCGACGATGCCACCGCCCGCGCTCGCGATCACGCGCCGCTCGCCGGACGCCGGAGTCGCCGTGTCGACCTGAGCGCAGCGCAGGCCAATGACCCACTCGCCGTCGCCCGCCGCGTCGATCCAACCCACGGCGCCCGAGTAGCGCCCCCGATCGAACGGTTCGAGTTCGGCGATGGCGGCGACCGCGGCCGAGGTCGGCGTCCCCGCGACCGCAGCGGTCGGATGCAGCGCATCGACGAGCTCGATCGACGAGCTCTCCTCGCCGAGCGCGGCGCCGAGATCCGTGGCGAGGTGCCAGACGTTCGGGAGCCGCAGTGGGAATGGCTCCTCGCTGGTGTGCAGGTCGCGAACGAGCGGCGACAGCGCGGTCACCACACTCTGCACCGCGAATGCGTGCTCGTGCTGTTCTTTCGCGCTCGTGAGCAACTCGTCGCGCGCGCGGAGATCTCGGGCCTCGTTCTCAGCGTGCCGTCCGCGTGTTCCGGCGAGCACGCGCGCCGACACGGCTCCGCCGGTCGAGCGCACGAGCGTCTCCGGGCTCGCACCGATGAAGCCGTCAACCGCAAAGGTCCAGCAGTCGAGGTATTGACGCGCGAGCCGCTCGAGCGGGATACGCAGGTCGGAGCCGACCGGAAGCTCGCCCTCGAGCTGGCGCGCAATGACGATTTTTTCGAACTCGCTCCGCGCGATCCGCCGCCCCGCCTCGCGAACGCCGGCGATATACGCCGAAACCGAGTCGTCGCCACTTTCGAGGGTGCGATCGTGCATGGCGACGCCCTCCCAAAAGCCTCGCGGCTGCGGTTCGGGGGCGGCGATCTCGGTCTGCTGCCCGGTGCCGGCGCCGGTGTCGAGGTTCGTGATCTCGGTGATCCAGGCGCGTCCGCGGTGTCGCGCGATAAGCACCCGCGGCACGATGAGCACGCTCTCGGCGGCGCTGGAGTCGGCGAAGGCGAACGTTCCGAGTGCAACGAGGCCCGAGCCGGGCATTCCCACGGGGTCGTCGATGATCGCGGTGCGCGCGATCCGGCGCCACTCCTCAGCGGCTTCAGTAAACCGGCGAGGCCCAGTGAACGTCAGTCGCAGCGCCTCCCCGACGCCGACGCAACCGCGGTCGCCGCGAGTCCAGATCAGGGGGTGCTCGGGGTCGGCGAGCCCGACGAGCTCGGGAACCTGGTCGAGCGGCCGAGTGATCGCGCGTAGGCGGGGAGCCGGAGCAGCGGCCGAAGGGGAGCTCGTCACCCTGCCAATCTACCCCTCCCGCCTGAGGTGCCCCGTGGGAGAGGTACTCCTCGACGATCGCGCGGCGCCAGATCAACCCATGAGTTGTGGAGACGCACGGGATACGATGGTGGGGTGACTCGTCCCGATACCGCGACCAAGCATGCCTCCGATGTTTCCGCCATGTTCGATGAGGTCTCCCCGCGTTATGACCTGATCAACGACGTGTTGACCGTCGGAAACGATCGTCTGTGGCGCGTGGCGACGACGAAGGCCGTCGCGCCTCGCCCGGGCATGCGCATTCTCGACCTCGCTGCGGGCACCGGCACCTCCTCGGCGGCGCTCGCCGCCCACGGAGCGCACGTCGTCGCCGCCGACTTCTCGGAGGGCATGCTCGCCGAGGGGCGGAAGCGTCACGCCGGCAACAAGCTCATCGAGTTCCAGTGGGCCGATGCGACCCAGCTGCCGTTCGAGGACGACAGCTTCGACGCCGCGACCATCTCGTACGGGCTGCGCAACGTCAACGACCCGAAGGCGGCGCTCGCGGAGATGCGACGCGTCGTGAAGCCGGGCGGGCGCGTCGTCATCGCCGAGTTCTCCACCCCGCCCTCGGGTTTCGTGCGCGGGCCGTACGCGTTCTACGGGCGTCACGTGCTGCCGCGGGTTGCGGGCGCGATCAACCGCGAGGCGGCCCAGGCCTACCGCTACCTCAACGAGTCGATCGAGGCGTGGCCGAATCAGACTGAACTCGCCGCGTGGATGCGCGAGGCAGGACTCGAGCGCGTGGCGTACCGCAACCTGACCTTCGGAATCGTCGCGCTGCACCGCGGATTCGTGCCGCGCGAGGCGCCGAAGCCCGTCACTGCGGAGCCCGCGAAGCCCGCCGCAGTGAAGAAGCCCGCCGCAGCGAAGAAGCCCGCGTCCGCGGGGTCCGCCGCCGTGTCGAAGCCCTCGGGCGAGAAGCCGGCAGCGTCGAAGACCTCGGCGACGAAGTCCGCAGCGGTGAAGCAGCCGGAGGCAGGTATGAAGCCAGCTGCAGCGACGAAGCCTGCGGCGGCGAAGGATCCTGCTGCCCCGAAGAAGCCGGTTTCCCCGAAGCCTGCGGCGGCGAAGGATCCTGCTGCCCCGAAGAAGCCGGTTTCCCCGAAGCCTGCTGCCGCGAAGCCTGCTGCGTCCAAGCCTGCCGCGAAGCCTGCTGCGTCCATGCCTGCCGCACCGAAGCCCGCCGCACCGAAGCCCGCTGCGCCGAAGCCCGCTTCGCCCAAGCCAGACGCCCCAAAGTCAAACGCACCGAAGCCTGCTGCACCGAAGCCGGCGGTGCCGAACGGAGACGCGCAGTGAGCCGTCTCGAGGCCGCCGACACGGCGACGCAGGCACTGCCGATGCGCCTGTTCCGCGGCGCCGCCGATCGCCGACAGGCGAAGCAGATTCAGGATCAGCTCGAGCTCATCGAGTCGGAGCTCACGGAACACCTGCGATTCGCGTCGCCGGTCGCCGATGCGCCCGCCCGGTACCTGATGGGTGCAGGCGGGAAGCGGATCCGCCCGGTGCTCACCCTGCTTTCGAGCGAGCTCGGAACCGGCCCGAACGAGTTCGTGCGCCGCGCGGCCGAGGCCGTGGAGATGACCCACCTCGCGTCGCTGTACCACGACGACGTCATGGACGACGCGAAGCTGCGCCGCGGAGTGCCCGCAGCGCAGACCGTGTGGTCGAACTCGGTGGCGATCCTCGCCGGCGACCTCCTCTTTGCTCGAGCATCGTCCCTCGTGTCGGGCATGGGTGAGGATGCGATTCTGCTGCAGGCCCGCACCTTCGAGCGTCTGTGCCTCGGCCAGCTGCACGAGACCGTCGGCCCGCAAGAGAGTGATGACCCGAAGGCGCACTACATTCAGGTGCTCGCCGATAAGACGGGCGCGCTGATCGCGACGGCCGCCCGCATGGGTGCCATGTTCGGCGACGCGCCCGCGGAGTACCTCGACCCGGTGACCGAGTACGGCGAGCGGATCGGCGTGGCGTTCCAGCTCATCGACGACGTGATCGACCTGTCGCCCAAGAAGGAGCAGACGGGCAAGCGCGCGGGCACCGACCTGCGCGCGGGCGTCGTCACGCTGCCGTACTTGCTGCTGCAGGATCGCGCCGCAGCGGGTAACGCGGACGATGCGGCGCTGCTCGAGCGGATCAGGGCGGGAGTCGCCGAGATCGAGAACGGCGCTGACCCCTCGCTGCTCGATCCCGAGGTCGCGGCGCTGCAAACGCACGAGGTGACGCGCGAGACCGAGGCGACCGCGCACCGCTGGGCCGAGGACGCCGTGCGGGCGCTCGACGCGCTGCCGAAGTCGTCGGTGAAGCGCGCGCTCGAGCGTATGGCGGACTCGATCGTCAACCGCGAAGGCTGAGCGCCACCCACCCCCGTCGAACCCCGAGGACGCCGTGGCGATCCTCGGACCTGGAAGGAATTTTCGAGCGATGAGCAAGATGCGACTGGCGATTGTGGGAGCGGGCCCGGCGGGTATCTACGCCGCCGATCTGCTGTTGAAGGCGGATCGCGATTTCACCGTCGAGATCGACCTGTTTGAGCAGCTGCCGGCACCCTACGGTCTCGTGCGCTACGGTGTCTCGCCCGATCACCCGCGCATCAAGGGCATCATCACCGCGCTACGCGATGTGCTCGACCGCGCGGAGTCCGGAGAGACGGGGGAGGACCGGATCCGCTACTTCGGGAATGTACGGTACGGGCAGGACATCACGCTCGACGACCTCAAGCGCCACTACCACGCGGTGATCTTCTCGACCGGGGCGATCCGCGATGCCGCGCTCGAGATTCCCGGCATCGATGCTGAGGGCTCGTACGGCGCCGCGGACTTCGTGAGCTGGTTCGACGGGCACCCCGACGTGCCGCGCACCTGGCCGCTCGAGGCGCGCTCGGTCGGCGTCGTCGGCAACGGCAACGTCGCTCTCGACGTCTCGCGCATGCTCATCAAGCACCCCGAGGATCTGCTGCCCACCGAGATTCCGCAGAACGTGCACGAGGGATTGGAGGCGAACCCGATCGAGGAGTTGCACCTCTTCGGACGGCGCGGGCCGAAGTACGTGAAGTTCACGCCGCTCGAGCTGCGGGAGCTCGGGGAGGTGCGCGACGTCGACATGGTGATCGACGAACGCGACTTCGCGCACGACGACGCGTATGCCGACGAGGTGCTGGCGAAGAACAAGCAGGTCGTCGTGATGACCCGCATCATGGACAAGTGGCGCGACGAGCAGCGCGCGCGCGAGGCAGGCGAGGTTGCTCCCGCAACGCGGCGGCTGCACCTGCACTTCTGGTCGAAGCCGGTCGAGGTCGTTGTCGAGGAGGGTCGCGTCGCCGGGCTGAAGGTGGAGCGCACCGCGCCCGACGGGCAGGGCGGCATCGTCGAGACGGGCGAGTTCGAGATCGTGCCGATCCAGTCGCTCTATCGCGCGGTGGGCTACTTCGGCTCGCCGCTCGATGAGATCCCGTTCGATGACGCCCGGGGCGTGATCCCGAACACGCAGGGGCGCGTCGTCGACCTCGACGGTCAGCAGATCCCCGGCGTGTATGCGACCGGGTGGATTAAGCGCGGCCCCATCGGACTCATCGGGCATACCAAGTCCGACGCGATGGAGACGCTCGAGTGCCTGCTCGAGGACCGGGACGGGCTCTGGGAGCCCGAGGCGCCCGAGCTCGAGGCGATCCCGGCTCTGCTCGAGCAGCGCGATGTGCCCTACACGACGATCGAGGGGTGGCACCGCCTCGACGCTCACGAGCTCGGCCTCGGCGAGCCGCACGGGCGCGAGCGCATCAAGGTGGTGCCGCGCGACGAAATGACGCGGATCGCGCGCGGGGAGTAGGGCTGGGCGAGGACTACGGGCGCCGCTCAGCGCAGCAGGCGCTCCAGATCCTCGAGCACCTCTGCGGCGCCGCCCTCGATGCGGACGGTCACCGATTCGCGCTCGTCCACGGCGGTCGGCCCGCGGTTGATCACCGCGATCGGGATACGGCGCAGCTGCGCCCGATGCACAAGGCGGATCCCGGTGTTCACCGCGAGCGACGTGCCGATGAGCAGCAGCCCACCCGCCTCAGCGACGAGCCCCTCGGCGGCCTCGAAGACCGGCTTCGGCACGAACTCGCCGAAGTAGACCACGTCGGGGCGCAGGATCGAGCCGCACGCCGGGCAGCGCGGCTCAGTCACCGTCTCGGTACCCGTCACGCGCGCATCCCCATCGGGCGCGATCTCCGCGTCGGCATTGCGCTCGGCGAATCCGGGGTTGGCCCGGTCGAACCACCCGAGCACCTCGTCGCGCGTGAAGCGGTGTCCGTTCTCGGTGCAGCGGATCGCACTCCCGTTGCCGTGCAGCTCGACGACGCTCCGGGATCCTGCCCGCCGATGGAGGTTGTCGACGTTCTGCGTGATCACCCCGTTCGTGAGTCCGGCCGCCTCGAAGCGCGCGAGCGCGAGGTGGCCTGAGTTGGGCGCGACGTGGCCGGTGTGCAGGGCGTTCACGCGGGCGCCGGCCCAGAAGCGACGACGGTACGCCGGGTCGTCCATGAACTGGGAGATGCTCATCGGGGTGCGCGGGGGAGTGCCCTCGCCCCGGTAGTCGGGGATGCCCGAGTCCGTGCTGATCCCGGCACCCGTGAGCACCGCGAGGGGCGCCGCGTGGAACAGCGCCGCGAGTCGCTCGAGCTGCGACCTACCGCCCCCGGCGTCCGGTTTGCGACGGGGCGACTCTTCTGGGGCATCGTCTGAAAGGCGAGCGTTCATCTGGGGTTCTTCTTCCCGGCGATTCGCAGTGCGCGAAGCTGGAGCCACGTCGTGAGGAGCAGGTCAGGTGTCGAGAGGTCGACGCCGAACTTGTCCTCGATGTGACGCATACGGTACCGCACCGTATTCTCGTGGACCGCGACCGCGCGTGCCGTGCGTGCGACGTTACCGAGGTTCGCGCACCACGCTTCGAGCGTCTCGGCGAGGGCGCCCTCGTGCGTTTCGAGTGCGACGAGCGCGGGTGCGAGCAGTTCGGGTTCGGCAGTAAACATCGCCTCGGCGCGCTCGAGCAGGAGCAGGGTGCGGGCGGCGTCGATCGTGACGACGCGTTCGGGGATGCTTCCCTGATGGCGCTCCGCCGTGTCGAGCAGGCGGTCGCCGAGCTGCCGCAGCGCCGAGACCTCTCCCGACCGGTGAGCAGTCCCAGGGAGGGCGAGCAGGGTCCCGGGCCCCACGAGCCGGTCGATGACGGGAAGCAGAGGTTCAATAAGTCCCGATATCGGCAGCATGGGCTGATGCGCGACGAGCGCATAGACGCGGTCGCCTCGAACCACGGTCACGGATTCGGGGCGGTGCAGCGCGAGGTGCCTCTGCACAGTCGATCGCAATTGCGCGAGCGTGGTATTCGGGGCGTCTGGTTCCGGCGAGAAGACGAGGAGTTCGCTGCCGCGCTCCTCGCGGTGACCGAGCTCCGCCAGTTCTGAGCCCGTGACCTCGCTGCCGTCGAGCAGCGTACGAAGGCGGGCCTCGCGCGGAATATGCGTGGTGCGCCGCGCATGGATATCGCCGAGCAGGTGCGCGGCCGCGACGGATGCGGCCGCGCGGATCCTCGCGTCCTGTTCGTCGGTGAGTTCCGACTCCCCGCTCGCGTCGATCGCCCAGATGGTGCCGAGAGGCAACGCTCCTGCGCGCACCGCGAACGCCACTCGCGGCTCCTCATCACCGAGCCGCGGGTACTTGATCGGAGCATCCGAGCGCAGCACTGTGCGGTACTGGTCGTCATTGAACGGGGAATCGGGGACCTCGCGGGTGAGGATCCCCTGGGTGCGGAGACGGTCGATGAGCTGGCCGGGCACTGACGAGTACGCGATGACGCGCCTACCGAGATCCTCAATCGCTACCGAACCTCCGAAATGCTCAGCAAGCTCGTTGGCGAGCGCGAATAAAGGCTCGAGACCTCGATCGCGGTGCGCGTCGTCGCGGTGGCGTCGCTCACCCAGGGCCTGCGCGAGCAGAGAATCGAAGAGCCGCCAACTCACATGGTCAGCGATGCGAATGAATGGGATGCCGATGCGCTCCGCGATCTGTTCGAGGGAGGCGACGTCGTTATCGCCGCACTTGACGACGAGACCGACCGCTGCGTGACGCGCAGCGAGGAGCGCAAGTTCCTCGATCTGCTCCACGGGCAGTACGCGCGGAGAGGGAATGAGGAGCAGTAGGTCCGCTTCGTCCGGGATCGCATCTCGCGCATCGTAAAACTCGGCGCCGCGCACCAGGCGGCTGGGGCGGGAGGAGCCGATCGGAGTTGCGATCCCGGGTTCGAGGAGGTCGAGCAATTCGTCGATTGGAATGCCGTCCGAAAACCCAATTGGAGAAGAAGGCATATCCATCCCATAAAGATATGCGAAAACCACAAAATATGCTGCGCGTGCCCCGCATAGTGTGGTCACGCAACGACGCAGATGGAGGCACACATGCACGAGACCCGACCCGCTCCCGAGGGCACCCGATTGGGTGAACTCTGGGAGGTGTTCCCGGAAGAATCCTCCGCGTCGGCAGACGGAGTGCTCGAAGTTGGGGGAGTGCCCGTCGCCACGCTCGCCGAGCGCTACGGTACCCCGCTCCACGTCATTGATGAGACGGGCCTCCGACGGCAGATCCGCCGATTCGTCGACGGCTTGCGGGGCCGCTGGCCGAACTCGGAGGTGCTCTTCGCATCGAAATCGCTTCCGGTCGTCGGGATGTATCGCGTGGCACAGGAAGAAGGAATGTCGGTCGATGTCGCGGGGGGCGGCGAGCTGCGGCTCGCTCTCGCTGCGGGCGTCGCGCCCGAGCGGTTGCACTTCCATGGCAATGCGAAGACCGATGACGAACTGCAGATGGCGCTCGACGCCGGCATCGGCACTATCATCGTCGACAACGATGACGAGCTCGATCGGTTGGAGCGGCTGCTCACGCGCCCGCAGAAGCTCCTGCTGCGAGTGATCCCGGGTGTTGAAGCTGAGACTCACGCTTCCCAAGCCACCGGCGGAGATCGTTCGAAGTTCGGTCTCCCGATGGACCAGGCGACCGCAGCGATCGAGCGTATGCGCGCGCACCCGCTCATGGTGTTTGAAGGTGTGCACCTCCATATCGGCTCCCAGATCCTCAACACCCGTCAGTTCGCCGAAGCGGTCGAGAACATCTCCTCCGCGGGAACCTTCGACACCTACGATGTCGGCGGCGGCCTCGGTGTGAAATACACGTACGACGAAGACGCGCCCAGCGTCGACGCGTATCTCGACGCAGTCGTAGCGGCTGCCGCCGACCACTTGCCCCATTCCGCGCGGCTCATGATCGAACCAGGGCGTTCCGTCGTTGCACGCGCCGGAATCACGCTCTACCGCGTCGTCTCGGTCAAGCGCACGGGAGACGTGTTCGTCGCCGTCGACGGGGGCATGGCCGATCAACTCGATATCGCGCTCACCGGGCAGCGGTACGAAGCAGTGATCGCCAACCGAATCCATGAACCGTGGACGGAGCGCGTACAGCTCGTCGGGCGGCAGTGCGAGTCGGGAGATCTGCTCATCGACGGCGCCGACTTCCCCGAGGCGCAGGTGGGAGATCTCGTCGCGATGGCGACCACCGGCGCGTACTCCTACACGATGTCCAACAACTACAACGGGGCGCTCAAGCCCGCCATCGTCTTCGTGCGCGAGGGTGAGGCACGCCTTGTCGCTCGTCGCGAGACCTACGACGACATGCTCGCGCTGCATTCTCCCGCGGTGTAGTAGCACCCGGTGCCGACCAGCAAAACCGAAACATTCACGACACCTCTCAATGACGAAGGAACTGAACATGACGAAGTTGCCCCTCACCCTGCTCGCCGCCGCCGCTGCCGCGGCGCTTGCGCTGTCCGGATGTTCAGGATCGGGTTCTGCCGACGAACACGCCGAATCGGCGTCCTCGGGTCTGCCCGCCGGTGACGAGATCAGCACCACCGCGGACGACTCGCTGGCCGAACTGCTTCCCGACGACGTCGTCGAAGCGGGGGTCATCAACATCGCGGTGGACATCCCATTCCCGCCGATGGCGATGTACGACGAGAATAACCGCGAGATCGGCTTCGATCCCGAGCTCGGACGTCTGCTCGGTCAGAAGCTCGGCATCGATGTTTCTTTGAACAAGCAGGCGTTCGACTCCGTGATCCCGTCGCTGCAAGCGAACAAGAACGACATCATTATGAGCGGAATGAACGACACCCCGGAGCGGCAGAAGACCCTGAGCTTCGTCGATTACACACACGGTGGATTCGCGATCGCCGTAAAGCGGGGGAACCCCGAGGGAATCAGTACCCAACGCGATCTGTGCGGTAAGACGGTGTCGGTGCAGAAAGCGACCGTTCAGGGCGACCTGCTCCGCGCAATGGACTGTGATGTGAACGTCATGGAACTGCCGAGCGACCTCGACGCGCAGACCGCACTGCGTGCGGGGAAGAGCCAGGCCTACACCGCCGACGCAGTTGTCGCTGAGTACGTTGTTGCGACGACGGACGATGGTCAGGCGTTCGAGATCGTGCGCGACCCCGAGAACCCCGCCGGCTTCAACCCCGTCTACAGCGGTATCGGCATACTGAAAGACGACACCGAACTCATCGAGGCCGTCCAGCAGGCGCTGCAGGCGCTCATCGATGAGGGCACCTATCAGGAGGTGCTCGAGCGAAATAACATCGACGCTTACGCCGTAGAGTCCGCCGAGGTCAATCAGGGAGCCGACGCATCATGAGCGCTCCGGTTTCGGCCCTCGAGGGAGCGGCGATCCCTGCGCTCTCCAATGAGGACGACGTCGAGGCGATCCCGCTCCGGCGGCCGTGGCGCTGGATCAGTGCGGTCGTCGTGCTCCTCGTCCTCGCCGCTGTTGTCTACGTGATCGCCACCAACCCGAATCTCGACTTCGGCACCGTGGGTCACTTCCTGTTCGACCAGCGGATTCTCGAGGGAGTTTGGCTGACGATCGTGATCACGGTGATCTCAATGGCGGTCTCGACCTTGCTGGCGATTGTGATCGCAGCAATGCGTCTCGCCTCGAATCCCGTCCTCTCGAGTGTCGCCTGGCTGTATGTCTGGGCGTTCCGCGGTACCCCAGTGCTCGTGCAAATCGTGCTGTGGGGATACCTCGGGCTGCTGTTCGACCGGATCGTGCTCGGCGTCCCATTCACCGAGGTGGTCTTCTGGTCCGTCGAAACGAACTCGCTGGTGACGCCGTTCATCGCCGGTTTGCTCGCGTTGACGCTCAACCAGGCGGCGTACTCGTCCGAGATCGTACGTGCCGGCATGATGTCCGTCGACGATGGTCAGCGCGAGGCCGCGTACTCACTCGGAATGGCTCCCCTATACACGTTCCGACGGGTGCTCCTGCCGCAGGCGATGCGCGTCATCATTCCGCCCATGGGCAATGAACTCATCTCGATGCTGAAGAATACGTCACTGCTCTCGGTGATCGCAGTGATGGAGCTCTACACCCAGGCATCGGTGATTTCATCGTCCAACCTCAAGCAGGTCGAGCTCCTCATCGTGGTGAGTGCGTGGTACCTCTTCATGACGAGCGTGCTCTCGATCCCTCAGTACTACCTCGAGCGCCGCTACGGCCGCGGAGCCTCGCGCGCGCTTCCCCCGACCCCGTTCCAGCGCGTGCGGGCCATGGTCGACTCACGCAGGCCGGGGCCGGAACCAGCACCCGCGACGACGAAGGTGGAGGTAGTCGAGAAATGACCCTGCAAGATACAACTGCTGAGACCACGGGAGTGGGGTCGGCACGCCCGGCGCGGGATGCGCTTGTCGAGATCCGGCGTGTGCGCAAGAGCTTCGGCGCTCACCAGGTACTTCGGGACGTATCGCTCGCGGTGCCGGCGGGCACGGTCACTGTTCTGCTGGGGCCGTCGGGCTCTGGCAAGTCGACCCTGTTGCGCTGCGTGAATCACCTCGAGACGATCGACGGGGGGCGGATCCTCGTCGACGGCGACCTCATCGGCTATCGACAGGTGGGCTCGAAGACTCATGAGATGAGCCCTCGGCAGATCGCGAAGCAGCGGCGCAATATCGGCATGGTGTTTCAGCGCTTCAACTTGTTCCCGCACATGACAGCACTCGACAACGTGTGCGAGGCGCCGATCGGGGTGGCCGGCCGTTCGAAGGCTCGGGCGAGGGAACGAGCACGGGAGCTGCTCGGCCGTGTGGGGCTCGCCGATTTCGCCGGGCACTATCCGGCGCAGCTTTCCGGAGGGCAGCAGCAGCGGGTGGCGATCGCGCGGGCGCTGGCCATGGACCCAAAGCTGATGTTGTTCGATGAGCCGACGAGCGCCCTCGATCCCGAATTGGTGGGTGACGTTCTCGACGTGATGCGCGCGCTCGCCGATGATGGCATGACGATGATCGTGGTGACTCATGAGATCGGGTTCGCGCGAGGGGTCGCCGATCAGGTGGCATTCATGGACGGCGGCGTGATCGTCGAGGCGGGGCCTGCGGAAGAGGTTATCGATCGACCGCGCAGGCAGCGTACGCGTAACTTCCTCGAGAGCGTGAGATGAGCACGCGCGTCGAGCTGCTCGCTCGCCTGAGCTGCTCGACGCGCCGCTAGAATCGACGCCATGACCACTGCGCGCGAACAGCTCATCGATCTCATTACGAGCGAGGCTGTCTTCCACGGAGATTTCACGCTGACGAGCGGCAAGAAGGCGACGTACTACATCGACCTGCGTAAGTTGAGCCTCGACCATCGCGCTGCTCCCCTCATCGGTCAGGTCATGCTCGATCTGATCGATGACATCGACGGTGTGGTCGCGGTCGGCGGGCTCACCATGGGTGCGGATCCGATCGCGTCGGCGATCATGCATCAGGGCGTCGCGCAGGGCAAGGTGTACGACTCGTTCGTCGTGCGCAAGGAGCCCAAGGATCACGGACGCGGCCGTCAGGTCGAGGGACCGGACCTCGCCGGCAAGCGCGTGGTCGTCGTGGAGGACACGTCGACGACGGGCGGCTCGCCGCTGAAGGCGATCGAGGCACTCAAGAAGGTCGGTGCTGAGATTGCGGCGGTCGCAGTCGTGGTCGATCGCCAGGCCCCGGCCAAGGCCCGCATCGAAGAGGCTGGATACGAGTACCGCTACGCGATCGGCCTCGACGACCTCGGCCTCGACCCGCAGTAGCCGCCGCACCGATTGAGATCAAATCGATGAAGTTGTAGTACGCGGTCCCTGCGCTTTTCGCCGCCGCAGTTCTGTCACTGACAGGGTGCACCAACACCGAAGGGGCGAACGAGGCGAGCGACGCGAGTGCGCTCGATGGGATTGAGGTCGATCAGAAGGCCGCGGATCTGCTACCCGCGGAGGTCGAGAAGTCTGGAGAGCTGACGATCGGGAGCTCTCTTGCGTATCCTCCCAACGACTACCTCTACACCGATGGAAATTACACCGGCCACCGCGAAGGGAAGCAGCATGACTGAGGCGATCCAGGCGGGACTGGATTCTCTGATCAAGGATGGCACCTACGGGGAAATTCTTGGGTCCGCGGTCCTCGAATCGGGCGCTCGCATGGAGGCGACGATCAACGCGGGCGACAAATAAGCGCCATTCGGGGCACGCACCGAGGCAAGTTCGTGGAAAGCGGTACAACCGCGTCGGTGCTCTCCAACCCTCACGTGGCGTACACCCGCGTGCTCCGCGACAGCGTTCCGTCACCGCGATGGCGTGAGCCAGGGGTGCTGGAAGGCGTCGCGTCGCACTTCGGGGTGTAGGCGCGCGGCGCTACGCGGTGCGGAGGCGCGTGTCGACCACGCGGTAGGCGAGACCGAGCACGGCGATCGTGACGAACGAGGTGATCGCGACGACGCTGAAGTACTGGCCCTCGGCTCCCGGCTGGTAGAGGCCCGAGATCCACCCCGAAAGCGTCGATCCGCCGGCCATCGTGAGGAAGTACAGCGCGGTCATCTGCGCGTTCGCCGCGCGCGGCGCGAGCTCGGCGGTGAACGACAGCGCCGATGGTGCGAACATGGCCTCGCCGAATGCGAAGAGCAGCATGACGGGAATGGTTGCGAGGAGCGGCATCGACTGACCGGAGCTCAGGCTGAACGGCACGATGAGCGCGGCGCCGAACGCCATAGCGACAACGCCGATAATGAGCTTCGGGACGGGCTGCATGCGCGCGGCCCGGCTCTTGGTCCAGAGAACCGCGAGCAGCGCAGTGATGCCGGCGACCGCGAGGCTCTCGAGCGTGACGATCAGGGTAGGCGGAATGGTGAGGGCGCCGGCCGAGAGCTGAATCTTCGTGTCCGCGTAGACGGCGAAAGCCGTGAACAGCTGGAACAACAGCGTCCAGAAGACCAGGCTCATCAGGAAGACCGGAATGTAACGGACCACCGAACAACGCTCGCCTGCCGTGACCTGCTTGTTCGTCAGCAGCATGGTGAAGAAGGCGATTGCGGCGAGGAGCACGATGAGCGCCACCGCATTGCTGATGTTCTCCGCGCGCACCACACCGGTTGCGATCGCAACCGCGATGATCGCGATGGCGACGAGCGAGATCAGCATCCACTTGACGCGCTGCTGAGCGGGCAGGGGGTTCGGTACGACGGCGGTGCTCGCGGGGAGCTTGCCCATGCCGATGGCGTACTGGATCAAGCCCGCGGCCATGCCGACTGCGGCCGCACCGAATGCGACGTGGAATCCCCACTCCTGGTGCAGCCAGCCCGTGAGGAGCGGTCCGAAGAACGCGCCGATCGTGATGCCCATGTAGTAGATGGCATAGCCTGCGTCGCGCTTCGCGCCGCCCTTCGGGTACAGCGCGCCGACCATCATCGTGGTGTTGACCTTCAAGCCGCCCGTGCCCACGACGATGAGCGCGAGACCGATTACGAGTCCGATGAGTCCCGGCACGACGGCGAGCATGATGTGACCGGCGAGGATCGCGCTTCCTCCGATCAGCACGACGTATCGCGGCGCAAGCACGCGGTCGGCGATCCACGCGCCAACGATCTGCGCGATGTAGACCAGGCCGCCGTACGCGCCGGCGATGCCGAGTGCGACGGGTTGCGGTAGGCCGAGGCCGCCGTCGGAGAGCGAGTAGTACAGGTAGTAGGCGAGCAGCACCTGGAGCCCGTAGAAGCTGAAGCGCTCCCACATCTCGGCGGAGGAAAGGGTGAGCAGGCCGCTGGGCTTCGCTTCGTCGGTGACGACGCCGAGCGCGTCGGTGACCCCGATGTTCTCGGTCGCAAGTTTCGTGTGCGCTGCCGAGGTCTCGGTAGGGGAGGATTTCGCCATTGGTACTCCAGGGGTGAGTGCCCGCTGCGATGCGGTGCACAGTCGCGGTTGGTCCCGTGCCGGGCTGCCCCGCCAGTGACGCGGCAAGTTGGTCGGACCAACTGATGAACGAATCACAGCGTATCGAGGTCGACGATGAGTGTCAAAAGCGGCGTCGAGAGTACCTTGCGGAGAAACGACAAAAGCGGTGCCGGGCGCATTTCACGCTCGGCACCGCTGATCCTGCACCCCCGTGAGGAGCGGGAAATTCGTGAAGAAGTCGGTCTCGTGAGGTGAGCGCGCCTAACGCTCGACGACCGCCTTGAGAAACTCGAGAATGACATGCGCGGCAAGGCTTCCCGTCTGGCCCGCGACGTCGTGGGGCGGCGATACCGTGTTGACATCGCAGACCACGACATTCAACCGAGAGACACCTCGCAACAGTTCGAGCCCCTCGGCGGTGGAGAGGCCACCCCAAGCGGGAGTAACAACGCCGGGCGCGACCGAGGGGTCGAAGACATCCATGTCCCAGCACAGGTACACCGGACGCGCACCGACGACGTCGTTGATCTCGCGCAGCACGTCTGCAATGCCCCGCTCGCGTACGTCGCTCATGGGTCGCACGTGGTAACCCAGCTCTTCGGCAAAACCGATCACCCCGGCTTCGCCTCCGAGCGCCGTGTCTCGGATGCCGACGTGGAATGACCGCGCCACATCGACGACTCCTTCTCGAGCCGCGTGCACGAAGGAGTTGGCGTTATTGAACTCTTCGGGTTCGAAGAGATCGTAGGCATCAGTGTGAGCATCGAAGTGCACGAGAACGAGGTCTTCGTGCCGACGATGCGTCTCACGGAGCTGGGGCAGCGTGACCGCCCCGTCACCACCCAGCGTGATCGGGAGTGCGCCTTCATCGAGGATTCGCCCGACCTCCGCTGCGATGCGCTCGAATGCCTGCGACACCTGACCCGGCGTCACATCGACGTCGCCGAGATCGACGAGACCGAGGTGCTCGATGGGGTTGACGCCGAGATCCTCGGCGGCCTCGGCGACCAGCAGGGAGGAGGCCCGCACATGGGAGGGGCCTCCTCTCCCGCCGATGCGATTGGGGTGCGAGCCCATGTCGAACGGGACTCCGAGCACTGCTGCTCGCGCGCCAGCGGCCGAAGTCGCGTGCGGGGCATTGAACAGGGTGCCGGAAGGGCGGCGAAAGACCGTGCTCATCACTACTCCCGTTTCAGAGGATCTTCGAGAGGAACTGCCGCGTCCGATCGTGACTCGGGTTCGTGAAGACGAGCTCCGGGTCGCCCTGCTCGATGATCGTTCCGGCGTCCATCACCACGACCCGATCCGCCACCTCGCGGGTGAAGCCCATCTCGTGGCTGACGACGATCATCGTCATTCCGGCCGCGGCCAGATCCTTCATGACCTGGAGCACCTCGCCGACCATCTCGGGATCGAGTGCCGAAGTCGGCTCGTCGAAGAGCATCAGCGCCGGGCGCATTGCGAGCGCGCGTGCGATCGCAACGCGCTGCTGCTGGCCGCCCGAGAGTGAGCGGGGACGGGCGTCTGCCTTGTCGGAGAGCCCAACGCGCTCCAGTAACTCCTTGGCGTAGGCGACAGCGACCGTCTTCTTCTCACCCTTCACCCGCACGGGCGAATGCCAGATGTTCTCGAGCACCGTCATGTGCGGGAAGAGATTGAAGTGCTGGAAGACGAAGCCGATGTTCGAACGCTGCTTCGCGAGTGCCTTCTCCGAGATCGGCACTGAACGCCCGTTCTCGCGCACGGTCTCGCCGATCCGCTCGCCGTTGATGTAGATCTCGCCGCTTTCGATCTGCTCGAGTCGATTGAGCGTGCGCAGGAACGTCGTCTTGCCCGCACCCGACGGTCCGACGAGCACGACCACCTCGCCGCGAGCGATCTCGAGGGAGACGTCCGTGAGAATGTGCCGGTCGTCGAACCACTTGTTCACGTCGACCGTGCGAACGATCGGGCCGTCTGTGACGGAAACGGGCGTGGTGTACTCGGTCGCGCTCATGCGGAGACTCCTTCAAGCTCGGAGAGCGGGTTCTTCGGGGCGATGCGATCACGCTTGCTGCGCGCGCCGAAGAGTCGCTTCCAGATCGACTCGGCCTTGGGCAGCCCCGCCTTCGCGTTGAGCCAGTTCTCGATCCAGGTCTGGATCACGGTCCAGATCGTGGTGAGCGCCAAGTAGTAGAGCGCAATAACGATGAAGATCTCGAACGCCTTGAACGTCGAAGCGGCCATGGTGCTGCCGACCTGGAACATCTCCGCGACGCCGATGATGGAAAGAATCGAGGTGCTCTTCATGAGCCCGTTGAACGAGTTGCCCAGCGGAGGAACCATCACGCGGATCGCCTGCGGCACGATGATCCAGCGCATCGCGCCGAGCCCCGTCATGCCGAGCGAAAGCGCCGCCTCGGTCTGGCCCTTCTCGATCGACTCGAGACCGCCGCGAACGATCTCGGAGATGTAAGCGCTCTCATTGAGCATGAGACCGATGATGGCGGCCTGAACCGCGCCCTTCACGAGGATCCCGACGGTGATGTCTTCGAAGCGGAAGATGTTGGCCGCTGCGAGGCCGGTGTAAAGAATGACGAGCTGGACGAGCACCGGGGTGCCGCGGATGATCCAGATGTAGAGGCTCGCGATGATGCGCAGCACGATGAAGCGGCTGCGGCCCATCAGGGCGATGATGAGACCCAGGATCAGAGCGAGCGCCATCGCGATGACGGAGATGCTGATGGTGAGCCAGAGGCCATTCAGGAAGCTCTCGTTCGGAGTGAACAGAGCGTCCCAGAAATATGTCCAGTCGAATTTCATGCGTTATGTGTCCCTGTGCGGAAGGGGTTCGGTGAGGGCGAGCGCCCCCACCGAACCGGGGTCTATTCGGCCTTCGTGATGTCGTTCGACTCGACGTCCCACTTCTCGAGGATCTCGAGGTAGCTGCCGTCGTCGATCATCGACTGGAAGGTCTCGTCGAGCGCCTTGTTCAGTTCCGAGTTGTCCTTGAGCGTTGCGGCCCCAATACGGATCTTGTCGGAGGGCTCACCCACCATGCTGATGTCGCCGTCGGTCTGCTTCTGGTAGAAGCCCATGATCTCGGACGTGTCGACGAACGCCTCGACCTGCCCGGCGATCACCTGCTGCACTGCGTTGACACCCTCGTCGACGAGCGTGATGTCGAGCGGCTCCTTGCCGTCTGCCTCGCACTTCTTCGACAGCTCTTCGGCGCCGCTGCCGCCGGTGGCTCCGGTGATCGCGACCACCTTGACGCCGCAGAGGCTCTCATCGAACCCGGTCACATCCGCAGGGTTCTCCTTGCTAACGCCGACTCCGGTGCCCGAGTACAGGTACGGCACGAAGTTCGCGATCTCCTCGCGCTCCGGCTTGATGTAGAGCGAGCCCATGATGACGTCGCACTGCTTGGCCTGCAGAGCGGGGATCAGGCCAGAGAAGTTGTACTCCTCGAGTACGGTCTTGAGCCCGAGACGCTCGGCGAATGCCTTTGCGAGGTCGATCTCGACACCGATGAGCTCGTTGTTCTCGTCGTAGTAGATGTTGGGCGGCGAGTCACCGGTGCAGACGGTGAGGTTGCCCTCCTTGATGATGGTCGGAGTCGAGAGCTTTGCTTCCGAGCTGCTCGAGGAGGATGCGTCGCCGGAATCCTCCGAGTCGGAGGATCCGCCGCTGCACGCGGCGAGGGACAGGGAAAGTCCGGCGACCGCGACGAGGGCGCCGAGCTTCGCGAAGCGTCCCGCGCGTGAGGTAGTGAATGTCATGGTGTCTCTTTCTTCTTTGAACGAGTTCGTGGTGATGAGCGGCTTGAGGTGTATGCTGCAATCATCAGTTGGTAGGACCATCTACCGAACCTGAATACGTACGATACTCCCGATTCGGTCAGCGCGTCAACGCGGACCCATGATCGTGACGGGACGGAGATATTCCGCACTGTCGCGGAGCTGAAAACGAACGAACGGAGTCGAAGATGGATTGGAACTCGGTGGGTCACGCAGTGACGCTCTCCCTCCCGGACCGCATCTCGGTTGATCTTGAACGCCTGATCCTCGAAGGGGAACTTGCCCCGGGAGAGAAGTTGCCCGCGGAGCGCGAACTCGCCCAGCACTTCGGAATCTCTCGAGTGTCGGTGAGAGAAGCACTGCGAGAACTGGAGAACCGAGGCTTCATCGATCGGAAGCCCGGTCGCGGCACGATCGTGCTGAAGCCGGGTGAGCGCGCGACGACGCTCGAGAGCGCGATCGGGATCGCTGCCACGCTGAACCCGGAGCTTCACGAGATCATGGAACTGCGCGCCATCATCGAGCCGCCCATTGCACGCATCACCGCATCGCGCGCCACCCCGCGCGACGTCGCGCAGCTCCGGGAACTCGTCGAGTCGATGGAAAGCGACGTGTCGAAGGAACGCTACGCCGACCTCGACCGAGCGTTCCACCAGGCGATCGCGCAGTACGCCCACAACCCCCTGCTCGCGCTCATCAACGAGCACATTGCGAGCCAGATCGCGCCGAGCCGCGCGGGCCGGTACCAGACGAAGGCTCGTCGACAGGCGTCAAGCGCCGCGCACCGCCGCATCTTCGAGGCGATCGCAGACGGCAATGCCGAGCTTGCCGAGCAGGAAGCGCGAGCGCACGTGCTCGATATCAGCAATCAGATCGCCGAGGCGGCGACAACGAAGGGAACGAAGCAGCAGTGACCGCAGCATTCGGCGCGAAGGGCGCCATCTCGACCTCCCACCACCTCGCGACGGAGGCGGGCGCAGCCGCACTCGAAGCGGGAGGCAACGCGATCGACGCTGCCCTCGCCGCTGCCGCAACACTCTGCGTGGTCTACCCGAATAACGTGGCGCTCGGCGGCGACCTCGTCGCGCTGGTGCGAAGCCCAGAGGGCGAGGTGCGCTTTCTCAACGCGACCGGCGTGGCCCCCGCCGGGCAGACGCTCGAGGCGCTTCGCGAGAAGCACGGCGACGCGCTTCCGCTCCGCGGCATCGACACGGTGACCGTCCCGGGTGGCATTTGCGGTTGGAATTCGCTGCATGAGTACGGGGCGAAGCTGAGTTGGGCGGATCACTTCACCGCAGCCATCAAGCACGCCGAAGAGCACCCCGCGGCTCGTTCCATCGCGGCCGCACTTATCGATGATCGCGAGACGCTCGAGCAGGATCCGGGCGCGCGTGCCATCTTCTACCCCGGCGGCGAGCCCCTCGGCGAAGGGGAGACCGTGAAGCAGCCCGCGCTCGCTGAAACACTGCGGCGCATCGCGGCGGGCGGATCCGCTGAATTCTACGAGGGGGAGACCGCGCAGAAGTGGATCGCGGGCCTCCAGCGCCTCGGCTCGAAGATCACCGCCGAGGACGCCGCGAACTTCAGCGCCTTCTGGGGCGAGCCGCTCGAGGGCAGCTTCGATGGGCTTCGCGTGCTCACCGGGCCGCCGAACACCTCCGGCTTCATGCTGCTCCGCGCGCTCAACGCGATCTCGGGCGCCGACGGTGGCGCCGGCATCGAGGATCCGCTGGGCGCCGGGGCGGGCGAGCTCGCGAAGGCGTTCCACGCGGCGAACTCGGTGCGCGCGGCCGCCCTTGCGGACTCCGATTTCGGTGGCTTGAGTGGCGAGGAACTGGTGCAGCTGCCGGATCCGCACTTCCCGGTTATCGGTGAGGCGAAGGCGAGCGGCGACACTGTTGGTTTCGCGGCGATCAGCGCGGACGGCTGGGCGGTTTCGTTCATCAACTCCGTGTACTGGAGCTTCGGAGCCCACATTCTCGAGCCCGATACCGGCATCGTCTTCCAGAACCGAGGCACCTCGTTCTCGCTCGACCCCGAGGCGCCGAACCGCTTCGCAGGTGGCAAGCGGCCGCGCCACACGCTCATGCCCGTGCTCATCATGCGCGGAGATGAACTCGCCTGGGTACCCGCGACGATGGGCGGATCCGCACAGCCGCAGATCCACGCGCAGCTCCTGCTGCATGCGCTCGCGGGCGCCACCCCGGAGCAGGCCACGCACGCACCGCGCTGGATGGTGAACGAGCTGAGCCCGGAGAATGGAGTGTCGGTGATGATCGAGGAAAACGTGGACGCCGCCGCGCACGAGTCAATCGCCGCCGCCGGTTTCGAAGTGAACGTCGTGCCCCGGTACACCGAAGATCTCGGGCACTCGAACCTCATTCGTGTGCTCCCCGATGGCTACGAGGCAGCGAGCGACCCGCGATCCGACGGATCCGCAATCGTCGTCCCCGCCTAACGCAACGACTGGAGTTCCACGCAGCATGACGAAAGTACAAGAGATAATGAACCCAGAGACCGTCCGCCCCAGCATCTTCCCGCTGCTCCTCGTCGGCATCGCCGGCGGACTGCTGTCGGGCCTCTTTGGGATCGGCGGCGGCACGATCATCGTGCCGGCACTGGCGCTGTGGCTCAGCATGCCCCAGAAGCTCTCGGCAGGCACGTCGGTCGCGGCGATCCTGCCCACCGCGATCGTGGGAGCTACGACCTACGCCATTCAGGGCCATGTGGACTGGATCGCAGCGATCTGCCTCGCGGTCGGCATCATCGGTGGTGCGCAGCTCGGTAGCCACCTGCTGCAGAAGCTCCCCGTCGGGTTCGTTCAGTGGGCTTTCATGGCCTTCTTGGCGGTTGTCATCGTGAGCCTCTGGTTCGTGGTGCCCGAGCGCGATGACTCGATCGAGCTCGGCGTGCTGAGCGTGATCGGGTTGATCGTGACCGGTTTCATCACGGGCATCCTCTCCGGCGTGCTCGGCGTGGGCGGCGGCGTCGTCGTGGTGCCGGTGCTCATGTTCTTCTTCGGGTCGAGCGACCTCATCGCGAAGGGCACGTCGCTCCTCATGATGATCCCGGGCTCGATCTCTGGCACGCTCGGCAATCTTCGTCGGAAGAACGTGGACCTGCGCGCCGCGGCCTTCGTCGGTCTCGCCGCCTGCATCTGCGTGCCGATCGGGTCGATCTTCGCGGTGTGGATCGATCCGTTCTGGGGCAATGTGGCGTTCTCGCTCTACCTCGTCTTCATCCTCGGGCAGATGCTCTTCCGCAAGCTCCGCAAGAAGGCCGCGTAGGGGGCGGGTGCGCGCGCACGGAGGGCTCAGTAGGTGATCCTTTGCGCACGAGTGTGATCGCGACCTCGGGGCCAACCTTGAAGCGCTCATTGACGCTGCCGATAGAGCACGAGTCGCGAACGGCGCGAATGCGGGCGCGCAGACGCCGATCGCGAACGCGGCGTGGTTCATAGATGACGCGGGCGAAGTCCTCGCACGCCACCGCAAGACTCAGCTTTTCGGAAATCTCGATCGCGACCTCTGCGTGCCGGGGGAGCGATCTGTCACTGCGATTGCACCAGTCGCCGGGAGCGGACCCTCGTGGTTCGGACCCGTCGCGTCGGCGTTGGCCAAGATGAACCTCGCCCCCTCGACGACGATCTGGATCGCCTTCGTGATCGTCTCGAACGAGTAGTTGCGGGTCTCCCCGGCGACCATAAAGTCGGGGTCCGACTCGGTCGTTACGCTGCATCGTGCATGGTGGTCAGGATCCCCAGCCTCGCCCATCACGAACGCCGAGCCTCCGGGCAGTTACTGCTTCAGAACGCCGATAGTCCGAACGTGTCAACGCGTGTTTTCGCTGCGCGGCGGCGGATCGCAGCCCGCTACCCCTCCCGTCCGACGAGTGCCGGCACCGCACCGAGTAGTTCGCGCGTGTAGGGGTGCTCCGGTGCCGTCCAGACCCGCTCGGTCTGTCCCTGCTCGACGAAGACGCCCGCCCGCATCACTGCCGTGCGGTCTGCGATCGTCGCGACCACGGCCAGATCGTGCGAGATGATGACCATGCCGATCTGCAGGTCGTCGACGAGGCGGCGCAGCAGTTCACCGACGTGCTTCTGCGATGAGGCGTCGAGCGCGGAGATCGGTTCGTCGGCCACGATCACCTTCGGCTTGGCGAGGAGCGCCTTCGCGATCGCGATGCGCTGCCGTTGGCCGCCGGAGAGAGCGTGCGGGTAGCGGTTGCGCAGTTCCGGGTCGAGCCCGACTCGTTCGAGCACATCGGTGATGTCGGCGAGGCGCTCCTCCATCCCGAGTGCGTCGCCCCGAGCGCGGGCCGCCGAGTTCCACACCTCTTCGAGTTGCTGCACGATGCGGCGTCGCGGGTTGAGCGAGGCGTAGGGATCTTGGAAGACCATCTGCAGCGGGACGAGTCGTGCGGGGCGGCGGCGGATCGGCAGCGGCGTCACGTCCTCGCCCAGGAAGCGGATGCTGCCACCTGAGAGCCTGTTGATGCCGACGAGCGCTCGCGCGAGCGACGACTTGCCGCAGCCGCTCTCGCCGACGATACCGACGATCTCGCCGGGGTGCACGTCGAGGTCGACGCCGTGCACGGCGACGAAGCGCCCCTTGCCCTTCACCCGGTAGCTGACGACCGCGTCCGTCACCTCGATCAGCGGTTCGGCGATCACCGGCTCTGCGATCGGCGGCTCTGGGGTCAGCGAGCGTTCGGTCATGAGACTACCTCCTCGGGAAGGGGCCACGGCACCTGCGGCACCGCATCGAGCAGCACTCGCGTGTAGGGGTGCTGCGGAGAGCGGAAGATTCGATCGGAGTCGCCCGCCTCGACGATCTCGCCGGTGCGGAAAACGTTGAGGCGATCTGCGATCGTGCTGAGCATCGCGAGGTCGTGTGTGACGAAGATGATGCCCATCCCGGATTCGCGTCGCAGTTCGTCGAGGAGTGCGATGATGCCGGTGCGAATGTTCGCGTCGAGCGCGGTGGTGGGCTCATCGGCGATGAGCAGCTTCGGGTCGCACGCGAGTGCGATCGCGATGGAGACGCGCTGCTTCATCCCTCCGGAGAGCTGGTGCGGATACTGGCTGAGCAGGCGTTTCGGTTCGCGCAGGTGAACCCGCTCCATCAGCTCGATCGCCCGGGCCTCGGCCGCGGCTCGCGAGAGGCCGAGATGCAGCCGGACGTGGTCGGTGAGTTGTTCCCCCAGTTTCAGCATGGGATGCAGACTCGACGAGGGATCCTGCAGCACCATCGCGATGTTGGTGCCGCGCGTGCGCTCCCATTCGTGCTTCGTCTGCGTGAGGAGCTCGCGCCCGTCGAATCGGATGGAGCCGTCGGCGACGAGTCCGTCGGGCAGCAGCCCGAGCAGTGCGAGCCCGGTCAGTGTCTTGCCCGACCCGCTCTCACCGACGACACCGACGACCTCGCCGGCCTCGACGGTGAAAGAGACCTCGTCGACGAGCGGCGACCCCGCGCCACTGGCGCGCTGGACCGTGAGGCGGTCCACGTGTAGGAGGGTCATGACCCGGCTCCGTTCTCGCTCAAACGCGGTTCGAGATTGTCGCGGATCGCATCGCCGATGACGTTGAAGGCCAGCACGACCGAGACGATCGCGAGACCGGGTGCGACGGCGAGCCACCACTGATCGAAGTACTGCACGGCGCCCGAGATCATCGAGCCCCATTCGGGTGTCGGCGGTACCGCGCCGAGCCCCAGGAAGGAGAGCCCGGCGAGGAAGAGGATCGCGGAGCCGATGTCGAGCATCGCGAGGACGAGCACGGAGCCGCTCACCGCGGGCAGCAGGTCGACGATGATCGAGCGGAAGGGGCCTACGCCAGAGAGGCGGTTTGAGAGCACGAACTCAGACTCGCGCAGTGCGAGCACGATGGATCGGACCGCGCGGGCGTAGGCCGGCCACCAGCTGATCGCGGCGGCGATCACAGCGTTCTGCACGCTCGGTCCGAGCGCTGCGGCGATAGCCATCGCGAGGATGATGCCGGGGAATGCGAAGACCAGATCGGCGACGCGCATCAGGATCTCGTCGATCCACCCGCCGAAGAACCCGGCGATGAGGCCGATCGCGGTGCCGATGAGGGCGGCCGCAGCGACGATCATGAGGCCGTTCGGGATCGAGGTGCGCGCGGCTGCGAGGGTTCTGCTGAGGTTGTCGCGCCCGAGCGCGTCGGTGCCGAGCAGCGCGGTCGAGTCAGGCGGAGCGAGGGCGGGCCCGACCGTTGCGAGCGGGTCCTGTGGGGTGAGCGCGGGGATGAGGATCGCGGCGAGCCAGGCGACCAGCACGGCGCCCGCGGCGATCATCGAGGGCGTGCGGAGCCATGCCGGAACGCGTCGCCGAGACCGTTCGGGCATGGCGATCATGGAGATGACGTCGGTGCGGGTCATTGGAGTCGGATCCTCGGGTCGAAGGCCGACGCGAGCAGGTCGGCGGTGAAGTTCACGGCGAGGAAGATCACTGCGATCACGACGGAGATGCCGGTGATGGCGGTGACGTCGAGGTTCGTCGCCGAGCGGTAGGCGTATTGGCCGAGCCCACCCCAGGCGAAGATCTGCTCCACGTAGACGGTGGCGGCGAGCAGGAACCCGAAGGAGAGCGCCGTGACGGTGATGATCGGGCTGGAGGCGCTGCGCACGGCGTAGCGCATGAGCACACGACGGCCGGGGAGGCCCTTCACGCGGGCCGCCTTGACGGCGTCGGTGTTAAGCCCGTCGAGTACGGCGCTCCGGGTGAAGCGGAGCACCATGCCGAGGTTCGAGAGGGCGAGGATCGTCGCTGGCAGGATGAGGTGGGCGACTGCCGACCCCCACGCGCTCATATCGCCTGCGAGGAGCGTGTCGATCGTCATGAAGCCGGTGACGCGCGGCGGCGGGGTGTCGGAGGCGTCGAGCCTGCCGCTGCCCGGGAGCCAGCCGAGCTGGCGGAAGAAGAAGGTCGAACCGATGAGCGCGAGCCAGTAGGTGGGGAGGCTGACGCCGACGAGCGAAACGACGCGGGCGAGGTGATCGGGCCAGCGGTTGCGCGCGTAGGCGGCGACGATGCCGAGCGAGACGCCGATGAGTACAGAGAGCACGGTGGCCCAGAGCACGAGCTCGAGTGTCGCGGGGGCATACTTGGCGAGGTCGGCGGCGATCGGCTGCCCGGTCTGCTGCGAGATTCCGAGGTCGCCTCGGAAGAGCCCGCCGAGGTAGCGCAGGTACTGCTCCCAGACGGGGAGGTCGAGTCCGAACTTCTCGCGGAAGGCGGCCACCGCCGCAGGGTTGGAGAGCGCCTGCTGGCTGAGGTTCGCAGTCTCGGGGCGGAGCGGCACGAGTACGCCCAGCCCGAAGGAAACGAGCGTGATGCCGAACAGGGTGATGATCGAAGTGCCGATGCGCCGGAGCACGAAGCGGAAGTATCCGCCTCCGCCGCCCGACGCCGGGGCGGGCGTCTGAACGTCCGCCCCGGTCTCGGAAAGGGTGTGAGTCACGATGGGAATCCTCGTGCGGCTAGTTGATCTGCGAGAGGTTAATGGCGGCGAGCGGATCGTGGCTGACGTGTCCGACGCTGCTCGAAGCCACCAGGAAGAACGACGGCTCGAGCAGGAAGGCGAACGGAGCCGCTTCGTTCATCGATTCGTTCCACGCGGTGAACGCGGCTTCGCGGTCGTCGCCCGTGGCGACGCGTGCCGCCTCGGCGAGTTCGGCCGTTTCGGGCGCGGCGTCCGCCGGCCAGTGCACGCGCTCGCCGATGAGGCCGCCCGGTGCGAAGACGAGCTCGTCCGATGCGTCGGCCGTGTCCGGAGGCCAGGACCACAGGGCCATCTCGGTCTCGCCGTCGACGTAGCGCTGCAGCGAGGTCGAGGTCGGCGTCGGGTTCAGCGTCACCTTCAGGCCGATGCCTTCGAGCTGCGTCTGCAGACCCTGGGCGAGCGTGTTGTAGTCGATTCCCGCGAGGCGGGTGTAGTCGTTCGCGTAGTCGAGCGAGATCTCGGTGCCCGTCTTCCCGGCGTCGGCGAGCAGCTTCTTGGCCGCCTCGGGGTCCGACTGGGGGCCTTCACCCTCGGGCAGTGCTCCGATCATCATCGACGGGATGATGCCGGTCGCCTCTTTCGCACCTGCTCCGACGAGCGTGCGCAGCGCCTCGTAGTCGATGCCGGTCTTGATCGCTTCGACGATGTCGGGGTCGTCGGTGGCCGCGCCGTCCTTCTGCGAAAGTGCGAGGTAGAGCACTTCCGGCGACGAGGACGATTGCACCTGCAGCGCGTCGGACTCCATGCCCTCGGCGATGCGCCCCGGGATGTCGAGCGCGATCTGGCTGTCGCCGCCCTCGATGTTCGCCTTCTGCTGCTGGGCGTTGTTGACGTTGCGGATCACGATGCGGTCGTACGCGGGAGCCTCACCCCAGTAGTTCTCGTTCTTCACGAGCACGATCTGTGCGTTCGTGTCGTAGCTCTCGAGCGCGTACGGTCCGCTGCCCGCGCCGTTGGCGGGCTGCGTGAAGAACTGACCCGCGGTGTCGGTGTCCGCGGCGTCTTCGGCGTCGGTGCCTCCCGCGGCCCGCACGGCTTCGTCATCGACGATCGCGAGCGGCGGCGCGGTGAGGGTGTGCTCGATGTAGGGTGCGGGGTTCTCGGTGGTCAGCTTCACGGTGCGCTCGTCGACTTCGGAGACGGTGATGCCTTCCATGCGGTAGGCGGGGCTTGCCGCGAGGTACTTGAGGCGGTTCAGCGAGAAGACGACATCGGCGGCCGTCACCGGGTTGCCGTTCGCGAATGTCGCATCGTCGCGCAGTGTGATCGTGAACTCGGTGGCGGCGTCGTTCGCGGTGAGGGACTCAGCGAGAAGTGGTTCGGGCTCGGCGACGTTGTCGATGTAGGTGAACAGAGTCTGATACAGTCCGCTCGCGGTGATCGCATCGGTGACCTGGAAGATCGTGGCGGGGTCGATCGACTGGGCGGTGAACGCCTGGTCGATCACGAGCGTTCCGGACTTCTCCGTCGAAGCACCTCCACCCCCTTCGGCGCTGCTCGAGCAGCCGGTGACGGCGAGGGCTCCGGTCAGCAGGAGAGCGCACGCCCCCACTGCTTTTCGCATTGGCTTCGATGCCATGACGCGATTCCTTTCAGTGTCGGGGTTGCCTCGAGATGCACCCATTCGACGCGAGGACTTGCCAGACCTCGTCGTCCAAACTAGTGTCAACCATATCGTGACAACTGCTTCGATTTTGCGAGGCAGTGAGAGCGATATTACCGGTCGAGACTGCGTCGTCAAGAGAAAACTCTGAATCGTAACCTCGGATGGCAGGGTATAGGGCGAGCAGGGGCCGCAAAAAAGTAAGTTGACGAATCCCGCGTGACTGGCTAGTTTCATGTCATTCAGTGCGCGGATCTGTCATAAATAAGTTGACAGACGAATGGAGAAACGATGACTGAGAGTGACAGAGGAACCAGCGGTACGGCACCGCTGACCTCGAATCTCAAGCTGCTGCGCCTGCTCGAGGAGATCGCGAAGACGAGCGCCCCCTTCGGTGTCTCAGAGATCGCGCGCCGAGTCGGCGGATCGCGTTCGATGGTGCACCGTCAGCTCGTCACGTTGGTGGCAGCGGGCTGGCTGCAGACCGATTCGCAGGGAGCCTACTCGCTGACTTTCTCACCGGTGCGCGTGGCCCAGGCGGCGCTGCGGCACGCCAGCGTCGACCAGCGCATCGCCGAGGAACTCACGCGCATCGCGAGCGAACTCGGCGAGGGCACATCGCTCGGCACCCTCGACGGCGACTCGGTCACCATCGTCGGGCGCGGCCTGCCTCCGCGCAACGTGCACGTGTCGCTCGAGCACGGGCAGCGCTTCGGCATCGCCGGCAGCGCGCTCGGATCGGTGCTCGCGAGCTACCTGCTCGACGAGGAGGTCGAGCGGTACCGGCGCGCGCACGTGGAGCTCCCCGCGCCGGCAGAGCGCGCGAAGGTGCGCAGCGCAGGCTACTCGATGCTCGTCGACGACGAGTTCGATCCGATCGAGGTCGTCGCAGTGCCCGTGGGTCGCACGCCCGGTCGAGTGCGCTTCGCGCTCTCCGCGCACTGGCCGCACGGCCGTACCAAGCCCGACCACGTGCTCTCGACCCTCGAGGCGGGAGCACGTGCAATCGAAGACCTGACCGTGCAGAGCGCGGGAATCCTGCTCACCTGACTCATCCCCATCACGAAGGAGTGCCGATGTCCACCACGCCACCGATCGCCGAGGTTCCCCGCCGGATCCTCGACCCAGATCTGCTTCTGCAGCCGACCCGGCTGCAGTCGTTACCTGCGAGTCGAATCTCGGCGGGGCGCAGCCTGCTGGAGAAGATGCAGCGCGAGGCGTGGACGTTCGAGCTCGTGCACTTCGACATCGACGCACACGCGAACGGCGAGGCATTATATCGCGTGCACGCTGGTGACGGGAAGATCTTCGACTTCGTCATCTTCAGCTTCGAGCCCACGCTCGAGGGCCGCACGGGCCGGATCACGGGCCAGAACTGGGACATGATGGGAGCCCTCATCGAGGGGCCCACGACCGCTGAGGATCGGGCCATTACCCGCACCGAGCTCCCGAAGCTCTACGCGGGGCGAGCCGTGCCGGGAACCCTGACCTGGGCCCGCTCGAACCGGAGCTTCCGCGCGTTCGACCACGCGGTGCAGGCGCTCGCCGAGGGGCGGCAGCCCGACACCCGGGCACTCTGGGAGGTCGGGTACCTTATGCGCAACACGGGCCTGGACGGCAACGGCACGTTCCTCACGCGCTCCTTCCTCACACTCGAGGCCGACCACCCGCTGCGATTGCCGTTGCACGCGCAACTGCTGTCCGCGTTCATCATGCGCGAATTCGCGTCGGATCTCGTAGAGACGATGGCCAAGCACCGGAATGAGCAGGCCGTGGTGCTCGACCGCGAAGTGCGTCGCATGATCGGCATCGGCAACGGCTCGGCGCTCGGGCTGCTCTTCTTCGTGAACACGCATCCGATGCTCATCGGCACGTGGCTCGAGCAGCGGCAGACGCTGCTCGCCGAGGCTACGCAGCTGCCACTGGTGCAGCACGCCGAGACGACAGTGCAGTATCGCGAACTGCTGGAGCGCGCGTCCGAGTTCACCCGCGTCGATCCCTACGTCTACGCGCGGTTCGACGACCCGCACCGGGTCTCCGAGCAGCTCGACCGGGCCATCGAAGTGCTCGACGAACTCCTGGCCCGCGGCGCGACGTCCGGCGCCGAACTGCTGGGCCGGCTCGACGGCGTCATCGGCGATGAAGCGTGGGAGCTGGTCGCCGCCAATCTGCTCGAACTGCTTCCGTACGAGCGGATTGTCGAGGCGATCGAGGGCGGCATCCGCTCCGAGCAATTCGTGGCCGAGGCGGATATGCCCCTCACCGAGCTGCGCGCGATCATCGAACGCGACTACTCCTGGGCGCTGCAGATCGACATGGAGGCGCCCGGGGCGCGCGAGTACGTATGGTACAAGTCCGCGGACGCGGAGGAGCCGCGGCGCGGACCCGCCTCCGAGGTGAGCGGCGGCCGCAACTGGGCGCTGGATCTTCCGAGCGACGTGCAGGCGCTCGATGCGGCGATGCGCGCGACCGATCACGCGAACGTCGGAGGACTGCTGCGCGAACAGCCGGAGCTCCGCGCCACGATCGAGCGCATCCAGTCGCTCCGCGACTTCCGCTACCACTCACCCCACATGAACATGCTGGGCGACGACTTCGTGCCGGTGTCGATCGTGCGCTTCATGAACTCGGCCGTGCACGGCCTGCTGCGGACCGTCGACGAGGGCGACGACCGCAACGTGCTCGGCCTCATCTACCTCGGCGCCCCGACCGCCGCCGACCTCAACGAGGGCCTCGAACTCGAGACCCGCTACCCCCAGATGCCTGTGACCACGATCGGAGCTGCACGATGACGACCGAGATGCGGGCCTCCGCACGAGAGATGCGCCACATGGTCGGGCGCTACCTGCACGCCCGATCCTGCCCAGGGCACGCGGTCAATGCCATCCGCGATGCCATCATGGCCGCTCAAGCCGAAGGGGTCGACGCGGTCTCCGAGATGGAGCGGGTGCGCAACCACTACGACGGCGCGCGCACGAGCTTCGACGTGAGCCGCGACGGGGACACCGTCGTGCTCGACGGGCGCGGAACGCCCGCGATCCTCCTCGCGCCGGCGCTCATCGACGAGCTCTCACTGGCAGTCATCGCGGGCGCGAAGTGCGTGCGGGTCGTCAGCACCCCCGGCATCGGGATCGCGGCGGCCCTCGGGGAGTACGCCGCCGTGCGCGGCGTGGCGTTCGAGATCGAGCAGTCCGCTGGTGGCGCAGACGCCGGTGGAGATACTGCGATCCTCACCCCGACCCACACGCCCAGGACACCGGTGCGCCCCGCAGAATCAGCGGCGGGGCCGGCGATGCGTCGGATTCTGCTCGAGGGGTACGTCATGGACGCCGACCAGTTCTGGCGGCTCTTCCACGAGTCGAACGAGGCGCTCACCCCCGATTCCGAGCTGTCGCGACGGCACGCGGGATCGCAACTGTACGACGAGGACGGCAATCTGCTCGGCGAGGTCAGCGAGGAGACCTATCTGCACCTGCGCCGCGACGAGAACGACCCCGAGCGGGCGGTGCTCGCATGATCGGCGCGCCAGTGATCGACGGATTGCAGTGCGGGCGGTACGACCGTGACGTGCTCGAGCAACTCCGCGATGGTGGGGTGCGGGCGGTCACGATCACCGCCTCGTTCTGGGAGGACGCGCTCGAGACGATGGACGTGCTCACCGGCTGGAACGACACCGTGCGCGAGCACGGCGACGTCGCGCTCATCGCTCGGACCGGTGCCGACATCGACGAGGCGGTGACGTCGGATCGCGTGGCGATCGTGTTCGGGACTCAGAACTCATCGCTCTTCAACGACCGCATAGGTTTCATCGAGCACTTCTGGAACCTCGGCGTGCGCGTGGTGCAGTTGACGTACAACATTCAGAACGCGATCGGCTCCTCCTGCTACGAACCCGTCGACACCGGGCTCTCGCGCTTCGGGCACGAGGTCGTGGAGGAAATGAACCGGGTGGGCATGATCGTCGACCTCTCGCACGTGGGGGAGCGCACCTCGCTCGAAGCCACGGAGGCGTCGCAGCGGCCGGTTGCGATCAATCACGCGAACGCGCGTTCGGTCTACGATCACCCGCGCAACAAGGGGGACGACGTGCTGCGCGCGCTCGTCGCGAACGGGGGCGTGCTAGGCGTCTGCACCTACAACAACATCGCGGGCGAGTACGCGGCGACGCTCGACGGCTCCGCAGAACTCGTCGCGAAGCACGTGGAGATGCTCGGCATCGACCACGTCGCGTACGGATCGGACCTCGACCCGAACTCGCCCGCCGACAACCTCACCTGGATGCGCAACGGCCGATGGAGCCGCAAGGTGCAGCACGGTGCATCCCGGCCCGACATCGCCCCCCCGCCACCGGCGTGGATCGACAACTTCGATTTCCACAAGTTTGGGGAGGTGCGCGATCGCCTCGTCGAGCGCGGCCTGCTCACTGCCGAAGAAGCCGGGCAGGTGTTCTTCGGCAACTGGAAGCGGCTCTACGACGACGGATTCGCGCCGGCCGGAGCACTCGCGTGAGCGCGAGCGTGCGGCGCGTCCCAGCCGAATCGAACGGTTCGCTCTCGTCGAGCGTCACCGTGATCGGCGATACGGCGTACACGACCGTCATTCCTCTCGACGCGTCGGGGGAGCTCGTCGAGGGCATCACCGCTCAGTCGGAGGCAGTGATCGACGCGCTCGAAGCCGACCTCGGCGAAGTCGGCGCCGGCCTGGGCGACATCGCGCACCTGACCATCTACCTGCGCGATCTGGCCGAGAACAGGGCGGCGTTCAACGATGTATACGCTCGGCGTTTCGGCTCCCGAGTGCCGGTGCGCTGCGCTGTCGGCGTGGCGGAGCTCGCCAGGCCGACCATGCTGGTCGAGCTCACCGCCATCGCTGCAGTGCCGCCGGCCTGACACTGCGGGGCGGGCGCGCGTAAAGCCCGCCCCGCGCCAACCGGGCGGCTGGCAGACTAGACCCATGCACGAACGAGCCGGCACTCCTGCGCGCCCCGAAGACCTGATCGACGTCGACGAACTGCTGCGAGCCTACGCCGAGATCGAGCCCGACCCGTCGGTGGCCCCGCAGCGCGTGGTGTTCGGCACTTCGGGGCACCGGGGCTCGGCGCTCAGCGCGTCGTTCAACGAGGCGCACATCGCGGCGATCAGCGCGGCGATCGCCGAGTACCGCGCTGAGCAGGGGATCGAGGGGCCGTTGTTCTTCGGCGCCGATACTCACGCGCTGTCGGCTCCGGCGGAGCGCACCGCGATCGAGGTACTGCTCGCGGCCGGCGTGCGGGTGCTCGCGGCCGCCGGAGAGGGCGACGCTGCCTTCGTGCCGACGCCGGCACTGAGCCACGCGATCCTGCGCTACAACCGCGGCCGCGCGGCCGACGACCCGGGCCGCGCCGACGGCATCGTCGTGACGCCGAGCCACAACCCGCCCCGCGACGGCGGCTTCAAGTACAACCCGCCGCACGGCGGCCCCGCCGACACCGACGCGACGAAGCGGATCGCGGCCCGCGCCAACGAGCTGCTCGAGGCGCGCACCGAGATCCCGCGGGCGAGCGGTGCAGCGGTCGCCGGCGTCGAACGTTACGACTTCCTCGGCGGCTACGTCGACACGCTGGGCGAGGCGATCGATCTCGAAGCGCTCCGTCGCGCCGGGGTGCCGCTCGCCGTGCACCCCCTCGGAGGGGCGAGTGTCGCGTACTGGGAGGCGATCCGCGATCGGCTCGGGATTGACCTCACCGTGCTCGGGCCCGGCGTTGACCCGCGCTGGGCGTTCATGCACCTCGACTGGGACGGCAAGATCCGCATGGATCCGTCGTCAGCGCACGTCATGTCGACGGTCGACGAGCACCGCGGTGACTTCGCGATCGTCACGGGCAACGACGCCGACGCCGACCGCCACGGCATCGTCACGCGCGACGGCCTCATGAACCCGAACCACTACCTCGCCGTCGCGATCGACTACCTGCTTGCGCACCGGCCCGACTGGTCGCCCCAGGCCGGCATCGGCAAAACGCTCGTCTCCTCGGGCATCATCGACCGCGTGGTCGCCGCGCACGGGCGCGAGCTGCTCGAGGTGCCGGTCGGCTTCAAGTGGTTCGTGCCGGGGCTCTCGGACGGGTCGGTCGTGTTCGGCGGCGAGGAGAGCGCGGGGGCGTCGTTCCTCTGCTTCGACGGCAGCGCCTGGAGCACCGACAAAGACGGGATCCTGCTCGCGCTGCTCGCGGCCGAGATCCAGGCTGTGACCGGTCAGTCGCCCTCGGAGCGATACCGCGATCTCACGACCCGCTTCGGGGACCCGGCTTACGCCCGCATCGATGCGGCGGCGACGCCCGAGCAGAAGGCGCGCCTCGGGGCGCTGTCGAGCGACGATGTCACCGACACGGAGCTGGCGGGGGATCGCATCACCGCTGTGCTCACCACCGCTCCCGGCAATGGCGCGCCGATCGGCGGGGTCAAGGTCGCGACCGAGCACGCCTGGTTCGCGGCGCGCCCCTCGGGCACCGAGGACGTCATGAAGATCTACGCCGAGTCGTTCCGCGGTCCCGAGCATCTCGCCGAGGTGCAGACCGCCGCGCAGGAGCTGGTGGAGCGCGCGCGCGGCGAGTGATGGGGGCGCGCGCCGGTACGCTAAGGAGCATGTCGCACGCCGCTGATGCCCCACGTCGCTACTCCTACCTGGGACCCGCGGGCACGTTCACGGAGGCCGCGCTCAAGCAGGTGCCAGAGGCAGCGGGGCAGGAGTGGCGTCCGGTCGAGAATCTCGGTGAGGCGCTGAACGATGTGGTGAGCGGTGCGAGCGACGCCGCGATGATCGCGATCGAAAATTCGATCGACGGGGGCGTCACGGTGGCGCAGGACGCGCTCGCGACGATCCCGGGGCTGCGCATCATCGGCGAGTATCTCGTGCCGGTGCGCTTCGTGCTCGTCGCGCGGCCCGGCACGGCGCTCGAAGATGTCAACGTGGTGTCGGGTCACCCCGTCGCCTACGCGCAGTGCCGCGCATGGCTCGACGAGGCTCGCCCGGCCCATCGGCACCTGCTTGCGACCTCGAACGTGCAGGCCGCGGCAGACCTCTTCGACACCGCAAAAGGCATCGACGCGGCGATCGCGCCCCCCGGCATCGAGGATCACTACGACGTCGAGGTGCTCGCCGAGGGCATCGCAGAGAACCCAGACGCCGTGACGCGCTTCGTTCTCGTGAGCCGCAGTCAGCCCGTGGGGGAGCCCACGGGCGCCGACAAAACATCACTGATCGTCGAACTTCCGCAGGATCGCGCTGGCGCCCTGCTTGACCTGCTCGAGCAGTTCTCGACGCGCGGGGTCAACCTGTTGCTCATCGCCTCGCGCCCCATCGGTGATCGCATGGGCCGCTACCGCTTCGTCATCGACGCGGAGGGCCACGTGAAAGACGAGCGGGTCGCCGATGCGCTGCTCGGTGTGAAGCGGTTCAGCCCGAACGTGATCTTCCTCGGCTCGTACCCGCGGGCGGATCGGGTGGCCGCGACCGTGCGCGACCTGCACGACGACGACACCTTCCGCGACGCGCGGGACTGGCTGCACGGCGTTATTGAGGGGACTCCCGACGGCGACGCGTAGAGCGTGACGCCGCGATCGTTCGTTCGCGCCACTCGGGCAGCACGCGCACGGTGAGGGCGCCCGGATCCACCTCGCCGCTCACCGACAGTGCGAGCCCGAAGTCGTCGCCGTCGAGCTGCACCGGCTCAGGCTGCGGGACCGCGAGGGCGTAACGCTCGGCACGGAGATAGCTGACGCTCCGGGTATCGTGGACGAGGTCGATGATCCGCCGCCCCGCGCGCGTCCGCCGCAGCACCCCGTTCTCCCACCCGATCTTGCGCCAGATCCGCAGCCACGAGAACGCGCCGAGCGGGTGCAGGGCGACGACGTCGAGCTTGCCGTCGTCGAGCTTCGCGTCGGGAATGAGCAGCACCCCGCCCGGCATGTATCCGCAGTTGCCGATCATCACGGTATAGACCGACATCGGCTTGATCGGCGAGCGATCGACGGAGTAGTGCACGTGCAGCGGCCGGTCCTTGATCATCGTGCGCACCCCGGCGTCGACGTACGCGAGCCAGCCCAGTCTCTTCTTCAGCGTCGACTTGGTCGCGGAGATCGCGCGAGCATCGAGGCCCATGCCGGCGAGCACGAGGAAGACGTGCTCGTCCTCGGACTCGTCGGCGCGAACGATGCGCACGAGACCGAGATCGATCGCGCGGTTCTGACCGGTGAAGGCCGCGCGAACCACCTCGTCGACCCGGTTCAGCGGGGCGCCCAGGTTTCGGGCGAGCAGGTTGCCGGTGCCCTGCGGCACGACGGTGAGCGGGATCCCCGAGCCTCTGAGCGCCTCGGCCGCTGCCCGGATCGTGCCGTCGCCACCGCTGGCGAGCACCACGTTCGCGCCGTCGGAGATCGCGCGCCGCGTCGCCCCCACGCCTGCGTCCTCGGCGTGCGTCTCGTACCAGCGCGTCGCGCCCCAACCCGCCGCCTGCTCCTGGTGCGCAACCGCGGCCCGCAGCGCCGCGAGATCCGTCTTGAGCGGGTGGTAGACGACCGCGGCATTCGGGAGGTGATGCGCGGAACTGGCGGCCATGCCTCCAGCGTAACGGCGCCCGGCCGATCCCGAGCCCGCCCCGGTAAGCTGGTGCGCGTGATCGATCCAGTACTGCTCCGCAACGATCCCGAGGCCGTCAAGCGTTCGCAGCGCGCACGAGGTAACGACGAGGCGGTGGTGGATCAGGCGCTCGCCGCAGACGCAGTGCGCCGGGCGGCCCTCGGCGAGTTCGAGACGCTCCGTGCCCAGCAGAACGAGTTCGGCAAGCGCGTGAAGTCGGCACCGAAGGACGAGAAGCCGGCGCTCATCGCCGAAGCGCAGCAGCTCGCGGCGAACGTGAAGGCAGCGGACGCTCGCGCGAAGGAAGCGGAGATCGTCTTCGAGGATCTCGCGCGCCGCATCGAGAACCTCGTCATCGACGGCGTGCCAGCGGGCGGCGAGGAGAACTTCGTCACGCTGCGCACCGTCGGCGTACGGCCGAGCTTCGACTTCGAGCCGCGCGATCACCTGGAGCTCGGTGAGATGCTCGGTGCGATCGACATGGAGCGCGGCGCGAAGGTGTCGGGCGCGCGGTTCTACTTCCTGCGCGGCGTCGGCGCGCGCCTCGAGCTCGCGCTCATGAACCACGCGCTGAATCGGGCCCTCGAGCACGGCTTCACGCCGCTCATCACGCCGACGCTCGTGAAGCCGGAGATCATGCAGGGCACGGGCTTCCTGGGCGAGCACGCCGACGAGGTCTATCACCTGCCGGCGCAGGATCTGTATCTCACGGGCACCAGCGAGGTGGCGCTCGCGGGGTACCACTCGGACGAGATCTTGGACCTCTCGGACGGGCCCCTGCGCTACGCCGGGTGGTCGACGTGCTACCGCAGCGAGGCGGGTTCGCACGGCAAGGATACGCGCGGGATTCTGCGCGTGCACCAGTTCAACAAGCTCGAGATGTTCGTCTACACGGACCCCGCTGAGGCTGAGGCCGAGCACGATCGCCTGGTCGCCTGGCAGGAGGAGATGCTGCAGTCGCTCGGGCTCCACTACCGCGTCATCGATGTGGCCGCGGGTGATCTCGGTTCGAGTGCCGCGCGCAAATTCGACATCGAGGCCTGGGTGCCGACGCAGGACGCATACCGCGAGCTCACGTCGACGAGCAACTGCACGACGTACCAGTCGCGGCGGCTGTCGACCCGCTACCGCACCGAGAGCGGTAAGACGGCGCCGGTGGCGACGCTGAACGGCACGCTGGCGACGACGCGCTGGATCGTCGCGATCCTCGAGACGCACCAGCAGGCCGACGGGAGCGTGCGCGTGCCCGAGGTGCTGCGCCCCTACCTCGGCGGCCTCGAAGTGCTGACGCCGACCGCGGTGACCCGATGACGGGGTCAGCTCTGCAGCTTCCGCGTGTCGCGAAGGGCGAGCGACACCTCATTGCGCTCGATCTCGACGGGACAGTGCTGAACCACGGGTTCGGGGCTGGTGCCGGTGATGACCCCGCGGGCGGGCACATCGATCCTGACCTCTCCGAGGCGATCCGCGCGCTGCACGAGGCGGGGCACGAGGTGGTCATCGCGACGGGGCGCTCCGTCGATGCGACGCTCCCCATTGTTGAACGGCTGCGGATCCGCCCCGAGTGGGTGGTCGCCGCCAATGGCGCCGTGACGCTTCGACGCGATCCGCTCGCGCCCCGCGCGTACCGTCACGAGTTCGTTGAGGCCTTCGATCCGAGCGATGCCCTGCGGAAGCTCCGCACCGCGCTCGTGACCGCGCGCTTCGCGGTGGAGCTCGCCGAGGGCGGATTCCTCTACACGGAGGAGATCCCCGGTGGCACGCTGCCTTCGAATCAGCGGCGCGTGCCGTTCGAGGAGTTGCTCGGGGTGCAGGCGACGCGCGTCGTCGTGGTGTCGCCGGATCACCGCCTCGAGGAGTTCCTCGACGCCGTGAACACGATGGGGCTCACGCACGTGTCGTACGCGGTCGGCAGCACGTCTTGGCTCGACATCGCGCCCGACGGGGTTACGAAGGCGAGCTCGCTCGAGGTCATCGCTTCGCACCTCGGCATCGACGGCTCGCGCGTCTTCGCGGCTGGCGACGGGCGGAACGACATCGACATGCTGCGCTGGGCGGCGCGGCGCGGCGACGCGGTCGCGATGGGGCAGGCGGTGGCCGAGGTCCAGGCGGTCGCGAGCCGCGTCACCGGTACGATCGAGGAGGTCGGGCTGCTCGCTGCGCTGCGGGATCGGTTCCCCGCGCTCGCGGTATTGGCGCGCCGCTGAAGGCTGGCGGTGCTGTTGCGCGGCTGAGCTGCTTTCGGGGCGCGGTGCTGGCTGGGAGCGCCGGGACGCCCGGTTCTGTTGAAGGCCGAGAGCGGCCGTGCGCCGGGTGCTGACGCAGCCCCGCGATCCGCGCTGCTAAGCTCGTTCGCGGAGGGTTGTCCGAGCGGCCGAAGGAACTTGTCTTGAAAACAAGCACTGGGTAACCCCCAGTCAGGGGTTCAAATCCCCTACCCTCCGCCACAGGCCCCGGTGTTCACGCGCCGGGGCCTTTTTCGTGCTCGGTCAGGCGCGGGCGGTCGCGAGGTGCTCGTAGACGAGCTCGGCGCCGGTCACGGCGGCGAATCCGCCCGCGCGCGGCGAGCGCGCACGAGCGAGCAAGGCGTCCACCGCCTCAGCGAGCTCGGCGGGCGTCGCTTCGTTCGGCGTGAGCGCGGCGGCCAGCCCGGCCTCCTCGAGCGCGTGCGCACCCGCGAACTGGTCCGTGGAGAACGGCAGCACGACGAGCGGCACGTCGAACGCGAGCGCCTCGGTGATGCTGTTGTTGCCGCCGTGCGTCACGGCCGCGGCAGCGTGCTCGAGGAGCGTCACCTGCGGAAGGAACTCGCGCACGAGCCACGCGTCGGGGATGGGACCGAGCTGCTCGACCCGCGTCGATCCGTGCGCGATCGCGGCCCGCATCCCCCGCGAGCGGAGCGCCTCGGCCACCCGAGCGAGCACGTCACCGCGGGCCGAGAGAAAGCTGCCGAAGCTCACGTACACGAACGGCTCGTCGCTCTGCGAGAGCCACTCCTGCACCTCGGCGTCGGGCGTCTCGGGCCGCAGGGATGATCCGATGCAGACGTGCGGCGGGAGCAGCGCGCTGCGCTCGGGCGACATCAATTCGCTCGGGTAGTTGAATACGAGCGAGTCACCGTGCTCGGCGAAGGCATGCTCCGAGGGCGCGGCGCTCGGCGCCAGCTCGTGCAGTGCGCGGTTCCACTCCGCGGTGAAGCGGTCGCTCACCTCGGCGCAGAGTCGACGAAGATCGCTGAGCTCCTCGGCCGACGGCGAGAACGCGCGCGGCCACGCGGTCGGGAACCCGTACAGCTCACCCGCGGCGGGAATCGGCAGCGCGGTCGGGTGGCCGAGCACGACGTCGATGTGGGGGACGCCCGCGGCCGTCAGTGCGAGTCGCGCGCTGAACGCGAGGTGATCCACCATCACAGTGTCGGGAGCAACCCGCTCGACGATTTCAATGACCCTCCGGCCCGTCGCCACGGGCTCCCACATCAGGTCGTGCAGGCGCGCGCGGGCCTGGAAGGCGAGCGTTTCGATCATGCCGGCCCGGGTCGCGTCGAAGAAGCCGCGCAGCATGTCGTCCTCGCCTCGCGGCTGCTCCTCCGCGCGGATCGTGCCCGGGTTCGAGCCCTGGCTGAGCTGCAGCGGTTCGTGCCCATAGCCGAAGGACTCCACGATGGGGCGGGTGGCGGATCCGGTGGCCACGACCACCCGCTCGCCGCGATCGATCCACGCGCGGCCGAGCGAGGCGAGGGGGGAGAGGTGCGAGGCGTAGTCGGGGCTGATGATGAGGAGGGTCATGCGAGGCTTTCCTGCGTTCGGGGTGCGGGGGCGCTTTCGGGAGCGCTTGGGGACGCGCGCAGCGTCGGGAAAAGGGACGCGACCGGCGCGCTCGGATCGAGGCGCGAGTGCTCACTCGCGGCAGGGGCGGCGGATCGGCTGGCGTGGGCGACCCCGCGCTCACGGCCCGTCGCGAGTGACGCATAGACGTGGGCGAGGCGCGAAGCCATCGTCGCGATCGAGAAGCGCTCGCTGACGACGGTGTATGCGTGATCCGCCCGCTCTTCTGATGCGGGTTGAGCCGCCGCGTCGAGCGCCTCACCGAGCGACCGCCGGAGCTCTGCGCTGCTCGACGTGTCGACGAGCAGGCCGGTGCGACCGTGCTCGAGGTACGTCGCGGGGCCGCCGCGCTGCGGGGCGATGACGAACAGCCCCGTCGCCGAGGCCTCGAGGATCGCGAGCCCGAATTCCTCCTTGGCGCTCGCGCAGACGTACGCGCCGCGCGGTGTCGCGAAACCCGGGAGCCCGTAGCGCGCGACGGCGAGCCACCGCGCAGCGGTCGAGTGCGGGCGGTGGCCCGCGAGCAGCAGACCCGCGGACGCTTGTTGCTCCCGAGGGATGATCCGGTCGATCGCGTCGAGTTGCTCGGCCTCTTCGGGGGAGGGGCGCGAGAGGCCCCCGCCCACGATCAGAAGGTTGCAGCGCTCGCGGACCTCGGGGGCGGACCACGCCTCGACGAGCGCCGCCGTGCCCTTTACACGGTGCACGCGCCCGATGGTGATGAGGAGAGGCAGACCCCGGCGCTCGGCCGGGAGGCGCGAGAGGAGCTCACGGAGTTCGGCGATCTCCTCCGAGAGCTGACCTCGGCCCGCCGCTCGGCGTCCCTCCGCGAGCGCATCGTTCACGACGGTGAGGTCGATGCCCTCAGCGATGGGGCTGAACTGGCTCGGCCGCGCCTCGATATCGACGCCGACGAGGCGCTCCAGGTCACTCGCAAGACGTTCACGAGGCATGAGCACCGCGTGGTCGGCGCGCTGCGCGAGCTCCCGCACGAGCCATGCCCGGAACCACAGCCGCTCCGCCTCGTCGCGCTCCCCGAAGTTCCGCCGAGTGAGGGAACCCGCCTGATCCATCGACTCGATGAGAGCGTGCGGATCGGGCGCAGCCGTGAACACGACTCGGATGCCGAGGCGCCGCGCCGCGTGCCATCCGGCGAGTGTGCCGACGTCAGCCATGCGGAGATGGATCGCGTCAAACGGCGCGTGCTGCCGCAGTGCTCGCTCGATGGCACGGCGCGCGGACACGTAGTTCGACCAGGAGTCCTCGCTGCTCGGGGCGTCGACCGCGAGCCGAACTTGAGCGTACTCGTGGGGTGGCGCAGCCTCGCCACGTGCGCCCGCGCTCGCGAACGCTCCGCTGTTGCCGCCTCTGACGGGGCCGCTCGTCGTGTCGCTGGCGCGGGAAATGGTGAGCACGCGCTCGACCCCGGCGGCGTCCGTGCCGACTCTCTGCGCATGCAGGGAGGGGTGCACGAGCGCGTCCCCGAGCCGCACTAACAGGGTGGCGATGCCGCCGTTGTTGCCGCTGCCGACCCTCCTGAGCTGTGGGTCGATATCCGCTCCTAGGAACACCTGCGCGACCGCTATGCCGCTATCGGCCGCGGCGGCTTCATGAGGTGCCCGTGACCGCGACGCGCGGCCATCGAGGTCGGCGAGCGCAAGATCCGCGCTCACGCGGAGCTGGCCGACCGCCGACTCCCGCAGCGCTTTCAGTGCGCAGATATGTTGCGGGTTCGCGTCACCGTCACCGAGCGCTGAGATAGCGGCGTCGCGCACGGCAAGCGGTTCCCGTGGGTCCTCTGCGATGCGGAGTGCGGCGTCGCGGGCGGCCTCCGTGCCCAAGAGTCCGAGGGCCTCGACGAGGCGGCGGCGGATCGTGGGGTCGGAAGCCGGGGCCGCCGCGACGCCAGGTGCCACATCCGCGTCTGCCCAGGCCGCCGACCCTGTCGGGCTTGCTCGGGGCGCGCGGGCGCCGGGCGCTGAGGCCGTGAGCGCCTCGCTGATCCGCCGCCCGATGCGGTCGCCCGCGACGGGTGCCCAGGTCTCGAGGGTGAGTTGCGCGAGCATGCCGGGGAGGCCGCCGCGTCCCACGAATCCGATCAGGTCGGCGAGCACGCTCTCGCGGTAGGGGCGACGCGCCCACGCCCACGCGGCGTGAGAACGGATGAAGGTGCGGCGATCCCGAAGCGCGGCCTCGAGCACGATGTCCATGGCGCTCCCCGGGATCCTCGCGATCGCATGCACCGCGGCAATTGCGAGTGCGTCGTCATCGGACGCAAGGAGTATCGCAAGCTCCTCCTCTACCGCGGGCACCTCGGACCCGCCGGCCGCGCCCGGCCCGACCTCGGCGCCCGCCTCGATCGCGTCGCCGAGTTTGTGCGCGAGGGCGAGCACTCGTGTGAGTCGCGGCTCCTCGCGTATCTCCGCGAGCAGGGCTGCTGGGTGCATGCTGCGGCCTTTCTCTCCCGATTAGCCGCCGCACATCAGAAACGCAACGCGAGGTAACTAATTCTTCTATTTACATAGATTCTAAGATAACCTACCGGCAGCGGCTGGACTAGCCCCAGAAGAGTTCCGGTCTCCGCAATTTCCCGATTGGCCCGAGCGAGAAGTGAGTACCCGTGAGCAGAACCGAAGAGCGTCGATCGGTCGAAATCCGGCCTGAAGACGAGCGCGTGTCCCTGAGCAAGAACCTCGCCTACGGCATGCAGCACGTGCTGAGCATGTACGGCGGGATCATCGCCCCGCCCCTGATCATCGGCACGGCCGCGGGTCTCGGGGGAGCCGAGATCGGGGTGCTCATCGCGAGTTGCCTGTTCGTCGGCGGCATCGCCACGCTCCTGCAGACTCTGGGTCTGCCGTTCTTCGGGAGCCAGCTTCCGCTCGTGCAGGGTACGTCGTTCGCGTCGGTCGCCACGCTCGTCGCGGTCGCTGAGGGGGGCGGGATGCCCGCGGTATTCGGTGCGGTGCTCGTGGCGGCGGTCGCGGGGCTCGTGATCGCTCCGTTCTTCGCCCGCATCGTGCGCTTCTTCCCGCCTGTCGTCACGGGCGTCGTGATCACGATGATCGGCTTCTCCCTCGTGCCCGTCGCCGCGCGCTGGGCGATGGGCGGTACGCCCGCGCAGCCCGGATACGGGAGCGTCGCGAACATTGCGCTCGCCGCCGGCACGCTGGTCATTGCGCTGCTGCTGTCGCGCGTGCGCAAGTTTGGCGTCTCCCGGGTCGCGATCCTCCTCGCGCTCGTGATCGGTACCAGCGTCGCCTTCGCTCTCGGACGCGCTGATTTCTCCGGCGTCGCCAGCGGCCCGGTCTTCGCCCTGCCGCAGCCGTTCGCGTTCGGGTGGCCGACATTCGAGATCGGCGGCATCATCTCCATGTTCGTCGTCGTACTCGTGATCCTGACCGAGACGACCGCCGACATGCTCGCGGTCGGTCAGGTCACCGGATCGAAGGTCGACTCCCGGCGCATCGCGGACGGACTCCGCGCCGACATGCTCTCGAGCGTGCTCGCTCCGGTCTTCAACACCTTCACGCAGAGCGCTTTCGCGCAGAACGTCGGTCTCGTCGCGATCACCGGCGTGAAGAGCCGCTTCGTCGTGGCGACCGGCGGCGGAATCCTGGTGGTGCTCGGCCTGCTTCCGGTGCTCGGCCGGGTCGTCGCCGCGCTGCCGCCGGCCGTGCTCGGTGGCGCGGGCATTCTGCTCTTCGGCACCGTTGCTGCTTCCGGGCTTCGCACGCTGAGTCAGGTGCAGTACGAGGGCACCTCTAACGTGCTCATCGTCGCGGCGTCGCTCGCCGTGGGCGCCGTGCCCGTGGTGCAGCCCGACTTCTTCGACCAGTTCCCGGCGTGGTTCAGCACCATCTTCCACTCGGGCATCAGCGCCGCCGCGATCACCGCGGTGCTACTCAACCTGCTCTTCAACGAGACGCGCCTCTTCAGGCGCGGCGCGCGGCGCGGGCGGGGGCGGATCGCCACGGCGTAACCTCGCGCCCCGCGCCGGGCCCCACGCGAAATCGACCCCCATTCTCGACACCGGCTCCGAAAGTGCATGCCTCGGGGTTGATCTCAGGAATAGGGGTCGATCTCGCGTTGGTCGCGGTGACTGCGGCGCGGACGGCGCCGGTGGTCGCGGCGCCAGCGACCGCCGCGACCGCGGCTACTCGAGATTCGCGACCGGATCCGGATCGTCGTCGCCCGGGCGTCCCTCGCCGAACTCGGCCTCCTCGAAGTCGCGCTCGAGCGAGGTCTCGCCCTTCTCGTCGGCTTCCGGCAGATGCGACCGCCCCTGCTCCGGGCCGTCGGGGTTGGCGCTCGTGTTGTTCATCGACATGTGGTCCTCCTCCAGCGTCAGTTGCTCCAGTCTGCGCTCGGGGAGTTCACGGCCCAAGGGGGTGGTTCTAGGCGAGCGGGTGCGGTAGCGGCGCGGACGGGCCGGCGTCGTCGAGGTACTCGTCTTCCTCCGGCTTCGGATCCCGAGCATCGGCGAAGCTGAAGGCGATCGCGGCGATCAGGAGCGCGAACGCGAGGATGCCGAAGGGGTTGCAGAGCGCGAGCGACATTTCGGCGGAGAAGGAGGACCCGGCTGCCAGGCTCAGAATGGAGATGAGGTCGTCGCCCACGCGATCCGGCACCGTCAGCCCGAAGCCGATCGCGCAGAGCCACGCCAGGATCAGCGAGACGATCGTGCTCCGGCTCGTGCGCCGCCCCTTCCGCGCCGTCACCCGCAACCGCCGCGCTAACCACAGATGCAGCACGGCGAAGAGCAACCCGATCGTCGGCACGTACCACCAGGTCAGCGACCCGCCGATGCCGAACGGCCAGCGGCCCACGGCCATCCACAGCGCGAGCACCACTCCGATGATTGCGACAACGCGGCTTCCCACGCCCACTCCTTCTGCTCGATCGGCAACTGCGAAGCGGTGTCTCACGCGAGACCCGCCCGGAACCACGCTACTCGGTCCGCAGATTTCGCATTGACCGCGGGTGAGTGCTATTCTCTAACGGTTGTCATCGCACGGTGACCGCGCCCCGATAGCTCAGTGGTAGAGCACTTCCATGGTAAGGAAGGGGTCGCCAGTTCAATCCTGGCTCGGGGCTCTGACTCTGCTGGACCGCACTCGTGCGAGCCAGAGTTTGGCTGAGTAGCTCAGCTGGTTAGAGCGCACGACTCATAATCGTGAGGTCGCGGGATCGAGCCCCGCCTCAGCTACCAGAGTCACAGCAAAGCCCCCGGTCGCGGAAGCGCCGGGGGCTTTCTGGTTCTCGCCGAGCTCAGTAGTGCGCTGGCGGATCGCTGCCCGGGAACGATTCCTCGCCCCACTCGTCGGCCAGCTCATCGGCGTGATCGTGCGGCACGTCGGCCGATCCCGGTCGCTCAGCAACATCCTCGTCAGCCGTGACGCCACCCTCCGGCGCGGTATCGGCCACCGACTCCTGCACGTCCTCGCGCTGGTCCTGCTCTTCACTCATCGTGACGCTCCTCTCTCGGCTTACGCCGTGATCGTTGTCGAGCACTTCGATTTTCTCGCAGCAATCCAACTTTTTGCACGCCCTGGAATACGCAGCCGCATCAGTGCTAAAGGGCCGTGCCCGCCACAGTTATGCCCCCGGGCGCCGCGCGTCTCCCACACGAATGCCCAGAGCACAAGGCCCGTTCGCACCTGGGCTGAGTCGATTAGGAATGGATGACGCCGGTGGAAGCCGGGACAACAGGAGGAGGAAACATGTCAGACAGTAACCCATCCCTCGTGCCCGATGACTCACGCCAGCCGTCCGGTCAGGGTGTGAGTGTCGACGCGGTGAAGGAGCAGGCCTCGGGTCTCGCACACGAGTCCGCGGATGCTGCCTCGAACGTTGCGCACGTGGCGAAGGACGAAGCCGGAGCGGTCGCCCAGGAGGCGAAGCTCCAACTGCACGAACTGTACGCGCAGACGCGTGACGAACTCAGCACCGAGGCCGGCAAGCAGCAGCAGCGGCTCGCGAGCGGACTGCATCGGGTGGGTGAGGATCTCGACTCCATGGTCTCCCAGAGCGATCAGTCGGGTGTCGCCCGTGACGTGGTGCAACAGGCGTCTCAGCGGGTGTCGCGCCTCGCGGCGTGGTTCTCGGATCGCGAACCGCAGGAGGTCATGGACGAAGTCAAGTCCTTCGCGCGACGGAAGCCCGGTGTCTTCATCGGAGTTGCCGCGATCGCGGGAGTCGTCGCGGGCCGCTTGACGCGTTCCCTCGCGGAGGAGGCGAAGGATCACGCCGCAGGCGGATCCGCCGGCCCCAGCGGAGCCTCGACCTCTGTCACTGGAACGCAGCCGAGCCGTGTTGCACCGGAGCACAGCACGAGTCGAGCGGTGCCGACGTCGCTTCCAGGAGCCGGAGCAGGAACGAGCGCGGGAGCTACCGGGACCACCGGAGGTGTTGGTGCCGCAGGAACGTCTGGAGCGGGCGCGTTCCCGCCAGCCGGCGGCGAGTCGGGCTCCGGAGCGAGTAGGGTGACGCCGGTGCGCGGTGATCGCTCGTCGACAGGCCTCCACGGCGAAGCCGGAATCGCGGGCGTCGGTGTGGACGGTGCTCAGGTGCCCGCCGCTCCGGGATCCTCGGGAACGCTCGGCACGGCCGGGCCAGGCGCCACCCCCGGTCTCGCGGCTGGTGATTCGGACCTCGCGGGCGCCGCGGGAGAAGGTCGCACGCCCGGCAGCGCCGGTACTCCGGGCAGCTCGGGAACGTCCGGAACCCCGGGCGCCATCCCGGGTAAGGGGGTGACCGATGACCGATCCAACACCCTCTGAACAGCGAGCCGCGAACGAGTCTCTCGGCGATCTGCTCGGTGAGGTCACCGAGGATCTCTCGACCCTGATGCGGCAGGAGCTCGCGCTCGCGAAAGCGGAGCTGCGCGAGTCCGCGAAGACCACCGGGAAGGGCGCGGGCATGCTCGGCGGCGCCGTCTACGCCGCAAGCATGGTCATACTCTTCCTCTCGATCGCCCTGTGGGCGGGGCTCGCGAACCTGATCGGAGCCGGCTGGTCCGGCCTCGTGGTCGCAGTGATCTGGGCGATCATCGCGGCGATACTCTTCGCCGTCGGTCGCGCACAGCTGAAGAAGGTCAAGGGCGCGCCGCAGACGATGGAGACGCTCCAGGAATTCATCCCGACGTTGAAGCGAAACGAGGAAAACAAATGAGTCAATCACCAGACGAAATTCGTGCCGAGATCGAGCGGACCCGCCGTGGCCTGGGGTCCGATGTCGACGCCCTCGCCGACAAGGTGACGCCGTCGAAGATCGTCGACCGGCAGAAGAGCAAGGTGCGCCGCGCGTTCGGTTCGGTAAGCGAGCGCGTGATGGGTGCTGCGGATCACGCGAGCAGTTCGGTCTCGGGCGGGGTCTCCGGAGCGGCCTCCGACGTCTCCGAGCACGCCCACGATCTCGCGCACCAGGCCAAGGCGAAGGCCGAGGGCAACCCGCTCGCGGTCGGGCTCATCGCGTTCGGCGTCGGCCTCGTGGCCGCTTCGCTGATTCCCGTCTCCGAGAAGGAGAAGGACCTGAGCGAGGCGATCAAGCACCAGGCCGAGCCACTCGTCGACGAGGCCAAGGATGTTGCGAAGGGCTTCGCGTCGCGCCTCGAGGATCCGGCTAAAGAAGCGATGACCGCCGTGAAGGATCGCGCCACCGAGGGCGTCGAGGAGGTCAAGGGCGAGGCAAGCGATGCCACCGCGACCGTCAAGGAGCGTGCGGACGAGGCTCGCGGTGATCTGACGCAGTAGGCCAATGTTGCTGGAGCACTTCGCTCCGAAAGCGCGCAGGGCGCGGGCCGCGGTCCGCGCCCTTTCGCGTGCGCGAGAGCTATCGAGTTCGGTACGCTGGAGGTCGCTCGCGAGTTCGAGCGATGGTGTGCCGGGAAGTCTGGTCGGCGAGGTACAACAGGCGAACCGGAAGAGGACCACGTGACACACCGCGACGACACCCCCGCCAACGGCTGCGACAACGCAGCTGGCAGCGACAGCCCAGCCGATGGAGCCCGAGCAGCCAGCGCAGCCGACGCAGCTCGCGCAGCCGGCGAAGCGGGCCCGACCACGCAGGGCGCTGGCGAGACCTTCCCCGCGTACGGCAGTTTCCGCGAGTCGGGGCGCATATCAGCGCTGCTGCGAAAAGAAACCGTCGGTGGCATCTTGCTCGTCGTCGCGGCCCTCATCGCCATTCTCTGGGCGAACTCGCCCTGGTCCGGTGCCTATTTCGCGCTGCGCGATTTCGAGATCGGTTACGAGCCGTGGCACCTCCGCCTCAGCCTCGGCACGTGGGCAGCCGACGGACTGCTGGCAGTCTTCTTCTTCCTCGTGGGGCTCGAGTTGAAGCGCGAATTCGTCGCGGGCGACCTGCGGCGCGTGCGATCCGCGATCGTGCCCATCATGGCCGCAGCCGGAGGCGTGCTCGTTCCAGCGCTCGTCTACACGGTGGTCGCGAGCCGGAGCCCTGAGCTGCATCACGGCTGGGCGATCCCGACCGCGACCGACATCGCGTTCGCCGTGGCGGTCCTCGCGATCATCGGTTCGCATCTGCCTTCGGCGCTGCGCATCTTCCTGCTCACGCTCGCCGTCGTCGATGACCTCATCGCGATCACCATCATCGCGACCTTCTACAGCGACCACATTGAGGCGGTGCCCCTCATCATCTCGGTCGCGGTGATTGTGGCGTACGGCGTGATCGTGCGCCTGTTCCCCCGATTCTTCGAGCGCTACGCGTTCGCGGCGTGGGCGGTGCTGCTGCCGGTGGGCCTCGTGGCCTGGGGCTTCATGCACGCCTCGGGAATCCACGCGACGATCGCCGGAGTGCTCCTCGGGTTCGCGGTACCGGTGCTGCGGCGCGGACAGAAGGCCGCGGACTCCGCGGCCGATCCTGGTCTCGCGGAGCAATTCGAGCACCGCTTCCGGCCGCTCTCCGCGGGCATCGCCGTTCCGGTGTTCGCGTTCCTCGCCGCGGGCGTCTCGCTGGGCGGACTCGACGGGGTGCGCGACGCGCTGACGCACCCCCTCACGTACGCGATCGTGCTCGCGCTCGTGCTCGGCAAGCCGATCGGCATCCTTGCCGCCACGTTCTTCACGACGAAGGTGCTGCGGGCGAGGCTCGATCCCGAGCTGCGGTGGATCGACCTCTTCGGCGTCGGAGTGCTCGCCGGCATCGGCTTCACGGTCTCACTGCTCGTCGCCGAGCTGACCTTCGATGCGGGGACGCGAGAGCACGACATCGCGAAGGTCGCAGTACTCGCCGCGTCGGTGATGGCCGCGATTCTCGCGTCGATCATTCTCGGCTCGCGCAACCGCCGCTATCGCAGGATCGAGCAGCGCGACGCGGTGGACGCGAACGCCGATGGCGTGCCCGACGTGTTTCAGCCGGAGCTCCGGGAACGCGTGTTTTATCCGGCGCCGGGCCAGCGGAAGCGGTAGCGTCGCTCCACGCTTCTCGCTACGCGGGTGGCGGATCCCCCTCCGCGTTCGCAAGCCCCTCGTCTGCCGGTGAGCCACCTGCGTACGATGGCGGAACGCAATTCGTCCGATTCCGAGCGAGAGGATCAGCACGTGATGGAACCAGGTGCTTCAAGCGAGATTCCGGAAGCAGACGCGCATGAGCAGGGCATTCCGGTCGTAGCGGAAGCCGATGACGCGTCGGCTGTCGATACCGCCTTCGCCTCCGGTGAGGAGATCAGCGGGAGTATCGGCGACCGCATCGACGCCGACCCCGCAGATGTACTCGAACAGCTCATCGCGGTGCATGACGATGAGGATCGCGACCGCGCCGACGGCGATGAGCCGGCAACGCAGCTTCCCGAGGACGACATCGAGTGAGCGCCGCGTAACCCGCAATACGAGGAGCTACGGCGCGAGTCCCTCGGTTCCCGCGCCCGGATCCTGCTGATCGGGAAGGTTTGTCGACTCGGCCGTGTCAGGTGGCGCAGGAGCGCTCGGCGCGTCGAGTTCCTCGCCCTCCGTGTGCTCGTCGATGCGCGGCTGCTCGGGCGCGTCCTGCGGGTCGATCAGCGGATTGTTTCCCGCGGCTCCGAGATCTTCGGGGTCGGGGTTCTGCAGGTTGGTCGACATAGCGTCCTCCTCTGGTGAGCAAGTGAACTCGTGAAACTCCATGCTGCGCCCTCGATCCGTGCCCTGTGATGGGGCTGGCGCGATCCGCCGCGCACCCGTAACCGGCCCCGCCGCGCGACTCCGCATGGCAGCCAGCCGGATTCGGCGCAACCCTCCTGCGCAACGTCGGAGGCTGGCAGTAGATATAGAAGAGCCCAGAACAGACCGATGTGGAGGAGGGTGCATGCGAACCAGTGCGCAGCAGAACACGGGATCCGAGCTGCTCATCACGGACCCGAGCGACGGGTCGCAGGTGGGGCGCATCGCGCTCACCGCGGAGGAGGATATCCGACACGCGATTTTGCGCGCGCGCGAAGCATTCCCGGCCTGGCGAGCTACCCCGGCGGCGGACCGGGGGAAGGCGCTCCGGGCAACTGCGCGAGCGCTGGAGGCCCGCGCCGAGGAGATCGCGGAGCTGCAGCACCGCGAGACCGGCCGTCGGATGGACGAAGCGCTGGGCGGGGTGGCTGCGGCCGTTGATACGCTCCTCCAGTACTCGGAGCTCGCGCCGCTCCATCGCGGGCGGAGCCTGCTCGGGGCGGCGACCTCGATCGATCTCATGCGGCCTGAGCCGCGAGGCGTTGCCGCGATCGTCACCCCCTGGAACGACCCGGTTCCCGTCGCGGCCGGGTTGATCGGCGCGGCGCTCAGCACGGGGAACACGGTGGTCCACAAGCCGAGCGAGCGTTGCCCGCACCTGGGCGTGCTCCTCGGCGACATCCTCACGGAGCACTTCCCGCCGGGCGTCTTCTCGACCGTCACCGGAGCGGCGCGCGAAGGGGAGCTGCTCGTGAGCTCCCCGGAGGTGAACCTCGTCGCGCACGTCGGCTCCACGCACGCGGGGGAGCGCATCGCGCGCGCTGTCGCGCTCACCGGTGCGCACCTGGTGCGCGAGAACGGGGGCAACGACGCGCTGGTCGTCGACGCCGGAGTGCCGGTGGAGTGGGCAGCGCAGCAGGCAGCGCTCGGCGCGTTCACGAATAGCGGCCAGATCTGCACCTCCGTCGAACGGATCTACGTGCACCGGGAGGTCGCCGACGACTTCATTCGAGCGCTCTCCGCTGAAGCGGAGCGGCGCAATGCGGCGGGGGAGGTTCCGCCCCTCGTCGACGAGCGAATGCGGGACGCGGTACACGAGCAGGTGGTGCTGGCGCTCGCCGCCGGGGCGCAGGCGCGCGCGGGTGCGGTGCTGCCCGAGGGGCCGGGGGCGCGCTACCCCGCCACCGTGCTGATCGATTGCACTCCCGAAATGCAGGTGCTTACCGAAGAAACGTTCGGGCCTGTCGCGCCGATCATGGTCGTCAACAGCTTCGAGGAAGCACTCGAACACGCTGCTGCCGATGAGTACGGGCTCTCGGCATCGGTGCTTACCCCGAATCCCGAGCACGCGCACCGCGCGATCGATACGTTGGCGGTGGGCACGGTCAAGATCAATCACGTGTTCGGCGGCGCGCCGGGCGGTGCGGCGCAGCCTCGAAAGCGCAGCGGCGCCGGTTTCGGATACGGTCCGGAACTGCTCGACGAAATGACAACGACCAAGGTAGTGCACCTCGAGCCGATCCCATCGGAGTAGGCCCGCTCCCGCGGTGGTCTCAGGTCACGAGGCAACAACGAAACAATCTAAGATAGAAACTATCTGAAGCATCTGTTGCGGAAACCTGGGAGGGTGCATGCACGAGGGAGAGGCGGCGGTTTCCGCCGCCGGCGACAATACGGCGCGGGCGACGGGCGGGGCCGAGCCCGGTTACCGAAAGACTGGCAAGCGCGATACCAAGCCGGCGCCGGCCACCGGGGTGCACTTCGATTCCGGCGCCGCGGTGCCGAACGCGACCCCCGCTTCCGCTGACGGTGCGGAGCACTCGACGGTGCCCTTCCAGTACGACGCGATTCTGCTCTCCGGATTTGGCGGTCCGGAGGGGCAGGACGACGTCATCCCGTTTCTCCGGAACGTGACTCGGGGTCGCGGCATCCCGGATGAGCGCCTCGAGGAGGTAGCGCATCATTACCGCCATTTCGGCGGTGTGAGCCCGATTAATGACCACAATCGTCAGTTGCTCACGGCACTGCGAACGGCGCTGGACAGCGCGGGCATCGATCTCCCCGTCTACTGGGGCAACCGCAACTGGGCTCCGTATCTCGATGAGGCTCTTCAACAGGCGGCCGCCGACGGCGTGCGAACCATGCTCGCGATCCCGACGAGCGCGTACTCCTCGTACTCCTCGTGCCGTCAGTACCGCGAGGACTGGGCCGATGCGCTCGAGACCTCCGGGCTGCAGGAGACGCTCCGCATCGACAAGGTGCGCCAGTTCTTCTCCCACCCCGGCTTCCTGCAGCCGTTCATCGAGGGCGTGCGCGATGCGGTCGCGGCGGCGCTTAAAGCTGGGAATCAACTCGCTGATGTCGAGATCATGTTCGCAACGCACAGCATTCCGACCGCCGACGCGGCTCGCTCGGGAGCGGGACTCTTCCCGGATGTCGAGGGTGGCGGGTATGCGGCGCAGCACCTCGCGGCCGCCGAGGAGATCATTGCGCAGGCAGCCCCCGAGGTCTCCTGGCAGCTTGTGTATCAGTCACGATCGGGCCCTCCCTCGCAGCCCTGGCTCGAGCCCGACATCAATGACGCGATTGAAGAGTTGGAGGGTCGCAAGGCCGTCATCATTGTGCCCCTCGGCTTCGTCAGCGATCACATGGAAGTGATGTGGGACCTCGACGAGGAAGCGACAGAGACGGCGACTGAGCGTGGGCTCTGGGTGCACCGGGCCCCGACTCCTGGCGTGCACCCCGCATTTGTCGGCGCGCTCGTCGATCTCGTGCAGGAGCGCATCGAGGGTCGCCCGGCCGACCAGCGCGCGAACGTGACGACGATCGGGCCGTGGTTCGACGTGTGCCGTCCGGGCTGCTGCGAGAACCCGCGACTCGGCTTCAAGCCGGCGATCGCCGGGCTGCAGCCCTAGAGCGCAGCACCGGGGAGGAGCCCTGGAATGACACGCCAGGGCGCCGACACTCAGCCGTTTATGACCGCATGCGACACGCCTAGACGTTATGCAACATATTGACTATCAATTTCGGCATAAACGTGTCAAGCTGCGCTCATGGGGTACATGTTGCATGGGGAACGAGAATATCAATTCGAGGACAGAACGCTTGCCCACCTCAAGGTGGTGATGGCGCAGAAGCTCGGGAAGCACGAGGGATTCTTCCTGAGTTGGACGCAGGCGCCGGAGGAGGGGAGCGGTCGCTATTCGCTGTGGATTTCGGAGCACTCGACGCTCGCTTTCCGGTTCCATGGGGCGAAGGCTCCGGAGCTGAACCCGGAATGGTTGCACGTGCTGGCGGCGCTGTCTCACTCGGCGCGAGGGCTGACCGTCATTTCTGAAACCGAGGCTGCGAAGTACGCGAAGCGGAATCCACTGATCGCCTAAGGGGGCGAATCACTGCAGGGCGGGATCGGCCGAGCGTCTGTGGCTCCGCCGATCCCGCCGACTATTCGCGGATTTTTCGGTGATCGGCTGACGATCCGTTTGAGGTAAGCGGCGCTCTCCAACGGGAGACGTCGGGGCGCCTATCCGACGCGGTCGAGCGCGGTCGCGAGCTGACGAAGGACGTGAATGGTTGTCTCCGCGTCCTCCGCGGAAACCTCGTTCGCGACGGCGATGAGCGCCGCGTGATGCTCTTCAAAGGCCGCGTCGACCTCGTTGATCGCAACGCCGGTCGGCTTGAGATACCGCGCGCGCCGATCGGTCGGATGCGGATCCCGTGTGACCAGCGACTTCTTCACGAGGCGGTCGATCACGTTCGTGACGTTCGCGCTGGAGGTCTTCAACATCGAGATCAGGTCCTTGGGGCTGATCGGCTGCCCATTGCGGTCGGCCTGCACGATATAGCGGAGCGCGCGAAGATCCTGGCTGTGCAGCCCCGACTGATCGAGCGACCGCGCCTCTTGCCGTTGCTGCGCGGCGCGGAGCTGCTGCATCGCTGAGATGAGTTCGCGCGCCGACTCGCTGATGGGGTCAGCAGAGTACAACTGCTCCTCTGCGCTGCTGACGATGTCCTTCACGGGTCCCCTGACGAATCTGCTCACGTAACTAGCGCCTATTTTAGGACAGATTCTTAACTAAAAGGCGAGATAAACCGAAATTGAGCAATCAGGAACGCGCTACTCAGCGCCGACCCGAGCGCACCTTGAACCACAGCGCGAGTTCGCGGGCCGCGCGGGCGGTCGTCGCGGAGTCCGCATGCGAATCGAGATCCGCGTAAGTGTCGCGGAAACCAGCGGGAGGAGCTGACTGGATATCGCGCATGCGCTCGTACCCCATCGTCCAGCTCGTGAACTGGCGCTCCGCAAGTGGTTCCTCGATCAGCACGCTGACGTCGCGGTGGCGCTCGTCGGCGCGTATCGAGCGCATGAGCTCGTCGATGTGTTCGGGCGTGCCCTCGAGGAACTGCACGAACTTGCCATCGCGGAAGGTGAGCATCCCCGTGATGTCGAGCTGCTCATTGCGCTCGCGGGCCTGACGCAGCAGTTCGTCGAGCTCTGCATCGCTGAACTGCCGCGTCGCGGTGCTGGCGTACACGAGCGACTTGAGTGCTTCGTCCCGCTCCACCGAATGATGTTGTTGCTGCATTTCAGAGAGCTCCCGTCTCTTCGAGAGCGTCACTGGGCGCGTCCGAGGAGGCCTCGCGAAGGGCTTCCATGGCGGACTCGAGTTCCCCGAACTGTCCGATGCGGTTCGAGAACTGGTCGCAGACGACGTACGCTCCCGGTTCTTCGCGATCGATGAAGCCGAGGAAGTCGCCGTCGCGACTTCCCACGAAGAAGTCGTCCTCGATTCTCGCCCAGGTGATCTCACCCTGCTGAGAAGTACTGCCGCCACTCATTTACGAGCCCTTCTCCATCAACTCACACAGCGCGGGGCTCGGAGACGACGGCTTCCGGTACGATAATCACTTTTATCGTATCGGTGTATCTGCGATTTGAGCTCGTCGCACGCGGGCATCGTGGCGCGCATCCCCTTGTGACGCGCCTCGCCGCCGCGCTAGCCTCACTCGCACAGAGGGCGATGGGAGTGTTCGGGTGCATCAACGCGGGCCGGGGAAACTGAGAGGAATCGTGGCGACCCTGCCAGCTCGCGCCGGAACTCTGCTCCACCGACTGTGGTGGTGGACGCGCGATTACGCCTACGCCGTGCGTTGGCAGGCGGAAGCAACGCTGTCGCGCTCGCGGGCCGAAGAGTTCCTCCCTGGCGCGGGAAGCCCGGTCCTCATCATCCCCGGCGTCTACGAACCGTGGCGCTTCATGCTTCCCCTGGTGCGCGAGCTCCACCGGTGCGGCCATCCAGTCCACGTGCTCGATCCGCTGCGCAACAACCGGGTTCCCGTCACCGTCGGCTCCCGGCTCGTCGACGCCTACCTCGAAAGCTCTGGTCTCACCGGCGTGACGATCCTTGCGCACAGTAAAGGTGGTCTCGTAGGCAAGCACGTGATGACGTTCGGATCGCATGCCGAGCGGGTGCGCGCGATGGTCGCGGTCGCGGCCCCGTTCGGAGGGTCGCGATACGCGCGCTACCTCCCCGGTCGCACGCTCCGAGCGTTCTCGCCCGTGGACCCCACGATCCGCCTGCTCGCGGAGGCCCCGGAGGTGAACGCGCGCATCGTGTCGCTGTTCCCGGAATTCGATCCGCACATTCCCGAGGGCAGCGAGCTGCTGGGGGCGCTGAATGTGCGAGTGCGCACGGGCGGTCATTTCAGGATCCTCGCGCACCCCGAGACGATCGACGTCGTGTGTGGAGTGGCCTCGGGCCGGTATGACCTGAGCGGCTCGACGGGGGAGTAAGCGCGGGGAGTCCGTTACCGGGCGCCACGCCCATACGTGAGGTCCGCGGCGCCGCGCAACCCTTCGGTGGAATCTCTGTCGACCCGCGCGGTCCCGCGTACCCTGTGCGTGAACGGCGGCAGTACGCGGGGGCCGGTCAACGGGGCCAATCAACGGGGAGGCGATGTGGCGAATTCGACGTGGGGAAACGGCGAGCTCAGCGCCCCGACCGGTGCGGAGGGAGTGCTGCGCGCGATCCCGAAGCCAGACGGCACGAAGCCGCGCGTGCTCGTGCTCGGAGCCACCGGCTACCTCGGCGGGCGCCTGGTGCCGAGGCTCCTGAACGCTGGCTATCGCGCGCGCACGCTGTCTCGGTCGGCGCAGCGGATCCGCGCCTACCCCTGGTCCGACGACATCGAGGTCGAGGTCGGCGACGCCGGCGACGCGGACGCGGTGGAACGCGCGATGAGCGATGTCGATGTGGTCGTGTATCTCGTGCACTCGATGACGGGCGGCCAGGACTTCGCGGCGCGGGATCGCGCGATCGCCGAGAACGTCGCCGCTGCTGCGCGCGCTGCTGGCGTGCGGCGAATCGTCTACCTCGGGGGCCTGCACCCGAGCTCCGGTGAGCTGTCTCCGCACCTCGCGTCGCGCGCGGAGGTCGGGGAGGTGCTGCTGCGCTCGGGAGTCCCGACGCTCGTGCTGCAGGCGGGGGTCGTGATCGGTTCGGGATCCGCTTCGTTCGAAATGGTGCGGCACCTGACTGAGGTGCTGCCGTACATGCCAGCGCCGAAGTGGGTGCGCAACTTCATTCAGCCGATCGCGGTGCGCGATGTTCTGCACTATTTGCTAGCGGCGGTGCGGGTCGAGGGCGAGGTCAACAGGTCGTTCGACATCGGCGGCCCGGACGTGCTGCGGTACGGGCAGATGATGAACGGATACGCCGTCGAGGCCGGCCTGCCGCAGCGCCGTATCGCGTCGCTCCCGGTGTTGACGCCCAAACTCGCATCGCTGTGGGTCTCGCTCGTCACACCCGTGCCCGCGAGCATCGCGCGACCCCTCGTGGAGTCGCTGCAGTACCCCTGCATCGTGCAGAACCGCGACGTCGACAAGGTGCTGCCGCGTCCCGAGGGCGGCCTGACGCCGTACCGCGAGGCCGTGCGGTTGGCGCTCGGTCGCATCGAGCTCGACGCCATCGAGACGAGCTGGGTGGACGCGCGCGTGGCGGCCCCGAGCGAGCCGCTGCCGAGCGACCCGGACTGGGCGGGACGCACCGTGTTCACCGATGAGCGCGAACGCGAGTCGTCTGCGCTGCCCGACGCCGTGTGGTCGGTGATCACGCAGATCGGCGGGGAGACCGGCTGGTACTCGTCGCCTCGACTGTGGGCGCTGCGCGGTTGGTACGACCGCGTCACCGGCGGCGTCGGCCTTCGGCGCGGTCGGCGCTCGCGCTCCCGCCTGCTCGTGGGCGACGCCCTCGACGTGTGGCGGGTCGAGGCGATCGAGCCGGGGAAGCTACTCCGATTGCGAGCCGAGATGCGGGTGCCGGGGCTCGCGTGGCTGGAATTCTCGGTCGAGCCGGGCCCGAACGGCTCAGGCTCGCACTATCGGCAGCGCGCAGTGTTCTTTCCGCGCGGGCTCGCGGGTCGGCTCTACTGGCTCTCCCTGCTTCCCTTCCACGGTTTCATCTTCAGTGGGATGCAGAGTCGGATCCTCGAGCTCGCCGAGACGGGCGCCGCCGTGGCGGAGCCCCGTGGTCATCCGGCGGCACCCGCTGGCGGAGGCGAGAAGCACGCGCGCGGTCGAGCCGACTCCTCGTCCCAAAACACACTCACTTCATAAGTAGTACAGTTGTTGTACTAATTGGGGTACGGGGAGACGGATCGCCGCTCGCCATCGTGAACAACGTAACTGACGAGATCGGAGTCGTGAGCAATGTCCTCCTCGCAACGACCGCCAGCACCATGGCGCTCCTGGATCGATCGGATTGCGGGGCGTCGCCGCGAGCCCCGCCGCCTCACCGTCGATGACGTCACCGTGGTCGACCGGCCGATGCTTCGACGGGCCGTGGGTGGGGCCGTCGTCGGCAACATCATGGAGTGGTACGACATCGGTATCTACGGGTACCTGGCCGTCATCATCGGCCGCGTATTCCTCCCGGACGCCTCCGATGCGGCGCAGTCGCTCTTTTCGCTCGGCGTCTTCGCGGTGACGTTCATCGCTCGACCGCTCGGCGGCGTGATCCTGGGCCAGCTCGGGGACCGACTGGGGCGGCAGAAGGTGCTCGCCTTCACGCTCATCATGATGGCGTCGGCCACCTTCTTGATCGGCGTGCTGCCCGATTACTCGGTGATCGGAGCGTTCGCCCCGATCCTGCTCATCGTGCTGAAGCTCGCGCAGGGCTTCTCCACCGGTGGCGAGTACGCAGGAGCGACAACCTTCATCACGGAGTACGCGCCCGACCGCAAGCGGGGGTTCTACGCCTCGCTCCTCGACATGGGCTCATACTTCGGTTTCGCGATCGGCGCGGCGTTCGTGTCGATCCTGCAGCTCACCGTCTCGGAGACGGGTATGGAGGGCTTCGGCTGGCGCATTCCCTTCCTCGTCGCACTGCCGCTCGGCCTCATCGCGGTCTACTTCCGCCTCAAGATCGAGGACACCCCGACCTTCCAGGCTGCGCAGGATGCGGCCGAGCACGCGAGCGACGAGGCGCAGGCCGCGGCAGACGCACCGAAGGGTGTCTTCGCGCTGATCCGCGCATACTGGCGTGAGCTTCTGACCGCGTTCGTGCTTGTCGCCGCGGCCAACACCGTGAGCTACGCCCTCACCTCCTACATGCCGACGTACCTCACTCAGACTCTCGGATACGACGAGACGCACGGCACGCTCCTCACGCTCCCGGTGCTCGTGCTGATGGCGCTCTGCATCCCCCTCACTGGCCGCCTCTCCGATCGCATCGGGCGTCGAGCGGTGCTCTTCATCGGGGCGGGGAGCGCGATCGTGCTCGCGGTGCCGTCGTTCCTGTTCATGATGCACGGCGAGGTGTGGTCGACACTCGTCGGTCTCGCGCTTCTCGCGATCCCGGTGACGTTCTACGTGGCGAACCTCGCTTCCTCACTTCCCGCGCTCTTCCCGACGTCCTCGCGCTACGGCGGCATGGGCATCTCGTACAACCTCGCTGTCGCGCTCTTCGCGGGCACTGCGCCCGTCATTATGGAGTCGCTCGTGCAGGCGAGCGGATCCTCGCTCGCCCCCGCGTTCTACGTCATCGGCACGTCGGTTGCAGGGTTTATCGCGGTGGTCGTGCTGAAGGAGTCGGCGCGCAAGCCGCTCCCGGGAGCGATGCCGAGCGTGATGACCGACACGGAGGCTGTCCGGCTCGTCGAAACGCAGGACACGAACCCGCACATCATTCTCGACGAGCTCTTCCCCGAGCGAGCGGAGCAGCGAGCCGAGCAGCGGGCTCAGCAGGAGGGAGAGTCCGGGCAATCCGGGCGTACCGAGGGGTCTACGCGGCCGGCTCAGGAACCCGATCCAGGCCCCGACTCTCGCTCCTAGCGCTCACGGCATGACCGCACCCGAGCGCACCCCGGACGGCCGATTCATCATCGTGAACGGCCGCAAGTGGCGCGCGAGCGATCCCGTACTCCCCGAAGAGCTTGCGGCCGCGCTCCGGTCGGAACTCGGGAGCGCGCGATCGCGGATCGGCCACACCTCAGAAGAGCGAGAGCGTCGAGGGCTGCGAGATCGCGTGCAGCTTGCGAAGGAGGGGCTCGGCGAGCGCGGCACCGCCTGGTGGGAGATGGAGGAAGCCGAGCGCATCGCCCGCGCCGAGGACCGCCTAGAGCGGCTCCGCAAGCTGAACTGAAGCGCTAGCACTTCTGCTACCCGCGCACCAAACCCCTGGTGCACGCTGCTCGCGCGCCCCAGACTCGACGCTGTGAGCCAGACTGAGGAACGAGATGGGGAGCGAGAGCGCACCCTGACGAGAGGCACGCGCCGGGTGTGGAACCTGTTGCGGCCGATCCTCACCCGCTATCGTCTGCTCCTCGCGCTGAAGGCCGCGATCGGCGTTACCGCGGCCTGGCTCCTCGGGCGCCTGCTCCCGGCGCCGATCGAGGACTACGCGTACTACGCGCCGCTTGGGGCGCTCCTCGGTGTCGCCCCCACGGTCGTGAGCTCGATCCGAACGAGCGCGGAACTCATCTCAGGAATCGCGATCGGCCTCGTGATCGGATGGTCGCTGGTCGCGCTGGAGTGGCCGTGGTACGCGCGGGCCCCGATTGCCGCCGGGCTCGGAGTAATCATCGGGGGGATCCGCCGCCTTGGCGAGGGTCGCGTGTACGTCGCGATCGCGGGCGTGTTCGTGGTGATCCTGGGTGCTGGTGACCCCGAATCGTACGTGCTGGGCTACGTCGTGCAGTTCGGCATCGGTCTCGCGGTCGGGACCTTCGTGAACCTGGTATTCGTTCCTCCGCTCGCGTACGGGTATGCCCGGGCTCGAGTCGCTGATCTCAAGGGAGATTTCGCTGAGGCCGCCGACGGTCTCGCGTCCGTGCTGCAGGCCGAATGGCCTCCGGATCGCGCGGACTGGCTCGACGATTCGCGCCGTCGGCAGCGCTTCGTCGATGAGGCGGAGGCGATGGTGCAGGAGGCGCGGGAGAGCGGGCGAGCGAACCCGCGAGCCATGTGGCGGCGCTACGACGCGAGCGACGATGACGCCGATGTCGGGGTGCTGCGGTACATCGGATTGCGGCTCGCCGACATCTCGGATGCGCTCGGGGGCGCGATCTGGCAGGAACCCGTCGCGGTGGAGATTCCGGCCGACGCACTCGATTCGCTGAGTCGGGCGCTGTCCGCACTCGCGGAGTACATCCGCGCCTGGAATACGGGCGTTGAGCTCGACACTGCGCGCGAGGAGTATGCGGCCGCGGTCGAGGAGGTCGCGGAGCTGTTCGAGCAGAACTCTGGGCAATCGGGCTTCGGTACCATCGTGTTCGCGCTGCGTGCGGCGCTCGGACGGCTTGACGAGCGTCTGGCCGATCGGCTCGGCGCCGCAGAAGCTGAGCGCTGATCGCCGCTTCGCGCGGGCGCTCTCGCGGTGCGCGTCTCCCTCTGACGAAGGCTGACGAGCTGCAGATCGGCGACTTCGCAATAGTCTCGCGTCCCGTGCCTCGGGTCTCGTTCCTCGCGTCCCGGGCCTCGGGCCTCGCGCCTCTCGTCTCGGGCACTGGGGCACTGGGGCACTGGGGCCCTCGGACCCGAGGCCCGAGATCGAGCGAGAGCTCGATTCTTGCTGGGCCTCGGGCGCGCAGAAGTCGGGCTACGCGGGCTTTCGCGCAGCGAAAGCCCGCGCGTCTAGCTGCCGGGTGCCGATAGAGTGCGCGAGATGTCGAGCAGCAGCTCGTTCTGCTCCCTGTGCGAGGCGTTCTCATCTGGCAGCGGCCAGGATGAGAGCTTCACGATCACCGAGTCGGATGCGGGATCGAGCCACAGGTTCTGCCCGTGGATGCCGATCGCGCTCACATTGCCGCGCTCGTTCCCCGTGCACCACCACTGCCGGGTGTAGCTGCCGTTCGGGAACTGGCCGATCCACCCTGCGTACTGCATGGCGTCACGGCTCCCACCCGCCAAGATCGCTGCGACCCATTCAGGCGGGGCGATCCTGCCCCCGGGCGCTTCGCCGTCGCGCAGCATCGCCTGGCCGATACGCGCCAGATCCCGCGCGGTGCACGAGACGCCGGCGTTCGCGTAACCAAACCCCGTGCGGTCGATCGTGATCGTCGCATCGTGATCAGCGCCGAGCCTCGACCACAGGTGCTCCGAGAGCGCGTCGACATAGCGCAGCCCGCTCACGCGCTCGATGATCCATGCGAGCACGTCAGTGTTCGCGGAGCAGTACTGGAAGCGCCCGGTCGCACCGCTTCCCCGGAGCGTCGGAAGGAACGCGTAATCGTTTGCGGGGTCTCCCGGCAGCGGTGTGCGCCATCCCGAGGAGCGATCGTGCGTCTGCACTTCCGAGGTCGGGTCGACGTAGTTCTCGGAGTACTCGACCTCGATCTCCATGTTGAGCAGCTGCTGCACGGTCGGGCCGTCGTAGGCGCTCCCGCTGAGCTCGGGCAGGTACGTCACCACTTGGGCGGTGGGGTCGATCCGCCCCTCACCGACCAGGGTGCCGGCGACGAGACCGCAGAGCGACTTCGAGACGCTCATGAGTAGATGCCGGTCGGTCGCTCGCACTCCGGCTCGGCGGTATTCGGCGACCACGTGATCCTGCTGCACGACCAGGAAAGCGTCGGTGTACGTCGCTTCAAGTCGTGCCTCGAGGTCGGGGATCCGCTCTGCGAGGGCACCGAGATTCGTCGTAGCCCGATGCGGGCTCAGCTCCCGCGAGATGGTCGCCGTCGCCACGATCTCGCTCAGATGGGTAAAGGCCCATCGGTTGACGGGTGGATCCTGCCAGTCGTCGAGCGCGGGAAGTCGCCCCGGCAGCGGGCGCCATGAGGCGGTCTGCGACGGAGCCCTCGTCGGGGACGCAACCGCTGCTTGCGGATCGGAAAAGGGATCGAGCGCGGGATCGTTCACGAAGCGACGCTGCGTCGGGTGATGCGGAAGCCGATGACGTACCAGATCGCGCTCACGAGCATGCCTGCGGGCGCGGAGAGGTCGAGGTGACCGACGCTCACGGCGAGCGGTCCGGTCCACAGGTCGGTCGAGATGAAGAGCGCCGAGGCGATCCCGCCCGCGACTGCGGCCGTGAGGCCCGTCCACCCGTAGCCGGCGTGGTACCAGAACGGAGCTCCGGGGCGCTCGTCGAAGAGCTCGATCCCGTCGTAGCGGTTCCGACGCAAGATGATGTCGGCAGCGTAGACCGCCATCGTCGGAGCCGAAATGATGAGGAGGAATTGCAGCATGAGATTGACCGCGCCGAGGAGGCTCGTCGACAGCACCAGCACCATGGTGAAGATAGTGCCGAGCACGCCGATGACCACGGCTGAGGGCACGCGCTTGATCGGGATGCCGATCGACTGCAGCGCCATGCTCGCGGTGTAAGTCGTCATGCCGTTCAGCGCGACGGTGTTCACGATAACCGCGAGCACGAAGAGGGGCCCGAGCCACACGGGAAGCATGTCGAGCAGCACGTACTCGATGCCGAGCGAGACGTCGTCGGCCGACACCGCGCTGCCCAGGAGCGCGCCCACACCGACGAACAGAATGCTCGGAATCGCGCCACCCAGCGAAGTCGCGAGGATGATGCTGCTCGGCTTCGTGGAGCGGGGGAGGTACCGCGCGAGGTCCGCGCTGTTCGAGTAGGAGAGGGGCGTCGAGGCGAGGATCGCGAAGCCGATCGTAATGCTCGACCAGAGCGGGAGACCAGAGAGCGGCTCGGGCTGCGTGAAGCCCCAGTCGAGCGAGGGGCCGACGAACAGCGTCACGAGGATGAAGACGATCGCGAGCGCGATGGTGATGTAGCCGTAGGCGCGGATGATCATGCCGTGCCCGTAGACCGCGACGAGCACGGTGATCGCGGAGACGACGATGGAGACGATCACCAGGGCGGCGGTGTGGTTCGGGAAGCCCCACCGCACCATGAGCTCGGCGCCCATGAAGGAGGACGCGACCCAGTTGAGGGCGAGGAAGACGCCGGAGATGAACCAACCGAAAAACGCGATCACGATCCTATTTCCACGGATACCGTAGATAGCGCGCTGAATGACCGAGCCTGAAGTACCGGCGGCCGGGCCGCTCACCGCGATGATGCCCGGAAAGATCCAGAGGAGTTGGGAGGCAACGATGACGAGCAGCGCCTGCCAGATCTCGAGGCCGAGAAGCAGGGTGAGCGTCGCGCCCACCGTGAAGTTCAGGACGCTGACGTTCGGCGCCGCCCAGACGGAGAAGAGGTCGCGTGCGCGGCCATGGCGCTCCTCGTCACCGACGAGGTCGATGCCGCGGGTTTCGACCCGTGTGGCTTCAAGCGGCGGCGCTTCCCCTCCGCGGAGTGATTTCGACATTGAAATTCCTTTCGATCGGCGACGAACTCAGTGCCGATGTGCCCAGTATCTGCGCTATTGACTTCGTAGTCAATAGCTTATTGTTTGAGCATACAACAAGACGGAGGATGACCATGGTTGCGCAGAAGCGCGAGCGGAAATTACCGGCCGAGCGGCGAGAAGAGATTCTCGCGCAGGCCGCGCGGATCGCGCTCTCGGAGGGTCTCGAGCGGGTGACGCTCCGCTCGGTCGCAGAGCCGCTCGGGGTGCGGCCGAGCCTGATCAATCACTACTTTCCGTCGGTCGATGCGCTGATCGTGAGTGCGTTCGACTCGGCGATGACGCGTGAGCGGGCCCGGCTCTTCGCCGGCGACGGGGCCCCGCTCGACCGGCTCGCATCATTCATTGCTCGCGTCGAAAATGCCGACGGGGTCGCCCTGACGCGCTTGTGGCTCAACGCCCGCAACTTCGCGCGTTTCAACACGCAGCTCGCGCTCTCGCTCGCGTATCAGGAAAGCCTCGACCGGCAGCTCCTCGTGGACCTGCTGAACAGCGGGGTCGAGGCGGGGGAGTTCGCCTGCGCCGATACGCTCGCGGCCTGCATCCGCATCTTCGTTGCAATTGACGGGGTGGGCGTGTACATCAACAACCCGTCCGACTTCTCGCACCCGGTGTTCACCAATTACATCAGTGACGTGACCGCGTGGGCCGTCGAGACCGACGCGGTGGAGCTGCGGGAGCGCGTCGCACGCGCGGCTGCGACGTACTGACCGCGATCCGCCGTCCCGCGCCCGCGCCTCTCGCCGAGACCGCGCCCTCGCAGCGAGATCGACTGCCGTGCGCGGGATTTCGGGGTCGACCTGGTGAATGGGAGTCGATCTCGGCGCAGAAAAAGCCGCGCGGCGGCGGCTACGCCTGCGCGGTGAGCCGCACGGACTCGAGCTGCTCGGCGCGCGTGGGCGCCGCGTGCACCGTGACCAGCTCGTCGACGTCCGCGAATTTCGCGAACGCCTCGAGCTCCTCGCGCACCCGCGTCGGCCCGCCGATCGCGGTGTACTGCATCATTCCGCGGATCTCGCGGCCGGCCGGGGTGTCGACGAGCTGCGACGCCTCGTCGAAGTTGAGCTCTTCCTCGCGCCCCCGCGACAGGAACTGGCGGACGCGGTTAACCTCGGTCCGCGCGAACAGCGCCTCCGCCTCGGCGTCGGTGTCGGCGGCCGCGACATTGACGCCCGCGCTCGCGTAGGGCTCGGGGTGCGCCTCGCTCGGCACGTAGTGGCTGCGGTAGTGCTGGATCGCCGACTTCAGTGCCTGCGGTGCGAAGTGCGAGGCGAAGGAGTAGGGCAGGCCGTACTGCGCGGCGAGGCTCGCCCCGAAGAGGCTCGAGCCGAGGATCGTAATCGGCACGCGCGTGCCGCGCCCCGGGTACGCGTTGACAGCCTTCCGCGGCAGCTCGTCGGAGAGGTACTTCTGCAGCTCGGCGACATCGGCCGGGAAGTTGTCGGCGGCCTCATAAGTGCGGCGCAGCGCGCGGAACGTCGCGCCGTCGGTGCCGGGCGCGCGCCCGAGGCCGAGGTGGATCCGGCCGGGGTGCAGCTCCGCGAGGGTGCCGAACTGCTCCGCGATGACGAGCGGCGAGTGGTTCGGCAGCATGACGCCGCCCGAGCCGAGGCCGATGGTCTGCGTGTGGGCCGCGATGTGCGCAATGAGCACCGAAGTTGCGCTCGACGCGATCGAGGGCATGTTGTGATGCTCGGCGTACCAGATGCGGGTGTACCCGCCGGTCTCCGCGAGCTGCGCCATCTCCACGGAGTGATGGAACGCGTCAGCTATGGTGCCGTTCGCTTCGACGGTGGCCAGGTCCAGGATCGAGAGCGGGGTGGCAGTCATGCGGAGTGCAACCTCCCCCGATCCCGCGCTATTCCCGGGGCCAGAGAGCGCGGCCGGCCAGACACAGTGCGTAACAAACACCGCTGCGACCAGAGCGCCTGGCCGCTCCAAACCTAGAGTGGGGACGACCGCGCCCCCGCCCCCGCATCCACGGGACCGCACACCTGAACCGACCGCACACCTGAACCGCTCGCAGACCCCGAAAGAGAGTAATGATGACGTCACCCGCCCACGTGATCCGCACGGACGAGGAGGCCATCCAGCAGGCCGTGGAGTTCAGGGACTCGGTGCTCGAACGCGCGGCCGCGATCGACGCGGAGCGCGTCATTCCGCAGGACATCGTCGATGAGTTCTCGCAGCGCGGACTCTGGGCGATTACGATTCCGCAGAGCCACGGTGGCGCTGAGGTGTCGACGGAGACCCTCGCTGAGGTCATCGCCATCGTCGCGGAGGCCGATGGATCGCTCGCGCAGATTCCGCAAAACCACTTCTGTCTCGTAGAGGACATCCGCCTCAGCGGCACCCCCGCGCAGCACGACTTCTTCTTCGGCCTCGTGCTCGAGGGCAAGCGCTTCGCGAACGCGTTCAGCGAGCTCGGCGGCAAGAACGTGGGCGATCTGCAGACGAAGCTCGTGCACGACGGCGACGAGGTCGTGGTCAACGGCCGCAAGTTCTACTCGACTGGCTCGAAGTACGCGCACTGGATCCCCGTGCTCGCCGTCGATGAGGACGGCCGCGAGCTGCTCGTCTTCGCCGAGCGCGACGCTTCGGGGCTGACCGTCGTCGACGACTGGTCGAGTTTCGGGCAGCGCGCCACGTCGAGCGGGTCGGTCGTGCTCGAAGACCTGCGACTTCCCGCCGATCGCGTGTTCCCGATGTACCGCGAGTACGACGAGCCGACCATCGCCGGCCCGCTCGCGCAGATCACGACGGCCGCCATCGATCTCGGGATCGCGCGCGGCGCGTTCCGCGAAACGCTCGAGGCGACCCGGGCGGCGCGACCCTGGATTGACTCCGGCGTCGATTCGGCGACGAAGGATCCGCTCACCCTGAACATCATCGGGCGACTCGACATCGACATCCGCGCGGCCGAGGCCCTCACCCGCGAGTCGGCTCACGCGATCGACGCGGCGAAGCCCGCGCCCGACGAGCAGAACGTCGCGGCGGCCTCCATCTCGGTCGCCCGCGCGAAGGTGCTCACCACCGAGGTCTCGCTCGAGGCGTCATCGCGTCTGCTCGAGCTGGGCGGGGCACGGTCGACGCTCGGCGCGAAGGGGCTCGACCGCTTCTGGCGCAACGCGCGAGTGCACACGCTGCACGATCCCGTGCGCTGGAAGCCCTACGCGATCGGCGATTACGCGCTGAACGGCACGCTGCCCGCGCGCCACTCCTGGATCTGACCGGACGGCCCGATCCACACACCGACGGAAGCGACCAGCATGAGCACCGAACCCACGCGCGATGACGCGCAGCGCATCCACTTGAACCTCTTCACCATGAACACGGTGGGGCATCTCTCGCCCGGGCTGTGGCGGCACCCGAGCGACCAGAGCCGCCGCTACACCGAGCTGCCGTACTGGCTCGACATTGCACGCACGGCCGAGGCCGGGCTGCTCGACGCGATCTTTTTCGCCGACGTCCTCGGCACCTACGACGTCTACGGTGGCAACCCCGAAGCGGCCCTCCGCGGTGGGGTGCAGGTGCCGGTGAACGATCCGCTGCAGCTCGTACCCGCGCTCGCCTCCGTCACCGAGAACATCGGCTTCGGGGTGACGGCCTCGACGTCGTTCGAGCATCCGTTCCCGTTCGCGCGGCGCATGTCGACGCTCGACCATCTGACCGGTGGCCGCGTCGGATGGAACGTCGTCACCTCGTACCTCGGATCGGGGGCGCGCAACGTCGGGCTCGAGGCGCAGGTGTCGCACGACCGTCGCTACGACATCGCCGAGGAGTACCTCGAGGTCTGCTACAAACTGTGGCAGCGGAGCTGGGATGACGACGCGATCGTCGCTGACGCGGCCACGGGCGTGTTTGCGGATCCCGAACGCGTGCATCCCATCGCGCACCAGGGGGAGTTCTTCTCCGTGCCCGGTTTCCACCTCGCGGAGCCGTCTCCGCAGCGCACACCCGTCATTTACCAGGCGGGCGCCTCGTCTCGCGGCGTGCGCTTTGCCGCGCGCCACGCGGAGCACGTCTTCGTGGCGGCGCCGACCCGAACGGTGCTGCGGAAGCAGGTGCAGGCGGTGCGCGATGCGGCTGCAGAGGCCGGTCGGGACCGGACGCCCCCGGTGCTCAACCAGCTCACGGTCATCGTCTCCGACACCGACGCGCACGCGCAGCAGCTCTTCGAGGAGTACCTCGACGTCGCCTCGCCCGAGGGAGCGCTCACGCTCATGTCGGGGTGGACGGGCGTCGACTTCTCCCAGCTGGACCCCGATGCACCGCTCACCGGGCACAGCAGCAACGCGATCCAGTCCGCGCTCGCCGCATTCACGGACGCTGACCCTTCCCGGGCGTGGACGCCGAGGGAGATCGCGGACTACGCCCGCATCGGCGGCGACGGCCCGGCGATCGTCGGGTCCGCTTCGACGGTGGCCGACGCCATCGAGGAGATCGTCGAGGAGACGGGGGTCTCGGGCTTCAACCTCGCCGCGGTTTCCCAGCCCGAGACGCTGCGCGGCATCGTCGAGCACCTGGTGCCCGAGCTGCAGTCGCGCGGTCGCTTCAAGCGGGAATATGCGCCGGGCACCCTTCGCGAGAAGCTGGGCGGATCGGCCCCGCGTCCCGCGACCGACCACCCTGCCGCGCAGGTGCGTATTCCGGGCGCCTGATCGCGGGGCCGCTTGCCGGGGCCGCCCGATCCGCCCCGGCTCGACGGCGCGGCGGTGTGCCATGCCCGCGCGTGAAACGCTGGGCCGACAGACCTCCCGCGCGATCCGCCGCCCTTATGTCACTCGGCTGCGGCTGAAGCGACGCACCGACCAATCTCCGAGCAGCTGGATGCCCTGAACGAGGATGATCTGCAGCACGACCGTGACGATCATGACGTCGGTCTGGAAGCGCTGATAGCCGTAGCGGATCGCGAGGTCGCCGAGGCCACCGCCGCCGAGCACGCCCGACATCGCCGTGTAGTCGATGAGCGCGATCGCAGTGACGGTGACGCCCGCGAGGAGTGCGGGGCGCGCCTCGGGGAGCAGGATGTGCTGCACGATCTGGCGGGTGGACGCGGCCATCGACTGACCGCACTCGATCAGACTGTGATCCACCTCCCGCAGCGCGAGCTCGACGAGGCGGGCGAGAAACGGGGTCGCCGCGATCACCATCGGTGGGATCGCGCCCGCGACGCCGAGGGTCGTGCCGGTGATGAGCGCCGTGAGCGGCAGCACCGCGATCATCACGATGATGAACGGGACGGATCGCACGATGTTCACGACGGTAGAGAGGACGCCGTGCACGAGGGCGTTGCTACGGATGTGGCCCCGGCCACTGAGATACATGAGGATCCCGAGCGGGAGGGCGAGCACAACGGTGCAGGCGAGTGAGACGACCAGCATCGTGACGGTCTCGCCGAGCGCCGAGGCGACCTCGGGCCACGAAACGTTCGGAAGGTAGCGATCCATGGTGTCCATCTTCACGAATCGATCAGCGCCCGCCGCCTTTGTTGCGCAGCATTACCGCGGGCGGTGCGGTGCCGGGATCGTCGCTCGTACGATGCATGCAGTGCACGCGACCGAGAGCCTTCTCGTGGCGCACCCCGGGCACCGGAGCCCGACCGAGACTTCGAGGAGACACCGACATGACGAGCAACACCCCAGGCCCTGGCAGCAGCGCCGCGCAGTCGCTGATCGCGGACGCGGCGGCCCGCAGAGGCGCGACGAAGAAGCGCGGCATCATCATCGCGGCAGCCATTGCTGCCGTCGCGGTGGTGGCGATCGTGATCGTGACGATCTTCGCCCAGCGCGGCGGGGCCGCCTCGGAGCGCCAGAAGCTCGTGGTGGGTGCGACTCCCGTGCCGCACGCCGAGATTCTCGAGCAGGTGAAGCCCCTGCTCGCCGAGCAGGGGATCGACCTCGACATCGTGGTCTTCCAGGACTTCATTCAGCCGAATGCGCAGCTCACGGAAGGCGAGCTCGACGCGAATTACTACCAGTACCTTCCGTTCCTCGACAACTACAACGAGGAGAGCGGCGCCGACCTTCAGCCGACCGTTCCCGTGCACATCGAGCCCTTCGGCGCGTTCTCCGAGAAGTTCGACAGCCTCGACGAGGTCACCGAAGGGTCGAAGGTCGCGATTCCGAACGACCCGGTGAACGTGGGCCGAGCGCTCACCCTGCTTGAGCAGGAGGGGCTCATCACGCTCGCGAACCCCGGCGACACCGCATCGACGGTGGGCGACATCGCCGAGAACCCGCGCAATCTCGACATCGTCGAGCTCGAGGGTGCGTCGCTCGCGCGCTCGATCGACCAGGTCGACGTCGCCTTCGTCTTCTCGAACTACGCGCTCGACGTGGGGCTCGATCCGCTCAGTGCGATCTTCACCGACGCGGGCAACGAGAAGTACGCGGAGTACCTCGTGACCCGACCGGAGCTCGTGGACGATCCGCGGATCAAGGCGCTCGACGAGGCGCTGCAGTCCGACACCGTGCGGGACTTCATCGAGAGCGAGTACGAGGGTTCCATCGATGTCGCCTTCTGAGGCTCCGGCGGCTTCTGCGGGTTCGGCGGCTTCTCAGGGATCTACGGGATCCGCGGGTTCTGCGGAGGGTGCCGGGGGCGTGGAACCCGCCCGCGGGACCATCTCGCTGCGCGGCGTGCGGAAGACGTACCGACGCCGCGGCAGAGAAGATTTTCACGCGCTCGATGGCGTCGACCTCGAGATACCCGGTGGCTCGATCTTCGGCGTCATCGGTCGAAGCGGCGCGGGAAAGTCCACGCTGCTGCGCACGATCAACCTCCTCGCCGAGCCCGACGCCGGCGAGGTGCTCATCGACGGGCTGCGCGTGGACGGCTCAACCGGATCGGCCCTTGCGGCGCATCGCCGCAAGACCGGAATGATCTTCCAGCACTTCAGCCTCATGGCGTCGAAGTCGGTGTGGCAGAACGCGGCGCTGCCGCTCCGGCTTGCGGGGGTCGCGGAGGCGGAGATCGATCGTCGCGTCGCCGAGCTCGTGACGCTCGTCGGGCTTGAGGATCACGCGCACGCCTTCCCGGCCAGCCTGTCCGGCGGTCAGAAGCAGCGGGTCGCCATCGCGCGGGCCCTGGTACACGACCCCGAGATCCTGCTCTCCGATGAGGCCACTTCAGCGCTCGACCCCGAGACGACCCGGTCGATTCTCGCGCTCATCCGCCGCATCAACCGGGAGCGCGGCGTCACCGTGGTGCTCATCACGCATGAGATGTCAGTGGTCGAGGAGATCGCCGACGCGGTCGCGATCGTGGACGGTGGACGCGTGGTCGAGGAGGGCCCGACGTGGCGCCTTTTCAGCGAGCCTCGCCACGCGATCACCGCCGACTTCGTGCGCGCGGCGCGGCGCGACCGGCTCGCCGACATCGCCGCCGCGGTCGATGACATGGAGTGGATCGGCGCGCACCGGTACGTGGCGCGCCTTGACGGCACCTCCGCGACGGGGATCGCGGCGGTCGCCGATGTCGCCCCTGATTTCCGCGTGCTCAAGAGCGACATCCGGGCGGTGCAGGGGCGACCGCAGGGGTATCTCGCGTTCGAGACGGGTGCCGCGCTCACGGACGCCGAGCAGGCGGCGCTGCGCGTGGAGGCGCTCCCGCGCTGATCCTGCCCGTGCGCGTGCCGCGCCGATCCTACCCGCACCGGGATCGACTCCCGTTACCGAGTTCGACCACGAAATGCGAGCATTCGGAGTCGAACTCAGCGATCGGAGTCGATCTCGGCGGGGAGGGGGCGCGGGTCGCCCGTGGCGACTACTCCGCGTCGACGATCGAGAGCAGCAGGTGCCCGCTCGGCACGGTCTGCCCGACCGGCGCATCGACGCCAGCGACGACGCCCGAGCGGTGCGCGTAAATGGACTGCTCCATCTTCATGGCCTCGAGCACGACGAGCAGCTCGCCCTCGGCGACCTCCTGGCCCTCCTCGACCGCGAGCTTGACGACCGTCGCCTGCATGGGCGCGCTGACACTGTCTCCCGCGGCGCCCGTGATGCCCGCGCCCTTCGCACGGCGCGGCGCGGGGCCTCGCGTGACCTCCTGGTCGACGAGCGGCAGCAGCGTCGCGGGCATCGTCACCTCGACGCGACGGCCCTCGACCTCGACGGTCACGGTGCGGCGCTTCGGATCCTGCGCGATCGGGGGCACCTCGCCCTCCCAGGGCTCGATGTCGTTCTCGAACTCGCTCTCGATCCACAGGGTGTAGACGCCGAAGTGGCCGTCGGGCGCGGTGAACGCGGGGTCGCGCACGATCTTGCGGTGGAACGGCAGCACGGTCGGCAGCCCCTGGATCTCGAACTCGTCGAGGGCGCGGCGCGAGCGCTCGAGCGCTTCCTCGCGGGAGGACCCGGTGACGATCAGCTTTCCGAGCATCGAGTCGAACGAGCCGGAGACCACGTCGCCCGACGCCACACCCGTGTCGACGCGCACGCCCGGCCCGGCAGCGGGCTTGAAGAGCGAGACCGGCCCGGGCGCGGGGAGGAAGCCGTTGCCCGGATCCTCACCGTTCAGTCGGAACTCGAACGAGTGCCCGCGCGGCTTGGGATCGCCGTATTCGATCACGCCGCCCTCGGCGATGCGAAACTGCTCGCGGACGAGGTCGATGCCCGTGACCTCCTCGGACACGGGGTGCTCGACCTGGAGTCGCGTGTTGACCTCGAGGAACGACACGGTGCCGTCCTTCGCCACGAGGAACTCGCAGGTGCCGGCGCCGACGTAGCCGACCTCCTTGAGGATCGCCTTCGACGCGGCGTAGAGCTTTTCGTTCTGCTCGTCGGTGAGGAACGGCGCGGGGGCCTCCTCAACGAGCTTCTGGTGCCGACGCTGCAGCGAGCAGTCGCGGGTCGAAACGACGACGACATTGCCGTGCTGATCGGCGAGGCACTGCGTCTCGACGTGACGCGGCTTTTCGAGGTACTTCTCGACGAAGCACTCACCGCGGCCGAACGCTGCAACGGCCTCACGGGTCGCGGACTCGAAGAGCTCAGCGACCTCCTCGCGCTCGTACGCGACCTTCAGGCCACGACCGCCGCCGCCGAATGCCGCCTTGATGGCGATCGGGAGACCGACCTCATCGGCGAACTCGAGCACCTCGTCTGCGTTCTGCACCGGGTCGCTCGTGCCGGCGGCCAGCGGGGCGCCGACCTTCTCTGCGACGTGGCGCGCGGAGACCTTGTCGCCGAGACGCTCGATCGCGTCGGGGCCGGGGCCGATCCAGATGAGGCCGGCCGCCATCACGGCGCGGGCGAACTCTGCGTTCTCGGCGAGGAAGCCATAGCCGGGGTGCACCGCGTCGGCGCCCGAGCGACGGGCGACCGCGAGGATCTTCTCGATGACGAGGTAGGTGTCGGCGCTCGTGGTGCCGTTCAGCGCGTAGGCCTCGTCGGCGAGCTGCGCGTGAAGCGCATCGCGATCCTGATCGGCGTACACCGCGACCGAAGCGATTCCGCTGTCTGCTGCAGCTCGGATAATGCGGACGGCGATCTCACCGCGGTTGGCGATGAGCACTTTACGAATGCGCGACATGAGGTACAGCCTATTGGAGCGGCCGCGTCATCCCTTGGATATATCGCACAAACCTTTTTCGGAAACGTTACCGATGGCCACAGCGGCGGCATCCGCAGCGGCATCGTCCCCTGAGCCTCGTGCGCCACAGCTCGTCAGGCTTTGTAACAACACAGACCGGCCCGACTTCTCTGACCGCGCCCGGAAAGGCCGTCGGTACACTGGCAGGGTGGTGAATGCAGAGATCCAAGGCCGGGTATATCCGTCGACCGCGCCGTACCTCGTCGGTCGTGAGAAGGTGCGCGAGTTCGCTCGCGCGGTGCTGAGCGAGTCGCCGCTCCACCTCGATCCCGACGCGGCCCGCGCTGCCGGCTTCGCCGACGTCGTTGCGCCTCCGACCTTCGCTGTCGTGGTGCAGGAGGCGACCCTCGCCCAGCTGCTCGCCGACCCGGAGGCGGGTGTCGACTTCTCTCGCGTGGTGCACGGCGATCAGCGCTTCACCTACACGCGCCCGATCGTCGCGGGAGACGAGCTCACGGCGACCCTGACGATCGCCGCCGTGAAGCAGCTCGGCGGCCACTCCATGGTGACCGCGTCGAGCGCGATCGTCGACGTTGCAGGCGAGCACGTCGTCACCGCGATCTCGACGCTCGTGGTGCGCGCCGCGGAAGAGGAGGACCAGGCATGACCGCCCCGAACTTTGCAGAGCTCACCGTCGGCGATGTCGTCGCGGAGCGCGAGCTCACCCTCACCCGCGATCGTCTCGTGCGATACGCAGGCGCCTCGGGCGACTTCAACCCGATTCACTATCGCGACGACATCGCGGCCTCGGTGGGGCTCCCGGGCGTGCTCGCGCACGGGATGCTCACGATGGGCGTGGCGGGCTCGGTCGCGACCGACTGGCTCGGCACCGCAGGCAGCGTGCGAGATTTCCAGTCGCGCTTCACCCGGCCGGTTCCCGTCGACGCCGCCGAGGGCGCCCGCGTCTCGGTCACCGCGACGATCGGCGCTCTCGACGCGGAGGCCCGCACGGCACGCATCGATCTCAAGGTGGTCTTCGACGGGGCGACCGTGCTCGGAAAGGCCCAGCTCGTGGCGGCCTTCGCGTGACCCTGCCCAGCATCGAACCCGACCAGACGGGCGACGGCACGCCGATCTCACGGCTCACCACCATGCGCGTCGGCGGCCCGGCTGAGCGCTTGCTCGTCGCGCACGACGCCGACGAACTCGTGTCGCTGGCTCGGGAGCTCTGGAGCGAGGGCGAACCGTGGCTGCTCCTCGGCGGCGGATCGAACACGGTGATGAGTGACGAGGGCTTCCCCGGCACGGTTCTGCTCGTGCGGTCGACGGGGATGACCCCGGTTGACGACGACTCGCTGCCCGCGGGGCGGATCCGCCTCCGTGTGCAGGCCGGCCACGATTGGGACGACCTCGTCGCTGCGGCCGTGGAGCAGGGCTGGTCGGGCATCGAGGCGCTCTCGGGCATCCCGGGTGCGGCGGGCGCGGCGCCGGTGCAGAACATCGGCGCGTACGGCCAGGAGCTCTCGGACGTGCTGCACTCGATCGAATTTCTCGACGCGGCGAGCGGCGAACTGCGGCGGATCTCCGCGGAGGAGCTCGAGCTCGGGTACCGCGACTCCGCCATCAAGCGCGGCCTCGAGGGCGTCGTTGTATCGATCGATCTCGTGCTCACGGCGGGCGAGGAGGTGCGGGCGCAGCGCGCACACGCGGCACCCGATGCGCTCTCCGAGCCCATAGCCTACGCACAGCTCGCGCGGGCCCTCGACGTGGAGCTGGGGGACCGTGTGCCGATACGCCAGGTGCGCGATTCGGTGCTGCGGCTGCGTGCATCGAAGGGCATGGTGCTCGATCCCGACGACCGCGACAGCTGGAGCTCGGGATCGTTCTTCACCAACCCCATCGTGTCCGAGAGCTTTGCGCGAAGCCTCCCCGAGAACGCGCCGCGCTTTCCGATGGAGGTCGTCGAGCCTGAGCCCGAGGTCACGACGTTCGAGGAGATTGCGGCGGGGTATCCGCTGCGCGTGCCGAACCCCGCTTCCGAGGGCCGCGTGAAGCTCTCCGCGGCTTGGCTCATCGAGCACTCGGGCGTGCAGCGCGGCTTCCGTCTGCCGGGCTCCGGCGCCGCGATCTCGTCGAAGCACACGCTCGCGATCACGAACCGCGGCGGCGCGTCCGCTGGGGACGTCGCTGAGCTCGCGCGCTTCGTCGTGCAGCGGGTGCAGCAGGAGTTCGGCCTCGTGCTCGCTCCCGAACCGAATCTGTACGGGCTCGAGCTGTAGCGGCGCCATGCGGGTCCAGATCGTCGGCAAGGGCCGCATGGGCACCGCGCTCGACCACGCGCTGCGTGCCGCCGGGGCCGAGGTGCTGCCGCTTGCGGGTCGCGAGGCTGGCGGCGCAGGGTCGGTCGGTGACGGGGGCGGATCCCCGGACGTCGTGCTCCTCGCCGTTCCCGACGCCGCAATCGCCGAAGCCGCCGCGCGCATCCCGGCCAAGCCGGCCAGCGCCGGCGGCCCCCTCGTCGGCCACCTCTCGGGCGCGACCCCGCTCGCGCCCCTGGAGCCGCACGAGGCCTTCAGCCTGCACCCGCTGCTCTCCGCGACCGGGCCGGGCACGCGCTTCGAGGGCGCGTGGGCGGCCGTCGACGGAACGAGCGACCGAGCGCGCGAAGCGGCCGAAGGCCTTGCGGCGCTCCTCGGCCTCCGCACGTTCCGTGTGAACGATGCGGATCGCGCGGCGTACCACGCTGCGGCATCCATAGCGGCGAACTTCCTCGTTGTGCTCGAGGGTGCCGCGGAGCAGCTCGCGGCGACGGCCGGCGTGCCCCGCGAGGCCCTGGCTCCACTCGCCGCGGGGGCGCTCGCCAACTGGGAGCGGCTCGGCGCGGAGCGCGCCCTGACCGGCCCCGTGGCACGGGGCGACGAGGCCACGATCGCGCGCCAACGTAAAGCGGTGGCTGAGCGGATACCGTCGTCGCTCTCGCTGTACGATGCGATGGTGGCGGCCAGTCGTGACCTGGCCGCGCGAGGCGGGAGCACAGCGCTCCCGAGTGAGTCGGGGCAGACCGGTTCACCGGCCACGGAGGAGTCGACATGAAGATCGTGCGCACGGTGCGCGAGCTGCGCGAGCAGGTGCGAGGCGCCCGCGCAGGCGGTTCGGCTCGTGTCGGGCTGGTGCCGACGATGGGCGCGCTGCACGAGGGGCACATTTCGCTCGTGCGGGCCGCGCAGCGCGATGTCGATTTCGTCGTGATGTCGATCTTCGTCAACCCGAAGCAGTTCACCGAGGCCTCCGACCTCGACGGGTACCCGCGCCAGGAGGAAGCCGACGCCGCGCTCGCCGAGTCGGCGGGCGTCGACGTCATCTTCGCCCCCGCAGCGAGCGAACTGTATCCCGAGGGCTTCGCGACGAACGTGCACGTCGGCGGCTCGCTCACCGAGACGCTCGAGGCAGCCGGGCGCGGCCCGCAGCACTTCGACGGCGTCGCGACGGTGGTCTCCAAGCTGCTCATCGCCGCCGATCCCGACGCCGCGTACTTCGGTCAGAAGGATGCGCAACAGCTCCTCGTGGTGCGCCGCATGGTCACCGATCTCGGTCTGCCGGTCGAGATCGTCTCATGCCCCACGGTGCGCGATTCCGACGGCCTCGCGAAGTCGAGTCGCAACGTGCGATTGAGCGATGCGGATCGCGCGCGGGCTCTCGCGATCCCGCGCGCACTCGAGGCTGCCGAAGCGGCGCTGGCGCTGGGGGAGACGAGCACCGCGGCCCTGCACGCCCGCGCCGCGGCCGTACTCTCGGCGGCGGGCATCGAACCCGAGTACGTCGCCTGCGTCGACACGCACGCCCTCGAACCCGTCGACGTCGTCGATCAACCGGTCTTGCTCGCGATTGCCGCGCGCGTGGGCGAAGTGCGGCTGATCGACAACACGCTGCTGACCCTGCCCGGCGCTGAAGCGCAGCTCGACCCCGAGGAGAAGTGACATGTCGAAGATTTCGATCCCGGCGCTCGCCGAGAAGCACGCCGCGGGAGATCCCATCGTCATGGTGACGGCGTACGACTACCCGGGGGCGCGCGCTGCCGAGCGCGCCGGCGTCGACATGGTGCTCGTCGGAGACTCCGGCGCGCAGGTGGTGCTCGGCTACGACTCGACCGTTCCCGTCTCGACCGACGAGATGCTCGTGCTGGCCCGCGCGGTGCGGCGTGGCACTGAGACCGCGTTCCTCGTGTGCGATGTGCCGTTCGGCAGCACCGAGTTGTCCGACGCGCAGGCGGTGGAGACCGCGATTCGCTTCGTCAAGGAGGCAGGCGCTGACGCGGTGAAGCTCGAGGGCGGATCCGCACCCCGTCTCAGTCGCATACGCGCGATCGTCGCGGCCGGTGTGCCCGTGGTGGCGCACCTCGGGCTGACGCCGCAGACGGCGACCGCGCTCGGAGGGTTCCGCGCCCAGGGTCGCACCGCCGAGACGGCCGCTCGCCTCGTGCGCGAGGCGCGCGGCGTGCAGGAGGCGGGCGCCTTCTGCGTGGTGATCGAGGCGGTGCCTACGGAGATCACGCAGTTGCTTCGGCAAGAGCTGCACATTCCGACCATCGGGATCGGCGCGGGAGCCGCGAGCGGTCAGGTGCTCGTGCTCAACGACCTGTTGGGCATCACGGAGGGGCATACGGCGAAGTTCGTGAAGCGGTACGCCGCGCTAGCCGACGCTGCGGCCGAAGCGGTCAGCGCCTACGCCGAGGAGGTGCGCTCGGGCGCCTTCCCCGCGGCCGAGCACTGTTACGCGGCGACCGAGGAGGCACTCGCCGCGGCCCGCGCGGAGCTTGCACGGAGGTAGCGGGCGAGAAGAGTCGCCTCGTCGTCACAGCGCGAGCTACGCTTCCTTGCAGGTCGTGCGGGTGAAAACACAGATGGGGCGGGGTTCGTAGTGAACCCCGCCCCATCTGTGCGTAACCATGTAATCGGTCCGGCCGCTTAGGCCTCCGTGCGCTTGCGCTGGCGGACCGTTCCGGCAGCATACACGCCACCCGCGATGACGAGCGCGAGCGAGGTCAGCACAATCATCGGCGCGAAGTCGGAGCCGAGACCGGTCGAAGCGAGCAGACCCCCCTCATCCGGGGTCGCGTTCTTCGCGCCCGTGTCTCCGGTGGTGACTGCCCCGGCATTCACGTGGCCCGCGGCACTGGAGCTCGCGGTGCCGTTGTCGCCCGAGCCGCCTGAGCCGTTGCCGCCTGCGGTGCTGTTGCCGGCTGCGGTGCTGTTGCCGCCTGCGGTGCTGTTGCCGCCCGTACCTGCGGTGCCGTTGCCGCCGCTGCGCGCTGCGCCGTTGCTATCCGAACCCGAGGTGCCCTCCGCGTCGGCAACGGGCTCTTCAGGAACGACGACCGAGAACGTGGTCTGCGCGGATGATTGTGAAGTGACACCGTTGATGGTCTGCTCGGCGGTCGCCGTGTAGTCTCCCGCGACGAGTGCGTCGGTCAACGCGATGGACCACGTGCCATCGGCATCAACCGTCGTGGTGATGACGACCTCCTTGCCGGAGGCGTCGACGACGGTTACTGCCACCTCGGCACCCACGAGGCCGGTGCCCGAGAACGTCGGCGTAGCCGCGGTCTCTGCTTCGGACGAAGGCTGCGTGATTTCGGGAGCATTCACCGGGGCAACCACGGTCACTGAATCGGTGGCCTCGACCGTGATCCCGGCGACCGTCTCCGACGCGACGATCTCAGTCTCGCCCGCGTCAGCTGCCGTGATGGTGACGGTCCACTCGCCCGTTGCAGAAGCAGTGGTGGTGACGGTCTGGCCGTTCGCCTTGACGGTGACCTTGGCGTCCGCCTCGGCCGTGCCGGTCACCTCGACGCTCGCGCCGCCCGCTGCGATCTCCGCGCCGTCTGACGGGGAATCGATCGCGATGGGAGCCGGGTCGAATGCCGGTGCCTGGCCCCAGATCGTGTAGTTACCGAGGCTGCCGTAGTCGCTGTACTCGTTCGCCTCAGTTGCGGTCGCGCTGCTCGGATCGCCGAGGCCGACGCCTTCGACCGCGAGGTAATAGATGCCGGCATCGACCTGAACCGTGATGGAAGAGTCGAGTCCCTCTGCAATGCCCGCGACGACCGTGGTCGTGGGAGCATCTGCGGCGAGCTCCGTGCCCGACGCGTCGGTAAGCGTGAGTTTCGTGTCGAGGTTCGGACCGATCTCGGCGACATCGACGGTCGCTTCGAGCGTGCCGCCGAGCGTTTTCAGCGCGAAGACGTCGGCGTCGGCGGTGGTGCTGACAGTGCCGTCGAGCGAGAAGGTGTCGTTCGAGTTGTCCAGCTCGCTTGCCTTTGCCGCGTCATCACCGTGGTCGTCGGCGATGAAGTCGGCGCGGTCGAGGAAGTCGTAGTCGATGGTGAGCCGATCGCCGTACGTGTCGCAATCGATGCCGGTGGGCTCGTACACGACGTCGCCATCTTTCGGGTTCGTGAGGTCTACCCCGTTCGGATTGCAGACCGACGATCCCATGAAGAACTCGCCATTGTCGAAGCGCAAGCCGATAAACGTTTCTTCCGCGGCATCACGATCGGTAATGATTGCGAGATCATCCTCGGTGTTGGTCGAGCTCGCGTAATCGCCGATCGACCACTGTGAGAGCGGGGAGCTATAGGGTGCACCCATGATCGGGCCCCACAGTCCGCCGTTCGGCGCGTAGTACTCGTTGCTCCCGTAACCATCGTGGTCGAGCCCGAAGTTGTGGCCGGCCTCGTGCGACACGACGTCGGCGATCTGTTCCGCGCCGTCGCCGACGCCCTGCGTAAAGGCGAAGGCGGGGGAGAGGTACTCGGAGCCGGTGCCGCCGAGAAACGCGATGCCGCCCGATCCCGCGCCGAACGCCGGGGTGCTGTCCGTGACGACCACATGGGAACCATAGGTCTTATCAGAGGCGGACGTCTTGAAGAGCGCGTCCGCGCCCGGATCCGCTGTCGTCACGTTGACGTTGAAGGGCGCGTAGTCTTCCGCGACGCGTGCCCATACCTCCTCCTGGTCGACGCTCGGGGCGCCGTCGAGCGAGTAGCTCGCTTCGACGACCTGACCGAAACCGAAGCTGTCGAAGTTCCAGCCCGATCGCTCGACGGTCTCGCCGTCGAAGTCAATGTAGAGCGTGACGGGAGCGCCCGGAAGGGATCCACCAGTCGGCGTCTTACCGGAGAGTGCTTCGCTGGCGGTGAACGAACTGCCGGCCTCCTCCTGCACATGAGCCGGTGCCGGGTCGATGAAGGCGACGTGCCCTGTGGATGCGACGAGGATCTCTTCCGCCGCAATCTGCTGCTCGACGCCCTCGGGCGTCGTTTCGAGCGACTCGGCCGCAATGGCAATCGCGTCGTCTGCGGTGAGGCCCAGATCTTGCACGTCTTGAATGGTCGGATCTTGCGCGCTCGTGTCCTCCGCCATCGCCGGTGTGGCGACGAAGAGACTGCCGAGCCCGAGAATCGCTGCCGCGCCGAGCGCGACGGGACGAGATTTCGTCACGTGTCTTCTCCCGAGTATTCGTAGGTGGTCATCGTTGGCCACCGTGAGACACGGACGAATGAACGACGGATGCTTGCGCGTTCCCCCGCGCGAGCACCCTGGTCCGACACCAGGGGCCTCGTCAAACGTAGGTGCGCTCAGGAGAGGCGAGCGGGTTTCAAGTCAGGACACGGTACGGCAACTCTGAATTAGAGCGTGCACGTCGTAAAGCGTTCGACGGACATCACTCACGTACGGGAATCGGCTACGAAAAGCAGTAGATCGTGCGAGAGGCTGCGAATGGTTTCTCTCGTGTCGGGCCACACACGACGATGGGCCCCGATCCGAGGATCGAGGCCCATCGTGCTGAACGCGCTGGATGAGCGCTGCCGAGGTTACTCGGAGTGGTTGGTGCCGAATCGACGCTGGGCGACGAGAATCGCAGCCCCGCCGATGATCAGCATGGCCAGAGCCGAGAGACCAAGCGGCAGCATCAGGCCGGCGTCAAAGCCCGTTACGGGAAGATCCGCTCCGCCCGCGCCTGCGTCACCCGGGGCTGCAGGCTGCGTCGGATCAGCACCCGCGCCCGGGTCCGTCGGAGTCACGGGAGCGACCGGATCCACAGTGGGAACCGCGACATTGAAGACGATGCTCACCGGAGCGGAGCTAATGCCGTTGACGGCCTGCGTGACCTCGAGTGCATAGGAGCCCGCACCGAGCTGAGCCCCGAAGCTTGCGGTCCAAGCCTCGTCCTCCACCGCGACCGCGAGCGCACCGATGTTGTCGCTCGCGCCCCCGGCCTGAGCCGTAATGTCCTCGCCGTTCAGCAGAACCGTGACGTCCGCACCATTCAGGCCGCGTCCCGAGAGCTCCGACGGGGCCTTCTCAGCCTCGTAGGTGGTGCCGTTCTCGATCGAGAGATCGGTGACCGGCGTGGGGCGCACGATGACCTTGCCCGTCGCCGCATCCGAGGTGTTGCCCTCGAACTCCTGGCGAACGCTGACGTCGTACTCGCCGATCTCGACATCGGAGAGCTCGATCTCCCACTTGCTGTCCTGGCCGACCATCGCGGTAAAGGTGTCGCCATTGAACTCGGCGGTGATGTCTGCGCCGGCAACGCCGGTTCCGGTGAGGGTGACATCACTATCTGTCGTGTCGACGTCCTTGACCTTCGGAGCACCGAGCTGGACCGTGAAGTCGACCTCGACAGTTTCGGAGTGGCTCAAGCTATTGGTTGCGGTCAAGTAGAGCGTGTGCTGACCGGGAATGTCAGAGACCTTGAACGTTGCCTTACCGTTTTCCACCGGTACCGAGTCACCTGAGTTCTGGGTACCGACCGAGAGGCGGGTCGCGTTGCTCGGCGCGCTCACGACGATCTCGCTGCCGCCGTCGATTGCCTCGCTGAGGTCGGTGTCGACCGTCGGCTCATCGATGTCGAGCGCGACTTCGTAGCCCGGAATGTGAGGCAAGATGTGCTTCAGCGAAGCCGTCCAGGTGAACTGGGGGATGTCGCCCGAAGCGGGGCTACCGCCGCTAATTACGCCGATAGCGCTGTTTCCCTGGAACACTGCTCCACCCGAGTCGCCAGGCGCGGCAAGAACGTCGCTTTGGAATCCGCGAACCCACCGCGGATCTCCGTCCGGTGTCGTGATGATGGACCAGCCATCAACGAGCGCTCCAACGGTGCCGCTGGTGTATCCGGTAGTGCGACCGCTCTTCGATACCGCCGAGCCCTCCGTCGGGTCGGTCGTCTTGACACTCTTGATAGCAATGGTCTTTGCAGCGAGGTCATCGTCCTCTGCTGTCGACCAATCGGTAATTTCCGGGCGAAGATCAAACTGCGATCCGATGTTCTCGATAATCGAGACGTCAGTGCCCTCAGGGTCAGGCACAGGTTCGCTAACACTGAGGTCCGCGTCGGAATTATTGGTTCCACCGAACTGAGAGAACCCGAACTCACCGAGCATGCCGGTACCGTTCTGCTCGTTACCCGTTCCCGGCAGGTCTCCGGTCACCGCAGGCTGAACAGAGGGCTTGACGAGAGCCGTCCCGCTGTATGCCCCGTCGTCCGTGCAGTGACCAGCGCTCAGCAGTGCGGGCTCGCCCTCGGGACTCCAAGCTGAGAATCCGATGGAGCAAAAGCTCACACCTTCTTCGCCCTCAAATGCGAGGTAGCCAGCGCCGCCAACTACGTCGGTCGCTGCGTACGCGACGGGTGCCGACGAGACGGTCTGTACGTTGGCACTGGGCGCTCCGAGTTGGGCGGCATATGCCTCAATCGCAGCATCTACTTCTGCACCGGTTTCGCTCCCCTCCGTCTGAACGACCACGGGGACTCCGTCGCCATCAACACCGAGAGCGACGACCTCAACGCCAGCGTCTTCGAGTGCTTCCGCAGCTTCGTCGGGAGCCTCTTCGGGCACCGAGGTTTCCTCAGCGGGCGCCTCGAGCACCTCCTGCTGATCAGTAGTCGGCGTTTCGTCATCTGCGAATGCAGGAGCTGAGATGAAGAGGCTGCCGAAGCCTATGGTGATTGCCGCGCCAAGCGCGATCGGACGACGTTGTGTCACGTGTTTTCCCCCGTGGACTCGTGAATTGACAGTGGCCAACCGACGAATCGAACATTCGGATGGTTCCTGTCGGGTGCTCGCGCGTCCCCTGCGTGAGCTTCCCTGTCCGACACAACGGGGCCTCGGCAAACCTAACCTGAATGTTGACCGCACGCAAGAGGTGAGGGAGCTGTGAAGTGCGACGCAGTGCAGTATTACGCCGTCTCACGTGCGGTACGCGCTGGATGCCCTCTCACCGACGAAGGATACGATGCCGGTATCCGAAGGGGAGGGAGCGTGATGAGTGACGCGAGGGGACGAAGGTTCGCGGCGGTAGCCCTGCTGGGGGCGGCGATGCTGCTGAGCGGGTGCTCCGCTGCTGGCGAAGTCGGAGAAGCGGGCTCGGGGAAGAGCGCGAGCGAGAGCGAGAAGGGTGGAACGGTGTCGATAGGACAGGCGGATCTCATCGGGACGTGGAAGTCCGACGAGAAGGGGAACCCGCATCTCACCTTCACCGAAGATGGCAAGGTGCAAGGGAGCGACGGATGCAATGGCATCTCGACGACCTACAAGATCGATGGGGATAGGGTCGCGCTCGAACCATTCGTATCGACCCTCAGGGCGTGCCCGGGCGTCGATGACTGGCTGCGCGGAGTCCGAGAGCTGGAATTCAGCGGCGACGCGCTCTCGGTGATCAACGGAGACGGTCAGTCCGTCGGCACCCTGCACAAGGCAGCAGACGAGGAGTAGCGCGGAGGAGAAGTAGCGTGGCTTGCTAGGGGCTTGGGGCAGTGACGCCTCGAGCGCCGAACCCTACTCTGAGCGCTCGATGCTCTACACCTTCTCGTCCGTCGATCCTCGCCTACGCCTCGTCGCGGAACTCGTCCCACGCGCGCTTGGACGCGTACGCGATGATGTCGATCCGCTCGCGATCCTCGTCGACCCACGACGTGCCCGCCGCTCGCAGCTCCTCGAGCGCCCCGGGCCCGAGCACGTAGTCCCGCGAGAATTCGGCCTGCACGGCCCCCAGAACGAGCCGCTCGCCCGCCTCCGCGGCCCGATCCGCCACCGAATGGAAGTGCGCAGCCGCTGCGACGATCTCATCGCCTCCCCGGTAGGGCTGGTTCAGCAGCACGGCCTCGGGAGCGCTCACCTCGAATCCGGCCCGGTGGGCCGCAGCGAGCCGACGGAGAGCTTCGGCCGGCATCGTCAGAGGCTTGGAGGGATCGCGCTGCTCTCCGTGCGCATCGCCGCGATTCGAGAGCGTGACCACGGCGGGCATGAGGTGTTCGTCGTCTCGAATCTCCTCGATCGCACCGGCGGGCGTGAGCCGAGCGTTCGCGGAGTCGTGGAAGGAGAGGCGGGTGAAGGCTCCGCCCTCCTGCTTGGCGTGCTCAATGAAGCGGCGGGTGAGCTCGACGCACGTCGCCTCATAGATATCGACACCACCCTCCGCGACGGAGAGCAGCGCGTGCGCGAGCCGGTCGAGTTGCTCGTCGCTCTCGGGCGCCCGCAGGATCGGCACATTCGAGAACGACACGGGGCGCACGGCGTCGACCCCGGAGAGGTCGACGGGTTGTGAGTCTGAGCCTCCCGAAGCTCCCGCTGCCCGCACGCGCTCGAACGCGCGCCCCAGGTCGCCGCGCAGGTCCACGGGCATCGGCCGGTTCGGGTCACGAACGAGCCGGGAATGGGGGTTCACCACGACGACGACGCGGGGGTCGATCTGCGCCCAGCGAATCGCCACCGAAGCCGCACCCGCGTCGGAGAAATCGAACTGCATGCGGCGCGTGAGCTCGGGAGCAAGAAACTCAGCGAGCTCCTCCGGGATCGCTGCGGTCGCGTGCGGCACGGTGACCAGCAGATCCGCCTCGGCGATCGCCTGGTCGAGGTCGCGCATGTCGGGATCGGCGTAGTGAATGATGTCCACTGCGCTGAAAACCGTGCCTGCCGGAATCAGATCGATGTTGCTCGCGCTCATGGCAACAGAGTAGTAGTGCGTTCGAGGTGCAAATAGACGGTGGCGCGGCGGCGTCAGTTGTGGTGGAGCGAGCCGCGGCTCAGGCAATACCCCGGTTGCGGCGGCGGATCTGCCGCACGGGCTTGCCCCCGACGTACGACGCTGCGGGATCGACCACGAAGCCCTGTCGCAACGCCTCGCGGCCGATGAGCATGCGGAACCCCATCTCCTCGCGATCCGTCAGCGTGACCTCGGCGGTGATCCCCCGGCCCGCGAGCCCGATCCGCATCATCACCACCGGCCGGAGCTGCGCGTGCCCCGACGAGCTGCGCACGGTGCGGCGGTCGTGCACGGGAAGCTCGACCGCGACCGCGTCTTCGTCGTCGACCTGCCACGGCTGCACGAGGAAACGCACCCAGGGCTCGCCCGAGCGATCGAACTCCTCGATCTCGGTCGCGTGCAGCGCCGAGGTCTGCGCGCCGGTGTCGATCTTCGCTTTGATCCACGGCACGCCGATTCCGGTCAGGCGAACCCATTCACGCCACCCCGTCAGGGTGCTTGAATGGTCGGGTACGCTCACGGCTCCTATCTTGGCAGGAAATCACAGTGAAACTGGCGATTCTTTCGCGCGCTCCACACGCGTATTCCACGCAGCGGCTCGAGGCTGCGGCGCTCGAGCGCGGACACACGGTGCGCGTGCTCAACACGCTGCGATTCGCGATCGACCTCGCGGGGGATGAGCCCGACCTGCTCTACCGTGGCAAACCGCTGAGCGATTACGACGCGATCCTGCCGCGAATCGGCAGTTCCATCAGTTATTTCGGTACCGCGGTCGTGCGCCAGTTCGAGCAGATGGACGTCTACACGCCCAACACGTCGAACGGCATCGCGAACGCACGCGACAAGCTGCGCGCGATCCAGATCCTCTCCCGCCACAACATCGACATGCCTGCGACAGCGTTCGTGCGCAATCGTGCGGACGTGCGGCCGGCGATCGAGAGCGTCGGCGGGGCCCCGGTCGTCATCAAGCTGCTCGAGGGCACGCAGGGCATCGGCGTGATCCTCGCCCCGCAGGTGAAGGTCGCCGAGGCGATCATCGAGACGCTGCACTCGACGCGGCAGAACGTGCTGATCCAGCGCTTCGTCTCGGAGAGCCGCGGGCGCGACGTGCGCGCGCTCGTCATCGGTGATCGCGTGGTGGCGGCGATGCGGCGCACGGCGGCGGGCGACGAGTTCCGTTCGAACGTGCACCGGGGCGGCACCGTCGAGGCGGTGCAGCTCGACCCCGTCTACGAGCAGACGGCGGTGCGGGCGGCGCAGATCATGGGGCTGCGGGTCGCCGGCGTCGACATGCTCGAGGGCGATGAGGGACCGCTCGTCATGGAGGTCAATTCCTCCCCGGGCCTGCAGGGCATCGAGAGCGCGACGGGCCTCGATATCGCGGGCGCGATCATCGACTTCATCGGCAATCAGGTGAACTTCCCCGAGATCGACGTACGGCAGCGGCTCAGCGTCTCGACCGCGTACGGCGTCGCCGAGCTCACTATGCACGGATCGGAATATGTCGGACAGACCCTCGGCGAACTCGGGCTGTGGGATCGCGACGTCACCGTGCTCACGCTGCATCGCGGCGTCCAGGTGATCCCGAACCCGCGGAAGAACATCGTGCTCGAGGCCGACGACCGCCTACTCTGCTTCGGGAAGCTCGAGGAGATGCGGTCGATGATTCCAGCGCGCAGGCGCAGGCGGGCCCGGGTGCGCAAGCTGTCGAAGGCCGCTCAGGAGCTCGCGGACGGGTAGCGGATCGAGCCGGGCCTGAGCGGGGTCGTCGGGGCCGCGGCGTCGGCGTGGCAGCGTCCGCGTGACCGCGCCGGATGCCGGCGTCAGCGCAACCGCAACGCCCCGGGCAGCACCTCGACCGTGAACGCGGTCACCTCGCCGACCTCGTCGCCGTCGATCTCGAACACGGTCGGCGTCGGAAGCTCGAACGAGACCTTCGTCGCGCGCAGGTGATCCGTCGACTCCGTGCTCTCCGCGGTGTCCGCGCGCGTAATCATGCGCTTCAGCCCGTTCTGCCAGACGAAGTTGCGCATCGTGTCGAGCCAAGCCGCCGCGTCGTTTGCGCGGAGCACGAGGAGGTCGAGCTCCCCGTCGTCGGGGGTGGCGTCCGGCACCAGGGTGATCCCGCCCTGAATATCACCGCAGTTCGCGATGAGCACCGTGTGCGCCTCCTCCGTCACGGTCTCCTGGTCGTCGAGCGTCATGGCGAACTTCACGACCTCTGCGCTCGCCGCCGCGCGCCCGAGCGACTCGACGTATGCGAGCCAGCCGGCCCGGGCCTTGAGGTCATCGTCGGTTTCGATGATCATCTGGGCATCGATGCCGAAGCCCACCATCACGACGAAGCCGTGCTGCTGCTCCGTGCCGTCGGCGCGCCGGAACCGCACGCGCCCGAGGTCGAGCGGCGTCGCGTGCTGGGTGAGCACGCGAGCGAAGGCGGCGCGCGGGTTGCCGATCGGGATGCCGACATTGCGGGCCAAGAGGTTTCCGGTTCCCAGGGGCGCAACGCCGAGCTCGGCGGCGGGTGATCCCGAATCGCCCAGCGCCTCGGCCACCGCGCGGATCGTGCCGTCTCCGCCCGCGGCCACGACGACGTCGCAGCCTCGCGTGACGGCCTCGGCGGTCGCGCTGAGCCCGGCGTCCTCCGCCGACGTCTCGAACCAGAGCACCTCGGGGGCGGGGCCGGGCACGCGAGAGGCCGCGGCCTCCCACTCGGAGCGCAGCTCGCGCTCGGACACCTTCGATGGGTTCCAGACGATGCCGATGCGTTCGGCGGTCATGCGGCCTGCTTTCGGTCGGGGGTGCGCTGCGGCGAGAGTGCGGGCTGCGCGGGAATGATGGTTGAGAAGGAGTGGGAGCGGGCTGGCGGGCGGATCACAGCGCGCTCAGCAGCGATTTCCAGTGCTCGCGCCACTCCTCGATGCGGTCGCCGTCTGCGAGGCCGTCCTGACTCACCGCGAGGATCGTCTTCTGCGCGTCCTTCGGCGTCGCCGAAATCTCGACCCGACCGGCGCCGTCGAGCGAGAACCGCCAGAAGCTCCGCTTCTCGGTGCGAGAGGGTCGCGGATCGCCCGCCGCGTGCCCGAGGTGTTCGGCGATGCCACCGTGAGCCGTTACCCACGCTTCGATCGCGGTGTCGCGGTCGAGCGTGAGGGTGCGGCTCGCGCTGACGCGGAAGGTTCCGCTGGACGACTGGCCTGGCACGCGGAGGCCCGCGTGCTGTTCGTACGCGATCGCGACGGCCTGCGCCCACCAGTCGGGGTTGTAGAGGTCGTCGGGCACCGCCGCGCGAGCGATCTTCGCGATCTCCGCGTGGGGGAGGGTCGCGGCGCCCTGCGCCTCGAAGAGGGCGACCCAGGCCTCCCACTCCCGGCCGGTTGCGCGCTCGATGGCCGGTACGTTCTCAGCACGCGTGCGGTTTCCGCTCATCGCCCCTCCTCTGACCGTTGCGCTCAGTGTACCGGCGCGGCCCGTGCTTGAATAAGGGGCATGCAGGTCAGGGAGGGTGGGCTCGAGGCCGAGGTTGACGCCGGGGTTGGGGTCGGGGCCGAGGTCGGTGAGGCGCTGGGCGTCGCGCGCGCGAGCGAGCGCGGTGGCGGCGCGCGAGATACAGGCGTCGCCGGCGGATCGGCCGCGGGCCGGGAGGCTCGGAGCTTCGTCGAGCATGTCTCGTCGCAGCACCGGCCTGCTGGTATCTCCGACTCGCAGTGGCCCGCGGAGATCGAGGGTCTCCCCGGCGCGGCGACCGCGGTCGAGCCGCAGGAGTACCGCGTCGATCTCGAGCGGATCCGCTTCTCCTCGTACTTCGCGCGCCTCTCCGACGTGACGCAGGTCGTGCCGCAGTCGGGCGTCGGGCCCGTCATGCACAACCGCCTGACCCACTCGCTCAAGGTGAGCGCGGTCGCGCGCGTGATCGCGGCGCAACTGGCGGGGCGCGCGGCCCAGCACGCGGCGTTCGCGCGCGGAGAGCGTGTCGAGGACGACGCCGTCGGGGCGAGCATCACGCGACTCGGGGGCTGCGACACGATCGTCGCGCAGGCCGCCGCGCACGCGCACGACCTCGGGCACCCGCCGTTCGGCCACCTCGGTGAGCGCGTGCTCGACCGGGTCGCGCGCGAGCAGCTGGGGCTCGCCGAGGGCTTCGAGGGCAACGCCCAGAGCTTCCGCATTCTCACGCAGCTGGACACGCTCGGGCGCGACTTCCCGGGGCTCAACCTCACGGCGGCCACGCGAGCCGCGACGCTCAAGTATCCGTGGACGCGAGGAGCCTGGGTGGGCGTCTCGGAGGCAGCAGTGCCCGCGCCCGATCGCCCGCGGGGTGTGGGCATCGACGCGGACGCCGGCGCCGAGAAGTTCTCCGTCTACGCGCTCGACTACGCCGAGATGGAGAGCGCGCTCGCGCCGTTCGCGGCCGTCGCGCAGGGAATGCAGACGGTCGAGTGCGCGGTCATGGACCTCGCCGACGACATCGCGTACGCCGTGCACGACCTCGACGACTTCACCCGCGCCGGGGTGCTGCAGCAGTCCTCGGTCGCGGGCGAGTTCCGCGCCTGGCTCGACCGCTCCGGGGCGCTCGCCACCGAGCCCGACGAGGCGCTCGAGGCCACGTGGCGCACGCCGGGTCGCTCACTCGAGCTGCTGTGGCGCCGACTGCATGCGAAAGACGGGTGGATCGCGGATCGTGACGCCTTCCGCGCCGCAGTGAGCCGGGTCAGCGAAGAAGTGGGGGAGGCGCTGCTTGCCGCACCTTATGACGGCGGCATTGAGAGTGAGCGCCGCGTCTCCGACTTCACCCGCCGCTGGATCGATCATCTCCGCACCTCGATCGTCGTCGAGGAGCGCCCGCACGTGCGTAGCGGTTACGTGCGTCTCGGAACGCAGGCGTGGCACGAGGTGATGGTGCTGAAGTTCGTGCACGCCCACTTCGTGCTCGAGCGGCCGGAGCTCGGGCAGCCGCAGCGAGGTCGGGCCCGAGTGGTGGAGGAGCTGGTGCTCGGCTTCGACGCGTGGCTCGCGGACCCCGATGACGCAGGACGCGCGCCGCGACGCCTGCTCGAGTGGGCCGAGTCCGCGACCGAGGAAGGCTTCGCCGTGCGACGCGAACGCCCGGAACTCCTGATGGGTGACACGAGCGAGGCGGGCATGCGCCGACAGGGCCGAACGCGCGCGATCCTCGACTATGTCGCCTCGCTCAGCGACCAGCAGGCCGTGACCACGCACCGCGCACTGACGGGCGTCGAGCAATGACTGCGAGCGTAGGGTGGAGCCGTGCAGTGAGTGTGCGCCGCGAGGCCCAGGGCGCGCGGAGTGTCGAGCGGCCGCGATCCGCCGCCTGATCGGCCTGATGTGCCGCCGTACCCGAACTGAGGAGTGACCCATGACTGAGAACCACCGCGACCGGGAGCGTCTGGTCGCCGAGCTGATCGAGGTGGGGCGCGACGCCGTGGGGCGTGGGCTCGTGCTCGCGAGCGCCGGTAATTTCTCCGTGCGGGTGTCGGAGCGCGAGTTCTTGGTGACGGCGAAGGGCACCTGGCTGGATCGCCTCACCCCCGACGACTTCGCGCTGCTCACGCTGGACGCTGATGAGACCGGCGACCCGGTGGACGTGGGCCCGGTGCCGTCGAGCGAGTGGCGACTGCACCACCGTGCCTACCGCGCGCGACCCGACGCGGAATGCGTGCTGCACCTGCACCCGCGCACGGCCGTGGTGCTCGCGAGCCTCGGGAAGCCGATCCGCCGGCTCACGCTCGACCATGCGTATTATCTCGGCGAGATCGCGGTGACGCCGTTCTATCACAACGGCACCGACGAGCTCGCGGACTCCGCCGCGGAGGCGCTGCGCGACCACGACTGCGTGGTGATGCAGCACCACGGCTGCTCGGTGGTCGCGGGGAACGTGGAGATGGCGTATCGCCGCGCGCTGAACCTCGAGGACGCCGCGCAGGCGACCGCGCTGGCGCTGCAGCTCGGGGACGCGACTACGGTCTTCCCCGACGACGCCGCGACCCACGCGTAGGGGCTGGGCTCTGCTGGACGCTGCGTTGCGTTGCGCTGCCACACGCTCGTCAGACAGTGGATAACTGCTCGCGCGGGTCGATTCGCGGCGTGTCGCCCCGCTTGACGGGTTATCCACTGTCTGACGGGCTTGGTGCGAGGGAGCATCGGAGCCTTCCAGAGGCGCGGCTAGCGCGTGACGGGGAGCTCGCGTGACGTGTCCCAGGGGACGGCCCAGCCGAGCTCGTCGAAGAGGCTCGCGAGCGTCATGCCGGTGAAGCCCCACACGAGGTGGCCGCCCAGGTGCGGGCCGAGCGTGAATGCCGCCCCGCGGTAGGTCATGGCGCCGGCGCGCAACACGGAGGTGCCGCGGGCGGCCGGGTCGAGCAGTTCCGCGACGGGCGCGCGGAACACCTCCACCGATTCCGCGTGGTCGGCGGCGACCGCGCTCGGGCGGCACCACCACCCGATCACGGGGGTGACCAGGTTGTTGCTGACCGGGATGTGCACCGGCGGCAGCTCGCCGAGCACTTCGACGCCCTCCGGGTCGACCCCGGTCTCCTCGGCGGCCTCGCGCAGGGCTGTGTCGGCGGCGTCGCGATCCTGCGCCTCTGCACCCCCACCCGGGAACGCGATCTGACCGGCGTGATGCCGCATGCTGTCCGCGCGCCGCGTGAGCAGCACGTCCAGCTCGGGCGCGACTGTGTCGACGCCCTGCACGGCTGGCCTGCGATCGAGCGCACCGAAGAGGATCAGCACCGCCGCTCGCCGGAGACTCCTCGCACCCTCCACGCCCTGCGGCTGGTACGCGACCCGGGTGCATCGACGGAGCAGTTCGCGCAGTTCGCGCTCGGCATCTGCGGCTGTTCGGGGCATACGGTCACCCTACAACCGGCCGACTAGCCCTCCGCGAGCAGATCGAAGATGCCCTCGGGCACCCGCTGCGACCGCGCCCATGGCTCCCGATCGCGCCGGGCGACGCGCTTCACCTGCTGCGACTCCTCCGCGCGCACCTGGGTGAGCACGGCGACGACCGCAGCGCGCTCGGCATCGCTCACGTTGCGCGTGATGAAGCGGATGTCGGAGCCGTGCAGCACCTCGTCGGTCGCGAGCTCGTCGCGCTTGGCGGCGTCTCGGGCCGCGGCATCGGGCGGCAGGGCGCTCTGGGCATCGTTCGGCGCGGTCGGGATCGCCGAGCTGTCGGGCGCTGCGACCTCTGCGGCCGCTGCGCTCTTCGACAGCTCTGCGCCGGTGTCGCCGTTCTGTGCTGCGTGCTTCGCCATGCTCGGCCCCTAGAGGGGGATGTTCCCGTGCTTCTTGGCGGGCTGCTCGGTGCGCTTGCCGCGGAGACCACGGAGGGCCTTGATCACGGCGAGGCGCGATCCTGCCGGCTCGAGCACGTTATCGAGCTCGCCGCGCTCCGCCGCGAGGAACGGTGAGGTGACGTCTGCGGTGTACTTCGCCGTGAGCTCTGCGCGCAGCGCCTCGACGTCGTCCCCGCGCTCGGCAGCGGCGGCCAGTTCCTTGCGGTACAAGATGTTAACGGCGCCCGCGCCGCCCATCACCGCGATCTCGGCGGTCGGCCAGGCGATGTTGAAGTCGGCGCCCATCTGCTTCGAGCCCATCACGATGTACGCTCCGCCGTAGGCCTTGCGCGTGATGATCGTGACGAGCGGCACGGTGGCCTCGGCGTATGCGTAGAGCAGCTTCGCGCCGCGGCGGATCACGCCCTGGAACTCCTGGTCGGTGCCGGGCAGGTAGCCGGGCACGTCGACGAGGGTGAGGATCGGGATCGAGAACGCGTCGCAGAACCGCACGAAGCGCGCGGCCTTCTCGCTGGCGTCGATGTTGAGCGTGCCCGCCATTTGGTTCGGCTGATTCGCGACGATGCCGACGGTGCGGCCCTCGACCCGGCCGAAGCCGATGAGCATGTTCGGCGCGAAGAGCGGCTGCACCTCGAGGAAGTCGCCGCCGTCGAGGATCGCCTCGATGACCGTCTGCATGTCGTACGGCTGATTCGGGCTGTCCGGGATCAGCGTGTTGAGCCGGCGGTCGGCATCCGTGATCTCGAGCGCGGTGTCCGTGTCGTAGATCGGCGCCTCGGCAAGGTTGTTGTCCGGGAGGTAGCTGATGAGCGCGCGGGCGTAGTCGAGCGCGTCGAGCTCGTCGCTCGCGAGGTAGTGCGAAACGCCGCTCGTCTTATTGTGCGTGAGCGCGCCGCCGAGCTCCTCGAAGCCGACCTCCTCGCCCGTGACCGTCTTGATGACGTCCGGGCCGGTGACGAACATGTGGCTGGTCTTGTCGACCATGATCACGAAGTCGGTGAGCGCGGGGGAGTACACGGCGCCGCCAGCGGACGGGCCCATCACGATCGAGATCTGGGGGATCACACCCGAGCACATCGTGTTGAGTCGGAAGATGTTCGCGTACTTCGAGAGCGCGACCACGCCCTCCTGGATGCGCGCTCCGCCGGAGTCGAGGATGCCGAGCACGGGCGCGCCGGTCTTCAGCGCGAACTCCATCGCCTTCACGATCTTCTCGCCCGCGACCTCGCCGAGCGAGCCGCCGAACGTGGTGAAGTCCTGCGCGTACACGACCACCTGGCGGCCGTGGATCGTGCCGGCACCCGTGACGACCGAGTCGCCGAAGGGGTGGCTCTTCTCCATGCCGAAGCCGTGCGAGCGGTGCTTGACGTACTTGTCGAACTCGACGAAGGAGCCGGCGTCGAGGAGGGCCGCGATGCGCTCGCGCGCGGTCATCTTTCCGCGCGGGTGCTGCTTCGCGGCGGCGGAGGCGTCGCGATCGCCCACGGCCTCCTGATACTTGCGGCGATGATCGGCGATGCGGTCGGCGGTCGTCGCGGGCGCGATGTTCTCTGCAGTCACGCATGCCAGCCTAGCGCGGGGGGTTCCCGTGAACCCCAACAACCTCTCCAACGGAATCAAGATTCCTTGGTCGGATGTCTACGAAGGGGATCCGCGGCGTTCTAATCGAAGATGTCGCCGAGGAGACCGCCGAGCAACACGCCCCCGATCACCGGCCCGAGCACGCCGCCCGCGCCGCCCTGCCCGCCGCGCGAACCGCCCCAGCCGCCGCCCATGCCGCCGGGTCCGCCCCAGCCGCCGCCTCCGCCCATGCCGCCCCAATCGTCTCCGTCGGGGCGGGACGAATCGATGTCGCGCTGGGCGAGCCGAAGCGCCTCGTCGGCGAGCTCTGACGAGCGGCGGGAGAGGCGCATGACCTCTTCGCGGCTGTCCTCGGTCGCCGGAGTTCCGGCGATTTCGGTGCGGATCCGCCGCGCCTCGGCAAGGCGCGTGCGTGCATCGGCACCGATCCATCCGCGGTGTCCCTCGATGAGGCTCGAGGCCACACCGATCGCGTGATCCGCGGCAGAAATGCTGTGCTGCACCTGCTCCGCGCTCGGGATCGGCTTTGCGGCGCGTGCCCGGGCTGCGTCGAGCGCCGCGTTCGCGTTCGAGACGAGCGCGAGATCCGCGAACGGATCGCGCTGGCGGCCCGAGCTCACCTCCGCGAGCGCCGCCTCGAGCCGTTCCACGGCCGCTTCGACGGCGTTATTGCGCGGTTCGGTTCGGGCTTCCGAGATGTCGCCGCGCGAGTCCTCGATGACGTCGGCGAGCGTGTTCTGCGCGCGCAGCGCCTCGATTTCGAAGGTGTCGACGCTGTCGAGGATCGATGTTGCGCGTCGCACCGTCTCGATGGCGGTCTCGAGCGCGAGGTTCGCATCGGCGAGCGCCCCGGCGGCGCGGCGCCGATCCGAGAGGTCGGCCGAGTGCAGCGCGAAGTCCAGGAGCTGCTCAACATCCTCGGAACTGAGCCGCACGCGCTGGAGTGCGGACGGGCTGTAGCGTGCGGCGAGGCGAGCGGTCGCCTCTTGGGCCTCGGGTACCCGGGCCTGGAGCGCCGCGACGTCTTGGCGCACGCGCTGCACCATCTCGGGCGCACGGCGCGCACGCTCGACGCGGGCCTGCAGTGCCGCGGTGCGCTCGTCGAGCACGGACTCCGCCCACTCGCAGAGCTGCAGGATGCGAGCATTGCGGGTGCGGAGCTCTTCCGGGGTGTCGGGGATGTGGTCGTGGTTCAGCTGGTGCAGCTGGAACGCCTCGCCGAGGTGTTCACGCACGGATTCCAGCCCGACGCGGAGCTCGGTCGTGGCCTCGTCGCCTAACTCGGCCGTCGCAAAGGCGAGCTCGTCGCTCGTCGCGCGGATCCGCTCGTCAGCGGCGACAAGCGCGCTGCGCGCTCGGCGCGACTGGTTCTCGTCATTCGCGCTCTGCTGCGCCTGCGCCTCGCGATCGCGGCGTCCCCAGAATCCCACGGTGCTCCTTCGTACTGCACTGATACGTCGTGGGCGACGGAGCCCTCAGCCCCGTCGCCCGAGCGGTTACCGAGGCCGCTGCTGCCTCGGCGACCTCAGCGTCCGCTACTGCCCGATCGCCTGCTGCGGGTTGCCCGCCTTGAGCGCGGCGAGCCGCGCCTCGACCTCGGTGACGGCCTCGAAATTCTCGAGCTCGTTGAACTGCGAATCGAGCGTCGATGCGGCGATCTCCTGCTTGCCCCGCGCGAGCGCCTCCTGCCGACGAATCTTCTCCTCGAAGCGGCCGAGGTCGCTCGTCGGATCGAGCACGTCGATCGACTTCACCGCATCGGCCACGCGATTCTGAGCCTCGGCGGTCTTGGCGCGCGCGATGAGTTCCGCGCGCTTCGACTGCAACTGCTGCAGCTTCTCCTTCATGCCGTTGAGCCCGGCCTTGAGCTTCTCGGTGACCTCGCGCTGCGACGCGATCGTGGGCTCGGCGGCGCGTGCCTCGTTCTCCTCGGTGATCTGGCGCTGCAGCGCGACCTTCGCCAGGTTGTCGAACTTGTCGGCGTCGACGGTGTTGCCCGCTGCTCGCATCTCGTCAGCCTTCGCGCTCGCCGCGATCGCCTTGCGGTTCCACTCGGCGGCGGTGCGCACGTCCTCCTCATAGTCCTGCTCGAGCAGGCGCAGGTTGCCGATCGTCTCCGCGATCGCCTGCTCCGCATCAGAGATGTTGTTCGAGTAGTCGCGCACGAGCTGGTCAATCATCTTCTGCGGATCCTCGGCGGAGTCGAGGATCGAGTTGATGTTTGCGCGAACGAGCGTAGTGATGCGCCCGAGGATGGACTGCTTCGACATGAGAGATTCCTTTCGGCGGAGCGATGTGGATCGAGGTAAAGACGGAGCGGTTTGGATCGAGTGTAGGGAAAAGTGCTGGGGAAGCACCGAGCCTTGATGGCGAATGCGAGTTCAGCGGGAGGCGATCATCATCAGGCTAGAACCGACCACCCCCACGGCGACTCGAGCGGCCGCTCGAGCGGCGCGACGAGCCACCGGACCGGCGTGACGAGCCGCCCCACGAAGAGCCCCCAGAGCGGCGGGCGGATCCGCCACCCCACGAGCCTCCCGAGCCGCTGCCCCAGAAGCCGCCGCCGGACCCGCCGTATCCGCCGAAGCCGCCGCTGCCGAGGATGCCTCCGAGCACCGCTCCGAGGTCGCCGCCCGACGGACCGCCCTGGCGATAGCCTCCGTTGTAGCCGCTGCCGTAGCCGCCTCCGTACCCGCCGTAGCCGGATAGGTCGGCCTGCGCGTACGAAAGCGATTCGGCCGCGAGGGCGGAAGCACGCTGGGCTTCGCCGAGGGCACCCCGAGGGTCTGCGACGCGTGCCGCATCCGCCCGCGAGAGCGCGGCGCGCGCCTCGCTTGCCCGGGTGCGCGCGGTCGCGCCAATGGCCCCTCGCCGCGCGTCGATGAAGGTCTCGGCCTGCCGCACCTGCTCGGCCGCCTGCGCGAACTGGGCTTCGAGGAGACCGCGCGCCCGCGCGGTCTCCTGCGCCGCGTGCACGACCCCGTCTATGCGAGTGTTGGCGGCATCGAGCGCTTGCACCGCTTGCGAGGGGCGGCGCGCGGCGCTCGAGAGGTTTTCGCGCGCGCGGGCCACCTGCTGCTCGGTTTCGGCGATCGCTGCGGCAACGGACCCGTCCGGATCCGGGAGAGAGCGTGCGGACGCGATGTCGGACTCGAGTTCTGCGATGAGCTCTTGGCACCGCGTTTCGAGGCCCACGAGCTCGGTGCCGAGCGTCGTGATGGACTGCTGGAGCGATTCGGCGCTCGCGACCGACGCCTCGGCCTCGCGGATCGCGAGAGCGGCCGCACCATTGTCGGGAGGCGTTGCGCCAAGTGCCGCAGAGGCCGCGGTCTCGCGCTCGGCGGCGAACGAGAGGAGCGATGCGGCCTGCTCCGTTGCGCCTGCGAGCGCTGCGAGTTCTTCCGGCGCATAGCTCGACGAGAGCCGAGTGACCTCGGCCTCGGACGCGGCCCGCGCGGTGTCGGCACGGCCTCGGCGCTGGCTCAGCGTCGCGAGCGCAGCCGGAGCGTTCTGCTCGATCGCTCGCAACTGCACGAACGCTTCGGCTTGGGCGTCGAGTGTCTCGTCGACACCACCGCAAAGCTCGATGATCCGCTGCAGCCATTCGCGACTTTGCGCCTCCGTGTCGGGAACCGCGTCGTCGAGCTGCTGCTGCAGCGAGAACGCCTCGAGCAACTGCGCCCGGGCTTTCTCAAGCGCATCTGCGAACTCGCTCACCGCGTCGTCCCCGAACTCCGCCCGCGCGAACTCGAGCTCCTGTGAGCTCGACTTCACGGCGTCGTCGGCGGCGACGAGCGCGGAACCCGCGGTGCGCGAGAGCTCGGCGAGATCCTGCTCGACCGCCTGCTTCTCACGGCGTTTCCGAGCGGCACGCGTGAGCCCGAAGGCGGCCGCGCCGATCCCGAGCACACCCGCCCCGATGCCGACCCCGATCGCGGTGTTGCGCCCGGGAGCAGCCTGCTCCTCCTCGAGCCCCTCAGCCGCTGCGGTGATCGCGTCGGCGTAGTCGCCTTCTCGCAAGCCCGGGAGCACCCGCTCCTCGATGCGCCCGAGCGCGTTATCACTCAGCGTGCCGCTGAGCGGCGACGAGATGTAGTACTGCCGCCCCTCGGTCGAGACCGCGAGCAGGTACTGCGAATCGCCCAGGCCATTCAAGTCGGCCGTCTGGTTCGCCCAGGCGATGCGGTCGTTCGGGTTCGTGAACTCGTCGACGAACACCACATACAGGTCGAGGCCGGTCTCCTCGCTCGCTGCCGCCAGACGCGCGTTCGCGTCGTTCTCCTCGGCGTCGGTGAGCGCGTCCGAATCATCGGTCACGAAGGTGTCGCTGAGCGTGACCGGCGCGACGGCGGGAGCGAGTGCGGTTGCGGTAGCCTGACGCGGGCCGGCAGCGAGCGCGGGAGTTGCCCCCAGCGGCCCCGATGCGACCGCCGCGTTCGCAAGAAACCAAGCAGCGGTCAGGATCGCGATGCACGCAGCCGCGATCAGCGCTCTGGCGCGGCGGGAGCCCCGGCCCGAGCCGAGACGACGGAGTCCGAAAGTCGTGTGATCCACACTCGGAGTGTATTGCGCACCACCGACACGGTCCACGGCTTGCGCGGATCGCCTCGGGCTGGTGCCTCGCTGCGAGGCATCAGTGTCGGAGGCACGCGGTAGCGTGATCCGCATGCACCTGCCCCGCTCCCGCGCGCGCCTCCCCGAGGTGATTTGGCGCGACTCCTCGCCCTCCACGAACGCAGAGCTCCGCGAGCTCGTGCGGTCGCGCCCCGACCTGCCGAACGGCACGCTCCTCGTGACGAGCGACCAGACCGCCGGCAGGGGCCGCCTCGACCGCGGCTGGGCCATGCCGCCCGACACTTCGCTCGCGACATCGGTGCTCGTGCGTGGATTCGGCGCGGGCGGGCTCGCTCCGAGCTGGTTGCCGTTGCTCGCGGGGTCCGCACTCGCGACAGCACTGCAACCGCACTTCACGGCGGCTGCTGGCGCCATCAGCGAGTCCGGCGGCGGATCGGCGGGCGCCGAGTTCGGTGACAGCGCGATGGCGGGCGAAGCGAAGCGGGTCGGCGTGAAATGGCCGAACGACGTGCACGTCCGCGACGAGGAGGACGCGATCGCCGGGCGTCCCGGGAAGAAGCTGTGCGGTCTGCTGTGCGAGATGCTGCCGAGCGATGGCGTACGCGCAAGCGGTGCCGCGCATGTAAGCACCGGCGCGGCTGCCGGCGCTGCTGCCGAAGCCGGCCGCACCATCATCGTGGGCGCGGGCATCAACCTCCTCATCCCGGAGTGGGATCTGCCGACCGAGCGGGCAGGTTCGCTGCTCTCCGAAGGCGCCGACGTCGGCGGGGCTGAGACTCTTGCGGACCCTGTGGGGCAGGAGCTGGCGGATCGCGTGCTCGCCGACTACGTCGCCGAGCTCTTGCGCCTCGCTGCGCTCGCCGCCGCCAACCCTGCCGCTGCTCGGGCGCGGGTGGCCCGGCACTCGCTCACGCTGGGCACGGAGGTGCGTGTGCACCTCCCCGGCGACGAGATCGTGGACGGGCGCGCGGCACGTCTCGCGGAGGACGGATCCCTCGTCGTCGACCTGCCGACCGGCGGCGATCTCACTGTCTCAGCGGGAGACATCGAGCACCTCCGCTAGTCGACCTGCGCGATCACCGCGCCCGGTGCAGTTCCTCGCCCAGCACGGTCGTACTGTGCACGCGCGTCTCCAGCAGCGCCGCGGGGGCGGTTTCGAGCGGGTTCACGTCGAGCACGACGAAGTTGGCGTTGAGACCCGCTCGAATTCGGCCCGTCGTACCGTCCATTTCCCCGGCGAACGCCCCACCGGCGGTGAGCGCGGCGAGTGCCTCGGCGGGCGTGAACGCGCGCTCGGGGTGATAGGGGGCGCGTTCGGGGGCGAGCACGGAAGCTCCGGTCAGCGCGATGTAGAGGTTCGGTATGGCCTCGTGCGGCGCGGTCGGAGCGTCGGTGCCGAGCGTCACTGCGACGCCCGCGTCGCGGAACTTGTGCCAGGGGAACCCGAGCTCCTGTCGCTCGTCGCCGAGCTGCGCCTTCCAATTGTCGAGCACGGCGGGATCGCAGTGGACGGGCTGCATCGAGGCGATCACGCCGAGTTCCGCCATGCGGATGATGGTGTCGTCGGCAACGCTCTCCAAATGTTCGATACGGTGGCGACGGTTGCGCGGTCCGTTGACCCGCACGCAGTGCTCGATGACGTCGAGGGCGATCTGGCTCGTGCGGTCGCCGATCGCATGCATTGCGATCTGCAAGCCGGCATGGTCAGCAGTCTCGGCGACGGGAAGGAGCCGCTCGAACGTCCAGATCGGTTCGGCGTTGCTCCCGTTCGCGTACGGCTCGATCATCGTGGCCGTGCATGCGTCGATGACGCCGTCCATGATGAACTTCACTCCCGCGATGCGCAGCCAGTCAGCTGCCGGGCCCGCAGCGATCTCCTCGCGCAGCTCGGCGATGCCCTCGGCGCCTTCGACATCGCGAGCCGTGTCGCCAGTCGGCTCGAGAATCCAGTGCGCCGTGATCGGAAATGGAAGCCGCCCGTCGCGGGCGACGATCGCGCGCAGCCCTTCGACCTCGGCGCTGTTGAGCGACATCTCAGTTGCGCCGGTCACCCCGGCCTCGAGGTAAGTCGCGAACGCCCGATCGAGCGCGGCGATGACGTCTTCTTCGGTGCTCTGCGAGCGGAGGAACGCCCACGCGTACTGGGTTCCAGCGGTCTCGAGCAGCAGGCCGGTCGCGTTGCCGTCGGCGTCGCGAACAACCTCGCCGCCGACTGGATCGGGGGTGTCTCGGTTGATGCCGAGTTCCCGTAGCGCGGCGCTGTTCACCCAGGTCGAGTGGAAGTCGTTCGCGTCGAGGTACACGGGCACGTCGGGCAAAACCTCGTCGAGCATCGCCGCAGTCGGCTGCGCACCCCCGACCGCGTCGAAGAGCCAACCGCTCCCGAGCACACGTGCGGCCTCCGGGTCGGCACCGCGCGCCGCGACGAGGCGCTCCTGCATTTCGGCGAGCGAGGCGCAGTCGCGGAGCTGCACCCGTCCGAGCGACTCTCCGAAGCCGACAAGGTGCGTGTGCGAGTCGATGAAACCGGGCGCAACGAACCGCCCCTTGAGGTCGAGCTCGACGACCTCTCGCGATCCTGCCCCGCTCGAAACCCCACCCACGGCCGCGCGTACCTCTTCGATTGAACCGACGGCAATGAACCGACCGTGCTCGACAGCGAAAGCCTCAGCGATGGGGCTCGGCTGCTCGGGCATTGCGTCGGCCGTGAATACGACGGCATTGCGGTACAGGGTGGTCGTCATTGTGATCTCCGAGGGTGGGGCGCGGGGCGGTGGGGGCGTACGGGGACACCGTGATTCGGCGCCCCCGGGGAAGGAACTATCGTGCTGAGCGGGACTCCGAGGCGTTAAGTGGGTGCTCCGCCGAGAGCGCATCGATCGCCTCAGTCGACGGGACTTCCTCTGAGAAATTGAGCTTCGGCACCGGCTTGCGGAAGAACCCGGTTTTCATCGCGAGGATCGCGACGCCGATCACGATCCAAATACCGCCGATGACCCAGGTAATGCCCTCGAGCGAGGTCCACAGCCAGATCGTGAGCACGAAGCCGATCAGAGGGATCACGCCGTACCGGAACCAACCCCACGCCGAGACGGTTTGGGTGCGGCCGCCCTTCGGGAAGAGGTATGTGCGGATGACGGAGAGATTGACCATCGCGAACGCCGCGAGCGCACCGAAGCTGATCATGAACGCCGCCTGGTCGAGGCTCACGAAGAGGCTCGCGAGGGCGACGACCGAGACGGTGGTCGCGGCGACGATCGGGGTGCCGAACCGCTTCGAGAGGATGCCGAGCGGCCTCGGCAGAATGCCGTCGCGTCCCATCGAGTAGAGGATGCGCGAGACCGCGACCTGTCCCGCCAAACCCGAACCAAAGCAGCCCGCGACGGTGATGATCACGAAGATGGCTGCGAGCAGATCACCGCCGACGTGGCTGAACAGCACCGCGCCCGCCGCATTGAGTAGATCGTCGGACGCGGTGCTCCAATCGCTGAGGTAGTAGGCGCGCGCGCCGACGTACGCAATCGCGATGAAGATGAACCCGCCGATGATGGTGGTGAGCATGATGGCGCGAGGGATGTCGCGACGGGGGTTCTTCGCCTCTTCAGAGAGCGTCGAGACCGCATCGAACCCGAGGAACGAGAGCGCGAGCACCGCAGCACCCGTGAAGATCGGGCTGTACCCGACAGAACCCGGGATAAAGGGATCGAGGAGCGAGGGGGCGTTAGGGTCGTTGATCGTGGCCTTGACCGCGAGGATCGCGAAAACGATGACGGCGGCGAGAGACACGACGACGATCACGGTGTTGATCTTGCCGACGAGCGAGATGCCGAGGACGTTGAAGATGAACACGGCGAGCAGTGCCGCGAACGTGAAGATCCAGCTCGGAACGCTCGGGAACTGGGTGCCGACGTAGAGCCCGAGGATCAGGAAGTTGATCATCGGAATGAAGAGGTAATCGAGCATGAGCACCCAGCCGGTGAGGAAACCGGTGGCACCGCCGAAGGCCTGCTGCGAGTAGGTGTACGCCGATCCCGCTACGGGGTAGCGGCGCACCATTGCTGCATAGCTTGCCGCGGTGAACAGCATGACGACGAGCGCGACGATGTACGAGTCGACGAGGTGCCCCTCGGTCAGCTGGTTCACGATTCCGTACGTCGTGAACACCGTGCCGATGGCCATGTACGACAGCCCGAATAGCGTGAGTGTAATGGGGCCAAGAGTGCGCTTGAGGTGCGCCCCGGATGCTTCGCTCACTGAATCTCCTGTGATGTGGCGGCTGGTGCCGGTGTCTCGCGCCGGTTCCGTCTGCGGAACGGCGACCAAAATGAACAACGTTCTTTTTGACACGATTAGACTAGACGCAGATCGTCGGGTTCGCGAGTTCAGTCGCGCGAATCGTCCCTGATCGGTTTCAACAAGGGAGTGATGCTGGTGGGTGAACGAGGATCGCGGCGCGTGGGCCGGCCGAGCGAAGGAGTGCTCACGCGGGAGCGAATCGTGGAGACCGCACTCGACCTCCTCGACGAACACGGCGAGGCGTTCGGCATGCGCGACCTGGCACGCGAGCTCGGGGTGCGACCATCCGCGCTGTACAACCACGTCGAAAACAAGGAAGACGTATTCCGCGGTATTCGCGAGCTGATCGCTGGGAGAGTTTCGACGCGAGAACTTGACGCCGAGCCCTGGGATTCGGCGCTCGCCGCCTGGGCGCGCTCCTACCGAGCTGCGTTCGCGGCGCACCCGCCGACGATCGCCCTGCTCGCTGTCATGCCGTTCGACCCGAGCTCACGCGTATTCGCGGTTTACGAACGCATCGTGAGTCTGCTCGTCGCTGAAGGGTGGAGACGAGCTGACGCCCTCAACATCCTTGTCGCGCTCGAATCCTTCATTCTCGGCTCCGCGCTCGACGCGGCCGCTGCTCCCGACATGATGGACGCGCGCGAGCGCGACGATGTCCCGAACTTCACTGCTGCGTACGAGGATCGCCGGCAGCGCGAAGCAAGTACTGGCGATTCACCAGCAGACCAGGCGTTCGCGGCCGGTCTCGAGCTGCTGCTGCGGGGGCTTCGCTCCGAACAGCGCGATCGCGAGGGCGGCCTCGGGCAGCGCACGCAGCTCTCTGGCCGTGCCCATCAGGCAGTGGAAAGCTGATCGCGCGGACCCGCTCTCGGCGTGTCGGCCCGAACGGCGGGTGATCCACTGTCTGACGGACGCAAAGGAGCACTGCGCGTATCTGTGAATCGCGCGCATCCGGAACCGGCAGAGCACCGCCGGGAAACGTGGACCCTCCCCCAGCGCCCCGCGATCCGCACAGAAAAAGGGCCCCAGCGCCATCAAGCGACTGGGGCCCTTCTCGAGGTACAAGCGCAGCGAGTTACGCGCGCCCGCCCTCGAGCGGGTACTCCTCGGCGAGCTGATCGATCTGCTCGGTGCTCGGATCGCGCTCGGAGAAGTCCATCTTCGGCACGGGGCGGCGGAACCCGCCGGTCACGATCGCGATGATGATGACGCCCACGACGAGCCAGATCGCGCCGACGAGCCAGGTGAGCGCCTGGAGCGAGGTCCACAGCCAGATCGTCAACGCGAACCCGATAAGCGGCACGAGCCCGTAGCGGATCCACGCGCCGGCGCCCTCAGGTCGACGCCCGTCCTTCGGGAACAGGTACGTACGGATCACCGAGAGGTTCACCATCGCGAACGCCGCGAGCGCGCCGAAGCTGATCATGAACGCGACTGTGTCGAGCGACAGGAACAGTGAGGAGAGCGCGAAGACCGACACCACGATCGCCGCGACGATCGGCGTGCCGAAGCGGTGGTGCAGGCGCGAGAGCGGCCGGGGCAGCATGCCGTCGCGGCCCATCGCGTAGAGAATGCGCGAGACCGAGACCTGCCCGGTCATGCCCGAGCCGAACGCGCCCACGACATACACCGCGACGAAGAACGAGGTGATCCAGTCGACGCCGAACGTGTCCATGACCGTCGTGCCGGCGGCGTCGATCTGCTCGGCGCTGAGGGTGCTCCAGTCGGGGTTGAAGGCGAGGCCACCAGCCCACGACACGAGGATGAAGAAGAACCCGCCGACGAGCGTGGAGAGGATGATCGCGCGCGGAATATCGCGGCGCGGCTTCTTCGCTTCCTCGGAGAGGGTCGAGACCGCATCGAAGCCGAGGAACGAGAGGGCGAGGATCGCCGCACCCGACGCGATCGCGCCGATGCCGCCCTCACCGAACGTGAATGGCTCGATGATGCCGACGGTCTGGTCGCCGCCCAGGTACTCCTTGAACGCGAGCGCGACGAAGACCACGACGAGCACCACCGACAGCGCGATGATGACGAAGTTGACCTTGTTCACCAGGTTGATGCCGAGGATGTTGAAGACCAGTACGAGCAGCAGCGCGACGAGGGTGAACACCCACACGGGCACCGCGGGGAACTGGGTGTTGAGGTAGATGCCGATGAGCATGAAGTTGATCATCGGGATGAAGAGGTAGTCGAGCAGCATCACCCAGCCGGTCAAGAAGCCGGCCGCGCCGCCGAACGACTGCTGCGTGTACGTATAGGCGGATCCCGCGACGGGGTAGCGCTTCACCATCGCGCCGTAGCTCGCCGCGGTGAACAGCATGGTAATGACCGCGACGATGTAGCTCGCGGGCAGGTGGCCGTCAGTGACCTGGTTGACGATGCCGTAGGTGGTGAAGACGGTGATGACCGTCATGTAGGTCACCCCGAACAGGGTCAGGCCGGTGAGGCCGAGCTCCCTCTTGAGGTGGGGGCGTTGGGTCGTGTCGCTCACGGGGTCTCCTTTGAGTCGTGATGTGGAGCGGGGGAAGTGTGGTGTTGGGGCCGGGCAGGCCGCATGCTTGCGGGCACGGCGCTTGCGGGTATCAGGCGGTTGAGTTGGCGGCGGATCGAGCCGCGCCGGCGACCGCGTCGGCGTTCGACGCTCCGGAGTACGTCGGTTCCCCGGCGATCCAGGTGCCCCGAACCGCGATATCCGCGATCGCCTCCGGTGCGACGGCGAGCGGATCGGCAGAGAGCCACACGGCGTCTGCGACTTGCCCCACTTCGAGCGTGCCGCGATCCGCCGCGAGCGCCTGGCGCGCGATGCCGGTCGTGTACGCCGCGAGTGCCGCGCTGGCGCTGATGCGCTCGTCGGGGAGCCATGATTCGGCGCCCGGCTCGAGGTGGCTGTGGCGGGTCACGGCAGTCGAGAGCGCGGGGCGCCAGTCGCGGGTGGTGACGGGCCAATCGCTGCCGAAGGTGACGGTGGCGCCGCTGCGATGCACCGAGCCGATGAGGTACTGCCAGTCCTCCCGCGGGTGGCCGATGTGCGGGATCGTGAGGGCCTGCATCACGGCGTCGCACTGCGCCCAGTACGGCTCGAAGTTCGCGATCACGTCGAGCTCGGCGAAGCGGGCGATGTCGGCAGGATCGAGCACGGCGACGTGCGCGATCACGTGCGGGCGCTGCTGCGGGCCGTTCGTGGCGCGCGCCGCCTCGAGCGCGTTGAGGGCACTGCGGTTCGCGGCGTCGCCGATCGCGTGGAGGTGGAGCTGGAACCCGGCGGCCTCGAACCGCTGCACGGCCTCCGTGAGTTCGGCGTCGCTCCAGTTGGGCAGGCCTCGGTCGTCGGCGCGATCCGCGTAGGGATCGATGAGCGCCGCCGTGTGATTCTCGATGACGCCGTCGACGAAGAACTTGACGGTCTCGGCGGTGAGGCGCGGCTTCGCCAGGGTGCGGACGCGCTCGCGGCCGGCGATGAACTCGTCGAGTTGCTCGCGCCAGCGCGCGGGGTCGGCACGGAACGCGAGATTGACGCGCGTGTGGAGGCGCTCCTCGCTCGCTGCGCGCAGGTAGAGCTCGAGGTCGGCGGGCTCGACCCACGCGTCCTGAATCCACGTGGTGCCGAGCTCGGCGTAGCCTCGCGTCGCCCGCTCGATGGCCTCGAGCCGTCGGTCTTCGGTGAACGCCGGGGCGACGTCGGCGAGGAAGTCGTTCGCCGCTGCCTCCTGCAGCGTGCCCATTGGTGAGCCGTCGGCGCGCCGCACGATGCGGCCGAGCGCGGGGTCCGGGGTGTCCGCGGTGATGCCGGCGGCCGCGAGCGCCGCGCTGTTGACCCACGCCGTGTGGTAGTCCCAGGCTCGGAGGATTGTCGGGGTGTCGCCCGTCACCTCGTCGAGCCAGCGCGCGTCGAAGAGGCCGCCCTCGGCGAAGGTCGCGTCGTAGCTCGCGCCCACGATCCACTCCGCATCGGGGTTCGCCGCTTTCCACTCGGCAACGGCGGTCAGGATCCCCTGCAGGTCACTCGCCGCGCGCACCTGGGGACCCAGCGCCTCCGACCCGCCGAGCACGGGGTGCGCGTGACCGTCGCCGATGCCGGGGGCGAGCGAGCCGCCCTGGAGGTCGATGATGGTGGTGCCTTCCGCGCGATCCGCCGCCAACTGCTCAGCGTCCTCGCCCAGCGCCGTGACCCGCCCGTCGGAAACGGCGAGCGCGGTGCTCGCGACGGTGCCCGAGGGCCCGTCCGGCTCGACGATCACGGTGCCATTCACGAAGATCGTGATGGGGGAGGGGGTGCTGTCGCTCATGCTGCGTCCTTGCTGCTCGATGCTGACTCGTGTGTCTGGGCTGACTCGTGTGTCTTACGGGGCTGGGCTCCGAAAACGGATTGCGGTTACCCTTGTAAACGAACGGGGTTCGTTTACCGGCGGGTTGAGAATAGTACGGATTGGCTCTGGACGCGAGCGAGCACCCCCGTTCGGCCGAAAAATGTCATTCTGTGACGGCGCGAGGCTTACGAAGGAGTGCCATGAAAGCGAACGACGCGACGATTGCTGCGAGCGACGCTGCTTCGGGCGCTGCTTCGGGCGCTGTTTCGGCTGTGGCTTCCGCTTCGGCGCGTGCCCGCAGTGGGAATCGACGAGCCGGTCGCCCGAAACAGCGAATACTCTCGCGGCGCCTGATCCTCGAGACCGCACTCGCGCTCATCGACGAGCACGGCGTTGAAGGCGCCGGCATGCGGGCAATCGCGAAGGAGCTCGGCGTGCGCCCGTCGTCGCTCTACAACCACGTGGGCGGGCAGACGGAACTCATCGCCGGAATCCGTGACTTGATCAGCGAGCGGATCCCGGTCGAGCCGTTCGAGACGCTCCCGTGGGACGCCGCGCTCGAACAGTGGGCGCTCGGGTATCGGCTCGCCTTCGCCTCGCACCCGCCCACGATCGCGCTCCTTGCGACTCAGTCGCTCGCCTCGGACTCGGGCACCGCGCGCATGTACGACGCAGTCGCCGCCGCCCTCGTGTCGGCCGGTTGGCCGGAGGAGCGCGCGCTCTCGCTGATCGTTGCCGTCGAGTGCTTCGTGCTGGGGGCAGCCCTCGACCTCGCTGCGGACAACGACATGCTCGATCCCGGGCCGCGCAGCGACGTGCCGAGTTTCTCGGGCGTCTTCCGGGCCCGCGCTCGCGCGCTCGCCGCCGCTGGCCGACGCAACGCCGATGACGCGTTCGAGCTCGGGCTCCGAGCGATCCTCGTGGGACTCCGCGCGGAATTCGCTGCGCTCACCTGACTGTTGCTCCACCGGTTTCGCTTACTGCACCCATTCCGTCTTCCGTCAGCAGCGTATCCGCCGTCAGCACACCGATCCGCACCCGAACAGGGCTGTTGATGCCGAATCAGGTGCTGAATGAATGCACCTGACGCGGGGACGCGCGGGAGAGGCCGATCCCCGCGAAAACGCCGCACTCAGAAAATGATCGTGCGGTCCCCGTCGACGAGGATGCGGTTCTCGGTGTACGAGCGCACGGCCTGCCGCAGCACGCGCGCCTCCACGTCCTGCCCGAGCTGCGTCAGGCCTCGCACCGTGTACCCGTGGTCGACGCGCACCGTGTCCTGCTCGATGATCGGTCCCTCGTCGAGGTCGGTCGTCACGAAGTGCGCGGTCGCGCCGATCAGCTTCACGCCGCGCTGATGCGCCTGCTTGTATGGGTTCGCGCCCTTGAAGCCCGGCAGGAACGAGTGGTGGATGTTGATCGCGCGGCCCTCGAGCGCGGCGCAGAGCTCGGGCGAAAGGATCTGCATGTAGCGCGCGAGCACCACGAGTTCGATGTCGAGCTCCTCGACGACCTCGAGCACGCGCGCCTCGAACGCGGCCTTGTCCGCGGGCTCCGCGATCGCTCGGTGCTCGAACGGCACGTCGTAGAACTCGGCGATGTCGCGCACGGTCTCGTGGTTCGACAGCACGAGCGGCACGTCGATCGCGAGCTGCCCGGCACGTCGGCGGTAGAGCAGGTCGTTGATACAGTGCGTCGCGGTCGAGGCGAGGATCAGCGTGCGCACCGGCCGATCCGCACGCTCCAAGCGCCACGTCATGTGGTAGCGCTCGGTCACGGGGGCGAGTGCGTCGGCGAACCGACCGTCGAAGGTCTCCGGCTGCGCGACGGCCTCGACCTGGAGCCGCATGAAGAAGCGACCCGTGTCGGCGGAGGCGAACTGCTGGCTCTCCGCAATGTTGCCGCCGGCGGCGACGATCGCCCCGCTGATCGCGTGCACGATGCCCGGTCCGTCGATGCAGGAGAGGGTGAGCACCCACTGAGTCTCGGCGGTCGCGGCGGTGTCGAGGTTCGTAGTCACGGTCTTTAGGGTACTGGGTTCGCGTTCGCGGAATCGCCGCTGTGAGTGTCGCCCCCGCTTGGTAAGCTGGTGAGGTCGTGACTGGCGTACAGATGGTCACCATCGGGAAACGACACACTGCTTGCAAGGGACGGCCGCTCGCCTGGGTCGTATCCGGAGAACGACGGTGCGCGAGCGCGCCGATGACTACCGAGGAGCCTGCATGTCCACCCAGTCCGCTTTCTTCAACGAGCCGCTCGAGGTCGTCGACCCCGAGATCGCCGAGGTCCTCAAGAACGAGCTCGGCCGCCAGCGCTCGACGCTCGAGATGATCGCCAGCGAGAACTTCGTGCCCCGCGCTGTGCTCGAGGCCCAGGGTTCCGTGCTCACCAACAAGTACGCCGAGGGTTACCCCGGCCGTCGTTACTACGGCGGCTGCGAGTTCGTCGACGTCGCTGAGGAGCTCGCCCGCGAGCGCGCCAAGTCGCTCTTCGGCGCGAAGTACGCGAACGTGCAGCCCCACTCCGGCGCTAGCGGCAACGCGGCGGTGCTCAGCGCAATCGCGGAGCCGGGCGACACGATCCTCGGCCTCGAGCTCGCGCACGGCGGGCACCTCACCCACGGCATGAAGCTCAACTTCTCGGGCAAGCTCTACAACGTCGTGTCGTACGGCGTGGACCCCGAGACCTTCCTCATCGACATGGACGTCGTGCGCAAGCAGGCGCTCGAGCACAAGCCGAAGGTCATCATCGCCGGCTGGTCGGCATACCCGCGCACGCTCGACTTCGCGAAGTTCCGCGAGATCGCCGACGAGGTGGGCGCGACGCTCTGGGTCGATATGGCGCACTTCGCGGGCCTCGTCGCTGCGGGACTCCACCCGAACCCGGTGCCCCACGCCCACGTCGTCTCGTCGACGGTGCACAAAACCATCGGCGGCCCCCGCTCGGGCTTCATCCTCACCAACGACCTCGAGATGCACAAGCGGCTGAACTCGAACGTCTTCCCCGGCCACCAGGGCGGCCCGCTCATGCACGTCATCGCTGCGAAGGCGACCGCCTTCAAGCTCGCCGCGACCGACGAGTTCAAGGAGCGCCAGGTGCGCACGCTCTCCGGCGCGAAGCTGCTCGCCGATGCGCTGACCACTGACGCCTCGAAGGCGGCAGGCGTCGACGTGCTCACCGGCGGCACCGACGTGCACCTCGTGCTCGCGGACCTCCGCAACTCGGCGCTCGACGGTCAGCAGGCCGAGGACGCACTGCACGCAGTCGGCATCACCGTGAACCGCAACTCGGTTCCGTTCGATCCGCGCCCCCCGATGGTTACTTCGGGGCTGCGGATCGGCACGCCCGCTCTCGCAACGCGCGGGTTCGGCGACGCCGAGTTTGCCGAGGTCGCCGACATTATCGCGCAGACGCTGCAGCAGGCGAACGACGTCGAGGCGCTCAAGGCGCGCGTCGTGGCTCTCGCCGACGCGTTCCCGCTGTACCCCGGCCTCGAGGAGTGGTAAGCCTTGGGCGCACAGCTGCTCGACGGTAAGGCCGCCGCATCAGCGATTAAGCAGGAGCTTGCGGTGCGAGTCGCGGCGCTGCGTGAGCGCGGGATCGTGCCCGGCCTCGCGACGGTGCTCGTCGGTTCCGATCCGGGTTCGCAGTGGTACGTCGCGGGCAAGCACCGCGACTGCGCGGAGGTCGGCATCGCGTCGATCAAGCGCGAGCTGCCGGAGACGGTGACGCAGGAGGAACTCGAGGCGGTGATCGACGAGCTCAATGCGAACCCGGAGTGCACCGGCTACATCGTGCAGCTTCCGCTGCCCGAGCAGATCGACACCGACCGGATCCTCGAGCGGATCGACCCCGACAAGGATGCCGACGGGCTGCACCCGACGAACCTCGGTCGCCTCGTGCTCAAGGCCAACGGCCCGATCGAGTCGCCCCTGCCCTGCACGCCGCGCGGCGTGATCGAGCTGGTCGAGCGCAACGGGATCTCCTGGGCCGGTAAGCACGTGGTGGTCATCGGTCGCGGTGTGACGGTCGGTCGCCCGATCGGGCCGCTGCTCACGCGCCGCGCGATCAACGCGACGGTGACGCTGACGCACACCGGAACCCGCGACCTGCCGACGCTGCTGAGCCAGGCTGACGTGATCGTCGCCGCGGCCGGTGTCGCCGGGATCGTGCGCGCGGAGCACGTGCGCCCCGGCGCGATCGTGCTCGACGTCGGGGTATCGCGCACGGTCGACCCCGAGACCGGCAAGAGCCGCGTGGTCGGCGATGTCGACCCCGACGTGGCCGCGATCGCGGGGTGGATCTCGCCGAACCCCGGCGGGGTCGGCCCGATGACGCGCGCGCTGCTGCTGCAGAACGTCGTGGAGATGGCGGAGCGCGCCTGAGCGCTTCAGCTGGGTCATGCCTCCGGCTGCTAGTCTGCTCCGGATGATCATGCACTCTGCCGCCGAATACGAGGGCCTTGTTGGCTGGGTTCTGAACTTGATGGAGCAGATCGGCGAGCTCGGTGTGGGCATCGCTGTGCTGCTCGAGACGTTCATCCCGCCGATCCCCTCCGAAGCGCTCCTCCCGGGCGCTGGCTTTCTCGCCTACGAGGGGCGCCTGAACTTTTGGCTCGCGTGGCTCATGGCGACGCTCGGCGCGCTCGCCGGCGCGTGGCTCTGGTACGCGATCGGCGCGGCGTTCGGCCGAGACCGCACGCGGTGGGTGGTCGGCAAGATCCCGCTGATGGAGCACGAGGACTTCGACCGGGCCGAGGCGTTCTTCGGCCGCTGGGGCGGTGCCGCAGTGCTGCTCGGCAGGTGCGTGCCGCTCGTGCGCTCCTTCATCTCGATTCCCGCGGGTATCGAGCGCATGTCCTTCGTGAAGTTCACGCTCTACACGCTGCTCGGTTCCGGCGTCTGGAACGCGATCTGGATCGGCCTCGGCTTCGCCTTCGGCCCCGCGATCCGCCCGGTGCTTGAGCAATGGAGCGACGTGCTCTCCGACGCGATCATCGTGATCGTGATCGCGCTGCTGCTGTGGTTCGTGGTCGCGCGACTCGTGCGGAACGCGCGGCGCAAGCGCGCGTCCTGAACGAGAGGTCTTGACGCCTCGCGCCGCTGAGCGCACCATCGATGCAAGAGCGCTTTGCTCGAGCAGCATCACGGTGCAACTCATCACCGTGCACCGCGCAGCCGGCACCGTCGCCGACCGCGCCCGAGGAAAGGCCGGGCCCATGTCGATCACCTCCGTCAACACCGACCCCGAGCAGCTCACGCTGACCGTCGTCGCTGATTTCAACGTCCCGGTGCAGCGCCTCTGGGACGCCTACACGGACGCGCGCCAGATCGAGCGTTTCTGGGGCCCGCCCGAATACCCCGCGACCTTCACCCGTCACGACGCCGAGCCGGGCGGCGTCAGCAACTACGTGATGGTCGGCCCGGATGGTGACCGGAGTGCTGGCTACTGGGAGTGGCAGTCGGTCGACGCCCCGCGATCCTTCGAGGTGCGCGACGGCTTCGCGAGCGAAGACGGCACCCCGAACACCGAGCTGCCGAGCATGCGCATGGTGTTCGAGTTCGAGGAGACGGGGGGCGGATCGCGCCTCACGACGACCACCCACTTCAATTCGCGCGAGGAACTCGAGCAACTGCAGCAGATGGGGATGGAGCAGGGGATGCAGCTCGCGATGGGGCAGATTGATGCGGTGGTTGCGGATCGCTGACCCCCGGTTTCACAGCATGATCGGCTACCCTGAGGGACTGTGCTGACCCCCGAGCTGGAACACTATTCAACGATCGCCCTGTACTCAGCGATGATCGTCTACGCGATCGCCTTCGTGTTCTACGCGGTCGATCTTGCGAACCGCAGCGGCGATGCCGCGCTGGCTGAGCGAGAGGCGCGCGGCGCCGCGGCAGCAACAAGCGCAAGCGCAGCCGCGACCGCAGCGTCCGCGAGCACATCGACCGCAGCCGGCGCCACCGGCTCCGTCGCGACCCTGGCACGCCCGGCAGCGAGCACCGCAGGTAGCGACGGTGGATCCGCGGCGAAGCCGCGTCGATCCCGCTCCCTCCGCATCGGTTTCTCGCTCACCGTGCTCGCGTTCGTGCTGCACCTCGGCGCGACCGTGCTCCGGGGCATCGGGGCCGAGCGCGTGCCGTGGGCCAACATGTACGAATTCGCGCTCACGGCGACGTGCGCGATCATCCTGATCTTCCTGGTGACGCAGTTCTTCGTCGATCTGCGCTTCCTCGGCGCGCTCGTGACGGGCATGACGATCCTCTTCCTCGGGGTCACCAAGGTCAACTTCTACGTCGCGATCGTGCCGCTGCAGCCGGCCCTCGACTCCTACTGGCTCGTCATCCACATTCTCGTGGCGGTCATGGGCGTCGGCTTCCTGACGCTCTCGTTCGGCCTGTCGGTGCTGCAGCTGCTGCAGACCCGCCGCGAGCAGCGCGAGATGCAGGGCGGCGAGCCGACGATGCGCTTCCTCGCGACGTTCCCGAAGGCCGTGCGCCTCGAGGACCTGTCGTACCGCCTCGCGATCATCGGCTTCGTGTTCTGGACCTTCACGCTCATCGCGGGCTCCATCTGGGCCGAGGCCGCTTGGAGCCGCTACTGGGGCTGGGACACGAAGGAGGTCTGGACCTTCGTGATCTGGGTGCTCTACGCCGGTTACATCCACGCGCGCGCGACTCGCGGCTGGCGCGGCACCCGTTCGGCTTGGCTGTCGATCATCGCCTACACCGCGGTCATCTTCAACTTCACCATCGTGAACGTCTTCTTCAAGGGACTGCACGCGTACTCGGGGCTGTAAGTCGGTGGCGCGCACGGCGATGCCGCTGAGGGCGCGCGTCGCGCTCTGGGGGCTCGGGCTCTGCGGTGCGGCGACGCTCATCATCACGATGTGGCCGACGCCGGTCGACCGCAACGTGCGTGATGCGTTGCATGCCGCATTCGACGACCTGCACGAGCGCGGGATCGCGACGTGGTTCGGTTACCACGAGTTGGAATCGCTCGCGAACGTTGTCATGTTCATGCCGCTCGGCTTCTGCGTCGCGCTGCTACTTTCCCGCCGGTGGCGGCCGCTCACCCTACTGCTCATGCCGCTCGCATCGTTGCTCATCGAAGGAGCGCAGCTGATGCTGCTTCCCGGGCGCTTCGCGACTTTCGATGACGTCGTCGCGAACAGTATCGGCGGGTGGATCGGCGCCGCCCTCGCGGTCGTCGCGCTCCGCGTCGCCCGCGCCCGCGGTGCGGCCCCGCGGATGGTTACTGGAGCACCTCGATAATTTCGGCGGTCGTGATCGAGCGGCCCGTGAAGGGCGCGAAGTCGGGGGAGGACGGGGTGAAACCGCCCGGCTCGAGCAGTAGCTCGAGGTCATCGGCCTCGCTCACCCGCACCGCCTGATCGCCCGCGAGCAGGAGCGACGTCGACGTGACGCCGAGGCTGCTCTCAGCGAGGCCGAGGCCGGCACCCGCCGAGCTCACACCCACGGGAGACGCGGACGCGACGCTCGCCCAAAGCTTCGGATCGCCTTCGCCGACCACTGCTTCCTGGGCAACGCCGAGCACGCTCCAGGTGCGAATCAGGGGGAGCATTAGCGCGGTGCGGCGCAGCTGCCGCAACGACCACTGCAGATCCTCAGCGGCTTCGCCCTGCAGCCAGACGAGCAGGTCGGCGTCGGCGCGGAAGCCGCTGACGTCGTACCAGCCCCGCACGCGCACACCCTCGTCGAGGACCTCAAGCGTGACGTCTTCGAGCTCGCGCACTGAGCCCGGCACATCCCGTCCGTCGAGCGTCACCGGGTGCGAGGAGCTCACGCGGAACGCCGCGAGGAGAGAGAAGGGTGCGGTGCCGTCGCTGAGATCGTCGCCAGTGCTGTCGAGCGCGGCAAGCGGATCGAGCCCCCCTGCCGCTACGGTGTCATCGCCGGACATGGGGTCGTCAATGTTTTTCCGCATGTCCCCATGGTGTACCGGGTTTGCGCACTCTGACAAGGGGATGCGGCGGCTCCCCAGGCGTGCAATGGGGCGCGTGGAAGCGCGGAACGGCCCCCGCTGCTCCGGAGAGGCGCCGCAGGGGCCGTTCGAACGTGAGCGAGAAGCTTAGGCCGTCGCCCGCTTCTTGCGTGCAACCGCAGCAGCAGCAACGGCGCCGCCGACGAGCACGAGCGCACCCGCGCCAGCGCCCGCCCACGCGAGGCTCGCGCCACCGGTGTTCGCGAGGCCCTTCGCGCCAGCAGCAGCAGCGCTGCCTGCACCGTCGGCGCAGGGGGTGCTCAGGGTCCAGGTCTTGGCCCAGTCGCCCTGTGCGCCCGAAACGGTGTAGTCGCACGCAGCGTTCTCGGGCAGCGTGACGCTGAACGAGAGCTTGCCGTTGGCGTCAGCCTTGAGCGTCTTGGTGAGGGTGTTCGAGTTTGCACCGAGCTTCGCCTGGGTGATCGCACCGTCCTGCGCGTTCGAACCGGTGAAGGCAACCTCGACGTCGCCGTTCGCGACGAGACCGTCCACCGAGAAGGTGACGCTGTCGCCACCGGCGAGCTCAGCAGTCTTCGAGACCGACGAGGTCGGCTGGTCGGGGTAGACCTCAGTTGCTTGAGCAAGCGCAGGCATGGTGAGGAGAGCCGCGCACGCGAGTGCTGCGCCAGCGGAGATCTTCGTGAAGGTGCTCTTCATGAGAAGTGTTCCTTTTCGTTCGTTGTCATGACAAATGGGCTTCGAAGCACGAAGCGCCGAAGTCCAGAGTTCAACATAGCAACTCCATAGAGTTAGTAGGTAATAGCATTCGAAATGTCATTGCTAAACGTGGGGGTTTGCCGCCATTCGACCGCGTGAACGTTCGGGATCTCTACGCGGTACCGCAGTTCGATGGTGCGCGACTCCCCGGGGGCGAGCGTCGGGTTCCACTGCGCGACCGATCGGTCGAGGAGCTGCAGCGATTCGCCGGCGTTCTCCGAGGAGCCGTCAACCTGCTGACTCAGCAGGTTGAAGCCTCCGGGTGCGAAGAGCCGAGCGACGGTGGCAATGCTCCCGGGCTCCACCCCATAGTTGCCGCCCCCGGTGATGTAGCCGGGAAGTGAAATCCCTGCGTCAGCGGGCGCGGTGTTCGACATCGTGTACCTCACGACGATCTCGTCGGATTCCGAATTGGGCCCGAGGTCCCCCGTCAGCGTCGCTTTGGTAGTAAGGAAGTAATCCATTTTCGCGCCCGTGCCGTCGTTGAGTTGCATGGTGAACTTCGGCGTGGTCGACCGCGCGGTCGTAAGTGTGCCGGCGAGCGAGGTGCCGTCGATCACGGACTGCTCATCGCTCACACTGCTCCACAGCTTGATGCGATCCTCTGCAGCCCCGCGGGTCAGCGCCTTCACGAACTTCTGCACTTCGAAATCGCCGCTGCTGACAGCGGTGAAGACGCGAGCGGAAGCGTCGGCGAAGAAAGCATCCTGGTCCGCAGGATCTTCGTAACGCACATAGACCTCGTGCATGAGCAGGTCGACCGCGTTGTCGCTCGACAGTGATTCGCCGCTCTCGAGCGAGATGGGCCCGGTCGCCTCGAGGATGTAGGAGAGCGTCACCGGATCGACGGCGACGACCGCCTGCGGCCGCACGCCGAAATTGCGCTCCCACATGGTGACGGCGAGTTCGCCCGTGAGCGGGAACTCGGGGAGCATCGTGACGTTTTGCACCCAGAGAGCGGGCTTGTCACCGTAGGTGCCGCGGAGATCCGGGGAGAGGCGTGCCACGGGTTCCGGGTATACCGGGAAGTCGAGTGTCGACGCCTGCTGCGTGAGCGCGATGCGGCCGTCGTTCGCGTTGAGCAGTGCAAGCGCGCCGGGAATGCCCATGGTGGATCTAACTTCGGCGTTGTTGAGAAAGAGCAGCAGAGTGTCGCGGGATCCGCCGAGGCCGAGCATGCCGGGCAATAGGGCGGTGGTGTCGCTCACGGCGGAGACGCCGACTGAGACCGGTTGCAGGAGCTCGGTGAATTCGGCGACGGCGTCAGCGAGCTGCGGCACGAGCTTCTCGCGCTTGATGCCGTGCATGTCAGCGACGACCTTCTTCATCTGCGTGTTCGCGTTCGCGCTCGCGCTCCGCATCTCGACCAGCGGCTCGAGAGCTACGCGCCCGTCGGTGAGAGCGAGTGAGGACTGCATTGCATCGACGTGCTCGACGAGCGGTGCGCCCACGGCTCGCACGACCGTATCGAGGGAGTCTGCGGTGACTCGGAAGGCTTCGAGATTGGGGCCCGCCCAGGGGATGATCTCGGCGGCGCGCCAGATGGGATCGGAGGTGAGGTCGGCCGCCCGGGCGGTGTGCTCTCCGAGGTCCTCAATGTCGCCGATGATGCTTGCGGGGTTCTCGGCGAACTTCTCCTGCAGTTTCGTAGCCCCGCTGCGCGCCTCCTGCAGCTCACCGTACGCCAACCAGGCGCGGCTTCCGACCCATGCCCCCGCAATAAGCACCACCGCAACCAGTGCGGTTGCGCCGAACAGCACTGCACGGAGTGCGCGTTGTCGCTGAGTTGGTCGGCGTCCGTGGCGCTCGCGCATCGGTCTCCCTATTTTTCTCTCATAGTCGATCTACAGTTGCGCTATGGCGCCAGAAAAGATTAGCGAGGCTGAAACGCGAGAATCCCCGTCATGGAACGAATGGGTAATTGCGCGCAGCGTCTGCATCATTGCGGCGGGAATTGGCGTAGCGGTGTGGGCGGTTCGCATGGTTCCCGGCGCGAATTCGCCACTGTGGTCGGTGCTGCCGATCTGGGTGGCGATCCTCGTCGCCCTCGTCTGGTCGGTGCGCCGCGAGGGGAGTGGCAGCTTCGTGCATGACCTCGGGTTGCGTTGGAAGGCGGTCGATGCGGTAACGGGCCTGTGCTGCGGGGTCGCGCTCGCCGTGCTCGGCATCGCGCTTACCTCGTTGATCTCGGGGCGATCGCCCTTCGGTGGCGCGGGATTCTCGGTGTCGAGCGGCTCGCTGCCGCTGACTTACTGGATCATGCCGATCGCGATCACGCTCGGGGCTGCGGCGCTCGAGGAGTCTCTTTTTCGCGGGCTGATACAACCGGCGTGCATTCGACTGGCTGAGTCGCTCGGTGGGAAACCGCGTGCGGCGAACGTGATCGGTATCAGCGTCACGACGGTGTGCTTTGTTGCATGCCATCTCCTGCTGAACTCGTCTGGGGGCGCCGCGTCCGTGGTCGTGCTCGTGCTCGTTAGCCTGGTCTGCGGGGATGCGGCCCTGGTGGCGGGCCGCGTGGGGCCGGCGTTCGCCATTCACGCGGTGTTCAACGTCTCGGGCGTCGTGTTCGATCTGATCCCGCGCTGAGCACCGCAAACCGGCTGATGGCTCCCTACGCACTGCTGCTTCTGATCGTCGCGTTTCTCGTGGCGCTCGCACTCCTGCGCCGCACGAGCGGATCCCCAGCGGTCGCGTCCCGCACGACCGCACCCGCCGCGAACGTCCGCGGCATCCGCGCAGCGCGCACCCTTTTCGACCTCCTCATCGTCGGGATCCTCTGCCTCTTCTCGGGGGCGCGTTGGTTCGTCGGCACGGATTACCTCCTCTACTCGCTGGTCTTCGAGCAGGTGGACGCGCGCGATTGGTCCGCCACGTTCGCGAGCTCCCCGCACGAGGCCGGCTTCACGATCCTGTCGCTCCTCGTGAAGACCGCGACCGACAACCCCGCCTGGCTGTTCGCCACGGTCAGCGCGCTGACGATCGCCATCACGTACGCCGCGATCCGCCTGCTCTCCGAGAACGCGACGGTCTCGCTGCTCGTGTTCGTGCTCTTCGCGCAGTATTTCTTCGCGTTCAACGCGGTGCGGCAGGGCCTCGCGATCGCCATCGTGTTTCTCGCGGTCGGCCTGTGGCGGCGGTCGCATCGCGTGCTGACCGCGCTCGCCGCGGTGCTCGCCGGTCTCATGCACTCCAGCGCGTTCGTGGCGCTCGCGATCGCCGTGGCATTCCTGCTGCTCCGTCGCCGGCCGCTCACGCTTCGCGCGTACGCGCTCGGCATCCTGCCGGTCTCCTTCGCCGCGAGATTTGCGATGTCGATGCCGCTCGTCAGCGATCTGGCGTCGCGCATTAACCCGCGGTACGCGGAGTACATCGCCGCGTCGACGAGCGCGGGCCTCGGTTCGTACCTCGTGCTGACGGTGCACGCGGTGTTGGTCGCCGTGAGCATCGCCGCCCTACGCGACGCTCCGCAGTACGCCTGGTTGGTGAAGGTGTACGCGCTCGCGGTGCCCTTCATGGTGATCGGCACCGCAGCTGTCGAGCTGTCGCGCATGGCGAATTTCTTCTCGTGGGCGCTGATTCTGCTCGTTCCCGCGCTGCTTCATGCGCCGAAGCTCAGGTGGCGACGCGTGGCCGTGCTCACCATGTGCTTCGGATATCTGTACTGCTTGGTCTACCTGCTGAACTACGGAGGCCTCATTCCGTACGCCGATGTGTTCGGACTCTTCGACCGGAGCGACGTGAGAATTCACGTTCCGGGATGAGCGGCGGCAGGTCTTGCAGCGGCCGCCGGTTCTGCAGCGACGGCAGGGCTTGCAGCAGCGACGACTTCGACGATGCCGAGTGAGGGGTGATCATGAGTAACACGGCGCGCGTGCGTGTCAACGCGGTGGGGTACTACGGCTGGGGCAACTTCGGTGACGAGCTGTTTCGCGCGGTCGTCACGTCGCACGCCGAGCGGTTCTGGGGCGAGGGCGCCATCGTGCGCACGTTCGTCTTCCCTTCGATCGCGCTCCGCACGAGCGCGGGCATCGTGGGCAGGGCGGTGCGGGCCGGCGAGGCGATCATCGGCGGGTTGTGGGCGGATCGCGTTGCCTTCTGCGGGGGTTCCGTGCTCTCGGCGGTGTCGGGTACTGCGGCCCTGCGCCTCCGCTGGTTCGGCAAACGCGACGCCCTTGAGGCCTGGGGCGTCTCGGTCGGCCCGTTCCGCGATGGTGACGCGGCTCACGAGGTCGCTGCCCTGCTGGGCTCGATGCGCAGCGTCGTCGTGCGCGACGCGAAGTCGGTCGAGCGCAGCCCCGTGCCGGTGCACCTGGCAGGCGATCTCGCGGCGCTGCACCCGATGCCGCGAATCGAGGAGTCGCAACGCGCGGGCCTCACGATCTGCCCGTCGGTCGACGCCGGCGAGAGCCCGAATGAGGTGGCGAGCGCGATCCGCACCCTCTTGCCCGAGCGGCATGCGGGGTCGATCACGCTCCTCGCGCTGAACTCGCGACGGAACGGCGGTGATGTGCGCTTCTGCGAGGAGGTGCGCCGCGCGCTCGCCGCTTCGGGCATCGTGTCGAGGGTGGAACACTTCACGACGATCGAGCAAGTGCTCCGCCGTATCGCCCATTCGCGCGCGGTGTGGTCGCAGCGCCTGCACGGCCTGATCGCGGCGTACCTCTGCGATGTGCCGGTGTTCGTCATGACGCACCACGCGAAGCTCGACGACTTCTCGGCTGACATCGGTTTGCGCGATGAGTTCGTGCTCGCCGGGGTTGAGCCGCGAGCTCACCACGTGAGCGCGGCCCGTGAGACGTTGCGCGGGTTCCGCGGATGGACGGTCGACCCGGAACTCTACGCGCGACAGACGAAAGAGCGGTACCTCCGTGTGGCCGGGTGAGGCTACGCAGAGCGGCGGCTTCGAGACGCGCGGCGGCGAGCGCGTGTCGGTCGTCATTCCCCACTTCAACGACTCGAGTTCGCTGGAGCGCGCGGTGGAAAGCGCGCTCGCGCAGACCGTCGCCCCGCACGAGATCATCGTCGTCGACGATGCGTCAGAACCGGCGCACCTCGACCGAGCGCGCTGCCTGCTGCGCGGCGTACCCGGCGCTCGGCTGATCGAACGTCCGTCCAACTCGGGCCCGGCCCGCTGTCGCAATGTCGGCTGGGAGGCGGCGACGGGGGAGCTCGTCGCGTTTCTCGACTCCGACGACGTGTGGCAGCGCGAGAAGACCGAGCGACAACTGCAATTGCTGCGGGAGCGTCCCGAGCTGATCGCGGTGTCTGGCGCGTACGGGCGGCTGCAAACGGGTGAGGCGATGGCGGATCTCCCGGCGCGCGCCGCGCACCGGGACGTGCCGACGTCGCACCTGCTGATCCGCAACTCGATGGCGACGCCGACGGTGCTCGTGCGGGCGCGGGCTAGGAGCCGGTTTCCGGAACGCGTGCGCTTCGCCGAGGACCACCACCTGTGGCTGGAGCTTTCGCGGGAGGGCGCGATCGCGTGGGTGGAGGCACCGGTGGCGGCGGGGTTCAAGCGACCCGTGGGGGAGTCGGGGCTGTCGGGCCACGTCTGGCGCATGCTCGCGTCTGAGTTCTCGATCTTCGAGCGCCTGCGCCGAGCGGGAGTGCTCACGGCTCGGCAGACGATGTTCGCGTGGGCGGTGCTGACGCTCCGCGGCTCGCGCCGGCTCGCGAAGCATTACGCGCACCGTGCAACGCGCGCGATCAGCAAGCTGCGCATACCAGCACCAGCACTGCCACCAGCACCGCAGACCGCACGCTCCGCCCGCAAGCGCGCACCAGAGACAGACAAGCGATGAAGCTCGGCAAGGCGCTCGTGGCCGCGGGCACCTTCGGCGGTGCGATCGCGCAGTGGGTCACCGTGCTGATCATCGCGCGCACTCTCGGGGCGGGCGAGGTAGGGGTGTACGCGGAGGCCCTGGCGACGGCGACGCCCCTCTTCGTCGCGGGATCCCTCGCCCTGCGCGAGCTCTTCGTCTCGCTCAGCGACCGCCCCGCGTGGGCGGCATTCGTGCGCACCCGGGTGCTGGGCCTCGCGGCGAGCGCTCTCTGCTTCGCGGTGGTCGGCCTCCTCCTCGGCTGGCCGCGCGAGGTGCTGCTCGCGCTGACCCTGCTCAAGTGCGCCGACAGCGCTTGCGACCTCGTCTACGGCCGGCTGCAGCTCGCCGAGGATTGGCTCGCCTGGGGCGGTCTCTCCGTCGCGAACTCGGTCCTCAGCGTGGGAGGCGTGCTCGTCGTCGCCGTGCTGGGTGGTGGGCTGGGCTTGATGCTCGCGGTGTCGGGCGGGGTGTCACTCGCCTGTGCGGCCGTCGCCCTGCTGCGCTGCCGCCGATCCGCCCCCCTCGAAGCGTCAGAGCCGGTCAGCCGCCGTGCCGTGCTGCTGCTGGCGCGGCGCGGCCTGCCGCTCTCGGGCGCGCAGCTGCTCAGTTCGGTGCTCTTCAACGCGCCGGTGCTCGTGGTTTCGGCGCTCGGAACGTCGGCTGAGGCGGGGGCGTTCGCGGCCGCCGCCTATCTGCTGACCTTCGGCAACCTCGTGGGCTCGGCGATCGCGAACCTTGAGATCGTACGGATCCGCGGCGCGTTCCAGGCGCACGGTTCAGCGGGCCTTCGCGCCGCCCTTTGGCGCCCGACGGTGGTGCTGCTCGTGGGCGGGACCGTTGGCGTGCTGCTCGTCGGAGCGTGGGGTTCGGAGGTGCTCGCGGCGGTGTTCGGGCCGGCGTTCGCGGTGTCGCGCGCCGTGCTCGTCGGGGTCGCGCTCGCCGCCGTGGTGGGCGCGCTCGGGTTCGTCGCGGCCGCGGGGCTCCTCGTGATGAACCGATATGTGAGGCAGGCGCTGGTCTCGGCGACGGCTGTGATCGGGGCGTTCGGGTGCGCTCTGGTACTGCACTGGGCGCCGAACCTCGCGGCGACCCTCGCCGGAGCGATCGTCGCGCTCGTCGGCGCGCTGCTGCGCACGGGGCTGCTCGCAGTGTCCGCCCGCAGGGAGTGAACCGCGCCCGCTTCGACCTCAGTGCCAACTCAGACCTCAGTGCCCGCTTCGACCTCAGCCGCGCCGCCCGCGACCGCGATCCGCCGTGAGCGCACTTCGGTAGAGCACCTCGAGCTGCTCACTCAGCCGTGCCGGCGCGAATCGGCGCAGTAGTGCCGCGTTGCTCTCGCTTGCCTCCTGCCGCATCTCAGCACTCTTCGTGAGGCGTTCGATGTGCTCCGCAATGCGGTCGGCGTCGGCAGACTGCAAGACCGGGAGCCCCTGCAGCGCCGGGATCCGCCGCGCCACGATCGGGCAATCGCACGCGGCGGCATCGAGCAAGCTCAGCGGCATCCCCTCGTATCTCGAGGAGTGCACGTAGACGGCGCCCCGCAACAACTCCGCAAGCTCGGCGGGGGAGAGCCAGCCGGTGACGCGGACCCCGCCGCTCACGAGAACGTCGCGGAGCGCGGCATCACCATCACCCGCCCACACGGCCTCGAGGGGCACACCGCGCTGGCGAAGCGCGTTCACCACGTCCATGAAGAATGCGGGTTCCTTCTCGGGGCTGAGGCGCCCGACCATCACGATCTTGCTGAGCGCCGCGCCTGCTTCGGGCGGTGGCTGAGCGTTCGATCGTGTGACGGTGGGGAGGTTGGGAATGAAGACCGTGCGCGCGGAACTGCGCAGGGAGCGAGCGAGGTGGCCCTCGTGCGACGACAGCACGCCGAACACCGCGGTGCGCCGCGCCAGGATCGCCTCCGCCGAGCGGACCATGAAGTGGCCCGCGGGCGACAGTGCGGGGTCATCGAACTTGAAGCAGTGGGGCTCGTACACGATCGGGGCGGGCGGCCTCGGCCACAGCCGGGTGAGCACACCGGCCCAACTGGAATGCGCGTGTATGACATGCGGCCGCGCTGCCGCCGCCGCTCGTCGCAGATCACGGAACGCCCTCAGGGGGTGCTTCCTCATTGGGGTGGTGCTCGCCCAGAGGCGTTCGTGCGGTTCATCCGGACCCGCGTAGAGCAGGTGGTGTTCGTGGGCGGGGGAAGCTTCGACGCGGGAGGTGATGGCGCGGCTCACTCCGCCCTCGAAGCACTCGGTGACGTGCAGGATCCGCATGCTCAGCGGGCGCCATCGGGTCGGACCACGGCTCTCACTGTGCGCATCAGCAGGATGAGATCGCCGACCATCGACCAGTTCTCGACGTATGCGAGGTCGAGCCGAACCGCGTCAGCCCAATTGAGGTTGCTGCGACCGCTCACCTGCCAGAGGCCGGACATGCCGGGCCGCACCAGCAGCCGACGGAGTTCGTGTTCGGTGTACAGCGCGACCTCTGCTTCTCGGTGAGGTCGCGGCCCGACCAGGCTCATCGTGCCGAGCAATACGTTGACCAACTGGGGGAGCTCGTCGATCGAGTACCGGCGGATGAACCTGCCGACGGGGGTGATGCGCGGATCGTTCGCGATCTTGTGGAGCGGCTCGTGAGCGGTTCCCTGGAGATCAAGGAGGGATTCCAGTTGATCATCCGCGCCCTGCACCATCGAGCGAAACTTGAACATAGGGAACGCCTGGCCGCCGCGGCCGATGCGCTCCTGCGCGTAGAAGACGGGCCCCGGGCTCGAAAGCTTGACCGCGAGCGCGGTCGCGAGAAACAGCGGGAACGTCACGACGAGGAGTGCGGTCGCGACGACGATGTCGAAGAGACGTTTCGCGAAGAGGTGGCCTCCTGCGAACTTCGGGTGATCGATGTGCAGAAGCGGGAGGCCGGCGACCGGGCGAACATGCATGCGGGGACCGGCGACGTCGGTGAGTGCCGCGGCGACGACGAGGTCGACGGATCGGGACTCGAGAGCCCAACCGATCTCTCGCTTCCTGGCCGGGTCGATCTCGTCAGCGCTCGTCATGATGACCGCGTCGATCCGCATACGGTCGACGGCATCGAGTAGATCCTCGTACCCGGCAACGAACGCGAGCCCGGGAACGGGGTCCGTGAAGCCCGCGCACGAAGTGACCGCCCCGACCAACTGAAACCCGGTGTGCTGATCCCGAATGATCTGCCTGGCGACGTGCGCCGTTTTCTGCCGATCGCCGACGATGAGCGTGCGATACAGGTGCTTGCCACGGGCTCGCTCGCGCCGCAGCCGCGCCCGCCCGAACCAGCGCGAAATGAGGAGCAGCGCGAGCCCGAGGGGGAGCGCGACGATGAGGTACCCGCGCCCGAGCTCAGCGCGGGTGACGTACGCACCGATCGCGCAGAACCCGAAGGTGAGGAACGTGAGATTGACGATGCGCCGATACTCGAGAGGGCCGGCGCCGAGAATTCGCGGGTCGCGGGAGTCACCGACGGCGAGGGCGAACAGCCACGCGGCGACGAGCAGTACCGAGACCACCGTGTAGGGCACGGTGAAGCCGAGGCCGCTGGCCAGGGCAATCAAGAGCTCCTGCTCGGTGAACCCGAATTGCGCGAATTGGGCCATGAACACGCTCACGATAACGACGACTGCGTCGCCCGCGACGAGCCGGCGTCGGTACCGGGCGACCCATGTGCGAGCACCGATGGCGCGGTCGTTCGGGCGTGCGGGCGTCACTCGGAGGGAGGCTTCAGCGGCTCCCTGAGGCGCGGGCGCATTGAGGAGCTGAGGCGCACGACTATATGCGGGGTGGAGCGGCCGGTTCATTGCGGCGCGGCGACGTAAAGCGAGGCTGCTCGGCGCAACGCGGCGGCTGTTGCTGCGACCGCAGGAACAATCTGAGCTCGCGCCGCACGATAGACCTCTTTCGACTGCTGGTAGGGGTCGATGACGTCGTCATCAGCGGGGTCGATCGGCGGTGGCAAGGTGCCGCGCAGCGCGCTCACTTCAGCGACCGCCTCGCGCATGGCAGTGCTGAGGTCCGCCGCAGGGCGTGAGACGGAGAGTGATTCCCGGATCTCGGCGAGACGCGCGAATTCGCGGAGCGTGAACGCCTTTCTGGCCGCGCGCGGATGGAGCTCCGCAACCGTGCGTCGATGTGCACGGGCGAGGGCGAGCACGAGATCCGCCTCCTCGAGCATGGAGCTCGTCAGCTGCTGGCCGCGGCGGTCGGAGATGAACGGGACGCCCAGGTCCCGGGCGATCTGCTGACTCTCGGACGCCATCGACTCGTGAACCAGCGCGGCGGTGCCGGCGCTCGCTATCGCGACGGGGAGCCCACTGAGCGAGTATCGGAGCAGTACCTCTGCGAGCGGGGACCTACTCACGTTGCCGGTGCACACGAAGAGCACACGAAGTGGCCCGCCGGGTACAGAGTCCTCGAAGAGCCCTGATGAGGTCACTGTGGAGCCTCAATTTCGGCCATTGCGCGTCCGTGTCGTGAGCCGCCGCGCCGATCCGAGGCCCTCGGGCGCTGCTTCGGGGCCTGCGTCAGGGGCTGCTCGCGATGATCACGGGATCGTTCGCGATTTTCTCGTCGCAGTTCACGTCGCTGCAGCGGCTTCAGCTGCGCCGGCAGGGCGATCTGCACGGACTGAGTGGATGGTGCGGTGACCGTCACCTGATCGAGCAGCGTGGGAGCAACGGTGTCTGATACTTGCTCTCGTGGCGTGCGGGCCGGGGTGTCAGCGGCGGGGTCGCGCAGCGTGAGTGCAGCGGTAGTCGTCGCGTCATCGTGCGGGGGCATGGCAGGTTCGGAGTATGAGGGAGCAGGCGTATCGAGGGGGTGCGGATCCTGCGTTTCCCTCTGGCGCCTGGGTCTATGCCTCCTGTCTTCAGCACGGCGCGCTCGCCTGGTCGCGACAGGGTCCGCGGTCGGAGCTGCATCGGGCCGAGAAGAGGCGGCGCCGTAGTAGGTGCCGTGCCCGAAGCCGTACGCTTCGCTGTCGGGCCCCTTGGTCGGCAGTTTCGTCACGATGAAGCCGCGCAGTGCGCCGCCAGCGGCGTTCAACGTCTTCACGGCCATGTCGAACTCAGGTCTGCGAGTAGCGCCTGAAGCGACCACGAGGATCACGCCGTTCGTGTGCTGAGCCGCGACGGTGGCGTCCGTGACGAGTAGGAGCGGAGGTGTGTCGATCAGAACATAGTCGAAGTGCGTATGCAGCAGGTCGAGGAGGGCGGCCATTGCACCGGATCCGAGGAGCTCGCTGGGGTTCGGGGGTATGCGCCCGGCCGGCATCACGAAGAGCTGGTTGGCGCCCCAGCGCTGCAGCACGTCTGACGCGCTGGCGCGGCCGATAAGTACCTCGCTGAGCCCGGCCCCGCCTTCGATGCCCATGTATTCGGCGATCTTCGGAAGACGGAGGTCGGCGTCGATGAGGGCGACTCGCGCACCGGTCTCGGCAAGTGCGATCGCGAGGTTCGATGTCGTGGTGCTCTTGCCCTCGCCGGGGGTAGCGGAGGAGATGACGAAGCTGCGACCGCGCGAGTCGCTGTTCTCGTTCGCGGCGATGAAGCTCAGATTCGTGCGGAGCTTACGGAACGATTCGGCGCGAGGGTGACGCGAATCGGCTTGCACGATCAGCGGCCGCGACTTGACGGTGTCATCGAAGGGAATGCCACCGAGCATCGGTGCGTCGGTGATCTGCTCGATGTCTTGCAGCGTCCGCACCCGAGTGTCGAGCAGAGTGCGCAGGGCGGCGATGGTGATGCCGGCGATCATGCCGAGGAGGAGGCCGACCGCGAGGTTCAGCTCGAGACGCGGGCTGAAAGGGTCACGGGGAACGAGTGCGGTCTGCACCGTGGTGAGTTTCACCGGGCTCGCTACGTCTGGGGAGTCACCGGCCTCGAGCTGATCCTGCACGACATTCGTCAGGCTCTTGCCGGCCGCGTTCGCGATTTCGGCCGCGCGCACCGGGTTCTGGTCGATGGCTTGCACCTCAATGATCGAGGTATTGAGTGGAATGCTCGCGGTGACCCGGTCGGCGAGTGCCGTCACCGTGCCCGAAATGCCGAGCTCCTCCATGACGGGGGCGAGCACGATCTCGGAGCTCAGAATGTTCGCATAACTCTGCACGCTCTGTTTGACGAACGTTGAGCCCTGCACGAGGTTGTCGGAAGCCTGCGTTTCGTTGCGAATCGAAACGTATAGTTGCATGCGGGCTTGATACTGCGGGGTGTCGATGACGGAGACGATCGCGCCACCAAGGAGCCCCAACAGGGTCATCGCGCTGATCAGCAGCCAATTCTTGTGCAGGATACGAATGTATTCGCGCAAGTCCATACCCGTACGACCTCATGGTTCTCGGCCGTTAGGCCGCACGATCCCCCCGGGAGAGTAAACCATGTGGAAAGCGCAAAATAGCCTCATATTCAAGCCAAATATGCGTTTTCTATGCGTCGCCGCGAGCCCGGAGTGAGCGTTTACGTACTCGTGCATCCGCCCACCAGTAGGCGACAGCGGCGCCACTCCGTGCCGGCGGGGTGAGGCTACTGCGGCAGCTCGGAGCCCTCGCCGCGCGTCTCGGCGTACTCGTTCAGCGTTCCGTCGCGGAAGGCCGCGCGCACGTTCTCGAGTTCCGCCGTGTCGGGCACCACGATCGACTGGCCGTCGGCCGACGTGCCCGTGCCGAGTGTCGGGCTCGTGAAGAAGCGCACGTCGTCGCGACGGATGCTGCGCAGGTCGAGGCCGAGCTTGGCCGCTGTCGTGAGGTCGAGACCTTCGTCAAGAATGAGGTACGGCTTCAACGCCTTGAACGTGTTAGCGAGCTTGTTCACGTCGGTGAGGGTCTCGCGACGCAGCAGAGTGTCCATGACGCCCCCGAGGTACGCCTGCTGATTGCGTGCGCGCTGGTAGTCGCCGTCGGAGAAGGCGTAGCGCTCGCGCACGAACGAGAGGGCGCGGTCGCCGTCGAGCATGATCTTGCCCTGCTGGAAGGTCTGGCCACCGTGCTTCGCCGTGAACTCGAGCGGATTGTTGACGACGACCCCGCCGAGGGCGTCGGTGAGACCCTTGAACGACTCGAAGTCGATGAGCGCGACGTGATCGATGCGGGAGCCGATGAAGTTCTCGACGGTGTTCACGGCGAGGGGAACGCCGCCCAGTGCGACGGCCGCGTTGATCTTCGCCTCACCCTGACCTTGGATCTCGACCCAGTTGTCGCGCATGATCGACATGATCGTCATGCTCTTCCGATCCGGTGCGATCTGCGCGACCAGAATCGCGTCGCTGCGGAACCCGTTCAGCTCAGCGGCGTTCTCGTCTGGGTCCACGGTTTCGCGGGAGTCGGAACCCATCAAGAGGATATTGATGGGAGCGTTCTTGCCCGCTGCCGGTTTCACTGCTTCGGGGCGCTCGAGCGAGGGATCCTGCTCAATGCTCACGCGCTGCACCTCATTGAAGGAGCTCGCGACCACGGCGTAGGCGATGCCGGCAGCGATCGCGAGGAGCGCGATGAGCGAGCCGACGACGATGAGAGTGTTGCGGAGCGGGTGCCGCTTCTTGCGCGCGCGACGCGCATTTGTCGTCTCCGCGGGAGCCTGGTCAGCGTCCTCGAGCAGCGCCTCAAAGGTCGAGCGTTTCTCAGCCATGCATGTGCTCCCGTTCAGGATGGTGCTCCAACAAACCGTCGCGTTCTCGAGCGGAGCCGAAGCCCGGCGCAACTGGCATAGGTTATTCGGCGATAGCTGAGGCTTCCGTTGAGAAGCGGAAGGATCTGCGGGGTGACCACCCACGCACCGAGAGGAAGCGTCCTTTTAAGTGCTCCCGCCTGTCGCTTCGGTGTGCGCCGATGAAAGACGTGTGTGGATCGACCTACGTCACGTGGTTTGCCGTCCCCGGGGAATTATTGACTTCCAGCTGCCCCTGCGCGCTCTGCCTGATGCGCAACGGACACTGCACGATAGCTTGATCCATGGGATGACCATTTGTGTCGTTTAGGCTTCTCGGGTGCCGAGTGGGGAGTCGGGCTGTTACAGAAAGGATCGGCAACCCCACATGACTCCGCCGTACGGAAGCGATTCTCCACGCGTCTCCGTAGTCGTTCCCGTATTCAACGCTGAAAGATACCTTCGGCGATGCTTGGATTCGGTGTTGTGCCAGACCATGCCCGAACTCGAGGTGATCGCAGTAAATGACGGGTCGACAGACGCGAGCCTGACTATCCTCGAAGAGTACGCGGCTGTCGATTCCCGGATCCGCGTTCTCGACCAGCCGAATGCTGGTCAGGGCGAAGCGAGGAACCGCGCTTTAGAGCTCGCACGAGGCGAGTATGTTCTATTTGTTGATGCCGACGATTTCGTCGAAAAAGTGTTGCTCCAAGTCACCATTGAGCGCGCCGACGAAGATGACTCCGATTTCGTTCATTTCGACTGGAAGTTTGCGAGCTCCGATCCTTCGCGCCCCGACCAGTTTCACTACTACAACATCGAGCCGTTCTGGCATCATCGCGAACTACGTGGACCTGAGTGTGAGCTCCTGTTCCAGATGCACAGCTACTTCAGCGTTACCAACCTGTACCGAAGGAGCTTTCTTCAGCGCCATGCGATTCGGTACGAGACTGGACAAATATACGAAGACAATCCGTTTCTGACGAAGGCGTTTACGAGGGCGGAATGCGTTTCAATGGTGCACTCGCCGTTGTACGTCATACAGATGAACCCAAAGTCCTCGACGAAAGTCGGTACTGACACCGACCGTCATATGCGAGACCACCTTTCTGCGATGCAGAAAAGCTTCGATGTTCTCGTGCCTCGACGCGAGGAGAGCGTTGGCGAACTCGCTGAATACCATCTGGACAAGTTCTCGACCTACTACATGCGTCGTGTCCCGCGGAGACTTCGCGATGAGTACGCAGCAGGTTTCATTGCGATCATCTCCAAGTACCAGCCCCGCTTCCTCACGCTTGGTCGTACCTCTAGTTGGCTAACTCGACTCTGTGTGGCAGCCAGGGTCTTCGAGCGAGAACGCCCCTTGATACTTCAAAGAGCTATCGAAATGAGATCGTGGATTGCTCCGCCCTCAAAACGTTTACTGCTGATGGCACGTAAGTTGAAACGGAGGCTACGAAATCCGCGGCAGTCGCTAGCTGTCTTGAGAAGTGGTCGCAATCCTTCGATCAGGCCCCGAAGTATTGTGTTCCTCGGGTTCGACGAGAGGTACACGGGCAACTCAAGAGCGTTGTTCGAAGAAATCCTCGAGGACGCTCGCTTCCGCAACTTCCACATTCAATTCACGACCAAGGACCCGGCCGTACCGGATTCGCATCGTCTCGCGCCGTCGTCACCTGCATTTTTCGAGGCAGTTCGAAGCGCAAGAATTGTGATCGCAGAAAGTTGGATCCCGGAGTCAGTTCCGAAGCACCCGGACTCCACGTGGATTCAGCTGTGGCACGGAACCCCCATTAAGCGAATGTTGTTCGATTCTCATGAGCGCGAAATTACGCGATTGCGGCCACAGCATAAGGTCCGGAAGTATCGTGACATCCTGCGTTGGGACTATCTTCTCGTCGAGAACGAGTACGCGGCTTCAAAATTCGAAACGGCATTTCTCTTTCCTCGTGAACGGATGATCACTGCTTCTTATCCGCGCAATGAACGGTTGATCGGAGACGCCTTGAACACCGAAAAGAGGGATCGTCTTCGCGCTGAGCACGGTATCGCAGCAGATCAATTCACCGCGCTATACGTGCCGACGTGGCGAGACTACAACTACGGTCTACAGCCCGAGAAGCGGACAAGAGAATACTTGCTCGACGTCGAGGCCGTATCGAATCTGCTCGGCTCAGAATTCACAATACTTTTCAGAGATCATGAATATCTTCAGGCCGCTCACGCTGATGGAGAGCAGAAGGCCGCAAAGGCAAATCCAGCCGACATCCATGACCTACTCCTGATGTGCGATGTGGTGATTACTGACTATTCCTCAGCGCTATTCGATGCTCTACATATTGGAAGCAGGACGATCGGATTTGCAATTGACAATCGAAAGTTCGAGGAGGTCCGAGGGGTCTACAAAGACGCCGCTCTCACGTTCGACACCTTCTGCGTCTCAGCTGAAGAAGTAGCGATTGAACTTCGGCGCATGCGAGATAGCAGCGACAGACCGGTACGAACGAGACCCTGTTCAATTGGGGCTCCCAACGACTCCTTGTTAACCCTACTTCTAGCTCTCTAGGTCGTTAGATCGATTCTTCACATCGTAAAGGCCGCAGAGTTCTGCGTGTCATTTATGCTCACCAGGCCCTGAGCGCTCAATCTTCGCGGCATGCTTGCACGATAAACCCCAAGTTCTTCATCGCCGAACGCCTTGGACCGAACCGGCGCTGGAGTAAGCCGAGTGAGGATTGCCTCAATTGTGCGTTCGCAGTTCTTGCCGTCGCGCCACGGAGTTACTTCTAGGGCTCGAGCACGCCCGTCTACGAAACGATCGTCTATGCCCGAGAGAAACTCACTGAGAACTGTTTCGATATCACTTGAATCAGTCAGAACCGGACCGAAACCGTCCCGTTCATAGTCGAAGTATCCTTGGTCGTACACGTGCTGGCCACTGAAAAACTCGTCACGATCAAACTGGAAGTATGCCGTTGGGGTGCCTAAGACGGCGAGGTCGAATACAAGGGAAGAGTAATCAGTGACACCAATCGCTGTTCTCGCAAGAAGTTGCTGAATGTCCTCCTCGTAAGTAGCGACGCGAATGCCGAGGTCGACGTATTCGGCAGTTTCGAGAAATGGCGCGACGTCGGGGTGTGGAAGCAGCACAACATCGAGATGATCTGAATCGATGATCTGCCTGACAGAATTCGATCGAAGTATTCCGTCCCACTCCTGCCAGTAGTTACTCGACTGCAATGAGCCGCGGCCGTCTCGAAGCGGGAGTATGACTTCCCGACGCCAGGTTGGCGCGAAAAGCACGACACGCTGTTCTCGTTGTGCGCGACCGAGTCTGATTAGTCGATCATGGCGAGGGAAGCCAGTCAGCACCACTTCGCGCTCAGTTAAGTCATAGCGAGTCATATCGCCGATGATCGACTCATGCTCTTTGACTGAGCTTGTCACCATCATGTCAATGTGTTTCCCGTTCAACCAACGGGAAAGGTCGTCTTTTGTGATGCCGTGCTGGAGGAATACATATCGCCAGCGTCGCTCCTGATAAAACCTAGATTCGAACTGGGAAATAATGGGATGATCTGCGTGGGAGCTGATGACAGCATCGGTTTCCTCGAGCAGAGTGTTGTGTTCGTTGCTCCGTGGTGCAACAAGCTTGAACCCCTTCTGCTGTAAGCGCTCCCAATCTGGAGCGTTCCGCTCAAGCACGAACCAGAGGTCAATATCCGGACAGTGTTCCCTTGCGTACTCATACAGATGCTCTGCATTGTCATTGGCAGCGGATAAGCGATCCATGAGCAACCAGCGGAACCGGTAAGGATCTCCGCACGGGTTCGTGCCGAGCTTCTTTGACACCGGCGAGGAAGACTGGGACGGCTTTACGGGAGGAACGGACGTCACTTTAGGAGTCTCTTCGGTCGGTATTGGTTGAAAGAGAGCCTTCGCGGTTGTAATCATGCCCTGGGGGAGTCGCATCCGAGTTTCCTTCGGCACGCGATTTCTCATCCAGGTGTAGAAATCCGAAGAAACGCTGCCGGAGCGCGTTTCGCGGTTGAGTGACTTTCGACGTCTTCCCATTACTAAGCTCCTACTCGCCTTAAGCTTGCCCTGCTCAGCTGACCATCTGGATAACGTAGTGCTCCGTTTCTGTCGCTGAGTATGTTCGCCTGGACTTCAAGGTTCCCTTCTCGAACGGATGGGCGAGGTCTCTTCGGGACAAAGTAATTCCAACTCAGCCACTCATGCATCACGGGGCGTGGCTGCGGATTCTCGCCCCGGGAAAAAGTGACCCTCTTGCGATCGAGGTACATCGCTAGTTCCATGTCCGCTGGGACCCAGAGAATCCTTTCCATGTAAGCAATCTCGTCGAAGAATGTGACCGACCGTCGTTTCGAATAAGTGGGCTCAATTTCGACGCCATTCCAGTTCAGAGTCTCTTGGGGCTCATGGCCGATTGGGTAGTGATACCGCAGTCGCATTATTTGCTGAGAGGGGTCGATACGATCAACTACAACAGTTGGACTCGTTCTGAGCTCATTCTTTAGGGCGAGAAGAAAGTCCCGGATCGGTTCCGGCAGCAGGACCGCGCGCGCATAGGTGATTTGCTCGTCTGAGAGACTCTTCACGATTTCACGGAGAAGGGCCACGAACCGGGATCGAGTTTCCCGACTTTGCGCACGAGCCGGCGCATCCATTCCTTCATCGAGCCGAATGGTCCAGTAAAGGTCATATATGACCATAGCTTGGAGCCATTCCGGGACGTGACCGTGCATTTTCGCGGCTGAATTGATCAGGTGCAAGTACGCACGCTCAGGCACATCGACGAATCGCATTGCAGACCGTTCAGCGCTCGGTACCAGTGAAGAATCGTCTTTTCGGCGTCGATAGAGGTATTGGGCCTTATGGAGCACTGCGACAGTGGGGTCATTGAAGTAGAGCAGATACTCTCCGATGAACTTCGCATCTTCAAATACCAGCAGGCTTGTATCGAACCGGAGCGCGTGCTTCTGTATTACATGCGTCTGAAAGGTCGCGGTCGATGAAGATAGCTGGAAGAAGTGCGGCGCCTTGTTGAGGTGCACGGTGCGTGATCCGTCTCGGAATTTGTACTTCAGAGGATGATCGTTTTTTACCTCGTTCTTTGCTTCGAGAAAACGAATTATGTTGGTAACGATGATGCTCGGGTGACTTACGCCGATTTCAATGCGATCAAGAATTTCCGATAGGTAGTTATCCGAAATCACGTCATCCGCGTCCAAGAAGGTGAGCCACGACGTTTGGCAGTTCTCGATTCCCTGGTTGCGAGCGGCGCCCGGCCCAGAATTTTCTTGAGTGAGAATCGACACTTGATAGCGAGTGCGGGCTTTCCACCTTCGTGCGATTTTCAAGGTTCTGTCGCTCGAACCGTCATCGACAAGAATGATTGGGATATGACGGTGTCTGACGCCTAATTGACGATCAAGGCTCTCGAAGAAGTCCTCAAGATAGATTTCCACGTTATACATGGTCGCGACCAGGGTTAGCATCAGTGAAAGTGGCTCCTGAGAAGTGCTGAAAGTGCTGATTCGCATCAAGATTGGGGTAGTCCTGCTAATTGAACTTAGGTGAGGTCTCGTGAGCTTGAGGCTTGGGTCCACTCCGTTGAAGTGGAAGATTCACGGCCGAACGCGATATCGGCGGAACTTTGCGTGTCAAAACGCTGCGTTAGCGTCCGCATCCGAGAGGGAAACCGCATACTGCGAAAAATCCCGGTATGACCCAGCTGGTCGACAATGCGAGAGAAATAAGAGCATAGACGCGACTGGATTTCTTGCGCGTTTTCGGCAATCTCGTCTCCGGCTTCAAGCGTTCCTTTTAGAGCACTCGCCTCATATCGTCGTAATCCTCGTTTTCGCGAGAGAGGTTTATCGCTTCCGCGGTGTGAATGGGACCGGCAAGTTCCGCGACGTTGATGTACGACGCATCAACGAGCACTGGGAGCTTCTTGATGTAGTCGCCCAGGATGTTTTCGGCTGCCAGCGCATTTGTCCCGTTGATGAAGAGCTGTTTGCCTCTAGCGATCATCCGTGGGTCAACGGCCCGATGCATTACGAGCCTTCTTACTACGAGAGGTTCCGAGAGCAGTTGCTCGAAGTGATCGGCTACCGCGCTTCAATCTCGCTCAAAGCTGCCGAGTAACCTGCAAGTCGCTGTTCTAGTGTGTCCTGATCGTTCACCAAAGCCTTGGGATGCAATCCAACGAAGTGTGGCTTGCGGAAGCCGCGATAGCTTTCGGCGAACTCGTGGAGGTCAGGACGCCATAAGGCGTAGGGCAGACCGAGCTCCTCGCGCTCCGTGAACACACTTGAGTAGTCCGTGATGAGAAGGTCCGTTGCTCCGAACAGCTCGTACGGCGTTACTCCGCGGCTGCGAAGCTCTTCGTTGGTGAAGACTGGGAGGCCAAGCCCTCGAAAGTCGTCCGCGTCTCGGGGGTGGGGCTTCGCAATCAATGTCCATCCGGCGCGTTTGATGGTCGACTGGAAGGAGGCGAGTGTGAGGCCGGTCTCATCGCGCTGCCGCTCCTCATCGATCCCCAGAGCAAAGCGTCTACCGCTCACGCGAATCTCTCCGCCGCTGCGCTGGATCGCTCGGTACGTGGGCGCCCAGACAACGACGGGGTGGTCGGGGTTGAGCCCAAGTCGAGTGAAGATAGTTCGGTCGCCGGCCGCCCGTCGCATGACCTCCAGGCGGGGCATCTCCCTCACCACGGGAGTGGTCGGGGGAAGCCGATACTCGCGCAACTGCGACGGTACCCAGACGTCCGTGATCGACGCGAGCACGGTGGTTGGGCCGCGAAATGTCGAGTCCGGCTTCGGGCCACTGCCGTGCGTGAGATGCGTGTGCACGCGCCTGCCACTGGGATCGATCCCGGGCAGCATGACATGCGTGGTGAAGGTGCGTCGGCTTGAGGCAAAGGCGCGTAGAAGCGTGACGTAGCGATCCCGGACGTACGTCACGGCAGCGGGCACCGGCACCTCGAGGCATCGGGCGGCCTCCGCCACCGCGAGACGGGCGACGTCAGGGTCCGGCGAAATATACGTGATCGAGAGGCGAGGTTCCCGCGCGGCGAGTTGCACCGCGGTGACCGTCGCATTCTCTTCATCGGCGTTGAGCGTGGCGATTGCGACGCGCGCGGCATGCGGCTTGCTCAGGGCGAGCACCACCGTCGTCAGCACGCTGCGTACCTCACGGAGCCCGCGAGCGAGGAGTCGACGAGCAACTCGACCGCGGGACAAGCGCGCCCGAATGTGCTTGATCCGGTCGCCCAAGTCCCGGAACCTTGCTCTCGCCACGACGCTACCGCTGCTTCTGCTGCATCGCGGTAATGGCTTCGTCAATCGGGCCGTCGAAAATCACGTTTCCGTGGCTCAACACGATGCCGCGCTGGCACAGCTTCCGTACCTGCTCGGCACTGTGACTCACGATGAACATCGTCTTTCCCATGGACTGCAGCTCGCTCATCTTTCGATTGCACTTCTCACGGAACTCCGCATCGCCCACTGAAAGCACCTCGTCGACGAGCAGGATGTCGTGCTCCGCGTGAACCGCAACTGAAAAACCGAGCCTCGCGTACATGCCGGAGGAATAGCGCTTCACCTCGGTGTCGATGAAGTGGCCGATCTCTGAGAACTCGAGGATGTCGTCAAACCGAGCCTCAGTTTCTGCCTCTGACATGCCGAGAATGGCCGCATTCAGGTACACGTTCTCGCGGCCGGTGAGGTCGGGATGAAAACCGGCGCCGACTTCGAGGAGACCGGCAATGCGACCCATGGTGTAAATGTTTCCTGCTGTGGGGCGGAGCACCCCCGAAAGAAGCTTCAACGTTGTTGACTTGCCCGACCCATTGCGCCCGAGCACTGCCACCGATTCGCCGGGATGTACGGCAAATGAAACACCGTCGAGCGCGTTGAACGCTTCGAAGCGGTCGGTGCGACGGACCATTGCCATCACTGTCTGCTTGAGAGAACGAGCATGCCGCAGGTTGAACGTCTTCTGCACATTGTCGAACACGATGACGGGGTCGGGGGCAGGCTCAAAGGTCTTGCGCAAAGTTGCCCTCCAATCGGCGGAAGACGATCTGTCCGATGAGCAGCGTGCCAAGGGTGATGCCCATCGCCGCAATCGTGTTCGTCAAGAGGTAGTCGGGTGCGCTGGGGTTCGATACCAGTGGCCCCCAGAAGGCTCCGTGAAAAAGCTCGACGCCGACTGTCATCGGGTTTACGAGGTAGACGTTGTACAGCCAAGCCGGAAGCACCCCGCGGATCATCTCGTGCGTATACATGACCGGAGACATCCAGATCGAAAACATGAGCGCCACATCGATGATGTTCTTGGCGTCCCGATAGGCGACGTTGATCGCGCCGAAGAAGAGGCCGAGGCCCAGCGTGAACACGAACACAATGACGACCGCAAAGAGCATCGAAATGAGGCCGGCCCAGGTGAATTGCCAGCCGAAGACGAGACACACCACGAAGAGCAGAACGATCTGCGGCACAAAGTGTATGAACGCCGAGCCGATCGCTGAGACTGGAAAAAGCTCGCGAGGAAGATAGATCTTTTTGACGAGGGCAGCGTTGCCGGTGATCGAGTTGGTTGCCGCCTTCGTTGCTTCGTTGAAGAAGTTGAGGAGAACGATCCCTGAAAACAGGTAAATGGGAAAGAGATCGACACCCTTATCAATTTGAAGCACTTTGCCGAAGATGAAGTAGTACATGAAGAACTGCGCCGCTGGCTTGACGTACGACCACGCCCATCCCAGCACCGAGCCGTAGTACCTCGTCGTGGTGCCCTTCTTGAGCAGAAGGGAGAGCAGATGTCGGTAGCGAAAAACATCGAGCAGCCAGCGGCTCGCTCCCGGAATCGTGTACTTCGATGGTTTGTGACTGGCTTCAAGGACAGGCGCCGCTGTGTGCTCTCGCATTCGAGCCATCGAGCTATCGCCTCCCAATTCCGACATAGTGCCATCCGGCATCAGTCCACAACGCTCGGTTCAAACTATTGCGTCCATCGACGACGATTCGACCATCTGTCAGTAATGACGCGTCGCGCGGATTGATTCTTACGAACTCTTGCCATTCAGTTGCCATGAGGATGAGCGCAGACCCGGCAATCGCGTCGCGCCAACTCGGCAAGTAATCGAGCGCGGGGTACCTGCGTTGCGCATTCGGAAGTGCGGCAGGATCGGTAACGACAACGTCCGCGCCGAGTTGATGCAGCCTCTCCGCGATGTCGAGGCCGGGGGAATCCCGAACGTCATCTGAGTCCGGCTTGAAGGCGGCGCCGAGCACTGCGATCCGCTTGCCGGCAACCGACCCATCGAGGAGCGCTGAAATGCGCCCGACTGTGCTCTGCCGGCGAGCCTCATTGGTTGCTTCGACTCGACGGAGGAGCTCGACCTCTTCGCCCACACCGAGTTGCTCCGCACGAGAAACGAAGGCGCGGAGATCCTTCGGGAGGCAGCCGCCGCCATATCCGAGGCCGGCCCCGAGATATCGAGATCCGATCCGCGGGTCATGCCCGAGTATGCGCGTGAGCGCGCCCACGTCTGCACCAGCTGCATCCGCGATATCGGCCATGACGTTCATGAATGAGATCTTCGTTGAAAGGAAGGCATTGGCAGCACCCTTCGCGAGTTCCGCAGTCGCGAGATCGGTGATTTCCAGAGGAGTGCCGGCTTCCAGTAGCTTCGCGTACAGCGCCCGGAGGGCGACGTCCGGAGGAGCAGCGCCTGGCGAGTGGCGAGATGACATGCCGACCACAATTCGGTCCGGCTTGAGCGTGTCCGAGATTGCATGCCCTTCGCGCAAGAACTCGGGATTCCAGGCGAGCGAAGCACCCGAGTCGGCGAGCAAGGTCTCCAGATCTGCGGCCGTCCCCACAGGCACGGTCGACTTACCAACGACGAGATCACCCGCGTCGAGATGCGGTAGAAGCGCCTGAACTGCCTGGCGCAGGTAGCTGAGTTCGGCGCTCGAACCATCCGCAGCGGAGGGTGTGCCGACGCACAGAAAGTGCACGCACGCCGAGCTGGCCTCCGCGCTTTCGGTGCTGAAGCGCAGTGTTCCACTGGTGAGACCCTGCTTCAGAAGGTCCGGAAGACCCGGTTCGAAGAAGGGCGCTCTGCCTGCGGCAAGCTCGTTTACGCGCACGGGGTCGATATCGATGCCGATGACATCGTGCCCCAGACTCGCCATCGCAGCGGCGTGGACCGCGCCGAGATAGCCGCACCCGATCACGGAAATACGCATGTCATGCTCCCTTTCCGTGTGCAAGATCTCTGGAGCCGCTGCCGTGCAGCATGAGAGTGAGCCGGGCAAGCGCCCGCCGCTGCTCGGCGATGCGCTGCGGCCGAAGCTCAAGCACCCGCCGGCGCAACTCCTCTCGGCGGTCCGCGAGGGACCGAGCCGCCGCCGCAATCGCCTCGGCATCTGACGCCGTATAGAGGGCGCTCTCACCGTAGAAGTCACGCAGCTCCGAGAAATCCGAGGTGACCTGAGGAACCCCGAAGTTGAAGGCCTCATACCCAGCTCGTTGCATGGTGTGCGCCCGCGTTGTGAGGGCGCATACTCCGGCAACCGAGCGGATCAGCCGCTCGTACTCGGAGTCACTGACGAATCCGGCGAAGGTCACATTGGGCGGCGCCGCCGCACGCACCGCTTCCGGCGGTTCACCCGTGAGGATCCACTCCAGCGCAGGGACCAGCCGCGCGGCTTCGAGGATTTCGTCGACCGGCTCATCATTGGCGTAGCTCAACGGGCACAGCACTGAGGTTGCTGCAGACGAGCTCGCGCGAACTCCATCGCCCCGCTCCCGAATAATGTCGTGCAATACAACAGAGTCGACCCCGTGCCGCCCCGAGATCGTCGCCAAGTACTCATTGGTGACGACGGCGCTGGCTCCGAGCCGCCGAAGCACTCGAAGCGCTGGCCCACGCGCACAGCGCCACTTCGGGTCAAGGAAAAACCCAGTGTGCAGATCTGCGGTGAGCGACCCGAACCTGGTTCGATGACCGACGAGGGCGAGCAATGCCGGGGCGGGTGGGAGCATCAGCATGACGTGCACCGGAGCTCGGTCTCGGAGCAATCGTCGAGTTTCGCGCACTTGGCGCGCGTATCTGCCGATGAGCCCCAAGCCACCCGGCAGGTAGATGAACACGGGCTCAAGGTCGAGTGCGCGCGCGAGCTCGAGCGTTCGCCCGTTCGATCGAGTCCAACTGATGAAGAGCCCTCGTGAGGGCCGCGCCTCGCCGCCCGTGTGTGTCACTGTGGGCATCCAACCGTTCTCGAGGAGGCCGCAGTAATGAGCGTCTCACGAGTGAGGGACTCGACCTCCACTGGATGGGCGATCTCCGAGTCTCGAAGCAAATTCCATATTTGCGTCTGGTGATCGTCCACGTGCTCCCCGCGCTCCATGCGCCTTGGCACCACGACTGGCGAAATCTCGTGATCGAGCATCTGCAGAATGGTGCCGACGCCGGAGTGGGTGATGACAGCGTCAGCGTTCAGGGCGTGCTGGAGGAGCTCGTCGGCCGGAATCAGATTATGCACCGCACCCGGTAGGTCGTCGCGAGTCGTCTCGCCCAGTTGCCACACGATGTTGTCGCCCGGCATTGTGATCTGTTTCACGCGATCCACGAGTGCATCGAAACGATAGGGGCGGATCGTGCCCAGCGTCACCAGGATCTTCAACGGCGACTCGAGGTTCAGGTCGACGTCTGCACGTTCTCGGCGCACGTCCTGCAGTACGGACCGCGTGGGCGACCAGTCGCGGCTCGCCCACGACGAGTGCTGTGTGTATGTCCGGGCGATCCCGAGCTTACGAACGATACGACCAGAGAGTGAGGGGCCGTCGGTGCGGGAGACGCTTTCGACGTAGACAGTCGGTAGACCATGCCGCTTCGCCCAACCCAAACCGGCTACGGCGACTGCAGCACCGGTGGAGATAGCCCCAGCGAAGTGGCGCGGGTCGAGGCTCTTGCTGAGTTTGCGATACGCGCGCAGGGTGCCGCGAGCGTCGCGGGGCGCCACATAGTCTGTCCAGAGCACGCTTCGGTCAGCGAGCAGGGCGCGACTCTGCGGGGAATCAAACGTGAGCCAGACCGAGTCGTCTGAAACCTGCTCCCGCTCCGCGAGCCGAACGAGTTGTGAAAGGTGGCCTCCCGTCGAGGCGACGAGCAACAATCGAGGTCGCGGAACGTCGAAGAACTGAGGACGGGGTTCGCGGGCGATCACTCTAATACGCTCCCTCAGGCTTCACGATCGCCCGCAACGTACGCCACAAAATGAGTAGGTCCCCTGTCATGGACCAGTTCTCCACGTAGAACAAGTCCAGACGGACGCTCTCTTCCCACGACAGATCGCTGCGGCCGCTCACCTGCCAGAGCCCGCTCACGCCCGGGCGCACGAGGAGACGACGGTCTTCCCACTTGCCGTACTGTTCAGCTTCACGGGGAAGCGGGGGGCGCGGCCCGACAAGCGACATGTCGCCCTTGAGCACATTGATCAGCTGCGGCAGCTCGTCGAAACTGTGGCGGCGCATGAATCGACCCACGCGAGTCACTCGCGGGTCGGCCTTGATCTTGAAGAGCGTCGCATTCCCCTCCGATCGGTCGAGCAGACTCGGCAGCTCGTCTTCGGCGTCCTGGTGCATCGACCGCAGCTTGAACATGATGAACTCACGCCCGTCGAGTCCGAGGCGCACCTGCTTGAAAATGATCGGTCCTGGGTCTTCCCGCTTGATGGCGAAGGCGAGGAGAGCCATGATGATCGCTGCCGGGATGAGCAGGATCACGGCGCCGACCACGTCGAAGAGGCGCTTGGCGTAGTACCGCTGACCGGAGAATTCGGGGTACTCGACGTGGATGAGTGGCAACCCGGAGACGGGTCGAACGTGGATACGCGGCCCAGCAATATCGATCAGGGACGCCGCCAGGATGAGATCGACGTAGCGCCCTTCGAGCTCCCAACCGATGCGGCGGAGGCGATCCGGGGTCAAAGCATCGGAACTGGTGACGATGACCACGTCGATGTCGTACTGGTCGACGGCGTCGAGTAGGGAATCGTAATCAGCGACCACCGGAAGGCCGGGCAGCAACTCGTGTTGCGATCCGCTCTCCGTCACGGCGCCCAACAGCTTGAAACCCGCGATGGCGTTAGAGCGCAGCTGCCGCACACTGTGCGTGGAATGGCCGCGCTCGCCGACGATGAGCGTGCGGTAGGTGTTCTTGCCGCGGCGGCGCTGATGCTGCAGACGCTTACGCCAGACCCAGCGGCCCAGCAAGATGAGAATGAGGCCGCACGGAAGGGAGATGAAGAGCATCACGCGGTGAAACTGCGGGGGAGCGGAAAGCACGATGAGGATCGCAGTGACGCCGAACGCGAAAACCGTGCCGTCAATGACGCGCTTGTACTCTTCGGGACCGGTTGCGAAGACAGCAGGCTTGCGAGAGTCCTGCATGATGAGTGCCGCGGACCACGCGATGATCAACGTGGCAGGGATCACCGCGTGCCGGAGAAACTGCCCGAGAGTCGAAGTCTCGAATATTCTCGTGCCGCCGATGACTTGAGCGACGGCCACCGTCGCGAGTATCACTGCTGTATCAGTCCACAGCAGCTTCCGAGAGTAGCGTCGCTCCCACGAAGGCTCTTGCGACGCCACGAAACCCCCCACCTACACGGTATCTCTGTGTATTTGTGGAATCTAAGCAGGTGGAATTGCCGAATCTCGTGAGTTTGCGCGAGGCGTGCGCAACTTCAGTAGAGACGCGATTTAGTTGCAGTTGCCTGCATCCCATATTGCTTGGCGAACGACGGAGTTTGTGTAATACCAATGCTTCGTATGTCCATAAATTCCGTGTTGCCTTTCTGTTCTTTGTGCGGTTTATACTGTCCAGAGGTGCGCACGGAACCGGGGTCTGAAGGTCAATGAGCGAAATCGAAGAGTCGACGACTGTCGATGACTCGACGCCGGATCCGGTCAGAAGCCGGCGCTTGGCTGCGACCCTGGCTCCGTACCAGCGACGACGGCGGTTCTGGAACGGGCGAACTCTCATGGTCGCGCTCGGTGTGCTTGCAGCTGCGCTGATCGCTGGGGGCATCGCGGCCCCGCAAATCGCTTACGCGATGGATGCGGACCGCTACGACGAGTTCGTGGCCGAGGCTCAAGAGCTGAACGGCGAGGTCGCTGAGCGAAGCGCGAACCTCCGTGCTTCCGAGCTCTTGCTCTCTCAGATGCGGGTAGAGGGGGAGTCGCTCGCGGGCGTTCTCGACACGTTCCAGGATTTTGATGAACGCGTGCTCTCGAAGCAGGAGGCGAAGGCTCTCGACACAGCGAAGCTTGCACTTCGAGACGTAGTGGCTGGTGATGAGGCTCCGGAGAGCGCCGATCAGCGGACGTTGACCAGTGGGATCGCAGCGGGAAGCATCACGCGACCTATCTCATGGTTCGACTCCGACGCCTCGGAAGTACGCGAACTCGTGAAGATCCGCGCGCAGGAGAAGGCGCCGCCCACAGTGGATCGCGTCGTGAGTCGGGCCGCGCTCGACCGCGTGAAGAGCTGGATCGCGGACGAACGCGATGAGCTGGAAAAAATCGACAGCGATCTCGAGAAGACAACGGACGAACTCGACGCAGTGCAGAGCAGCGCCCGGAAGGCGCTTGGCCAGGTGCAAGCGATCGCCAAGGCAACTCCGGAGCTCGTGGAGAAACTCGCGGAGTCGGCGCAGGACGTCGCCGAGGAGAATGAGTCGATGAAAACGTCGGCTCAGATGCTCAAGAGCGCGTTCGACGCTGAAGAGTTCATCCTGTTTCAAGATGGAGTCATCGTTCCGGTGAGTGAGGTTACCGATACCCCCGACAACGCAGCCTCTGTGCGGCTCGACGAGGGAGCTCACGGGATTCTCGTTATGTGGCGGCTTCAGGCGTTCCTCAATGCCGCCGAAGCGGCTGTCGAAGCTCAGGACGAGTTCGAGCAGCTCACGTTGGAAGAGGAAGCCGCACGACAGGCTGAGGCCGCGCGACAGGCTGAGGCAGAACGGCTCGCGGCGGAGGAAGCGATGCGGCAGCAGGAGGCAGCGGGAGCGGCCGCTGGAGGTGAGACTCCGGTCGAGCCCGCGACCGACCCCGATGCGGGGGCAGACGTGGACGCGAGCAGCGGTGCTGACGGCAACGCTGACGGTGCCGACACCGCCGATGCAACTGCCGACAGCGAAGCATCCGACGCTCCCGAATCTTAGCCCGCGCCAGGTAAGCCGGCTCGGCGTCGGCGCCCGATGCTGAGTGAGTCAGCGCACGAGGCGCGCGATCGCTGCGGAAGCCTCGTGGAGCTTCTCCGCCGCGACCTCGCCGCCCTCGGCGGCGGCGGAAGCGACGCAGTGACGCAGGTGGTCGTCGAGGAGTTCGAGCGCCACACGCTCGAGCGCCTTCGTCGCGGCCGACACCTGGGTCAGGATGTCGATGCAGTACACGTCTTCCTGCACCATCCGCTGCACACCGCGCACCTGACCCTCGGCCCGGCGCAGCCGCTTCAACAGCTCATCCTTGTGTTCGATGTAGCCGTGCACGTGGTCAGCGCAGGCCGCATCCATGACTTCGCTCATGCCAGCACTGTACCCGGTGTTACTCCAGTGCTGGGCCGGTTCGCCGACGGCGGAGCACTACCGAGATGCCCCCGACGATCAGCACGAGCACGGCGAGCCAAATCATGCCGTACAGGGGGAACTCGTGCGGATCGATCCGCTCGCCGTTCAACATCGATGAAACCACCAGCAGAGCCGGTTCGACGTAGCTCAGGAGCCCGAACAGACTGATGGTGAGCATGCGCGAAGCCGCGATGTACAGCACAAGTGCGAAGCCCGTGCTGATCCCGAACAGCGGGCCCGCCCAGAGCAATGTCGGGTTCTCCGAGATGGAGGAACCCGTGAGCAGCTCTCGCGCGAGGAAGAACACAGCGAACGGGGCCATCGCGATGAACTCGAAGAGCATGCCGCCGAGGTGGGCGAAGCCGAGGGCGCGTCGGAGCACGAAATAGACGGGATACCCGAGAGCGACGAGGAGGGTCTCCCACGAGACTTCACCGACCCGCACGATCTCGAAGACCACGCCCACCGCGGCGATGCCGGCTGCGAGCCACTGCCACCACACGAGTCGATCTCGATATACGAACTTGCCGACGAGCACGAGTACCAGGGGGAGCAGGAAGTAACCGAGCGCGACCTGCAGCCCGCTGCCGTGCAGCGGTGCCCACGTGAACACCCAGAGCTGCAGCGCCACGAGCAAGCCGCAGGCGAGAACGCCGAGCGCGAGGACGGGGCGGCGTCTGATCCGCGCCCAGAGTTCGGCCGCGAGGTGGCTCTGTCGCACCGCGAAAAGCGCGAGCACGATGATCGGGATCTGGAAGAGATTGCGAAGCCCCCAGATAGCTTCAGCGGGAGCGGGAGCGAGAAACGGAGTGACGAAGTAAATGCCGGCAAACAGCACCGAAGAGGCGACAGAAACTGCCGCCCCACGTGCTTCGCGGCTCAGCGAGCCAAACAACCCTTACAGGTCGATCGCGCCGATGACCTCGCCGTAGGGCGTCTCGCCCACCGGTCGGAAGCCGATGTGGAGGAAGAACGCCTCCGGGCCTTCTTCACCGCGCTCCCAGAGCACCGTGAGGCGATCGACTCCGCGACTGCGCGCCTCCTCGATGAGGGCATTCACCGCGAAGGTGCCGACGCCCTCGCCCTGCACGTCAGCGTCCACGTTGATGCGCCAGAGTGCGGCGCGGAACTCCTCTTGCGAAGCGTCAGGATCGAAGTTGCCGTGGATGAAGCCCACGACCTCGTCACCCTTCAGCACCACGCGCTGCCACGCCGTGTGCGCGGGTGTCACTGCAGCTGCTGCTGCATAAGAAACCGGTGTGATGAACTGCTCCTGGCCCGGCTTCAAGCCCAGCGTATTCACGGCGACGATCGTCGCTGCTGACAGCTCTTCCAGTCTCAGGTCGCTCATGGATTAAGGCTAACGGTTCGCGCGCGGTATGCAAGGCGCGGGATCGGTGGAGTGCTCACTAGCGAAGCGTTGCGCCCGAGGCTCGATCGAAGACGTGGACACGATCCGCATTCGGAGCGAGCGTGACGACGTCGCCGGCCTCAGGGTGGATGCGACCGTCGACTCGAGCGACGAGGTCGGTGCGCTCGCCGTCGACGTCAGCGTGACCGTACAGGTAGCCGTCGGCGCCGAGCTCCTCGACGAGGTCGACCTCGACGCTCAGGCCGGCGCCCCCATCGGTCACGACGTGGAGGTCTTCGGGGCGAATGCCGAGCGTCACCTCGTTCGACGACGCGGCACTGCGGACGGCATTCTCGAGGGGGACCTCCAGCGATCCTGCCCGCCCCGCTTCGCCCGCGAGCACGGCCGGAAGCAGATTCATCGCGGGGGAGCCGATAAAGCCGGCGACAAAGACGTTGCTCGGCGACTCGTACAGGTCGCGCGGGGTGCCGATCTGCTGGAGGACGCCCTCCTTGAGCACCGCGATGCGGTCGCCCATGGTGAGCGCCTCGGTCTGGTCGTGGGTGACGTAGACGGTCGTGACGCCGAGGCGTCGCTGGAGCGAGGCGATCTGCGTGCGAGTCTGCACGCGCAGCTTCGCGTCGAGGTTCGACAGCGGCTCGTCCATGAGGAACACCTGGGGCTGGCGCACGATAGCGCGTCCCATTGCGACGCGCTGACGCTGGCCGCCCGAGAGTGCCTTCGGCTTGCGGTCGAGGAACTCCTCGAGGTCGAGCATGCGTGCCGCCTCGCGGACGCGCTCGTCGCGCTCGGACTTGCCGACGCCCGCGATCTTGAGCGCGAAGCCCATGTTGTCGGCGACGGTCATGTGCGGGTACAGCGCGTAATTCTGGAAAACCATCGCGATATCGCGATCCTTCGGGGCGACGTCGGTGACGTCGCGATCGCCGATGATGACGCGCCCCTCATCGATCTCCTCGAGCCCCGCCAGCATGCGGAGCGTCGTCGACTTGCCGCAGCCCGAGGGCCCGACGAGCACGAGAAACTCCCCGTCACCGATATCGAGATCGAGCGAGTCGACCGAGGGTCGGGTGGATCCCGGATAGACGCGGGAGACGTTGTCGAACATCACAGTTGCCATGGTGCGCTCCTCTGCCGGCAGGTACGTGCCGGACGATCCGTTGCAGTGGAATGCGGCCGGGCGGCCGCCTGCTCTCGACGCTAGGCGGGAGCGGCGCCGGGCGCCAGAGCTTGCGCGCGGGCGGCCTCGTGTGGCAGTGGTGCGGGGGATTTCGCGGCGGGTTTCGGAGCTTCGGCCGTGCTGGCGCCGCCGAGGCGGGGTGCTGCAAGCGCGTGGCGATCCGCCGCATATATCTCGATGTCGAGATACTCCGGAAGCCTCGGGTAGACTGAACGACGGCCGTGTAATGATAGGAAACGGGAGAAGCGTTGGCGAAGATCAAGGTTGAAGGTACGGTCGTCGAGCTCGACGGCGACGAGATGACCCGCATCATCTGGCAGTTCATCAAGGACCGCCTCATCCACCCGTACCTCGACGTCACGCTCGAGTACTACGACCTCGGCATGGAGCACCGCGATGCCACCGACGATCAGGTGACCATCGACGCAGCGAACGCCATTAAGAAGCACGGCGTCGGCGTCAAGTGCGCGACCATCACGCCCGACGAGGCGCGCGTCGAGGAGTTCGGCCTCAAGAAGATGTGGCGTAGCCCGAACGGCACGATCCGCAACATTCTCGGTGGCGTTGTCTTCCGCGAGCCGATCATCATCTCGAACATCCCCCGCCTCGTGCCCGGCTGGAACAAGCCGATCATCATCGGCCGTCACGCGCACGGCGATCAGTACAAGGCGACCGACTTCAAGGCCGGCGCTGGCAAGGTGACGCTGACCTACGAGCCCGCCGACGGTTCGGAGCCGCAGAAGTTCGAGGTCGTCACGCTGCCCGAGGGTGGCGGTGTGATCCAGGGTCAGTACAACTTCAACGACTCGATCCGCGACTTCGCTCGCGCCTCGTTCAAGTACGGCCTGTCGCGCGACTACCCGGTCTACCTCTCCACGAAGAACACCATCCTGAAGGCCTACGACGGCCAGTTCAAGGACATCTTCCAGGAGGTCTTCGACGCTGAGTTCAAGCAGCAGTTCGAAGAGCGCGGCCTCACCTACGAGCACCGCCTCATCGACGACATGGTCGCCTCGGCCATGAAGTGGGAGGGCGGCTACGTTTGGGCTTGCAAGAACTACGACGGCGACGTGCAGTCGGACACCGTTGCGCAGGGCTTCGGATCGCTCGGCCTCATGACCTCCGTGCTCATGACGCCGGACGGGCAGACCGTTGAGGCCGAGGCCGCTCACGGTACGGTGACGCGTCACTACCGTCAGCACCAGCAGGGCAAGCCGACCTCGACGAACCCGATCGCTTCGATCTTCGCCTGGACGCGCGGCCTCGCGCACCGCGGCAAGCTGGACCAGAACCAGGAGCTCATCGACTTTTCGGAGACGCTCGAGGATGTCGTCATCAAGACCGTCGAGTCGGGCAAGATGACGAAGGATCTCGCGCTGCTCGTCGGGCCGGATCAGGCCTGGCAGACGACCGAGGAGTTCCTCGCCGCGATCGACGAGAACCTGCAGCAGCGACTGGCTTAGGCAAAACGCGGCGCGTTTTGCGCCAGGCGCTGGTCGCGCTACCGCGCGAGTTGGCATAGAGCGAAAAAGCGGCGCTTTTCGCCGCCAAACGCTGGTCGCGCTACCGCGCGAGTGGGCTAAGTTTTCTTTGTCGCGTAAAGGGTCGGTACTTCGGTATCGGCCCTTTTCGTTTTCCTGCTCTTTTGCGAACGTTGGCGGGGGTGGCGCCGCGCTTCCCATCGTGCAGTGGAAAGCCGGTCGTGCGGGTCGAAGCGCGGCGTGTCGGCCCGCGCGGCGAGTTATTCACTGTCTGGTGAGAGCGAGCTCGGCGGTGCCGACTTGGTTAGTGGGCGGACGGGGCGTGAGTGGGATCCGGGGCTTCCTTAGTGCTGGGTCGCTGGCGGTGTGAGTGGGGTGCGGGGCTTCCTGCGGTGCTTCGTGTTGACCCCCGCGCACCTTTTGGGCTTGCAGCTATCGAAATCTAGGCGAGGTGGTAGTTCGTTGCTCAGTTGGTGCTCGTGACTCAAAGTTCGACGCCCGGACGCACCACTGGGCATGTCGTAGGCTGACCTCGCAGCCGCAGCCGCAGCCGCAGCCGCAGCCGCAGCCGCAGTGTGAGTGGCCGTGCCGATCCGCTGAGGCCGTCAGAAATTCTTCGATCGCGAGGTGCGCATGAGTGAGAAGAAGCCGTCCGTGCTGTTTGTCTGCGTGCACAACGCGGGCCGATCGCAGATGGCGGCGGGGTTCCTGCGGCACCTAGCTGGTGACGCGATTGAGGTGAGATCCGCTGGATCGTTGCCTGCCGGGCAGATCAACGCCGTTGCTGTCGAAGCGATGCGTGAGGTCGGCATCGACATTGCTGGCGAACAGCCGAAGGTGCTGCGCGACGAGGCGGTCGAAGCGTCAGACGTTGTGATCACGATGGGGTGCGGGGATGCATGCCCGTTCTATCCGGGTAAGCGGTATGAAGATTGGAAGCTTGACGACCCGGCAGGGCAGGGGATCGAGGCAGTGCGGCCGATCCGCGACGAAATTCAGGGGCGGGTGGAAGAACTGGTCGCGTCGCTGCTGCCGAGCTAACCCGCCGGGGAGCCTCCGACGCTAGTTCACCGAACGCAGCGTGGATTCACGCACGTACAGCACGGCCGGGGGCGCCTGCATCGCCTCGGGCAGCGGCTTGCCCTCGACGAGGCAGATCGCGTACTCGACTGCGCGCTGCGCGATGAGGTCGGGGCGCAGGTCGAACGCAGTCACGGTCGGGCGCTGCGTGAGGTTCTGCACGGACCCCGAACCAGCCGCGACGAGCAACTGTTCCGGCACGGAGATGCCGCGAGCGATTGCGGCCGCGGCCACTCCCGAGGCGTGGCGGCCAGTGAGGCAGTAGATCGCATCAGGTCGTGTCGGGGCGTCGTTCGCGAAGAAGTGGTCGAGCGCGATATCGCCGGCCTGCTCGCCCTCGGCCTCTGGAATCGCCATGAGCAGGGGTGCTTGACCGTGCCGCTCGCACCATTCGCGGTACGTACGCTGCGCGGTGAAGTTCCACTCGGTGCGGTCGGTGCCGGTCACGAGAGCGAGTGTGCGGCCGCCGCTCTCCGTGAGGTGCGACAGCATCTCGATGGTCTGCGCTTCGGCGAGGATGTCGATGCTGTGAAAGTTGTCAGGCCGCGAGGGATCGGCCCCGAGCGTGACGAAGGGGAGACGTTCCCGGTCGAGCATCGTGAGTACGTGATCGTCCTCGAAGGGCTCTGTGACGATGTAGACGTCGGCCGCGAGCGCGCTCACGGGACTGCCCGCCTTCGTCGGATCGTCGACCATCATCAGGCTGTAGCCGTGCTCCATCGCGGTGAGCGAGGCGGCGCCGGCGATGCGGAGGAAGTAATCGACGCCCTCGGGTACGAACGAGTCGAGCGTGCTGAAGGGGCGCATGATGAGACCGATGAGGCCGAGACGCGAGCTGCGCAGGCCCCGCGCGATCGCGCTGGGGCGGTAGCCGATCCGCTCAGCAACCTCGCGAATGCGCAGTTCGGTCTCCTGCCGCACGACGCCCTTGCCGTTGAGCGCGTGCGACACCGTCGTAGGGGAGACGCCCGCGGCGACCGCGACATCGCGAATTGTCGGGCGCGACGGGTGAGGCATGCGCAAAGCTTATAGCTAGGAACGCCGCTGCTTCGCGACGACGTGGCGGATGCAGCATGGACGATCAAGTAACGGAACAAATTGAGGCAAATCGGTTTGCATCGCTAAGATCGGTTCGGGACGTCCCACTTGGAGAGACGCTGAGCTGTCGACTCGCCCGCACCGAACTCAGGGAGCACGCAATGACCGCACAGACTGAACGCACCCACATCGACATCGTGGGAGCGACCGCGCGCGAGCGCGGTCTGCAGCGCGGCGAAGCCCTGCGCGCGACCCTCGCAGGGGCGTACGCGAAGTACGCGGAGCTGTTCCGGGCGGTCGGTGTCAGCGGGGCGAACGAGCGCGACGGGGTTGCCCGAGTGGTCGCGGCGGTCGAGGCGTGGCGCCCGGAGCTCATCGAGGAGCTCGAGGGTGTGGCCGAGGCGTCCGGTGTGCCGTTCGAGGCGGTCGTCGCTCTCAACGCGCGAACCGAGATCATCGCGCTCGGCTCACACGGGTCGAGCGAGTGCTCCACTGTCACGGCGCAGATCAGCGGGCATCGGCTGGCGGTGCAGACGTGGGACTGGCACATCGAGCTCGACCCGTTCTGGCACACGCAGACAGTGACCGGACAGGGCCTGCGTTATGCAGGGCTCACCGAGCAGGGGATCCTCTCGAAGATCGGCGTCAACGAGGCCGGACTCGCCCTCCACTTCAACATCCTCGGGCACGAAGCTGACGGGCCCGACGGCATCCCCATGCACCTGCTTTCGCACGTGGTGCTCACGGAGTGCTCGAGTGTCGATGAGGCCATTGCGCTCGTGCGATCCGCCCCCATCGGATCATCTTCGGCGTTCACGATGCTCGACGGAGCGCGGGCAGTATCGCTCGAAATCACGCCGGTGGGTGTGTTCGAGATCGACGAGGTCGCGGGCTCGGTGCAGCGAACGAACCACTTCCAGACCGAGGAGCCGCTCGCTCATCAGAAGAGCGCGCTCTACGAGCCCGACTCATCCGAGCGGCTCGCGCTCGTGCGCGAGCGCCTCGCCGGCGGGCTGCCCGAGTCATCGACCGAGCTCGTGCGTCTGCTGCTCTCGGGGGAGGGTCAGCCGCCGCTCACCTGCGTGCCTGACATGACGCTGTCGTTCGGAGACCGCTGGGCGACCCTTGCGACGGTGGTCACCGACCCCGACGCTCGCACTATCCGCATCTTCGACGGTATGCCGCCCGAGGCGGAGCACGGCGAGTGGCGGGTGCTGCAGGCGTAGCTTGCGGGTGCGAGGTCGCTGACCCTCGGTGCATCTGCCGCAAATGTGAGCTAGCGCTGTGAGCTAGCAGCACCTATTAGGCATGCGACGATCACTTTCCGTGGATTATGGTAGTCGCTCGCTCAATTGGTGCTGCAGGGTGACACGGTCGGAAGCTATTGCTGTGAGCTAGCAGCACCTTTAGCGTGTGACGCTCACTTTCCGGGGACACTGGTCGTCGTGCGCTCGGTGTGGCAGCGCCACACGGTCGGGAGCGAGCATCACCGGGTGCCCATGCGCACGGAGCGCACCATGGGTTGGGTGGTTGGTGGGTTGCGCCCTGATTCGGCGGTGCCGATGAACTGTACGTCGGCTCCGCGTCGGTGCCGTCGCCTCGCTCGGCACGGCCGGGCCCGGGCCTCGACGAGACTTCAGCGGTTCTACTGAAAAAGTATTTGATATGAGTGCAGCTGAATCGTCACCGGGAACCGGTAAGCGGCTATTTCTTCAACAGAACAGAAGCCCCTCGTCGAAATAAGTGAACTATCACTGTAGAAAAATTAACTTATGGTGTAGCGTTAACCACGTTCCAACGTCGAACAACTGGAGTAAGGCGACGCGCGTGAGTAATGGAGACATCGGGCAGTTCGTCCGTCGTAGGCGACGTGGTGCCGCGATGACGCTGCAACAGATGTCGGTGTCGACCGGTCTATCGCAAAGCTTCCTAAGCCAGTTCGAACGCGGCCGCACGCAGGCCAGTATCAGCTCGCTCCGGCTCATCACCGATGCACTCGGCATGAACATCCACGATGTTTTCGGCGTCGTCAGCAACGGCGGCCACGCCGCCGTAATGCGCGCGGCCGAACGGCCGCAGCTCCCGTTCGGAGATCGAGCGGCTAAGGCCATCGTGGGCTCCCGCAGTCTGAGCCGCTTTGAAACTCTCGAGGTCGTGTTCGAGCCGGGCGGCTCCACGGGTGATGGGCAGTATGCGCACGGTCATCACGAAGAGATGATCGTGGTGCTCAGCGGCTGTGTCGGAGTCGAACTGGGTAGCGAGCGCCACCTCCTCGACACCGGGGACTCCCTCTCGTTCCATTCGGAAACCCCGCACCGCGTGGTCAACGCGGGCGGGGAGAGTGCGCGTGTGTTCTGGGTCATCAGCCCTCCGGGGGCGCACGGCGCGGGAGCGCTCGGTGGCGACGACAGGGATCAGCAACAGGTACTTTCACCCTCCCATAGCAATTGATCAAGAAAGGCGTGAAGCGCAATGAAATCGAAGAAGATTCAGCGTCGACTGGGACTCGGCAGTGTTGTCACACTCGGCCTTGCGGCGTCCATGGGGCTCGTGTCCTGCTCCGGTAGTGGGGGAGACGCGGGCGGCGGCAACGAGAGCGGCGAGAAGGCGTCGCTCGTCATTGCGAGCTGGGGTGATCCATTCACTTCAGCCACCCAAGAGTTCCTCGTCGACCCGTTCGTTGAGGAGACCGGCTACGACGTGCAGATCGTCGATGCACCAGGGAAGTACGTCGCGAGCCTCGAATCGCAGCAGCAGGCAAATAACATCGAGTGGGATCTGCTGGACTCGACGTCGGCGCCTGATGCATACATCGCTTATGACAAGGGCCTCATTCAGGAGATGCCGGCCGATGTCAAGGAACGCGTTTCCGAGGTGCTGCCGGAGGACGCAGTCACCGACTTCGGGATCACGTGGTCGATTCTCGGCTACATCACAGCTTGCAACGCAGCTGCAGTGGACGCCTGCCCGCAGAACACCACGGAGATGTTCGATGTCGAGCAGTTCCCGGGATCTCGCACCAGCATCTCGACCTCGCCTCTCGTGAATCTGAGTCTCGCCGAGGTTGCATCGGGTGTAGATGTGAACGATCTGGCAACCCACGACATCGACATCGACCGCGCGTTCGCGAAGTTGGAAGAGTTCAAAGCGGCGGGCGGCACTTGGTGGGGGAGCGGCGACCAGTACATGCAGGTGCTCTCGACCAACGAGGTCGACATGGGCTTCGGATACAGCGGCCGCTCCTATGCAGTCGCGGAGGACATGGAGAACCTCGAGGTCAATTGGGAGGGCGGACTGTACAACCCGGGCTTCTGGAATGTGGTCGAGGGCTCTAAGCATTCAGAGGCGGCGTGGGAGTTCGTCGAGTGGATTGCAACGCACCCCGAGGCCGCGGCCAATTGGGGGCAGGCGCTCGGCTACTCCGTGCCGAACCCTGAGTCATTCGATTACATCGAGCCCGATGTCGCCGAGACTCTCGCCGATTTCCCGGACAATCGCAAGCAGTTGGGCAGCATGAACTTCAACTGGTACGTCGAGAACTACCAGGAAGTGAACGATCGCTGGCAGGAGTTCCTCCGCGGCTGATCCGGTCGCGCGAAGGAGAGGAGAACGAGTATGTCCACACCCAGCAGCACGCAGCTTCTGGCTACCGTGAGCGGAGGCCGGAAGAGGAAACCGTGGTCGGCGAGCCTGCCGAGACCTACGGCGATCCTGATGGTGATTCCGCTCGTCATCCTCGTTCTCCTCTTCGTCGTCTACCCCCTGTTGAAGCTGACCATCGACGCCTTTACTCAGGGCGACGGGGGCGTCTCCAACTTCGTTGCGGTGTTCGCCTCGGGTGCGATCCGCAACTCGATGGTCAACACCGTCGTCATGTCGATCATCGTAACGGTGCTGTGCCTGGTACTCGGCGGCACGCTTGCATGGATCCTCGCCACTCCGCAGCGCGCATGGGTGAAGGGCCTCGTGTGGGCTGCGATCCTGCTGCCTTTCTGGATGGGCGTGATCGTCAAGACTTACGCCTGGGCGGTTCTCCTGGCAAAGAACGGCGTCGTGAACTCGTTCCTGATCTCGATAGGCGTCATCGAGCAGCCGCTGTCGTTGCTCTACACACCCTTCGCCGTGGTCCTCGGTATGACGTACACAATGCTGCCCTACGCCGTTCTCGCAATGTTCCCCACTATTTCGAGTTTCGATAGAGAGCTCCTCAATTCTGCGAGGATCCTTGGATCGTCGCGCACCGGCGCGATGTTCAAGATCTGGTTGCCCAACGTGATGCCGGGCCTTGTTGCCGCTGCGGCCATCGTGTTCGCGATCAGCATCGGTTTCTACATCACCCCCGTGCTACTCGGCGGGGCGCAGGTGCCGTTCATGGCGTCAGTGATCGGCGATGACATTTTCAGCTTCTTCAATTACCCCCGAGCTGCGGCGTCTTCAGTCGTTCTCCTCGTGACCGCACTCGTCGTGCTGCTCGTCACGCTTCGTACTGTCGGCGCAAAGGCGCTGAAGGGAGGGCTCGGAGGATGAGCACTGCACCCGCTCGCCAGCGCCAGAATCGCGCCCCGCGCATTGCCGACCAGTTCAGCAGATGGCTCGGGAGGATCGTCGCACTGATCGGCCTGATATTCCTCCTCGCTCCGGCGCTTGCGATTGTCGTGATGTCATTCGCGAACGATGCGAGGATCTCCTTTCCACCGAAGCAGTGGGGCTTCGATCGATACATCGAAGTTTTCACCTCCGGCACTTGGGGCAAGCCGACAGCATTGTCGGTAGAGATCGGCCTCTGGGCCGGCGCGCTCGCTCTTCTTGTCGCGCTGCCCCTCGTTTTCGCGCTCAAACGCAGCACACTTCCGGGCAGAGGCATGTTGGAAGGATCCGCGATCGCGCCCTTGGTGATTCCGGTTGCCGCTTACGCGGTCGGCCTCTACGGGGTGTTCGCGCAACTGGGGTTGCTCGGTGAGAAAGTTGGCGTGATCCTCGCTCACTCTGTGTATGCGTTGCCACTCGTGGTGATCGTGCTCTCGACTTCTCTCGAGCAGATCAAGCCTGATCTTGAGCTCGCCGCCATGACGATGGGAGCCTCCCGTCTCAAGGCCTGGATGACGATCACATTGCGCCTGCTGATGCCTTCGCTGCTGGCGGGCTTCCTCATGGGGTTCATCACCAGCTTCGATGAAGCCGTACTCATCACCTTCCTCGGTGGGGTCGGGCTCGTAACGCTGCCCAAGTACATCTTCGACTCGGTGCAGTACGCCGTCGACCCTGCAATCACCGCCATCGCCACTCTGCTCATGATCGTGACGACCGCGCTGATGCTGCTCGCCACCACGCTTCGAAAGGGAAAGAAATGACTGCTGAGCGCGGGACCGCCGAACTGACGCGGAACGTGAAGCTCCATATCCGTAGGCTGGTCAAGAACTTCGGTGATACCGAGGTGCTGAAGGCACTGGATCTCGACGTGAGCGACGGCGAGTTCCTCACTCTGCTCGGCCCTTCGGGATCCGGTAAGACGACTCTGCTGCGGATCATCGCTGGTTTTGAGAATGCCACGAGCGGCGAGCTCCGCATCGGAGACACCGATCTCCGGAGCCTCACGCCCTCGGAGCGTCAGCTCGGAATGGTGTTTCAAAACTATGCGCTGTTCCCCCATATGACCGTGGCCGACAATGTCGCTTACGGCCTCAACGTGCGGAAGATCCGAGGCCCCAAGCGCGATCGCCGCGTCGCCGAGATGCTCGAGATCGTGGGTCTTGAGCACCTGCGGGAGCGTAAGCCGGCGCAGCTCTCGGGAGGCCAGCAGCAGCGCGTAGCCCTTGCCCGAGCGCTCGCTTACGAACCGGAGATCTTGCTCATGGACGAACCTCTGGGCGCGCTCGACCGGAGTCTGCGGCTGCAGATGGAGACTGAGATCAAGCGGGTCCATCGGCAGATCGGAACAACGGTGATCTACGTTACCCACGATCAAGAGGAAGCACTCGTGCTCTCCGATCGGGTCGCGATCATGAATCAGGGCAATTTCGCTGGCCTCGATACTCCGATGCAGCTATTCAAGAATCCGAGCAATTCCTTCGTCGCCAAGTTCTTCTCGGACTCGAACATTTTTGAGGGGGAGCTCTCGGGCGGGGTGCTGCAGGCGTTCACGCAGACCGCTCCGGTCGAGTCAGGATTGAGCGGCAAGGTGAAGATAGCCGCGCGGCCTGCATTGACGAGGCTCGGAGAGCTCCCGGTGGGCACGCCCGGATTCCAATTGCAGGGCAGGGTCGAAGAAGTAAACCTGCTCGGCGAGAACGAGCAGCTCGAACTGTCGATTCCCGGTACGGGAGGAGCCATCGTACGGCGAGCGATCGGCAGCGGGGGCAACGTGAGTCTTGGCGAGACAGTGCCGGTGTACCTGGCGGCGGCCGAGGTCACCGTAATGGAGGCCTGAGTCGCGGGCTTCCACGCTCGAATCGATTGAGATCCCGCATGGGCCGGGGTCTGAAGTTACATATGAGAAAGAGAAGAGAATGACGAAACACATCGCTATTGCAGGTGGCGGCATTTCGGGGCTTGCGGCGGCCGCGTCGCTCGCGAAACACGGGTTCGACGTCGATGTTTACGAGCAGGGAGAGACGCTGCGCGAAATCGGCGCCGGTATCTATATCAAGGAGAACATTTTCGACGTGCTCGACGAGCTCGAGCTGAGCGAGCGAATTCAGCGAGCGGGCGTGCGTATCGACGCCGCGCGAATCGTCGATCAGGATCAGGTGATCGTCACGAGCCGCGACGTGAGCGGCGAACGTCTCGTCGTCGCGCTTCGATCCGAACTGCACAATGCGCTTCGGGATAAGGCGCTCGAACTGGGTGCCAAGGTGCACACCGGGCGCCGGGTGGTGGGAGCAGATCCTCGGGGTGCATTGTTGTTCGCCGATGGCGACCGCGTCGAGGCCGATGTCGTCATCGGCGCCGATGGACTCCACTCACGGGTGCGCGACTCGCTGCAGCTTGCCCGACTGAAGGTGGGGCTCGGCGACGGCGCTACGCGGGTGCTCGTTCCGAAGCACCCGAACGAGGGTCCTTACAGTACTGAGCACTGGTCAGGCCAGTTGCGGGTGGGCATCGCGCCCTGCTCCGACGAGTACACCTATATGTTCATCATCGGTCCCGAGAAGGATCGCCGCGCGACCCGCGTGCCCTTGGATAAGGCGTACTGGAAGCGGCACTTCCCCCATCTTGCCGAGTACTTCGAAGCAATCACCCCCGAGATGTCGGTCCATCACCGCCACGAAGTCGTCTACTGCGACAGCTGGGTAAAGGGAAACGTCGCGATCATCGGGGACGCTGCACACGCGCAGCCGCCGAACTTCGGGCAGGGCGCCGGCGTGGCGATCTGCGCTGCGTGGGAGCTCGCAGAGTGCCTGGCGGCGGAGGACGACGTCCGGGACGCGTTGCAGGACTGGGAGATGTCGGCACGCCCCCGCATCAACATGGTGCAGGGCCTGACGACTGCCTATGACATCCTCAACTACAAGTGGCCGCGCCCCCTCACGCCGTTGCGGTCGAAGCTCTTCTCTGCGATCGCGCACTCGAAGACTCTGAGCAAGCCGTGGGAATTCTACTGGCGCGGTGGCCGTGTCGAACCGCGTGAACTCGGCAATCGCGCTGCCGGGGATCCTCGACCATGAAAGATCGGCCAAACGCCTACATCCTGCGAAACTGCGGCGTGATCACCATGGACGAGGAACGGCCGCACGCAGAGGCGCTTGCGGTGGCAGCAGGAAAGATTCTGGCGGTGGGCAGCCTCACCGATGTCCGTGAAGCCGCGGTTGGTTTTCCCGAGTTCGATCTCGGGGGTGCCTCGGTACTCCCTGGATTTATCGACGTGCACACGCACGTCGAAATGATTGCGCTTTCCCGGCACTTCTGGATCGACGTGCGGGATCTCACTGATCCCGACGCGATTGTGGCACGTCTCGTGGACCGGGCAGCGACCCTACCCGCCGACGACTGGATAGTCGGCCAGGGCACGTTCGGTCAGAATCTGCCGAGCAAGGAGCAGCTCGATGCGGCGTTCCCAGATCGTGCCGTTGCGGTGCGCTGGACGATGCACAAGTACGTAGTGAATCAGGCGGCGCTCGATCTGAGCGGCATCGACGCCAATACCTCCGTAAGCCCGGGTGTCCGGATTCAGCGCGACGCGGAAGGCCGCCTCAACGGGGTGCTGGAGGAAGCGTGGGATATGCTCGCCATCCCCGCGTACTCGCGTCAGCGACTCGTTCCCGCGATTCACGAGTCACTGCGTGAACTGTTCTTGAGGAACGGCGTCACGACAGTCCACGAGATCGGCTGCACGCCGGAAGGATTGCGCGCCATGCAGGAGCTCGCGAACGAGCGCTCGATCCCGCGACTCGGTGTGCTGCTCACCGCGAAACCTGGCCATCAAGCTCTTATTGAGACATCGCAACGTGTCATGCAGATACTCGGCGGGCAGCTGGGCGACGACCGCTACTGGGTGCAGGGGATCAAGATCTTCATGGATGGAGGCCGCGACGGAGCCTTCCGCACCGACGATCTTTCCGGCCCGGCAGAAGGTTGGGGCCTGCTCACGCGACTCTATCCGACGCTCGTGGATGAGCTCGTCACGGCCGTGCGTGCGGGTATGCAAGTCTGCACCCATGCGATCGGCGACCTCGCACAAGAGATCGCAGTATCTGCGGTGGAGCGCGTGCATGAGGTCTTTCCGGATCTCGACCACCGCCTGCGTATTGAGCACTTCTTCAACGAGAGCTTCGACACCGTCAACCTCGAGCGACTTGTAGCGGCGGGCGGGCTCGCTGTGCCGAATCCCGGGTTCGTCTTTGCAGAGCCCGACGACCCGGCGCGACGCCAACCACCCGGAGCTGACAAGTTCTCATTGCGGACGCTCGAACGCATTCAAGGCCGCATCCCGGGGAATTCTGATACGGCCGGTGCGCAGCCATTCACCACGAATCCGTGGTTCACGATGCAGTGCATGCTGCAGTTGAAAAACAAGAACGGCGTCGAAATCAACCCGGGTGAGACGGTCAGCGTGCAGACTGCGCTGCGTGCGTTCACCGTGGATGCCGCCTACGCGACTAAGCAGGAGATGCTGAAGGGACGAATCGCTCCGGGACTCCTTGCCGACCTGGCGATCATCGACCGCGACCCGTTCGCGACCAGCCCCCAGGAGTTCCACCAAGTGACCACCCTGGCCACAGTGGTCGGGGGTGCCGTTCTGCACGGCTCCTTTTCTGACGGCTCTCCGGAGCCGATCGCGACTCTGTGAAGGATCTTCGATGCTCCCTTTCGACAATGCGGCCGCCGCCGTGACTCTTTCCGATGCCATCGCTCGACGACTCAAGCAGTACGGCGTGCAACGCGTATTCGGCATCCCGGGCACACACAACCTTGAGTTGTTTCGCGCGCTCGGCGTGGCCGGCGTTGAGGTCATCTCCGCGCATCACGAGCAAGGACTCGGCTACGCTGCTGACGCCTACTCCAGGGTCAGTGGCAAGCCGGCCGTGGTGGTCACCACGACGGGACCCGGGATTACGAACCTCATCACCGCGCTCGCGACGTCCCTCGCGGCGTCGGTGCCAGTGTTGGCGATAGCCCCCGGAATTCCGGAGAGCGGAGAAGGTGGAAGCACGGGGTGGCTGCATGATCTGCCTTCCCAGCAGCACCTTATGGGCCAGCTTGTTCGCAGTGCACGAGTGCAGAGCGCTCAAGACGCGGTCCTGTTTATCGACGAGATCGCTCAATCATGGCAAACCGACCGGCCTCTGCCCGCATACCTTGAAGTGCCGTTTGACCGCTTCACTTTGGAGGGGCGAGTGGCTCCCAGGGAACTTCCCAAGGTCCAGGTGTCGAGCGGTCCGGCTCAGGCGGAGATCGAGCGTGCGGCGCAGCGGCTCGTCGCAGCGGCGCGTCCCCTCGTCGTTGTGGGGCGAGGCGGAACCCACCCCGACGCCGCAAACTCAGTTCGGCAGATCGCAGAAGCGCTCGGAGCGCCCGTGATGACGACGGCAAACGCGAAAGGAGTGCTCGATGAGGCCCACCCGCTGTCGCTCGGGGTATCGCTTCGTGTGAACGCTGCGAAGGAGATGCTCGAGCATTCCGACGCTGTTCTTGTGGTGGGCTCCGACCTCGGCAGTTCTGAGTTCTGGGGCCCCTGCCCTTCGTTCGGTGACCGCTTGATCCGGATCGACGTGGACGCTCTGATGATTCGTGCGAACGCTGTCGCCGAGGTCCCTCTTCTCGGACGCTCGGAAGCCATTCTGCCGAAGCTCGCGGTCACAGTGACGGAACAGTTGGACGGGAATCTGGCCGCTTCGACTGGTTGGGAGACCGCCGATTTGCAGGCCGTTTCCACTGAGCTCGCCTCCGCCGGAGAGATGTACCGACGCTTTCATGAACTCGTGCAGGAATTCACGGATCCGCTCGAGATTGCGATCGCGGGCGACTCGTCACAGGTGACCTACCTGGGTACGGCAACCTACTGGAAGGCTCACCGGCCCAACCGCTTTCTGTATCCCGCCGGTTACGGCACTCTTGGGTACGCGATTCCCGCCGCGATCGGGGCCGCGTTGACAGGGAAGGTTGAGCGGGTCCTGGCGATCACCGGCGAGGGCGGAATGCTCTTCAGCGTGCAGGAGCTCGCGACGGCGGCAGCATACGATCTCCCCATCGTTACCATTGTTTTCGCGAACGGCGGGTACCAGGAGATCCGCGAGGGCATGGAGGCAGCTGGTATCGCGCCTGTCGGCGTGGACTTCGATACTCCCGACTTCGTGTCGATCGCGCGCGGCTTTGGTATCGAGGCGCGATCCGTCGTCGCCGACGGGGCTGACGAGAACGAGTTCCGGGAGGCACTCTCCTGGGCGCTCGAGCAGAGCGGTCCGACCCTGATCGAGGTCCAGGTCACCGATTTGTAGCGGCGCTCATCAACGTGAACTAGATGTCGCTGCGTGCAGGGGAGATGATCCACAGCACCACGGCGCTGCGGTCAGTAATGTTCGCGAACGAGTGCCCGATTTTCGGATCGATGAGGATCGCATCACCTGCGTGCAGATCGTAGGTGTTGCCATTCCACTGGAACTGGAGTGTGCCGTCCAGGACGTGTACGCATTCTTCCTCACCCTCATGGGTGTACGGCTCGGTTCCTGAGCTTCGACCTGGGGCGACCACGTTGTAGTGGATCTCCAGATGCTTGGCAAGTGGCGGCGTGAGGAGATAGTCGGCACTTCCGTCGGGACGGAAGATCCTCCTCCGATCCGCCACCCGAACGAGGCGAGCATCGGTTGCACTCGAGTCGAATTCCTCGGCGAAGAGCGCTCCCATGTTCTCGCCGAGGGCGGAGCAGATGCGGCGGAGGGAAGCGATCGAGGGGCTAGTAAGTCCGCGTTCGATCTGCGAGAGAAAGCTCTCTGACACTTGGGAGGCGGCAGCAACCTCTCGAAGCGATCGGTGCTTGCTCTTGCGCAGTTGTCGCAACCGAATTCCCAAGGAGCGCTGCTCCTCGGTAGCGCCAGCACTATCCTCTTGCGGGCTATGATCTGCCACGTTCAGCGACCCCCAACAGCATCGAAACAAGCGGACGGCGGTGCCGCTGCAGCCTGTGTGTAACCTATCGCAAAGGCCCCTGCGTCGCCAAGGCCGCCCGTTTTCACGCGAATGTCTATCGGGCGCGGCTCGAGGCGATGAAGCCGATGGCGGCGCCCACGATGCCGAGCACCGCGGCCCACACCCAGAACACGCCGAGCGCGAGGAGCGCAGCGACCGCGGCCGCGAAGAGGCAGAGTTCGAAGAGGGCCTGCGCGAAGCGATCCACCCGCAACACCGGCTTGGGCGACAGGAAGAGCGCCCACAGCAGGACGCAGAGCGCGAGCAACCCGAGGCCGGTGAGAATGCCCGGGAAGGGGAGCGGCCAGGCCAGGAAACCCCAGACAGTGACTGTGATGATCGCCGCCAGTTGGAACAGTCCTCGCGCAAGCATCAGGGCGGGGCTCGCGGAGCGGGGGGCGGCGTCAGGGGTGTTACCAGTCACCGAATCAGTCTACCGGTGGTCCACCGCGATCCCGCGCGAAGTGGTCTACTGCGCATTGCTTGATTAGGTTGAGTGTGTAGACCAGTCGGCGGCGCGCCCGCATCCCACGCGAACGGAGGTATCATGCGCACACCCATGCTTCGCGTGATGACCGAGAGAGGCGATTTCTCCGCGCCGATTTCCGTCGCGTGGCGAGACGGTCGCTTCGCGATCGGGAGCGGGGCTGAGGCGCTTGCGTACGGCGTGCGCAGTCCGGGCACGGGCGCTGGCCCCGGCTCGCGGGGGGCCGACCCTGAGGGTGCTGAGCAGGTCGACGCCGGGCCGATCCTCGACCGCGTCAGCGAGGGGTGGATCATCCCGGGCCTCGTCGACGCGCACGTTCACGCCGCCTGGCACGCATTCGACGCCGCCGACCGCGCGAACGTCGGCCCCGCTGAGACCCGCGAGCTCACCAGTCGCGCCCTCGACCGCACCCTGCGCGCGGGGTTCACCAGCGTTCGCGACGCCGGCGGGCTCACGAACGAACTGCTCTCAGCCGAACCTTCGGGCCCTGCGGTCGGCCCGAACCGCTCCGCCCGCGCCCTCCCCAGAATCGCCCGCTCCATCACCATGATCGATCGCGCCCGCGCCGACGCCGCGGGTGGCCTCGACCGCGCAGTCGCGGAGGTGCTCGAACTCGGCGCGCGCTGGGTGAAGCTCGTCGCGACGGCCGGAGTGGCAGCCCCCGCGGGCGCGACGCTCGATCCGCGCTTTTCTGCGACCGAGGTTGCGGGCGCGGTGACGCGGGCTGATGCCGCGGGCGCCCGCGTCATGGTGCACGCCTGGGGCGGCGAGGCGATCGACTTCGCCATCGAGGCCGGCGCCGCGAGCATCGAGCACGGCATGTATCTGACGGAGGAGCAGGCCCAGCGCGCGGCCGACGCGGGCGTCACCTTCGTGCCCACGGTGCGCATCTACCGGCTCGTGCGCCGCATGATCGACGCCGGGCGCCTCCCCGCCGCGTTCGCCGCGCGCGTGGACGACGCGATCGCGCACCACCCGGTCGCCGTGCGCGCCGCGCGCGACGCCGGCATGCGGATCGCGCTCGGCACCGACTACGGCACGACCGAGCAGCACGGCACGAACCGGCTCGAGTTTGAGGCCCTCGTGAGCGCGGGCCTGACACCGGAGGAGGCGCTGATCGCCGCGACGCGCTCCGGAGCAGAGCTGCTCGCGCAGGCGGCGGATCCCGGGGCCGCTTCCGACCCCGGGCGCAGGGGCGTGATCGCCGACGGCGCTGTCGCCGACGCTGTGATTCTGAACCGCGATCCGCGGGAGCCGGGTGTGCTCTCCGACGACGCATCCATCGTGGGCGTGCTGCTCGGAGGGCGCTGGATCGATCCGCACCCTCCCGCCGCGGAGACCGCGCCCGAACCTCGATAGACCTTCACCACCCATTCGCGAAAGGACCCTCGTGATCACCACCCGACAGCCCCTGCGCCGCCGCCTCGCGCCCGCCGCAGCCGCGCTCGCCGCCGCCCTCCTGCTCAGCGCCTGCGCCGGCGGCTCGACTGAGCCCGGCGCGGATTCCAGCGAGCCGGTGAGCGGGGGAACGCTCGAGTTCGGCCGCGCCGCCGCCGCGAACGACCTCGATCTGAACCAGCAGATCTCGGCGAACAACGCGTTCGCGATCGACAAGATCTTCGAGCCGCTGGTGAGCTTCGACGAGAAGGGCGAGCTGATTCCGTGGCTTGCGGAGTACGAGGCGTCGGATGACGGCACGACCTACACCTTCACGCTGCGCGACGGGCTGCAGTTCTCGGACGGCAGCGACGTGACCCCCGACGATGTCGTCTTCTCGCTGCAGCGCCACCGCGATGTCGGCGGGCCGTTGCCGCTCGAGGCACCGATCGCGTCGATCAAGGCGACGGGTGATCGCGAGGTCACGATCACGCTCGAGTCGCCCTACACGCCGTTCCTGTCGGAGCTCGCGAGCTTCTCGAACGGTATCTTCCCGAAAGATTTCGGGGGCGCGAGCGAGATGGACTTCTTCGCGGCACCGATCGGCACCGGCCCCTTCGCGGTCGAGGAGTGGGACCCGAACGGCGACCTCACCTTCGTGAAGAACGAGCACTACTGGCAGGAGGGCAAGCCCTACCTCGACAAGCTGGTCTACAAGCTCGTCGCCGACGACACGCAGCAGCAGCAGCAGCTCGCCGCCGGCCAGCTCGACGCGATCGACGACGTGCCGGCCGCGAACGCCGAGCAGATCAAGTCGGGTGCGGGGACCGCGCTGTCGCAGACGCCCGGGTGGTCGACCGAGCAAGTGTTCTTCAACACGCAGCGCGAGGAGTTCGCCGACGTGCATGTGCGACGCGCGATCGCGATGGCGCTCGACCGCGAGGGCATCGTGGAGGCGACGACCTTCAACACGGCCGAGGTGGCGAACTCGCTGCTGCCGCCGACCATCGTGGACTCCGCGAACGACACGGTCGACGCGCTCGATTTTGACGTCGACGCGGCTCGCAAGGAGCTGGCCGACTCGGCGTACCCGGATGGCTTCAAGGTCAAGCTGTCGCTCGCGAGCGGCGATTCGCAGCGGGCGCAGATCGCGCAGATCGTGCAGGAATCGCTCGCCAAGATCGGCATCACCGTCGAGATCGAACAGCTCGACATCGCCGTATTTCGCGAGCGCTTCTTCGCCTACGACTTCGACTTCATGCTCAACAGCGGGCAGTCGGACGCGCCGGACCCGAACGGCTTCATCACCTTCCAAGCCGACCCCGAGGGCTTCAGCAAGTCGTACTGGACGCACTACACGAACGACCGCGTCACCCAGCTCATGCACGAGGGCCGCACCACCCCCGAGGGTGAGGAACGCACGAAGATCTACGCCGAGATTCAGCAGATTCTCGCGGACGAGGTTCCGTACATTCCGCTCTTCTTCCCGTCGAACCTGAAGGCGACGCGCGACACCGTGCACGACTTCACCGTGCTGCCGAACGGGAGCGTGCGCTTCGAGGACGCGTGGGTGACGGAGTAGTGGGTTCTGCGGCCGCTGGCATTGTTGGGGGCCGGTGCCGGGCACCGAGCAATGTCGGCGGTCGCAAGTAAGGTGACATCCGTGACGACGACCAAGATCCTCAGAGCCATCGGGCGCATCCTCGCCCGCGTGGTGCCTGTGATGTTCGGGGTCGTCGTCGCGGTGTTCTTCCTGCTGCGGCTCGTACCCGGCGACCCGGCCTCGATGATTCTCGGCGAGCGAGCGACGCCCGAGGCGGTCGCGGCACTGCGGAGCGAGCTCGGCCTCGACCAGTCGCTGTGGCAGCAGTTCGTGGACTTTCTCGGGCAGGTCGTGCTGCACTTCGACACCGGCGACTCGCTCTCCTCGGGAGTACCGACGCGCGACCTGATTCTCGAGCGGGCGCCCGTGAGCCTGGGCATCGTGCTGCTGGCCGTGCTCTTCGCGGTCGTGATCGCGGTGCCGCTCGCGCTCGCGGCCGCGCTGCGCAAGGACGGGTGGGTGGATCACGCGGTGCGGATCCTGCCCGCCGTCGGAATGGGCATGCCGCTCTTCTGGATCGGCCTGCTGCTCATCATCGTGTTCGCGGTGCATCTCGGGTGGTTTCCGGTCGGGGGCGTGGGGTCGGGGCCGGGGGAGCCGCTGCGAAGTCTGCTGCTGCCCTCCTTCGCGGTGGCGCTCGGCATGGCGCCGCCGCTGATCCGCTCGCTGCGGGCCCAGCTCGTCGAGACGCTCGAGGCCGACTTCGTGACGACGCTGCGCGCGGCGCGGATCCCGGAGCGACGGGTCGTGTGGCGGCACGTGATGCGAAGCGCGTCCCTGCCGACGCTCACGCTGCTCAGCGTCAACACGGCCTACCTAATCGGGGGCACCCTCGTAGTGGAGCGCGTGTTCGGCATCAACGGCATCGGGTCGCTGCTCTTTCAGTCGATCAGCAACCGCGATTTTCCGGTGGTGCAGGGGGTGGCGCTGTATTGCGCGATCGCGGTGGTCGCGGTGACGACGCTCGCCGGGGTGCTCGCGAGCGCGCTCGACCCGCGATTGCGGGTCGGTGGGTCGGGTGCTGGTTCGGGGGCTGGTGACGGTGCCGGTTCTGGCGCGGGGGTTGGCGGGGTTGGCGGTGGCGTTGCTGGCGGATCCGGTGGGCTCGACGAGCGCAGCGCCGTGACGGGAACGGCGCGATGAGCGGCGTTCATGCGACGTTGCGTCGCGCGGGTGCTTCGCCTGCGTTCATCGCGGGCGCGATCCTCACCGCGCTGCTGCTCATCGTGGCGTTCGCCGCCCCGCTCCTTGCACCGCACTCGCCGACGGAACAGCAGCTCACGGGCGGCCTGCTGCCTCCGTCAGCAGAACACTGGTTCGGCACGGATCAGCTCGGACGCGATGTGCTCTCGCGGATGCTGTACGCAGCGCGTGTTGATCTCGGCGTTGCTGCGCTCGCGGCGCTCGCGCCCTTCGTTATCGGTCTGACGGTCGGGCTTCTGTCCGGGTATTTCGGCGGTGCGGTCGACTGGGTGGCGTCGCGCGTCACAGACACGGTGATCGCGTTCCCCTTCTATGTGATCGTGATCGCCCTGGTGTTTGCGCTGGGCGCTGGGGCGGGAGGCATCGTGGTGGCGTTCGCCCTCGTCGGGTGGGTGGGCTACGCCCGGGTGATCCGCGCGATGACCGCGTCGCTGCGAGAGTCGGGGTGGGTGCGGAGTGCGCGCGGCGCCGGCCTTTCGCACGCGCGCGTGCTGCTCCGCCACGTGCTGCCGAATGTGCTCCCGCAAGCCGTCGTGCTACTCGCGACCGAGATCGTGCTCATCATGGTCGCGATCGTGACGCTCGGGTATCTCGGACTCGGCATCCGCCCGCCGACCCCGGACTGGGGCACCATGATCGCGGACGCGCAGCAGTTCATCACCACGCAGTGGTGGCTCGCCGCGCTACCCGGTCTCGCCGTCGTGCTCACCGGAATCGCGCTCTCGCTGCTCGGCGACGGGATCGGAGACGTGCTGCGCGTGGGTGACCGACGCGGTCGGGCGGGGCGGGGGCTCGCGCGCGGGCCCGGGCGCACTGCGGATGGGCGCCGCGCGGGCGGGCGTGTTGGCTCTGCTCGCGGGGCGCGTGTTCGGCGGGGCGATGGCGCGGTGTTCGCGTCGCGGGGCGAGCACGGGCGCGCTGACGTGCCGGTCGGCGCGGTGCGCGTGCGCGGCTTGCAGATCGAGCGTGCCGACGGAACAGCGCTCGTGGGCGGAGCTGTGGTGGCGGGCGGAGCAGTGCTCGCGGAGGGAGCTGTGCTCGAGGGCGGAGCTGTGCTTTCAGGCGCAGATATCGCGGACGGAGTGGTGCTGCACGGTGGAGCACGCCGTGAGGGGTCGAGTACCGCAGGGGCGATTGACGCGGGGTCGACTCGCGCAGGGTCGGCAGCCCCGGGGATCGAGCTCGACGTCTCGCCGGGCGGCGCGCTCGGCATCGTCGGGGAGTCGGGGTCGGGGAAGAGCCTGACACTGCGCGCGCTGCTCGGGATGCTGCCGCCTGGATTGCGGGCCACGGGTCACATTAGCGTCGGCGGCCGCGTCGGCATGGTGTTCCAGGACTCGCTGACCGCGCTCGACCCGCTCACCCGTGTCGGCACTCAGCTGCGCGAGGCAGTTGAGGCTGCTTCATGTTCCGACGACTCTGTGCTGCGATCGCGCGGGAGCGCCGCGATTCGAGTGCGAGAGCTTCTCGAGGCCGTCCAACTGCTAGATACCGAGCGCATCGCTCGTTCCTACCCGCACGAACTGTCAGGAGGGCAGCGCCAGCGAGTGGTGATCGCGCTCGCGCTCGCTTCCGATCCGGCGCTGCTGCTCTGCGACGAGCCGACAACGGCGCTCGATGTCACGGTGCAGCGGGAGATACTGGCTCTGCTCTCGGATCTTCGGTCCGAGCGCGGGCTCACGCTCGTCTTCGTGTCGCACGACCTCGCCGTCGTCGCCCAGATGTGCGAAGAGCTCGTGGTGATGGCCGGGGGAGCGGTCGTCGAAACGGGTTTCGCGCGCGAAGTGATCCGCACCCCTCGCTCACCCGAGGCCCGCGCACTCATCGACTCCGTGCCCCGTCTGCCGGCGCTCGGTTCGAGCGCCCCGCCCGCGGCCGCGGAGTCCGAGCCTGCATCCGCGCCCGCCTCATCTTCTGCTCCTGCTCCTGCTCCTGCTCCTGCTTCTGCTCCTCCTCCCGCGCCTACTCCTTCTTCGTCCCTCACCCCCGCCTCTTCTTCCGCAGGTGTCGCGGCCGTCCCGCTCCTCGAGGTGCGGGGCGCGAGAGTGCAGTATCGGTCGTTCGCGGCGGTTTCCGGAGCGAGTTTTGAGCTCTCGCGGGGCGAAGCGGTCGGCATCGTGGGCGAGTCCGGATCGGGAAAGACCACGCTCGCGCGAGCCATTGCGGGTCAGCTTGAACTCTCTTCCGGGGAGATCCTGCTTGACGGGGCGCTACTGTCCTCGGGCGCACGCGGCGACTCACCGCGGGGCGCCAGCAGCGCGAGCAACGCCCGCAGCGCGGCGGGTCGCCGTGGCGCACACGGGCGTCGCAGGACCGCCGTGCAGCTTCGCGATATTCAGCTCGTGCCGCAGGATCCCTACTCCTCGCTGACGCCCCGCCGCACCGTGGGCTCAATGCTGGAAGAGGTGCTGCGAGCGACCGAGCGCGGAAACGTGAAGCTGCGATCCGGCCGCAATCGCAGCAAGCGCGGCGCACGCGTCGGAGAGCTCCTAGAACTGGTGCGGCTCGATCCCGACCTCGCAACCGCGACCCCCGACCGGCTGTCGGGCGGGCAGCGTCAGCGGGTCGCCATCGCCCGGGCGCTCGCCGCTGAGCCGCGCGTGCTCGTGGCTGACGAGCCGACCTCCGCGCTCGACGTCTCCGTGCAGGCGAGCGTCGTCGTGCTGCTGCAGCAGCTGCGCCGCGAACTCGGCCTCGCACTTGTGTTCGTGTCCCATGACCTGGCCGTCGTGCACGAGCTGTGCGACCGCGTGCTGGTGATGCGCGGGGGTGTTGTCGTCGAGTCGGGTGGCTCCGAGTTTTTCACGGCGCCGCAGTCCGATTACGGTCGAGCGCTGCTCGAAGCCGTGCCCAGGCTCGAGCTCTCGCGAAGCTAGCGACGCAACACGCTTGCCCCGGGGCAGTGGCCGCTTGGTACGCTGCCTGTGGGAGCCCATCGGAAGGACAACCCCATGGACGGCATCGCCAACTGGTTCGAGCGTCTGCTCGACGGTTCGCTGTTCGACGGCGGAACTTTCCTGATCATCGGTATCGCCGGTGGCGTCTTGTTGCTCATTTCGTTGCTGCTCGATGGAATCTTCGACGCATTCGACTTCGGTGACGGCCCGCTCAGCCTCACGACGATCGCCGCCTTCACGGCGATTTTCGGGTTCGCGGCGTTCGCCAGCATCGGAGCCGGGATGTCGACGCCGATCGCGACCACCGTGGGTGCGCTTGCCGGTCTGCTCGGAGGCGCCGCCGCGTGGTGGCTCTCACGAGCGATCCGCGGAGCGGAGTCGAACACGGCCGTCAGCGGCAGCGACCTCGTCGGTTCCACCGGTTCGGTAGTGCTCGCGATTCCGGCGAGCGGACTCGGCGAGGTGGCAATCGTGCGGCACGGCGAGCGCATCTCGCTTTCTGCATCGGCAGACACTCCCATTCCCCGCGGTGCCCTCGTACGCGTGACGCAGACCGTCACGTCGACGTCGGTGCGCGTCGAAGCTGTACGCCCGGAGTCCGCGGCACCCGAAGACCTCACCAGCCCGTAACCCCCCTGAACGGAGACGTTTATGTTCCTCGCTAGCCCGGCGATCGTCGGCATTTTCGGCGCGGTGATCGCACTCGTGCTGATCGCACTCGTCATCATCAAGCGGTATCGCATTGCGAAGCCGGACGAAGCGATCATCGTGACGGGCGGCAAGGGCAAGGAGATCATCGACGCAGCCGGCAACAAGGGCCGCGACCTCTCGGGGCAGAAGGTCGTCACGGGTGGGGGCGTATTCGTCGTTCCTTTCGTGCAGAAGTCCTTCACGATCTCGCTGCGGTCCCGCCGCCTCTCGATCACCACGGAGGCGCAGACGACCGATGGCATCACGATCCAGGCGCAGGCCGTCGCGGTCGTGAAGGTCGGGGGAACGCAGGAAATGATCCGCGCCGCCGCGCAGCGATTCCTCTCGAACTCGGACGAGATCGACGAGTCGACCCAGGAAGTGCTCTCGGGTTCGCTGCGCTCGATCATCGGCGGCCTCACCGTGCTGCAGATCATCCGCGATCGCGCGGTCGTCGCGCAAAGCGTGCTGGAGGCCGCGGAAGAGGCGCTCACCAAACAGGGACTTGTCGTGGATACGCTGCAGATCCAGGAGATCCGCGACGGGGCCGACTACATCTCGAACATCGGTCGCCCGGAAGCCGCGAAGGTGCGCCAGGCGGCCGACGTCGCGGAAACGATTGCCTACCAGGCATCGCAGGAAGCGAAGATCGCCGCGGAGCGGGTGCTGCTCGACCGCAACCGTGAACTGAAGCTGCGCCAGGCGGAGATCCAGGTAGAGACGGACAAGGCGACCGCGCAGGCATCCGCCGCGCAGCCCCTCGAGGACGCGATCCAGCAGCAGGCCATCGTCGAGCAGCAGCGCATCACCGCGCAGAAGGAAGTCGCGCTGCGCACCGAGAAGCTGAACGCGGACGTGCGAGCTGTCGCAGAGGCGGACGCCTACCGCGTCGAGCAGATCGCGAAGGCCGAGGCCACGGCCGCGGTCTCGGCGGCAGAAGGTCGCGCGAAGGCCGTCGAGCGCGAGGGTGAGGCGCAGCGGATCGCGCGTATCGCCGCCGCTGAGGCCGTCGAGGCCGAGGGTCGCGCCGAGGCTGCCGCGCTCGAGGCGAAGGGCACCGCCGAGGCCACCGCGATCGACGCCCGGGCACGTGCGCTCGAGACGCAGTCGCAGGCGGTGCTCGCGCAGGAGCTCATCCACCTGCTCCCCGAAATCGCCACCGAGTACGCGCGGGCTATTGGTGCGATCGAGCACATGACGGTCGTCTCCGCGGACGGAACGTCGAAGGTCGCGGGCGAGGCCATGGGCAACATCAAGGGCCTGCTCGAGATGGCGAAGGACACGGTCGGGATCGACCTCGCCGGGATGCTCAACGGCGCCGTATCGGGAGGAGCGGCCGGCGCCGCCGCGGGACGTGCGTCTCGCGACGAGGCGGCGCGCCGCGGCGATCATGGGCAGCAGCGGGATCGGCACGAGGAGGGCGAACGCGACACCGAGAACGGTCGAGCACGTGCGCAGCAGTCATCGACCTCGGACCGCAGCGCGTCAGTGAACCAGCCGCAGACGAGCGGCGCCGGCGGATCGCCCACTACGAGCGCGCCGGCCGCACCGAGCGTGCGGGTCGAGCCTACGATTCATGTCGAGCCGACAGTTCGCGTCGAGACCAGCGCGGCGGACGAGCCTCCGGCGGGATCCCAGTAGCGGATCGCGCGCCCGACTGCACGGAGAATTCCAGCACCGGCACGGCAGAATGGAAACATGCTCTCTCGTCGATCTCAGCCGCAGCCGCATTCGCTGACGGCCGAGGTCGAATCGGTTCTTGGCCCTGCTCCGGCCGACTACACGCAGCCGGAGGTTGTCGTGCTGCGTTTCCGGCGACACGGGCGCCAGCTCGTGCTGCCGGTTCTCGCGCTGCTCGTGATCGCGGCGGCCGCGGGCTTTTGGGTCGGAGCATTCGCGGCCGCGTGGCAGAACCTCTTAGCCGGGTTCATCGCGATCGCGCTCGGAGTGTTTCTCGGACTGTTCCCCGTCCTCCGTTGGCTGACGCAGCGCACGACGGTCACGACCCGGCGGGTTATCCAGCGCCGGGGCGTGTTCGTGCGTCATCGTTCAGAGGTGTCGTTCGTGCGCGTTCGTGAGGTGCGCACGCGCCGCGGTCTGCTGCAGCGGGCGTGCGGTGCGGGCGACATTGATCTGCACGTCGGCGCGGAGCGCACGATCCTGCCCGACGTACCGAGCGTGCTCGTGGTCGCCGACGCCCTGCAAGAGCTCGTGGAACGAAATTACGCCCACGCCACTCGTGATCATTCCGCTATGTGGTCCGCGCAATCAACACATCTATGAGCTGACTCGCGAGTGTGACAAGTCGCTCGATCTCGTTCTCGTCGCGATCGATCCAGCGGCACTCGGGGTCGCCCACCGGCACAAAGTTTTCGTGGCGCTCCCACACCATGAGCGTGCGTTCAGCGCCGAGCACGTACTGCTGCCACCACACCTGACGGAGATAGCCCCGCGGAATCGACCGCCACTCCTTGTTCGTCGTCTTGATCTCCGCGAGCTCGATGGCTCCGGTGGCGCGATGTGCGAGTCCATCGGGGGTCGCGAGGTGGCGCAGATCCAACTCGGCGTGAAAGAGAGCCTGACTCGGGAGGATCTCGTGCTCACGAAGCACCCACGCGGCGATCTCCGGCTCACGCCGCTTGCCGTGATCCGTGTACGCGTTGCCCGAGAAGCGGCTCCCGTGGAGCTTCTCGTGCGCGGCCGCGGCGATCGAGCGCGGTGTGGAGAGCTTCGCGACGTCCGTCGCCGTGATCCCTCGCGCTCGTGCCCGCATCCAAGCCATGCGATCACTACCATCGGTGACGATGCGCTGCAGGTAAGCGGGAGCGAGGGCGGACACCCTTCTAGTGTCCCACGCTCTCGACGCGCAGAGGCGCCACCGGGGCCGCGTGCCTCGCTCCTCACACTCCATTTCGCGGCTCCGACGAGGCACACAGCGAAGAGAAACAGAAAGCATGGATGCCGTCTAGTTTCCACCTGAATCCTCAGTCTCCGCCAGTAAGCTGCCACCAGGGAAAACCCGTCGCGGTCCACGGACAGGGCGCGACGGCAGTTGGGGAGACAGAGTCGGGGCATCGCGAGCACCATCTTTTCCGGAGATGCGTGACGCTTCGGCCGGAAGGAGCATTCCGAAGAATGGATGCACAGCAGTTGACGCGGGGCGACGGAACGAAGATCAAGGCGCTCGTGGTGGACGACGAGGAGTCCATCACTCAGCTCGTCGCGATGGCTCTGCGTTACGAGGGCTGGGACGTCGAGACCGCCGCCGCCGGCGAGGAGGCGCTCGAGAAGATGCGCAGTTTCGCGCCCGACGTCGCGGTACTCGACATCATGCTCCCCGACTTCGACGGGATGCAGCTTCTCGCTCGCATTCGCGCGGCGGGGCAGATGTTCCCCGTGCTGTTCCTGACGGCGCTCGATTCCGTTGAGGATCGGGTGAACGGGCTCACCGCGGGCGGAGACGATTACGTCGTGAAGCCGTTCAGCCTTGAGGAGCTCATCGCTCGCCTGCGCGGACTCGTGCGTCGCTCGCAGATCACACTGTCGCAGAACCCGGACCCCATCCTCCGAGTCGGCGATCTCACGCTGAACGAGGACAGCTACGAGGTGGAGCGTGCGGGCGAGAGCATCACCGTGACGAACACCGAGTTCGAGTTGCTGCGCTATCTCATGCGCAACCCGAACCGCGTGCTGTCGAAGGCTCAGATTCTGGATCGCGTCTGGGCCTACGACTTCACCGGAAAGTCGACGGTCGTCGAGCTCTACATCTCGTACCTCCGCAAGAAGATCGACGCGGGCCGCGACCCCATGGTCCACACGGTGCGTGGCGCGGGCTACATGCTCAAGCCTGCGGCTTGAGCATCGCGCAAGCATCGCTTGCGCGCAGCCCGCGCCGCGGCTACCGCCGCGGCCTACGGAGTGAAGCGAGAGGTGGCGGGCTACATGCTCAAGCCTGCGGCTTGAAACGCGGACGTCTATTCGACGCGCACCCTCAGGCGCCGCGGCAAAGCCGCAGGCGCCCAGCGCTCCAAGGGAACCTCTGCCAGGAACGCGAGGCAAAGATGGGATGCGGATCCGGACGTACTGGCTGGGTCTGGCAAGCACCGCGGCGCAGCCGCAGTGCCGGATGTACGTCGGGATCCGCATCCCATCTTTGCCGGAACAACGATTCAGTGGTAGAGTTACCGACGGCCCAAGACCGCCGGTAGATCCCCACCAGGATCCAGAACGTCCGCGAAAGCGGAGACCAGCGCAGGTACTGAACTCCTTGAGGGCGGATCTGATCTGCTACTTCTGAAGCTCCGTGCGTGCGCGCCGGAGCTTTTTTGTTGTCCGAGGTGATCCGCGAGGATTCTCGAATAGAAGCTCTGTGCGGCGCGGCCCCCGAGCGGCGCCCGCCGCCCGGGTACGACAAGCTAGGGAGCGCCATGGCTACGAAGGACGCTACGGTTGCCGATCTTCAGCAGAAGTTTGAAGAGTCGAGCGCCGTTCTGCTGACTGAGTACCGCGGTCTTTCGGTTGCTGAACTGCGGGAACTCCGCAACAGCATCCGTGAGCACGCGACGTACGCTGTGGCGAAGAACACGCTGACCAAGATTGCGGCCAACAACGCCGGGATCACCGCATTCGATGACGAGCTCGCCGGTCCTTCGGCTCTCGCCTTCGTGCACGGTGACACCGTCGCGGTCGCCAAGGCTCTGCGTGACTTCGCCAAGGCACACCCTCTTTTGGTGGTGAAGGCGGGCTACTTCGATGGCAACGCCCTGACCGCCGCTGAGGTAGGCAAGCTTGCCGATCTGGAGAGCCGCGAGGTGCTGCTGGCCAAGGCCGCTGGCGCAATGCAGGCTGCTCTGGTCGGTGCTGCACAGCTGTTCGCCGCCCTGCCCGCCAAGGCCGCTCGCGGCTTCGGTGCGCTGCAGGAGAAGCAGGACGCTTAAGACTCGGCTCACGCCGGATCGGTTTATTACACCCGCCCGAACGCTTCGCGTGAGGGCACACATCAAGGAGAAACATTATGGCTAAGCTTTCGACCGAAGAGCTGCTCGAGCAGTTCAAGGAGCTCACCCTCATCGAGCTCTCCGAGTTCGTCAAGGCGTTCGAGGAGACCTTCGACGTTTCCGCTGCTGCTCCCGTCGCCGTTGCTGCTGCTCCGGCTGCCGGTGGCGAGGCTGCCGCTGCTGAGGAGAAGGACGAGTTCGACGTCGTCCTCGAGTCGGCTGGCGACAAGAAGATCCAGGTCATTAAGGTCGTGCGCGAGCTGACCGGCCTGGGCCTGGGCGAGGCGAAGGCTCTCGTCGAGGAGGCACCGAAGAACGTGCTCGAGGGCGCGAACAAGGATGCCGCTGAAGAGGCGAAGAAGAAGCTCGAGGAGGCTGGCGCAGGCGTTAAGCTCGCGTAAGCATTTTCTGTGCGGCTCTGAGTGAGCCGAGCTACCGAGGGGTAGGGCCACATGTTGGTCCTACCCCTTTGGCGTGTCCGGGCGTTGGTCGCGAACTACTGAATGCCTCGCCGATCCTGGTGCTTTGCTGCAGCCCTTGATACTGTGTTTCGGCTGAGCTGATTCGTGAGCCGCCGTCGGCCGTTCGATTCTGATTCCGCTCCCGTCCGCACCGAGATCTTGCCGCTCGGCAGTCGGCGCCCATTGAGAAAGGACTCTCGTGGCTCTTATTGCATTGGTTGTTCGCCACGCGAAACGGTACTGGCCGCTCGTGGTGGCCGTGTTGGTGTTGCAGTTGCTGGCGACGATCGCTGCGCTGTGGCTTCCGAGCTTGAACGCGCAGATTATCGATCGCGGTATCGCCCAGGGCGACACGGGATTCATCTGGGAGACCGGCGGCGTGATGCTCATGGTCTCGTTCGGTCAGGTGATCGCAGCGGTCGCGGCCGTGTATTTCGGCGCTCGTGCGTCGATGGGCGTGGGCCGTGACCTTCGCAGAGAGGTGTATCGCAAGGTCGATACGTTGAGCACGCTCGAGGCGACGAAGTTCGGCGCCGGAACGCTCATCACGCGTGGCACGAACGACGTTCAGCAGATCCAGATGCTCGTGTTGATGACGCTGAACTTCATGGTGACCGCGCCGATCATGGCCGTGGGCGGCATCATTATGGCGCTGCGAGAGGACGCGGGGCTGTCGTGGCTCGTCTGGGTCTCGGTGGCGGTACTCGCGATCATCGTGGGATTCCTGGTGTGGATCCTGCTCCCGCTGTTCCGCAAAATGCAGACTCGCGTGGACACGATCAATGGGGTGCTCCGCGAGCAGATCATGGGTATCCGCGTCGTGCGGGCGTTCGTGCGCGAGCGCTTTGAGACGGAGCGCTATGAGCGTGCGAACCGGGATATCACCGAGGTGTCGGTCAAGGTCGGCAACGTGTTCGTGTTGATGTTCCCCGTGATCATGATGGTGCTGCACCTCGCGACCGCGGCGGTGCTGTGGTTCGGTGGGCACCGAGTCGATGACGGGCTCGTCGAGGTTGGATCGCTCACGGCGTTCCTGCAGTACCTCCTGCAGATCCTCATGGCTGTCATGATGGGCGTGTTCATGACGATGATGATTCCGCGCGCGGTGGTGTGCGCCGAGCGCATCCGGGAACTTCTCGACACGCAGTCGTCGTTGTCGTTCCCTGACACGGAGTCCGCAGCGACGCCGCACGCGGGTCGGATCGAGTTTTCGAACGTGACGTTCGGCTTCCCGGGCGCTGAGAAGCCCGTAATCCGGGACGTCAGTTTTATCGCCGAGCCCGGTCAGACGACCGCCATCATCGGCTCGACCGGCGCAGGCAAGACCGTGCTGCTCAACTTGATGCTGCGGCTGTACGACGCGCAGGAGGGGCAGATCCGGATCGACGGAGCGCCCGTCTCGGAACTCACGCGCGCGCAGCTCGCGCAGGCGATCAGCCTGGTGCCGCAGCGCCCCTACCTGTTCTCCGGGACCATCGCATCGAACTTGCGATTCGGTCGCGAGGACGCGAGTGATGCCGAGCTGTGGGAGGCGCTGCGGATCGCGCAGGGCGCCGACTTCGTGCGCGAAAAGGCTCTGGGTCTCGACGAACCGGTATCGCAAGGAGGTACCAGTGTTTCGGGCGGCCAGCGGCAGCGACTGTCGATCGCGCGAGCGCTTGTCGCCAAACCGCGGGTCTATCTCTTCGACGACTCATTCTCCGCACTCGACGTCGCGACGGACGCACGGCTCCGCGCCGCGCTCCCGGAGGCGACCGCGGGCGCCACGACCATCATCGTCGCGCAGCGAATCTCGACAATCACGGAGGCCGACCAGATCCTGGTTGTCGAGGATGGGGAAATCGTCGATCGCGGCACCCACGACACACTTCTCGAGTCCAGCGAGGTGTACCGCGAAATCGTGCGGTCGCAGCTCGAAGAGGCGGAGGCGGCATAATGGCGCGTGAGAAACAGCAGCGAAACAAGAGCGAACTCGCCGAAGCGGAGCTGCCCGACGACTACCAGCCGGACCCCGACGATTGGTCGGGTGGCCAGGGGGTAAAGAAAGCAAAGCATTTCTGGCCCTCGGCCAAGCGCCTCGTGGGTCTGCTCGCGCCGCACAAGTGGCTCTTCAGCCTTGTGGTCGCGCTCGTCGTGGGCTCGGTCGTGCTCACGGTCATCGCGCCGAAGATCCTCGGACAGGCGATGGACGTGATCTTCAACGGGGTGCTGGGCAAGCAGCTTCCGGAGGGTCTGACGCTCGAGCAGGCCGTTGAGGCGGCGCGTCTCTCCGGCAACGAGCAGTTCGCGGATGTGCTCGCGGGGTCGCAGATCGTGCCCGGTGAGGGAATCGATTTCGGGCTGCTGGGGCGGCTGATCCTCACGGTGCTGGCGCTCTATGTGGTGGCGTCGTTCCTCATGTGGCTGCAGGGATTCCTGCTCAACCGCCTGGTGATGAACGTGGTGTTCCAACTGCGCGCTGATATCGAGGCGAAGATCAATCGTCTGCCGCTGAGTTACTTCGATGGGCGGCAGCGCGGTGACGTACTTTCGCGGGTCACGAACGACGTCGACAACATTCAGCAGGCGCTGCAGCAGGCGCTGTCGCAGTTGGTGCAATCGCTACTCATGGTGATCGGGATCGCGGCGATGATGTTCGTCGTCTCCTGGCAACTGGCGCTGATCGCGCTCATCGCGCTGCCGCTCTCCGGCATTATCGCGGGCGTGGTCGGAGCGCGTGCGCAGAAGCTCTTCGTCGCTCAGTGGAAGCACACGGGCGATCTCAACGGGCACATCGAGGAGTCGTTCACCGGCCATGAGCTCGTGCGTATCTTCAACCGTGACGCTGAAATGGTCGGCGAGTTCGATCGTCGCAATGAGGCACTGTTCGACGCCTCGTACCGGGCGCAGGCGCTCTCGGGCACGATCATGCCTGCGATGCAGTTCGTGCAGTACCTCAGCTACGTGCTCATCGCGGTTGCGGGCGCGCTGCGCGTGACCGGCGGACAGATGACCCTCGGTGACGTGACGGCGTTCATCCAGTACTCGCGCGAGTTCTCGCAGCCGATCGGCGAGATGGCGGGCATGGCGAACATGCTGCAGTCGGGCGTCGCCTCGGCGGAGCGCACGTTCGAGCTGCTCGACGCCGAGGAGCAGGACGCGGACACCGCATCGAAGCACCTGCCCGAGCGCACGCACGGTCGAGTCGTGTTCGAGGACGTCTCCTTCAGCTATGACCCCGAGAAACCCCTGATCCAGTGCCTTTCGTTGGAAGCTCGACCCGGGCACACGGTTGCGATCGTGGGGCCGACGGGCGCGGGGAAGACGACACTCGTGAACCTCGTGATGCGGTTCTACGAGCTCGACGGCGGGCGGATCCTGCTCGACGACGTCGACATCACGTCGCTGTCGCGGGCAGAACTCCGCGGGCACGTGGGCATGGTGCTCCAGGACGCGTGGCTGTTCGACGGGACGATCCGCGAGAACATTCGTTACGGTCGGCTCGACGCGAGCGACGACGAGGTGATCGCTGCGGCCGAAGCCACCATGGTGGATCGCTTCGTGCGGCAGCTGCCCGAGGGCTATGACACCGAGATCAGCGAGAACGGCTCATCGCTTTCCGCGGGGGAGCGGCAGCTGCTCACGATCGCTCGAGCGTTCATCGCGAACCCGTCGCTCCTGATCCTCGACGAGGCGACCTCGTCGGTCGATACGCGCACCGAGGTGCTCGTGCAGCAGGCGATGCAGGCGCTCCGGGCCGACCGCACCTCCTTCGTGATCGCGCACCGGCTCTCGACGATTCGCGATGCCGACACCATCTTGATGATGGAGAACGGCAGCATTGTGGAGCAGGGAACGCACGAGGAGCTGCTCGCTCGCCGCGGGGCGTATCACGCGCTCTACCAGGCGCAGTTCGCTGGCGAGGACGCGGAGGAGCAGGTCGACGGAATGATCGAGGCGCCGACGACGAGCTGATGCCGGCGCGGTTCAGGAGGGCCGTCGCTTTCGGGTAGACTGGTCTGGCTCCCCACGTGGCGCTATCTCGAGGAACTCCCCCAGGTCGGAAACGAAGCAAGGGTACTCGGGCTCTGGCGGGTGCGTGGGGAGTCTTGTATTTGCATCGCAAAGACAAGGCTCACCACTGGCGCTACAGCGCCAGCCCACGGAGCAGAGCGCGGGGTAGGGGAGTCTTGTCTACCCCCGGTCAATGTCGGCGGCCGGCGATAGCATCGAAGCATGCAGTCTTCCGAAGGTGCCGCGATCATTGGCGCCGGGCCCAACGGTCTGGCGGCGGCGGTCACGCTTGCGAGAGCAGGCGTGCCGGTCACGGTCTACGAGGCCGCTGAGACCATCGGCGGTGGCACCCGGACTACTGAACTGGTGGAGCCCGGTGTGCTGCACGACGTCTGCTCGGCGATCCACCCGATGGCGCTCGCCACCGGCTTCTTCCGCGCGTTCGAGATCGAGCGGCGAATGGACTTCGTGGTCCCCGAGGCTTCATTTGCGAACCCGCTCGATGGCAGGGCTGTCGGCGGATCGGCGCGCGGCGCCGGGCGAGGCTCGCCAGTACGCGCGGCGATCGCGTATCGAGACCTCGAGCGCACCGTCGCTGAGCTCGGCCGCGATGGCGCGGCGTACGGTCGCTTCGTTCGCCCGCTTCTGCAGAGGCTCGACGGCGTGGTCGATTTCGCGCTGGGCGGCAGCATGTTGCGCTGGCCCTCTGATCCGCTCGCGGCGCTCGTCATGGGCTTGCGCGTGCTCGAGCAGGGCACGCCGCTCTGGAACGCGCGCTTTCATGAGGAGGCTGCGCCAGCTCTGCTCTCGGGCGTGGCCGCCCACAGCATCGGCAAGCTGCCGAATCTCGCGACGGCGGGGGTGGGGATCGTGCTCGGCGCGCTCGCGCACGCGGTGGGGTGGCCGGTGCCGGTGGGCGGATCCCGCGCCATCACTGACGCGATGGCCGCGGACCTGCACGCGCACGGCGGCCGCATCGAGACTTCGCACCCGATCGACGATATCCGCGAGCTGTCGGAGCACCGGGTCAAGGTGTTCGACACCTCCGCGCGTGGTCTCGAGCGCATCGCTGGGTCTGTACTGCCCGCCCGGTACCGCAGGGCGCTCCGACGCTTCTCGTACGGTGACGGCGCGACGAAGGTCGACTTCGTGCTCGATGGGCCGATCCCATGGAGCGATCCGCGCGTCGCGCAGGCACCCACGGTGCACGTCGGCGGCAGCCGCGCCGAGCTCGCGTCCTCCGAGCGTGAGGTGGCGCGCGGCGGGCACCCCGAGCGGCCGTACGTGCTGCTCGCGCAGACGGCCGATTTCGATCCCGGTCGAAACGGGCCGGGCGTGCACGCGATCTGGAGCTACACGCACGTGCCGAAGGGGTCGGACGTCGATGTCTCGCAGCGGGTGATCGCGCAGATCGAGCGGTTCGCGCCAGGATTCCGCGACCGAATCCGGGCGGTGCGGGTGACGACGGCGGCTGAGCTTTCCCGCTACAACCGCAACTACCACGGCGGCGATTTCAGTGCCGGTGCCATCACGCTGCGCCAGCTTGTCGCGCGTCCGGTGCTTTCCCCGGATCCGTGGCGCACGCCCTCTCGCGGTATCTATCTCGCGTCCTCCTCTGCGCCTCCGGGCCCCGGAGTGCACGGACTGTCGGGGTGGTACGCGGCCCGCTCGGTGCTGCGCCACGAGTACCATCTGCCTGCCCCCGAACTCGGTCTGCCGTCGTAGACTCCGGGCTCACCTCCGCAGCAGAATGTCGGAGGCCGCCGGTAGCATGAAGGGGTGGTTGCCGCACTTTATCGCCGTTATCGGCCAGACACTTTCGCCGAGATGATCGGGCAGTCTCAGGTGACCGAACCCCTGATGACGGCACTGCGCACCGGCCGCATCGGGCACGCCTATCTGTTCAGCGGTCCGAGGGGCTGCGGCAAGACGACCTCTGCCCGCATCCTCGCGCGCTGCCTGAACTGCGCGGAGGGGCCGACCGACACCCCCTGCGGCGTGTGCCCGAGCTGTGTCGAACTGAGCCGCGATGGCGGCGGATCGCTCGACGTCGTCGAGATCGACGCCGCGAGCCACGGTGGCGTCGACGACGCCCGCGACCTCCGCGAGCGCGCCGTGTTCGCGCCTGCCCGCGACCGGTTCAAGATCTTCATCATCGATGAGGCGCACATGGTCACGCCGGGCGGTTTCAACGCGCTGCTCAAGATCGTCGAGGAGCCGCCGCCGCACGTGAAGTTCGTGTTCGCGACGACGGAGCCCGACAAGGTGATCGGCACGATTCGTTCGCGCACCCACCACTACCCGTTCCGGCTCATCGCTCCGGGCACCCTGATCGACTACGTGCAGTCGCTGTGCGACAGCGAGGGCGTGCAGGTCGAGCCCGGCGTGCTGCCGCTCGTGGTGCGAGCGGGCGGGGGCTCCGCGCGAGACACGCTGTCGATCCTCGACCAGCTCATCGCTGGCTCCGAGGGCGACCGGGTCACACTCGAGCGCGCGTCGGGTCTCCTCGGCTTCACGCACGCGGAGCTGCTCGACGACGTGGTTGCCGCGTTCGCATCGCACGATCCCGCGGCGGCGTTCCGGGCGACCGACCGGGTCGTGCAGACGGGGCAAGATCCGCGACGCTTCGTGGAAGACCTGCTCGAGCGCCTGCGCGACCTCATCGTGGTCGGCGCGACCACCGTGGACGGCGCTGCCGCGGTGTTCCGCGGGGTACCGCAAGATCAGCTGACTCGCATGTTCGAGCAGGCGCAGTCGTTCAGTCCGGGGGAGCTGTCGAAGCTCGCGGACGTCGTGAGCGGCGCGCTTGACAAGATGGCCGGGGCGACCGCGCCTCGGCTGCAACTCGAACTCATGGTCGCTCGCGCGCTCGTGCACTCGGCCACGCTTGCGTCGGCACAGCAGCCGGCGGTTCCGACCGGTGGCGCGCCGGCGCAGCGGGGTGCAGGTGCACCCCCGCAGCAGCAGTTCGCATCTGCGGTGGCGCGTCCCGCGCCCGGGCAGCCCGCGCAGCAGCCCGGGGGCCAGGCGATGCCGGCTCAGCCCGAGCAGCAGACGTCGGCGGGTACCGCGCAGCAGCAGACTCCGGCACCGCAGTACGCCTCTGCACAGCAGCACACGGCCTCTCAGCCGACACCCTCCGCCCAGGCGGACGAGGCGCCCGCTGCACGACCCAACGCGGCGGCGACCGCGGCATCGATCCGGGAGTTCCTTGAGCGCGAGGACGAGGGCGCCGCGGCCCAGCCGACTGCTTCCGCTCCGGCCCCGAACGTTCCGACCCAGCAGGCCCAGGCCGCTCAGAGCGCTCCGGTTCAGAGCGCTCCGGCTCAGAACACTCCGGCCCAAAGCGCGCCGGCGCCCGGCGCGCCGGTTCAGAGTGCCACTGCGCCAAACGCTGCACCCCAGCAGTCGTCCGCACCGCACCCGAATGAGGGCGCAGCGAAGTTCGGGCGGCCGATTTCGGCGGTGTTGAGCCAGAGCCAGATCGAGAGCATCGGCAGCGAGCCCGTGCGCCCGGCACAGCCGGCACCGACCCAAGTTCCCGCTGCAGGCGACAAGTCTGTCCCGGCACACGCACCGGCTGCGCCGGAGAACGCGGCCCCGCAGGGATCGAGGGGGGCCGAACCGTCGATGCCTCCCACCGCGGCTCCCGAGGTGCCCGCGAATGCAGACGCAGAAGGTGTAGCCCAGGGAGACTCGGATGGCACCTCCGAACCCGAAGAGGCGCCAGAGTCCGGTGGCTACGAGGACCTGATGGAACTGTGGCCGGATCTTCTCGAGGAGATCCTCGAGCGAGACCGCGACGCGTGGAACGCGGTCCGCGTGGTGACTCCGCTGGACCTCGAGGGCGACGTGCTCACTATCGGGCTCGCCTCCGAATCTGACCTTGCGGCGTTCAAGACCACGGGAGCAGGCCCGCTGCGAGAGACGATTCTGTCGGCAGTCGGCGTGAGTGTGAAGTACAAGCCGAAGCGCCTGCCGGCGGGTCCGCCTGCCGGAGGAGCGGGAGCGGCGCGCGAACCCGGTTCGCCCTCTGACGCAGAGGAGCCTCACCGAGCGAGGCCCTCACAGCTCGACCCGAACGATCCCATGGCCCGAGCCGCGGCGAGGCTGAGCGGGCTCGGCCCTGCACTCGCAGCACCCGCGTGGGCCGATCCTGTGCCGGATCCGCCGCCCGTGGAACCGAGCGAACCGTCGATGCCGGAGCCTGCCGCCCCTGCCGCAACCGCGTCGAGCGTCCAGGACGAGGCGGGGCCTGTGGCCGCGAACGAGGCCGGGTCTGAAGCGGATCTGCCCGCGCCGGAGATCACTACAGAGGTGAATGCAGCAGAGGTGAATGCTGCAGAGGCGAATGCAGCAGAGGTGAATGCTGCAGAGGCGGATGCAGCAGAGGCGCCCCCTGCGTCCCCGCCCGATGTCTCGGGATACGCGGACCCGGCCCAGTACGGCGACCCGTACGCGGACGACCCGGGGGAGATGCCGGAGAGCGACGAATCGGATGCGTACGCTACGGCGCCGCTCGCGGGGCAGGATCCGCCACCTGCATTTGCTGAATCGGCAGCGAGTCGAGTGCCCGAGCCAGTGCCGGAGCCAGTGTCCGCGCCCGCAGTGTCTGCGCCCGCAGCGCCATTGAACGTGCCCGCAGTGCCCTCGAACGCGCCCGACGACGCCACCAAAGCTCCTGCAGCAGAACCCGCGCCCGTAAAGTCCGCACGCCCGGCGTTCACGCGCTACGGCGAGGCAGTCGTGCGTGAGGTCCTGGGCGCGCGATTCCTGGAGGAACGGCCGCTGCCGCCGCCGCGGCCGTGATGCCGAACTTTGCGCTCGCGCGATAGGCCGTGCCGATCCAGCGCTCCGCTCAGACGGCCGATGCAAGATTGACCCACCGCGACTAGGGTGTGTGCAGAGCGGCGCACCTGCAGTCGTATCTCCGAGGAGGAACCAGCGTGTACGACGGCATCGTCCAAGATTTGATCGACGAGTTCGGACGACTGCCCGGCATCGGCCCGAAGTCGGCGCAGCGCATCGCGTTCCATATCTTGCAGACGCAGAACTTCGACGTGACGCGCCTTGCGGAGTTGCTCACCGAGGTGCGTGAAAAGGTGCGCTTCTGCGAGGTTTGCGGCAACATCACCGAGGGCGAACGCTGCTCGATCTGCCGTGACCCGCGGCGCGACCACTCGCTGATCTGCGTGGTCGAAGAACCCAAGGACGTGGTCGCGATCGAGCGAACGCGGCAGTTCCGGGGCCTCTACCACGTGCTCGGCGGCGCGATCAGTCCGATCGACGGCATCGGCCCAGACGACCTCAGCATTCCGGCTCTCATGCGGCGCGTGGGAGAGGCGGGCGTGCAGGAGGTCATCATCGCGACCGACCCGAACCTCGAGGGGGAGGCCACTGCGGCGTATCTCTCGCGTCTCCTCACGAGCATCGAAGTGCCGGTTTCGCGGCTTGCGTCCGGGCTGCCTGTGGGCGGGGACCTCGAGTTCGCGGATGAAGTCACGCTCGGGCGCGCCTTTGAGGGACGCCGCAAGGTCGAGTAGCCGCGAGCGCCGAGCCGGAGTGCGGCGTCTACGGAGGCACCGCGTTCGCACCGTTCCGGCCCCACGCAGGGGAGAAGCTCGCACGCGAGTCGTTCCGGTAGACTGAGCATTCGGCTCGGAAATTCAGGAGGAACCCGCGTGGCATTGATCGTGCAGAAATTCGGGGGCTCGTCCGTCGCCGATGCGGCAAGCATCAAGCGCGTTGCTAAGCGAATCGTCGAGGCTCGACGCGGGGGGAACGATGTTGTCGTCGCTGTCAGCGCGATGGGGGACACCACCGACGAGCTGCTCGACCTCGCGGCGGAGTGCACGCCGATTCCGGCGCCCCGCGAACTCGACATGCTGCTGACCGCTGGCGAGCGCATTTCTATGGCGCTGCTCGCGATGACCATCAAGGGTATGGGCGTCGAGGCGCTCTCGTTCACGGGTAGCCAGGCCGGCATGATCACGACGGCCGAGCACGGCTCGGCGAAGATCGTGGACGTGACCCCCGGCCGGGTCCGTGAAGCGCTCGACGAGGGCGCGGTGGCGATCGTCGCGGGCTTTCAGGGCTTCAGCCGGGACTCGCGCGACATCACGACGCTCGGCCGTGGGGGATCGGACACGACCGCGGTTGCACTTGCGGCGGCGCTGGGCGCCGATGTTTGCGAGATCTACACGGACGTTGACGGCATCTTCACCACCGATCCGCGCGTGGTACCGCGTGCGCGGAAAATCGACGCGATTACCGCGGAAGAAATGCTCGAGCTTGCCGCGTCGGGTGCGAAGGTGCTGCACCTGCGCGCCGTCGAATACGCCCGCAGGCACGGCGTCGTGCTGCACGTCCGCTCCTCGTTCTCAGACGAGCAGGGCACCATCGTTTACGACCCCGAGAAGGGGCATCCGAAGGGAGATCAGGTGGAAGAGCCGATCATCACAGGAATCGCCGCGGAGAAGAGCGAGGCGAAGGTCACCGTCGGCGGTGTCCCTGACATTCCGGGCAAGGCCGCACAGATCTTCGAGATCGTGGCGAAGACCAACGCGAACATCGACATGATCGTGCAGAACGTGTCGGCCGCGCAGACGAACCGCACCGACATTTCCTTCACGGTGCCGCTCGGCGATGGGCGCCGTGTCATCGAAGCGCTCGAGGCGGAGCGCGAGGCGCTTGGCTTCGAGAGCCTCCAGTACGACGATCAGATCGGCAAGCTCGCGGTGGTCGGTGCTGGCATGCGCACGAGCACGGGCGTCTCGGCGCTGCTCTTCCGCACGCTGTTCGAGGCCGATATCAATATCGAGATGATTTCGACCTCCGAGATCCGCATCTCGGTGGTCACGCGCGCCGACCTCCTCGACAAGGCCGTGCGAGTGCTGCACACCGCATTCGGGCTCGATTCCGATACCGACGCAACCGTTTACGCGGGCACCGGCCGGTAAGCGCGGCCCGCACTCCAGCATTTACAGAGCTGCCCGCTCTCCAGCACTTACAGAACAGGATCTTGACGCACATGGCTGCACAGCAGGGACTTTCGGTCGCCGTCGTCGGCGCAACCGGTCAGGTGGGCGCGGTGATGCGCCGCCTCCTCGACGAGCGGAACTTCCCGTTCACAAGCATACGTTTCTTCTCGAGCGCGCGCTCGGCGGGCACGACGATCGAGTTCCGTGGTGCAGAGATCACGGTCGAGGACGTCGCGACGGCCGATAAGAGCGGCATCGACATCGCGCTCTTCTCGGCGGGCGGCGCGGCGTCGAAGCAGTACGCACCCGAGTTCGCCGCTGCGGGCGCCATCGTGATTGATAACTCGAGCGCCTGGCGCCTCGACCCCGAGGTGCCGCTCGTCGTCAGCGAGGTCAACCCGCACGCCATCGATGAGGCGCGCAAGGGGATCATTGCGAACCCCAACTGCACCACGATGGCCGCGATGCCGGTGATGAAGGCGCTCGACGCTGAGGCCGGCCTCGAGCGGCTGATCGTCACCACCTTCCAGGCGGTGTCAGGATCAGGTCTCGCCGGCGCCCGCGAACTCGCCGGGCAGGCGACCGCGGCGATCGAAACGGGCGACATCGAGCGCCTCGTGCGCGACGGTTCGGCGGTCACGATGCCCGCTCCCGAGGTCTACACGAAACCGATCGCGTTCGATGTGCTCCCGCTCGCGGGCTCGATCGTCGACGACGGTCAGGGCGAGACCGACGAAGAGAAGAAGCTTCGCAACGAGAGTCGCAAGATCCTCGAGCTGCCCGAGCTTCGCGTTGCGGGAACCTGCGTGCGCGTACCGGTGTTCACCGGTCACTCGCTTTCGATCAACGCCGAGTTCTCGCGAGGGATCACTGCGGACCGCGCTCGCGAGGTGCTGTCGCAGGCACCGGGAGTCGAGCTCAGCGATGTACCGACCCCGCTTGAGGCCGCGGGTAAGGACCCGTCGTTCGTGGGTCGAATCCGGGAGGATCAGTCCGCGCCCGAGGGCCGTGGGCTTACGCTCTTCATCTCGAACGACAACCTGCGGAAGGGCGCCGCGCTCAACGCCGTGCAGATCGCCGAGCTCGTCGCGGAGAAGCTCGCGGCGTAGGAGCTTGCGACCCCGCGCGCGAGTGCCGCATGCGCGGGTGAGGGAGGCGTAGGGCGCCGCGCTGCCGCGCCCATCAGACAGTGGATAGCTCCCCGCGCGGGTGCATTTCCGGCGTGTCGCCCCGAGCGACCAGCTTTCCACTGCTTGACGGGTGCGCGCTTGCCCAAAATTGCGCCGCGGCGCTCGCGCCATTCACTGGCTCATCAGACAGTGGATAGCTCCCCAGGAGGATCAAATACCGGGGACGGGCACCGCACAGCCGGCTTTCCACTGCCTGACGGGCGCTCCCTGAGGCAGCGAAACGCCCCGGGGCTCGAGTGCCGAGCCCCGGGGCGTTCTTCCTCTGTCGAGGACTTAGCGCACGGGCTCGAGGGTGAGCAGCGAGGCCTCCGGGCGGCACGCGAAGCGCACGGGTGCGTAGATCGAGTTGCCGAGGCCCGCGCTGACGTTCAGGAATGCTGCTCGATGAGCGTCGTACCAGACGCTCAGGCCGCGGGCCTGCTCCACCGGAAGGTCGCAGTTCGCCGTCAATGCGCCGACACCAGGAACTCGGACCTGGCCACCGTGGGTGTGGCCGGCGAAGAGCAGATCCGCACCCTCTGCGAGGAGTGCACCGAGCGATTTTTGGTAGGGGGCATGCACCACGCCGACCCGCAGAGCCTCCGTGTCGGGGGCGCTGTGCTGCAGCTCCGCGACGCTAGCGCGCATGCGATCGGCATCGTCATAGCGGATGTGAGGATCATTGAGACCCATCAGCTCGAGCGCCGTGCCGTTCACCTGGACGCGAGTGGCTGCATTGTTGAGGTCGAGCGCTCCGAGATCGATGAGGCCCGCCGTCAGCGCAGCATTGTCGATATCGGGCTGCCGTGTGCTCAGCCTGCTCGGCGCAAGCAAATACTTCACCGGGTTCTTGAACATCGGCCCGTAGTAATCGTTCGAACCGTGGACGAATGCCATCGGGGCGGCTTCTGCAAGTGGACGCAGTGCGTGCAGCAGCGCCATCCGGGCGTCAAGATGCCCCATCATGTCGCCGGTGAGGATCACGAGATCGGGGCGGAGTTCAACGAGCGAACGGACCCACTCGATCTTGCGCGCCTGCCACGGAGCGAGGTGCAGGTCGGAGAGGTGCAGCACGCGGATCGGCGCGTGACCCGCTGCGAGCACCGGGACCGTGTGGTTCCGAACCGTATACAGCTGCCGCTCGATCAGCGTTGACCACGTCAGGACGCCGACGGCGGCCGCTCCCAGAGCGACCGCCGTGCGGGAAGAACGGCCGTGCACCGGCTCAGTCCTTCCCGCAGTCAAGCGTCAGAGTGACCGTCTTCCCGCTGTTCGCTTCAGAACCGCTGTCGGGGCTGACCGAGACGACGTCCTTCTTCCGATCGACCTTTCCACGCGCGTCGCACGTGAATTCAACGTCGGAGAAGCCGGCGTCTCTCAGCACGCCTGCAGCACGATCGCCCGAGCTTCCAACGAGGCCATCTGGCACGACCGACGCCTCGCCGTTGCTTCGCTTCACGGTCACGCTCATGCCGAGCTGCACGGACGCACCGCCCTCAGGATCTGTACCCGCGACGCGGCCCTGCGCGACCGAAGAGTCGACCTCCCCGCCGTCGTTCACGGCGAACCCGAGCTGGGTCAGCGCATCGCTCGCTTCCTCGAAGGACTTGCCACGCAGATCGGGCACCGTGACGAAGGTTTGGCGCAGTGCTGCCGCGTCAGGCTGCGGGAACGCGTCGCCGCCGTACCTGGCGTCCGCCGTATTCATGATCGCGGGCCAGATCGTCTGGTCGGCGTACATGAGGCCACCGAACGGCATCGTCGAGACTCGCGACCATGAGCCGTCCGCGAGCTGCACCGGGCCAGCGTTGCCGACCCACGTCGCGGTCGCGACCTTTGAGCTGGCACCGACGGTCCAGTTATCGACCACGTCATCGGTCGTACCGGTCTTCGCAAGATGCGGCACGCCAGTCGACGAGAGCGCGTGCTTCGCCAGGCCATTGGTTACGGCGTTCTCGAGCGTGAACGCTACGCCCGCAGCAACCTCGGGCGCGATCGCCTGTGAACACTTGCTCTTGGTGAACGGCACCTGTTTGCCGTCGTCGTCAAGAATCTGCTCGATCGGTACGGGGGTGCATACCTTACCGTCGCCCGCGAAAGCGGCGTAGGCAGCTGCCATAGTGATTGGCGCGATCTCGTCGACGCCGCCGTAAACGTTCGAGGGCACCATCGTCAGATCACGGTCCTGCTGGTGGAGCGTCGGGTTCTTGATCTTCCCGACCATGTCGGGCGTTGTCGCGCCCGCGTCGGCGTCCTCCTGCGTCCACTTCGGCTGATCGGAGGCGCGGTGGATGCCGAGCGCTTGAGCGGTCTCGAATGTGCCGCAGAGGTCCATTTTCTGCTGCATGGACACGATGCCACCGTTAATGGAGTTCGCAATCACGGTCAGCACCGATTGATTGCCTCTGATGCCTTCGTTATCGTTCGAAAAATCGAAGGTTCCGTAGCTGTAGACGCCGTCGGGCATGCAGGACGCCTGGAACGACTGGTACGGCACACCCTTGCGGCTGTTCACATTGACGATGTCGCGCACGGAGTGCCCGGTCTTGATCCACTCAGCGAGCGTGATCGGCTTGAAGGTTGAACCGACCTGGAAACCGCTGGAGCCGCCGAGTTCGTAGTCCGTGTTGTAGTTCACGGTCGTGAAATCAGGGTTCGATTTCAGGAAGTCTTCCGCGTTATTGAAGGGCCGGTTCTGCACCATTGCACGCACCTTGCCGGTGCCGACTTCAACACTGCTCGACGCCGAGCCGACGTCGATACCATCCATCACTCTCGGCACGGTCTGCTGTGTTGCCGCCAGGCCAGCAGCCTGCATGTCGAGGTCGATCGTCGTGTAGATCTGGTAGCCACCGCGGCTGAAGTTGAATTCCCGCTCCTCGGGAGTGTCTCCGAAGCTCGGATCCGCCTTGATGTAGCGCTGCACATAGTCGCAGAAGTGCCCCAGCCCGAAGTTGTCCTCGGCGACATTGCACCCGGCGACGCGTTCCTTGATCTTCGGCTTCACCTTCGTCGCGACAGCCTCGTCGTACTGCGCCTGCGTAATCTTGCCGTGGTTCAGCATGCTGCCGAGAATCTTGTCGCGGCGCTCCTGATTGGCCGGGATGTTCTTCTTGACGTCGATCTGCAGCTTCGATGGGTTGTTCACGATCGCAACGAGGCTCGCCGCTTCAGCGAGCGTAACGTCGGAAGCCGACTTGCTGTAGTAGTGCTGCGCAGCTGACTCGATGCCGTAAATTTGGCGACCGTAGAGAGCGATGTTGAGGTACCCCAGAAGGATCTCGTCCTTCGGGTACTTCTTCTCGATCGAGATCGCGTACTTCATCTCCTTGAGCTTGCGGTCGACGTCCTGACGCATTGCGTCGTTGTACGCCTTCTTCTGCTCTTCCTTGTCCGGGATTGCGATGGCGTCCTGGATGAGCACGTTACGCACGTACTGCATCGTGATCGTAGACGCGCCCGAGAGGTTCTGACCCGCAGCGTTCTGCAGGAGCGCGCGGGAGGTCGCGAGCACGTCGACACCACCGTGGGTGTAGAAGCGCGGATCTTCCTCCGCAACCGCGGCGTCCTTCACGAACTGGGAGATCTGATCCCACTTGACTGTCTCACGGTCCTGGTCGTAGAACGTCGCGAGCTCGTACACGGTCGTGTCGGCGCCGGTCGCATAGATCGTCGACGGCTCGGCGAGGCGACCCGGATCGATGTGATCGGGAAGGTTCTCGAAGATGCCGACTGCTGACTTCGTTGCAGTACCGCTGAGCGCGACGACCGGAGTTACGGCCGCGGTGACGAGCACACCGGCGATGACGCTCATGGCGAGCGCACCGAGGATGCCGCCGAGGGCGCCTCCCGCGGTGCGGGGCTTCTGTGAGCGCACGCGCGAAGAAGGTGATGTCTGACGGGTCATAGAATCAAGGGTAAGCGACGTAGCTGACAAAACAGCAACGCGCCCGCCCGCGCTGCATGACGAATGAACACTCGAGTACGCGGGCAACGTCAACCGAGGGAGATCCGCACGTGAGTGAATCCGCCGAAGCCGCCCCCAAGTGGGAGTACTTTGTAACGCCGCTGCTACTGCACAATGAGGCTCAAATCCTCAACAACTGGGGTGCCCAAGGGTGGGAGCTCGTGCAGATCATCGAGGGGCCGGCGGGCGGCAACGTCGCATACATGAAGAGGAAGGCCTGATATGGCATCGGTAATTGAGGAACGGCTCCACGAACTCGGATACTCCATCCCCGAGGTGGCCGCGCCGGTCGCCGCTTACGTTCCGGCGCTGCGCGACGGCAACTACGTCTCGACGTCGGGTCAGCTTCCGTTCGTGAACGGTGAGCTGCCCCTGACGGGCAAGGTCGGCCACGGTGAGGGGCTCGTGTCCGCTGAGCAAGCGGAGGAGCTCGCGCGTCTCTGCGCGCTCAACGCGCTCGCCGCTGTGCGTGGCGTGCTCGGCTCGCTCGACAAGATCACTCAGGTCGTGAAGGTGACGGCGTTCGTCGCTTCGGACCCGTCATTCACCGGGCAGCCGGCGGTCGCGAACGGAGCTTCGATGTTCCTCGGACGCGTGTTCGGCGACCTCGGCATTCACGTGCGATCGGCCGTGGGCGTTGCGGTGCTGCCGCTCGACGCGCCCGTGGAGATCGAGTTCACGTTCAGGGTCGAAGGCTGATCCTCTTCCCCTGTTCATGACAGAGGCCGGGACCCCGAAACGGGTATCCCGGCCTCTGTCATGTTGAGCGTCGAGTATCAGACTCAGGCGCGCGAGCCGCGTTCTGTCCTGACTCGCGCGGAGATGGTCTGCATGACCGCCGTGTCCGCAAGCGTTGTCGTGTCACCAATCTCGCGCCCTTCCGCGGCATCCTTCAGCAGGCGTCGCATGATCTTGCCGGAGCGAGTCTTCGGGAGCTCCGAAACGATGAAGATCTGTCGCGGCCTTGCGATTGCGCCGATCTGTGCGGCGACGTGCTTCTTCAACTCGGCTTCGGCGACGTCGGGATCAGCGGGATCCAGGATTTGCTGCTGCGATTTCAGGATCACGAAGGCCACCACCGCCTGACCAGTGGTCTCGTCGTCCGCGCCGACCACTGCAGACTCCGCGACCGCGTGGTGCTCGACGAGCGCGGACTCGATCTCGGCGGTCGAGAGGCGGTGCCCCGACACATTCATCACATCGTCGACACGGCCCAGGAGCCAGACGTCGCCGTCCTCGTCCAGTCGGGCTCCGTCGCCCGCGAAGTAGCGATCCCCGAATTTCGCCCAGTAGGTCTCCTTGAAACGTTCGTCGTCACCCCAGATCGTGCGCACCATTGAGGGCCAGGGACGCTGCACCACAAGGAGCCCGCCCTGACCCTTCTCGACCGGGTTTCCATCGTCATTGACCACCGCCACGCTGATGCCGGGCAGAGGCGACTGCGCACTTCCAGGCTTCAGCGAGGTGAGACCGGGGAGCGGCGAGATCATGAGCGCGCCGGTCTCGGTCTGCCACCACGTGTCGACGATAGGCGCGGAGCCTGAGCCGATGACTTCGCGATACCAACGCCATGCCTCGGGGTTAATGGGCTCGCCCACCGATCCGAGCACGCGGATGCTCGAGAGATCGTACTGCTCCGGGATCTGACGGCCGACCTTCATCGAGGCGCGGATCGCGGTCGGAGCCGTGTAGAAAATCGAGACACCGTACTTCTGGATGATCGACCACCAGCGGCCCCAGTCGGGTGTCTCCGGGGTGCCCTCGTAGATGACCTGGGTCGCGCCGTTGGCGAGCGGACCGTAGACCACGTAGCTGTGGCCCGTCACCCAGCCGATGTCGGCCGTGCACCAGTAGACGTCGGTCTCGGGCTTGAGATCGAAGACGTCGCGGTGCGTCGCCGAAACCTGCGTCAGGTAGCCGCCCGAGGTGTGCAGGATGCCCTTGGGCTTGCCGGTCGTGCCGGAGGTGTAGAGGATGAAGAGCGGGTTCTCGGCGGGGAAGCCCTGAGCCTCGTGGTCACCGTCGAAGGCAGCGATCTCCTCGTGCCACCAGAGATCCCGGCCCGCCTCCATGGCAATGTCGTTGCCCGCGCGCTCCACGACGAGTACCCGCTCGACGGTGCTGCCGCCGTCGTGCAGCGCAAGGGCGTCGTCGACCGTCGGCTTCAGCGCCGAGACACGGCCCTTGCGGTACCCGCCGTCGGCCGTGATCACGAGTCGTGCCTCGGCGTCGTCGATGCGCGCGCACAGGCTTTCAGCGCTGAACCCGCCGAAGACGACGGAGTGCGCGGCACCGAGCCGCGCGACCGCGAGCATCGCGACGACGGTCTCAGGGATCATCGGCATGTAGATAGCGACTCGGTCGCCGGCGGAAACGCCGAGACTTGTGAGCAGGTTGGCGGCACGCTTCACCTCGTGGGTGAGCTCTGCGTAGGTCAGCGTGCGGGTGTCGCCCGGCTCACCTTCGAAGTGGATCGCAACGCGCTCGCCCAACCCCGCCGCGACGTGCCGATCGAGGCAGTTCGCTGCGATATTGAGCTCACCGTCCTGGAACCACTTCGCGAACGGGGGGTTCGACCAGTCCAGCACCTCGGTGAACGGCTTCGTCCACTCCAGCTCCTGGGCGCGTCCGGCCCAGTATGCTTCGGGATCCTCGGCGGCTTTCCAATACACCGAAGGATCGTTCACGTTCGCCTGAGCCCGAAACTCGGCCGCGGGCGGGTAGGTCGCCGCCTGATCGCGCTCGGGGAGGTGATGGCTCTCGATGCTGCCGTTCTGAACGCTCATTGACACCCTTATCTTCGATCGCTTGCGGGGCCGGTGCGAACTGCTCGGCCCAGCTCCAGAGTGTTTCTGCGGACTTGGGACCGCGGAAACGCAAGACCAGGTTATACCTCGCGAGACACCGTGCGGATTTTGATGATGCGTGCACATGTGGTGTCCCGTGGCGTGACGAACGAGTTCTCCACGCATTCGTCAGGGGAACGCCTGGCGACGCCGCGGGCGTGTTGGAGTACCACCATGTGTGCTTCCCCGATCGAATTGCCCGTAAGCGACATCGGCCCGCGAGCTCATACCGGGCGCACTGCCGGGCTGAACCGCGCTGCGCGCCGCGCTTTTGGAGGACTCCTGGAACTGCTCGATGACCCAGAACTCCGAGATGTAGTGGTGCACGCGAGCCGCGGTGGGGCTCGGCTCTGGCTCGACCGCACGGGACACCTGCAACCGGTGCCCGAGTGGCGCGCAGAGCCAGAGGCGGTACTCCGCCTGGCAACGGGCCTTATTGCCGCGGGGGGCAGGCATCTCGACGAGTTGCACCCGTGCGCAGATGTGCGTCTCGGCGACGGAATTCGGGTGCACGCCGTACTGCCACCGGTCGCCGTCGGAGGTGCTGCGGTGTCGATCCGCCTTCCGCGCATCAACCCACCGAGTTTCGCCGAGTTGCTGTCCGGCGGGCTGTGCTCGCCTCGCGTGGCTGAGATTCTGCAAGAGGCGATCGCGCATCGTCGCAACGTGCTCATCACGGGCGGCACCGGCTGCGGGAAGACCACGGTGCTCGGAGCACTGCTCGACCTCGCAGCCGCAGACGAACGGATCGTCACGATCGAGGACGTCGCCGAGCTTCGGCTTCGCCATCTGCACACTGTTGGGCTCGAATCGCGACAGGCGAGCGCCGAGGGCGTGGGCGAAGTTTCGCTCGATCGGCTACTTCGTGAGGCGCTGCGAATGCGTCCAGATCGGATCGTGCTCGGCGAGTGCAGGGGAGCCGAGATTTCGACGTTGCTCGCGGCGCTCAACACCGGGCATGACGGCGGAGCGGGGACGTTGCACGCGAGCCGCCTCGAGGAGGTCCCGGCCAGATTAGAGGCTCTCGGCGCACTGGCAGGCATGAGCCCTGAGGCGCTCGCAAGACAGGCGGTCACTGCGCTTCATCTTGTGGTGCATCTCTCTCGAGGGCCGCGAGGCCCGAGCATGCGGGCCGTCGGGGAGCTCGACCTCGATGGAGATCGACTCCTTACCGTGCGAAAGCTGCGCTGAATGCTGGTGCAGGGAGGGCGGCTCACCGGAGTGAATAGGGCGGCTGGTGATTCCGAACGCCCGCGGCCCGGCTTTCTTCGGTTTGGCCGTCATGCAAGATCCGACCCCGCAGGCAGCACCGCGGCCGGCATGGTAGAGCGCTGCAGCGCTCTACTTCGAGGGGGAGTGCCGCCAGCGAGGGCACTTGCGATGGTGGCCGAACATTCGGGTTCGCCTGCTTCCGACGCTGCCGCAGCGACGATCCGAACTGCGCTCGCGGAAGGAATGCGACCGGTCCGAGCGCTCGCCGCAGCCGACACTCCGGAGTGGCGCGTTGTGGCTGCTGTTTGGCACCTCGCAGAGCAGAGTGGATCGCCACTCGCTCCAGCGCTCCAGAGTATTGCCGCGGCGCTGCGCGAGTTGGCGCGCATGCGAGAGCGGCGCACGGTGCTGCTCGCAGGCCCGCAGGCGACGGTGCGGATGGTCGCGGCTCTGCCGATCCTCTCGCTCATTCTCAGTGTGCTGCTGGGCTTCGACCCGGTTCCCGTGCTGGTGAGCCCCGTTGGTGCGGCGCTTGCGGTTCTCGGCATGGGGCTTCTTGGGCTCGGAGTCGGTTGGTCGCGCGCGCTGCAGAGGCGAGTTGCCGCGCTCGACCATGTCGCGGGTCTCGAGTTCGAACTCGCCTGGGTGGCGCTTGGCGGTGGGGCGCCCGCGTCGCTCGCGTGCCGACGGGTGGTCGACGCGGTCGATCAGGTGGGGGCGGAATGGGTCGGCTTCGACGCGTTCATGAACGACAGTTCGCTTCTCGCGACGATCAGGGCGGGGACTCGCGCAGGAGTACCGTTGGGTCCGCTGCTGCTCGAGCAAGGGCGTGCTGCGCGCGCTGCAAGTGTCGCGAATCTCGAACGCGGGGCCGAGCGCCTCGGCGTCCGCGTACTGGTGCCACTCGGCGTGTGCGTGTTGCCCGCGTTCATCGTCCTCGGGGTGCTTCCGGTACTGCTGTCGATGTTCGGAGCCGTGTGATCGAGTGTGTGGTGCCGTGAGTTTTCCCCAGATGGGTCTGGACACTCACCTCGTCGCTTTCTCCACAGATGATGGCATCGCGACAACGGGATGCGGCACTCGCTTCCAAGATGGAAGGACCGGCAACCGCCGGGGCCGTGCGAGGTCAAGGAGGTTTGAGATGCAACCCACTCTTCAGCTCGTGTTTGATCGGAGCTCCGACAGTGATCGGACCGCAGAGAACGGTCGGGAGCTGCATCCAGCTCTGCAGATGTGCGCCGGTGGATCGAGTGACTCACAGCCCGAGTTCGCCGGGGCGGTGTCGTCGGTGCCTTTCCGGCAGCCGCGTCATGGCGGGAAGCGGTTCTCGCGGTGGGGAGCGCAGGGCCGTGCGGCGCGAGACCTGATCTCGGATGAACGCGGTGCCGTGACAGCGGAGTACGCGATCGTGATCCTCGGAGCGGTAGCGTTCGCCGGCCTGCTCGTCGCGATCATGCGGTCCAAAGAAATCCGCGCGATGCTCGTGCAGCTCATCGAGAACGCCCTCGGCTCGGTGAGTTGATGCTGCGAGCACTGTCGGAGGATGAACGGGGCACGGTCACCGCCGAGTTCGCGATCGTCGTGCCCGCGGTGCTCGCGTTACTCGGACTGGTGATCGGTGCTGTGTCGTTGGCCGCGCAGCGTGTCGCCCTCGTTTCGATCACCGCGGAAGCCGCGCGCCTCGAAGCTCGCGGTGATACCGATGCGGCTCAGGAGGTGCTCGGGCGCCTCGACGCCAACGCGACGCTCAAGCGAGACACGATCGGCGGACTTCGGTGTCTGACCGTGCGGTCGCGACTGGACGGTGGCCCGCTCGCCATGCTCGCGATCGAGGCGCGTTCCTGCGCGGCCCCCTTCGGAGCTGGAGTGCTGTGAGGACGGGAAGTCGGCACGGGAGAGCGACCTCGATGACACAAGCGATCGCATGAGCGCGCCCGCCGTGTTTGCCTGTGCGGCGGTCGCAGTTGGGCTGGGCCTACCAGTCGTGCTGGCTGCGACCCACGTCGAGAGCGCGCATCGTGCCGCCGCTGCCGCCGATGCCGCCGCCCTCGCCGCCGCCGATTCGCTCGCTGGGTTCGTTCAGCTGGGCGAACCGTGCGATGTGGCGCGAATGATCGTAGAGAACGCGGGCGGCACACTGACCCGCTGCGACCTCCAGGAATCGACCGTCGATGCGCGGATCGTCGTCGCGATCGGCGGTCCGCTGGGAGCGGTCGTAGCGTCGGCGCATGCGGGGTTGCCTCCGGCGGCAGCGGTGCCAGGAGGGGAGGTGAAGGAGAACGGTTGGGCGTGGCCGAGCGGGACCCCCGGGGTGACGCAGGGATTCCACGACGGGTACTCGATCGATCTTCGTGCGGAGGAGGGCTCCGCGCTGTACGCGCCGTACGGCGGAACAGTCGTCGCCGCCGGTGCGGATGGCGGGGGCATTCCGGCGCCGTGTCTCGCGAACCCGAGCTGGTGGCACGGGCCGAACCACACGGTCGTGATCCGGCACGAGTATCGGGGGAGCACGCTCTACAGCTCCCACAACCACGTCGCTCCCGGTTCACCGGCGGCACTGGGGCTGCGCGTGGGCGCTGCGGTCCGAGCCGGGCAAACGGTCGCGCTTGCGGGCATGAGCGGATGTTCGTCGGGCCCGCACACGCACTTCACACTGTCGACGTCGCCGACGAACGCATTTCCGGATGTGAATCCATACCTCTATATAGGGGATGCTCGCGGCCCCTGACTCCGTATGCTGGGGGACGGGCCGCGCGAGCTGTCCACAAGAACGAGTCGTGGACCGAGGCCCACGGTCGGCGGGCTTACGCGGGAACCGGAAGTGGATTCTCACGCGAGACTGTGTATCGTGTCGGAGCAGAGCCCTCAGCTGGAGCGGCTGTGCAATCCGCTCACTGCGTGAAGCAACGAAGGAGACCCGTGTCGGGTACGAAGAAACTGGTCATTGTCGAGTCGCCGACCAAGGCGAAGACGATCGGCGGCTATCTCGGGAGCGAGTACGAGGTGATCGCGTCGGTCGGGCACGTCCGCGACCTCGCCGAACCCTCGGCCCTGCCGGCAGACCTCAAGAAGGGCGCCTTCGGAAAGTTCGCGGTCGACGTCGACAACAACTTCCAGCCGTACTACGTCGTCAACGACAACAAGCGGAAAACGGTCTCCGAGCTGAAGCGCGCGCTGAAGGGAGCGGACGAGCTGTGGCTCGCCACCGATGAAGACCGCGAGGGCGAAGCAATCGCGTGGCACCTACTCGAAGTGCTCCAGCCGAAGGTGCCGGTGCACCGCATGGTGTTCCACGAGATCACCCAAGAAGCCATCGAGGCGGCGAAGCGCAACACCCGTGAGCTCGACATTGCGCTGGTCGACGCGCAGGAGACGCGACGCATCCTCGACCGTCTCTACGGCTACGACATCTCCCCGGTGCTGTGGCGCAAGGTCGCTCCCAAGCTTTCCGCCGGCCGCGTGCAGTCGGCCGCGACCCGGCTCGTGGTCGACCGTGAGCGGGAGCGTCAGGCGTTCCGCGCTGCGGAGTACTGGGACCTGACGGCCACCTTCCGGCCGCAAGACGGCGCACCGGATCTCACGGCGTTCGACGCACGACTCGTTCGTCTGAATTCGCAGCGCGTCGCGACCGGCGGAGACTTCGGTGACGACGGCGGACTCACCGCTCGTGCCGCGAAAGCCGACGTGCTCGCGCTGGGCCGTGAGCGCGCCGAAGCGCTTGCCGCCGCGCTCGCCGCGGGGACCAGAGCCGAGGTGATCTCCGTTGAGACGAAACCGCACACCCGCCGGCCTGCCGCTCCGTTCACCACGTCGACGCTGCAGCAGGAGGCGTCGCGCAAGCTGCGCTACAGCTCGCGGCAGACGATGTCGTTCGCCCAGTCGCTCTACGAGAACGGCTACATCACCTATATGCGAACCGACTCGCCGACGCTGTCGCAGCAGGCGATCCAGGCGGCGCGGTCTCAGGCGGCGGAACTGTACGGTGCGCAGACGCTCCCCGATAGGCCTCGCGTGTACACGGGCAAGTCGAAGGGTGCCCAGGAGGCGCACGAGGCGATCCGCCCCGCGGGCGACGTGTTCCAGCGACCCAGCCAGCTCAAGGGGAAGCTCACGCAGGGTGAGTTCGCACTGTACGAACTGATCTGGAAGCGCACGGTGGCGAGCCAGATGGCGGACGCGAAGGGCTCCACCGACACGGTGACGCTCGGAGCACAGGTAACGGAAACGGGTGCTGGTGCGGCGACCTCTGCCGAGTTCACCACGAGCGGCACCGTGATCACGTTCCCAGGCTTCCTGCTCGCCTACGAGGAGGGCAAGGACGAGAAGCGCGGCGAGAAGGACGGCGATCAGAACGCTGCTCTGCCGCAGCTCTCGGCGGGTCAGGCGCTGACGGTCGAGGAGCCCCAGGCAAAGGGCCACGAGACGAGCCCGCCGCCGCGGTACACCGAGGCGAGCCTCACGAAGCGACTTGAAGAGCTCGGCATCGGGCGACCCTCCACGTACGCTGCCATCATCAGCACGATCATGGACCGCGGATACGTGACGAAGAAGGGTCAAGCGCTCGTTCCGAGCTGGATCGCCTTCTCCGTGGTGCGCCTGCTCGAGGAGCACTTCTCTCAGCTCGTGGACTACGATTTCACCGCTGAGATGGAGAGCGACCTCGACCGCATTGCTGCGGGTGAGGCGGATCGCGGTAAGTGGCTCGGAGAGTTCTACTTCGGTTCCGACTCCCATCCCGGGCTCCGCGGTGTGGTCGACAACCTCGGCGAGATCGATGCGCGCGCCATCAACACCATCAAGATCGACGACCAGATCTCCCTGCGCAACGGCAAGTATGGCCCGTTCCTCGAGGTGTTCGACGACAAGTGCGAAGTCGGCGAGGACGGCGCTCTGAAGCCGCGCAGCGTGAACATTCCCGATGGACTCGCTCCCGACGAACTCACGCCAGCGAAGGCCCACGAGCTCGCGGACGCCGAGCCGGCAGAGGATCGCGTCGTCGGCCTGCATCCGACGACCGGGAAGCGCATCGTCGCGAAGAATGGTCGCTTCGGCCCGTACGTGACGGAACTGCCCGACGAGGGCGAGGAACTCCCGAAGGGGCAGAAGGCGCGTACCGCTTCGCTGTTCAAGAGCATGGACCCCGCGACGGTCGACCTCGACACAGCGGTCGCTCTGCTCGAGCTTCCTCGCGTCGTGGGTGTCGATCCTGAGTCGGGCTCCGAGATCACAGCGCAGAACGGTCGTTACGGCCCCTACCTCAAGAAGGGGACTGAGACGCGTACGCTGCCGAGCGAGGACGCGATCTTCACCGTCGACCTTGCGGGTGCGCAGGAATTGTTCGCGCAGCCCAAGTACGGCGCGAAGCGCGCGTCGAGCGCGCTCAAGGAGTTCGAGGCGGATCCGGTGAGTGGCAAGCCCATCAAGGTGAAGGACGGGCGCTTCGGCCCCTACGTCACCGATGGAGAGACGAACGCGACCATTCCTCGGGGCGATTCAGTCGATGACATCAACTTCGAGCGTGCGGTCGAATTGCTCGCTATCAAGCGTGCGAAGGGCCCGGCGAAGAAGAAGGCCCCGGCTCGCAAGCCCGCTGCGAAGAAGCCGGCCGCGAAGAAGACTGCGGCGAAGGCTACGACCGCGAAGTCTGCCGGGAAGAAGGCCACCTCGAAGTCCACAGCTTCGAAGACCGTCGATCCCGCTCGCTCGGCCGCTGCGAAGAAGGCGGCCGCGACCCGGGCGGCCAATCGCGCCGCTGAAGCCGCAGCGCAGGCGTAGCGGAGCGGGTCGGGGCATGAGCGGGATCTTCATTACCCTGGAGGGTGGCGACGGCGCCGGCAAGTCGACGCAGGCCGAACACCTGGTTGCCTGGTTCGAGGAGCGCGGGCTGGAAGTCGTGCGTACGCGAGAACCCGGCGGCACCCGCCTCGGCGTCGAGCTTCGTCGCCTGCTGCTCCACGGAGGGGAAGAGGTCGGCGACGTTGACCCGCGAGCGGAGGCGCTGCTCTACGCCGCGGACCGCGCGCAGCACGTCGCGAAGATCGTGCGTCCGGCGCTCGAGCGGGGCGCGGTCGTGGTGCAGGATCGCTACATCGACTCATCCCTCGCGTATCAGGGTGCGGGCCGCGTGCTCGACGTGGCGGAGGTGCGTCGCATCAGCGAGTGGGCAGCGGGCGGACTCTGGCCCGACCTCACCGTGCTGCTCGATCTCGACCCGGCGACGGGCGCCGACCGGCGCCTCGCCCGCGGAGGTGCTGCAGATCGACTGGAATCAGAGGCTGCGGAGTTCCATGCCGCCGTGCGGGAGGGGTTTCTCGCGCTCGCTCGTGAAGAGCCGCACCGTTATCTCGTGGTCGACGCGTCACTCCCGATCGACGAGATCCACACGCAGATCATCGCGCGGGTCGCACCGCTCGCCAATCGCTGAGCTATTTCCGTATCACTGATGGCGCGCTGAGTGCCGCTCCATACATGCGGTCTCTGTACGTTGCGGGTCACCTTCGGGTACCTTTTGGGCGCCGAGCTACCGCTATCAGCGAGTCGTGGTAGCCGCACGCTCAAAAGGTGCGGGTAGGTGGCTCTGGCCGGCCGAACGATCGACCGGCGCGAGCGCCCCGAGACGAGCCGAACTACTCCGAGATGCGCGGACCCTGCACGGCGCGGGCGAAGCGCGCCGCGGCGCTCGGGGACGCCCCGCGCGAATCCTCGGCGATGACCGGCCCGAAGTACTTCGGGAGGGTGCCGCGAGAGGCCGCCCCCAGCTCGGAGAGGGGCAGCGTAAAGCGATCCTGCACCTCGATCTGCGCAGCAGCGCCCGAGCCATCCGTCACGCCGATGCGCAGCACCGGGAAATCGCGCCCCGAGCACAGCCCGCGGAACTTCACTTCCTCCTCGTGCGGCACCGCGACGAGCACGCGCGCCTGGGTCTCCGAGAAGAGCGCCGCGGTCTCGTCGACGCCGTCGCGCGACATGATCTCGTCGATCCACACGCGCGCCCCGACGCCGAAGCGCAGCGCACCATCGGTGATCGCCTGCGCGAGCCCGCCCTCAGACAGGTCGACCGCTCCCGAGATGAGACCGCCCTGAGCGCCGGCCTGCAGCAGCTCAGCGAGTGCGCGCTCGTCGGCGAGAGACGCGACCGGGGGACGGCCGCCGAGGTGGTCGTGCACCGTTTCAGCCCATGCCGAGCCGTCGAGCTCGTCGCGGGTTACGCCGAGCAGGTAGAGGTGCTCGCCCTCGTCCTGCCAGCCGCTCGGAATGCGACGCGCAACGTCATCGATGATGCCGAGCACGCCGACGACGGGCGTCGGGTAGATCGGGGTGTCGCCGGTCTGGTTGTACAGCGAGACGTTGCCGCCGGTCACCGGCACCTCGAGTTCGAGGCAGGCGTCCGAGAGGCCCTCGACCGCGCGAGAGAACTGCCACATGACCTCGGGGTTCTCAGGGCTACCGAAGTTGAGGCAGTCGGTGACGGCGGTTGGCACGGCTCCCGAAGATGCAACATTGCGATACGCCTCCGCGAGCGCAAGCTGCGAGCCGACGTAAGGATCGAGCTGGCAGTAGCGGCCGTTCGCGTCGGTCGCGATGGCCACGCCGAGCCCGCTCTCCTCGTCGACGCGGATCATGCCGGCGCCGTCGGGGAACGACAGTGCGGTATTGCCGAGCACGTACTTGTCGTACTGGTTGGTGACCCAGTCGACGGAAGCCTGGTTCGGGGACGCCGCCACGGCGATCATCTGCGTGCGGAGCTCGTCGCCGCCAGTCGCACGGGCAAGCTCAGACTCGCGAACGCCAGACGCCTGCAGCTCGTCGATCCAGGCCGGGTACTGCACCGGGCGCTCGTAGACGGGGCCGTCGACGGCGACGGTCGAGGGATCAACGTTCACGATTTCCTCGCCGCGCCAATTGATGACGAGCCGACCGGTGTCGGTGACCTCGCCGAGCACGCTCGTCTCGACGTCCCACTTCGCGGTGACCGCGAGGAACGCGTCGAGCTTGTCGGGATGCACGACCGCCATCATGCGCTCCTGGCTCTCCGACATGAGGATCTCCTCCGCGGTGAGCGAGGGATCGCGCAGCAGCACGCTGTCGAGCTCGATGAACATGCCGCCGTCGCCGTTCGCGGCCAGCTCGGAGGTCGCGCACGAGATGCCGGCCGCACCGAGATCCTGAATGCCCTCGACCAACTCATCGTGGAACAGCTCGAGGCAGCACTCGATGAGCACTTTCTCGGCGAACGGATCGCCGACCTGCACGGCCGGACGCTTCGTCGGGCCGCCCTCGCTGAAGCTGTCGGACGCGAGGATCGACGCGCCGCCGATACCGTCGCCGCCCGTGCGGGCGCCGAAGAGTACGACCTTGTTGCCCGCGCCCGAAGCGTTCGCGAGGTGCAGATCTTCATGCCGGAGCACGCCGACGCCGAGCGCGTTGACGAGAGGATTCGCCTGGTAGACACCGTCGAAGACCGTCTCACCACCGAGGTTCGGCAGCCCGAGGCAGTTCGCGTACGACGAGATGCCCGAGACGACGCCGTGCACGACGCGCGCGGTGTCGGGCTCGTCGATCGCGCCGAAGCGCAGTTGGTCCATGACGGCGACGGGGCGAGCGCCCATCGAGATGATGTCGCGGATGATGCCACCGACGCCGGTCGCGGCGCCCTGGAACGGTTCGATGTACGAGGGGTGGTTGTGGCTCTCGACCTTGAACGTCACCGCCCAACCCTCGCCGATGTCGATGACACCCGCGTTCTCGCCCATGCCCACGAGCAGACGCTCGCGCATCTTGTCGTTGACCTTCTTGCCGAACTGACGCAGGTAGATCTTCGACGACTTGTAGGAGCAGTGCTCCGACCACATGACGGAGTACATGGCGAGTTCACCCGAGGTCGGGCGGCGGCCGAGGATCTCGCGGATCTGATCGTACTCATCCGGCTTCAGCCCGAGCGCGCCGTAGGGCTGCTCCTTGTCGGGCGTCGCGATCGCATCGGCGACCGTGTCGGGGCGGGGACCGCTCTGGGTGGCGTCGATGTCAGTCACGCTCGATATGCTCCGTGGTTCGGTATCGGAATCGGCGGCAGATTGCGCCGAACGTACCCGCCCAGTCTACGGCGTTCGTACCGGGGCGTCGCGCCTCGCGAACCGCTCCCACCCGCGGCCCGCGATGTCGCTCTAGAGTGGAGATTGTCGGTAGATCAGGGGAGACTGAAGCCATGAGTGATCCGAACATCCACGCAGTCGAATCGGAGCCCGGCTCGGGGCGCGTCAACACCTCTCAGGGCGCCGCTCAGGCGGGTACTGCCCTGCCCGCAGGCGCACCCGCAGACGGTGCACCTCACGGGGCGGCCGCGCAGGCTCCTGCGGCGCAGGCCCACCCGGGTTCCCCGGTCTCGCCGCAGCGAAAGCTCTCCACCTTCTTGAAGGTGAGCATCATCTTGCTCGCCGCGCTGACGATCGCGTCGATCTCGCTGCTCTTCATTGGAGATTTCGAGGGCAAGTTCGAGCGCGTGTTCTCGACCTTCGTGCTGTTCGCGGTGTTCGTGACGTTCACGGCTCTCGACACGCGACGAGAGCAGAAGTCGGAGTGGTACGCGCCGGTCGCCCTGATCGCGAACGCGTACATTCTGGGGCTCCTGCTCATCGTGATCTGGATGACGCCCTACGACCCCTTCAGCCTCCTCTGGGAGATCTTCTGGAAGTCGATCTTCGTGATCCTGGTGACGCGTCTGGTCATCTTCTGCGCGCAGATGCTGCTTCGTGTGGGCGTGAAGCACTCCGAGACGGTGACCCGCTTCGCCTTCGTCACGAGTGTGCTCGCCGTGCTCTCCGGCATCCTGTTCACGGCGCCCGTCGGCATCGAGGCGTTCGACCTCTACATCCCAGACATGTATTGGAAGATCGCGACGGCAATCCTGATCCTGACCGCACTCGGTCTATCGATCACGCTGCTGCTGCGCTGGGCACTCGGGACCGACGCTCGCGAGTCGGCACGGGCGGATCGCGCGTCGCGGTTCACTAGCCGTCCCTCCGGGGCGCCCTACCGCGCCGACGCTTCCCGGCACCCGCAGCCGCATCTGCAGCAGCACCCGCAGTCAGGGGCAGCGCCGCAACCGCTCGCGGCGCCGAACCCCCATGCGCCGTCGATGCCGCCTCAGCATTCGGCCCCGCTCCTGCCCTGGCCGACGTTCGCGGACGGTCGCCCGCTGCCCGCTGGCCCCGATGGGCAGCCGGACTTCTCAGTTCCGGGCGCACCGCGGCCGCCGCACCTGCAGTAGCGGGGAAGGAGTGGTCAGGATCACGGGGAGCTCGAAGCCCCTGCGATTCTGACCGCGATCACCGGCGCTCAGCCGCCTCGAGACCGAAGAGCGCCTCCAGCGTCTTAGGGGGCTCGCTGATCAGCCGCGATCAGATGCTGCAAGCACGAAGAGCGCTTCCAGCGTCTTCGAGGGCTCGCTGATCAGCCGCGATCAGATGCTGCAAGCCCGAAGAGCGCTTCCAGCGCCTCCGAGGCCTCGCTGGCCCGGCCCTCGCGGCCGAGCGAGCGGATGCGCGTCGTGGGCGCGTGCAGCAGCCGGCCGGTAAGGCGTCGAAGCGCGGCCTCGACCTGCGGCGCGGCCGACTCGGCAACGCCGTCACCGTCGCCGCGCCGTGCTCGGCAGAGCTCCTCCTCGAGGATCTCGTTCACATGCGTGCGAAGCGCGAGCAGCACGGGCAGCGTGTCGCGCTCGGCACGAGACGCGCTGAACTCGACCGCCGCATCGTGCACGATCTCGAGGGCCTCGTGCTCGGCGCCGAGCTCGGTCACGGGCGCGTGCTTCGCAATGGTCTCGAGATCGAGGAGCTCGAGTCCGTCGATGCGCGCGACCGCCGGGTCGATGTTGCGGGGCATGCCCAGATCGATGAGGAGTCGCTGGCTCCGCGATCCTTCGCCCGACATTGGAACCAGATGGGCCTCGGTGAGGATCGGCTCCTCCGTGCGGCTGCATGCGATGATGACGTCTGCCGCGTCGAGCGCCTCGTGCAGCTTCGCGGGGTCGACCGCGGTCAGCTCGTGGCTCTCCGCATACGCGGCCGCGCGACCCGAGGGGGAGTGCACGCTGATGAGCTCGGCACCGCGGGAGCGAAGCGCCGCGACGGTCGCGCCTGCGTAAGCGCCCGTTCCGATGAGCAGCACGCGAACATCGGCCCACGAGGTCACGCGGTGCTCCGCCAGACGCAGGGCGAGACGCACGAGCGAGCGACCCTGCGAGTGGATCTCGGTGCGGTGCTTGACCGTGCGCGAGGTGCGTGTAGCGGCCTGGAAGAGTCGCTCGAGGCCGTCGGTGATGGTGCCGCGCTCAACCGCCTCAGCGTGCGCGCGTCGAACCTGGCCCGCGATCTCCTCCTCGCCCACGACTGCCGACTTCAGGCCGGAGGCGACCGAGAAGAGGTGCTCCGTCGCGCGCCGATCGACCTCGACGTCCACCGCGTTGGTGAGCGACGACGCCGGAACCCCGGCGGTCTCCGCAATGAGCTCGAGCAGCGAGTCGCTCACGTCGTGCGTAGCCTGCACGTAGATCTCGAAGCGGTTGCAGGTCGAGAGCACGACCGCGCCGTCGGTCAGAGGAGAGTCGCAGAGTACCGCCGTGATCTCGTCAGTGCGCCCCGTGAGGCGCTCGAGCAGCGGGAAAGAACAGCCCCGGTGATCGAAGGAGAGGCACAGCAGCATAAGATTCTCTAAACAATCTCTGATCGGGGATTCAATGGGGATTCGCGCACGATCTCGGCCGAATCTGAACACATCAGATGTGTCACATCAGATCTATAAGCTAGCATCTCGACCGATGAACATCCTCCCAGCTTCGCACCCGTTGACCGATGATCGAACGGCTCGTTCGCCATTCATGCGCGCGCTCCGCGGAGACCGCCCGCAGTATACGCCCGTTTGGTTCATGCGGCAGGCCGGCCGATCGCTCCCTGAGTATCGTGCGATCCGCGCCGATCACCGCATGCTCGATGCTTGCCTCAACCCGGAGCTCGCGAGCGAGATCACGCTGCAGCCGGTGCGTCGCCACGGCGTCGACGCGGCCGTGTTCTTCAGCGACATCGTGGTGCCGATGAAGCTGGTCGGCGTCGATGTCGATCTCGTTGCGGGTCGCGGCCCGGTGTTCGCGGAGCCCGTGCGCACGGCGGCCGACGTCGCCCGCATGCGAGCGGAGTTCACGCCGGAGCGTCTGCATGCCGCGCTCGATCCGGTGCGCGACGCCGTGAAGCTGACGGCGGATGCGCTCGGCTCCACGCCGGTCATCGGATTCACGGGCGCGCCCTTCACGCTCGCGGCCTACCTCGTCGAGGGCGGCCCGTCGCGCGATCACCTGCGCGCCCGCACGCTCATGCACTCCGATCCCGAAACCTGGGCCTCGTTGCTCGAGTGGGTCGCTGATCTCTGCGGCGTCTTCCTTGAAGCGCAGGTCGAGGCGGGCGCGAGCGCCGTTCAGCTCTTCGACTCGTGGGCAGGGTCCCTCTCTGCCTCCGACTACCGCAATCACGTGGCGCCCGCGTCTCGGCGCACCCTCGAGCGTGTGCGCGACCTCGCATTCACGGTCGGCGAGGGCTCGGAAGCCGTCACTCGCGCGGTGCCGGTCATCCACTTCGCTGTGGGATCGGGCCACCTGCTCGAGGAGCTCGCCGAGGTTGGCATCGACACGCTCGGCGTCGATTGGCGCACGCCGCTCGACGAGGCGAGCCGCCGCATGGGTGACGCCATGCCGCTGCAGGGCAATCTCGATCCGGCGTACCTCGGCGCATCGCCCGAGGCGCTAGAGGCGCACCTGCGCGACGTGCTCGAATGCGGCCGTCGGGCTCCCGCGCACGTGCTGAACCTCGGCCACGGCGTTCCTCCGGAGACCGACCCCGACGTACTCACCCGGATCGTCTCGCTCGCACATGCTTACTGAGCGGCCTCGCATCGTCGTCATCGGGGGTGGCGCGTCCGGTCTCATCGCCGCGCGCGAGCTCGCGCTGGCGGGTGCCGAGGTCGAGGTGCTCGAGGGCTCCGAGCGGCTCGGGGGTCGCATCCACGGCGTCGAGGTGGGCGGCACGAAGGTCGACATCGGCGCGGAGTCGTTCGCGACTCGCGGTGGAACGGTCGCCGAGCTCATCTCCGAAATCGGCATGGCCGATGAGATCGTGGCGCCCTCGGGGCTCGGCTCCTGGGTGATCGACGGACCCCGCGCGGTGCGGCTACCGGCTGCTGGCACCCTCGGCATCCCCGCGACGCCCCTTTCGGCGTCCGCGGTACGAGCCCTGGGGCTTGCTGGTGCGCTGCGGGCCGCCATCGAACCCCTGCTCCCGCGCTCCGTCGGGCGCGACGCGGATTCGCTCGCGGCGCTCGTGCGGAGCCGCCTCGGATTCCGCGCGCTCGACCGCCTCGTGCGTCCGGTCTCGCTCGGTGTGCACTCCGCCGATCCTGCGCGACTCGAGGTCTCGGCCGTTCCCGGGCTCGCGGCCGCCTTCGAGAAGCGCGGCTCGCTCATCGCGGCCGCCCGTCAGCTGCGCGACAGCCAGGCTGCGGCCGGCGGGGCTGTCGCCGGGCTTCGCGACGGCATGACTTCGCTGATCGCGGGTCTCGCGAACGAACTCTCCCGGCTCGAGGTGCCGGTGCGTCTCGGGTGCAAAGTGCAGCGGATCGGGCGGCAGTCCTCCGGTGACGGCGCCGGGGCCGGTGCCGCCTCTGCCGACGCGCCTCACTCCGCCCGGGGCAAGGCGACGTGGCGCGTGCTCGGTAAGGACGACCAGGTGCTCGCTGAGGCCGATGGGATCGTGCTCGCGGTTCCGGAGGCCGTCGCCCGTCGCGTGCTCGGCGACGACGCGGCAGTTGGTCTCGCAACCGACCGCGTCGAGGTGGTCGCACTGGCGGTCCACGACGCCCGCCTCGATGCAGCCCCGCGGGGTACCGGAGCCCTCGTCGCGCGTGACGCCGTCGGACCGGGAGGATCGGGGGCGGCCGATGCCGCGCCGATCCTCGCGAAAGCGCTTACCCACATCACCGCGAAATGGCCCGAGCGGGCCCGGGCCGCGGGTGCGGGGCACCACGTCATCCGACTCTCCTACGGTCGCGCGGGTTCAGCGCCCGAGACGGTCGGACTCGACGATGACCAAGTGCGACGCATCGCTCGGTATGACGCGTCGCGTATCCTGGGTATCGATATCGCCGCCGATGCCGTCGTTGACCTCGTCCGCTGCACGTGGCGTATGGGCCGCCCGCCTGGCTCGCGAGACGCGCGGCCACTGTCTGCGCCCGCGGGCGTGACGCTCGCCGGTGACTGGGTCAGCGGCACTGGTCTTGCGGCCATCGTGCAGGGCGCTCGCGCCGCTGCCTCGAAAGCTCTCGCCAGCGTTGCGGCGGGGGACGCGAACGCCCGCGCCTCCCAGCACTAGAACTCTTCGCACTTCCTGAAAGGTCCAGCTCGATGAACGCCACCACCCCCGGCACCGGCTCAGGTCGGGTCTTCCGCTCCGACAAGCCGCTCGCTGCCGCTCCTGGGTTGCTCCGGGTGGGGACGCGCGGCAGCGCGCTCGCGGTGTCGCAGACTACGACGGTGGCCGAGCAGATCGCAGCGGCGACGGGGCTCGATGTTGCCCTCGTCATCATTACAACCCACGGTGACGTGACTCGCGCTCCGCTGTCGCAGCTCGGAGGCACTGGCGTATTCGTCAGCGCGCTGCGCGACGCACTGCTGAATGGGGAGTGCGACTTCGCAGTGCACTCGCTCAAGGACCTTCCGACCGGCCCGTGCCCGGGGATCGCGCTCGGGGCCGTGCCCGTGCGCGCCGACGCGCGCGACGCGTTCTGTGCTCGGGACGGGCTCACGCTCGAGGCGCTGCCCGAGGGAGCGCGCGTCGGTACCGGATCGCCGCGCCGCGTCGCCCAGCTCCGCTCGCGTCGGCCCGACCTCGAGGTGCAGGACCTGCGCGGGAACGTCGACACGCGCCTTGGTCGCGTCGGGGTCGACCTCGATGCGGTCGTTCTGGCCGCCGCGGGTCTCGACCGGATCGGCCGCGCGGAAGCGATCACCGAGCGTTTCTCGCTCGAGGAGGCGCCGGGCGCACCCGGCCAGGGGGCGCTCGCCATCGAAGTGCGAGAGGCCGATGCCACCGCCGAGCCCTTCGCGGCAGCCCTCGCGTCGCTCGACCACGCGGAGTCGCGGGCCACCGCTCTTGCGGAGCGCGCCCTGCTCGCGACGCTCGAGGCGGGTTGCGCGGCGCCCATCGGGGCCTGCGCCGCGGTGGCCGGCGAGACGCTGCACCTCCGCGCCGTCGTGTACCGCGTCGACGGAACCGAGCAGCTCTCGGCCGAGGCTGAGCTGCCTTGGACGGATGACGCGCGTGGGCAGGACGCGCCGGGCGAACTCGGGCGACGAGTTGCTGAGGAACTGCTCGCCGGGGGAGCGGCGGGACTCGCGCCACTGGGGAGCTCCCGGTGACCCTCCCCCTCGATGGTGTCCGGGTTCTCGTCACCCGCGGCGGAGCCGCAGGGGAGCGAGACGCTGCAGAGGTGCGGCGTCGCGGGGGCGCGCCGATCCTCGCTCCGCTTACCGAGATCGTGCCGTCGGAGAGGCCCGAGCTCCTGCGTGAGGCCGCTGAAGGGTGGAATCGTGGGGACTTCGACTGGTTGCTCATGACGAGTGCGAACGCCGTCGATGCGTTCGTCGCCGCGGGCGGGCGAGGTCCTACGGGCTCCCAGCGAGTCGCTGCGGTCGGCCCGGCAACGGCGGAGGCGCTGAGGGGCCACGGCATGGACCCCGATCTCGTGCCCGCCGCCGATTACTCCGCTGTGGGGCTGGGGGCCGCGATCCTCGACCGCTTTGCGACAGCGAGCCGCGCGACTGGGGCCTCCGCAGGGTCAGTGCGCGCGCTGCTGCCGGTCTCCGAGATCGCCGACCACACGCTCGAGTTCGCGCTCTCCGAGGGCGGCCATGAGGTCACCCGCGTCACTGCGTATCGCACGGTTCCGGCGCCCCGTGACGCGCAAATCGAGGATCGCGTGACCGCCGGAGAGGTCGACGTGATCCTCGTGCTCAGCGGTTCCGCCGCTCGCGAGGTCGCTCGCCGCTTCGCCCCGTTCACCCGCAGCCGTCCGCTGCTCGCCGCCATCGGTGGCCCCTCGGCGCGCGCGCTCGCCACGCACGAGCTCGCCGCCGACGTCGTCGCCGATCCGCACACCGTCTCGAATCTGCTCGACCGCGTCGCGAACGCCCTCGAGCGCACGCCGCTCAGCCCAGGAGGTACCGCATGATCCCCACCGTTCGCCCGCGTCGGCTCCGCACCAGCCCCGCCATGCGCCGCATCACCTCGGAGCACCGCATCAACCCCGCCGAGCTCGTGCTCCCGCTCTTCGTACGCGAGGGCCTCGATGAGGCGGCCGATATCCCCTCGATGCCGGGCGTGCAGCAGCACACCCTCGATTCCCTGCGGCGCACCGCGTTGGAGGCCGCCGAGCTCGGACTGGGCGGCGTGATGCTCTTCGGTGTGCCCGAGGTTCGTGACGCGGTCGGAAGCGCAGCAGACGACCCCAACGGCATCCTGAACGTCGCTACTCGGGTCGTCGCAGATGAGGTCGGCGACGCGCTCGTCGTGCAGACGGACCTCTGCCTCGATGAGTTCACCGATCACGGCCACTGCGGCGTGCTGCGCGTGGCCGACGCTGACAGTGACAACATCGTCGTCGATAACGACGCGACCCTCGAGCGCTATCGGGCCATGGCGCTCGCGCAGGCGCAAGCCGGCTCGGCGCTTCTCGGGCTCTCGGGCATGATGGACGGGCAGGTGTCGGCGGTGCGCGAGGCCCTGGACGCGAGCGGGTATCAGGACACCGCGATCCTCGCCTACTCGGCGAAGTACGCGTCGGCCTTCTACGGGCCGTTCCGCGATGCCGTGGATTCGCAGCTGACGGGTGACCGCCGCACGTACCAGCAGGACCCCGCGAACCGTCGCGAGGGCCTCCGCGAGGCCGAGCTCGATATCGCGGAGGGCGCCGACATCGTGATGGTGAAGCCCGCGATGAGCTACCTCGACGTGCTCTCCGACGTTGCCGCGGCGAGCCCCGTGCCCGTGTGGGCGTATCAGGTGTCCGGGGAGGCTGCGATGATCGAGGCCGCTGCCGCAAACGGGTGGATCGATCGCGAGCGCACCATCGAGGAGTCGGTCGTCAGCATCAAGCGAGCCGGCGCCGACGTCGTGCTTACGTACTTCGCCCGCGAGCTCGCCTCGCGCGCCGCGCGCGACTGAGCCGCCCACCATTTCTCCCGCAACGACGAAAGTCAGGATGGACCCCATGAGCACGATGATCCCGCACCCCGAAGCCGCTGGCAGCGCCGCACTGGCGGAGCGCGCCGCCCGCGTGATCCCTGGAGGCGTCAACTCGCCGGTTCGCGCGTACGGCTCGGTGGGCGGCACGCCCCGCTTCCTCGTCTCGGGGCGCGGGGCGACGGTGACGGATGTCGACGGTAACGAGTATGTCGACCTCGTGGCATCGTGGGGGCCGGCCCTGCTCGGGCACGCGCACCCGGCCGTGGTCGAGGCGGTGCAGGAGGCTGCGGCTCGGGGTCTCGGCTTCGGCGCGTCCGTGCCGCAGGAGGCGGAGCTCGCCGAGGAGATCATCGCGCGCGTGCCGCTCATCGAGCGTCTCCGCCTGGTGTCGACCGGCACTGAAGCGACCATGACCGCGATCCGCATCGCCCGCGGCGCGACGAACCGCCCGCTCATCATCAAGTTCGCGGGGCACTATCACGGTCACTCCGACGGGCTGCTCGCGGAAGCCGGGTCAGGGCTCGCGACGCTCGCCATGCCGGGATCTGCCGGTGTCACGGCCGAGACCGCGGGCCAGACGCTCGTGCTTCCCTACAACGATCTTGCGGCGCTCGAGGCCGCCTTCGCAGAGCACGGTGAGCGGATCGCCGCCGTGATCTCCGAGGCCGCCGCCGCGAACATGGGCGTGCTGCCCCCGATGCCCGGCTTCACCGAAGCGATGATCGAACTTGCGCACCGCCACGGCGCTCTCGTGATCCTCGACGAGGTGCTCACGGGCTTCCGCGCGGGGCCCTCGGGCTACTGGGGGATCGAGCAGGAGCGCGTGAGCGCGGGCGTGGCGCCCGATCTGCTGACCTTCGGCAAGGTGGTCGGCGGCGGTCTGCCTCTCGCCGCGCTGGGCGGTCGCGCCGAGCTCATGGAGCTGCTCGCCCCGCTCGGCCCCGTGTACCAGGCCGGCACGCTCTCCGGGAACCCGCTCGCGGTCGCCGCAGGACTCACCACGCTGCGTCACGCGGACGCCACTGCCTACGAGCGCCTCGGGCACGCGGCTGACACGATCATCGATGCGATCGGTTCGGCGTTCACCGAGGCCGGCGTCGTGCACCGCGTGCAGCGGGCCGGTACCCTCTTCAGCGTGCTGTTCGGCGACTACCCAGAGGCTCCCCGTGGCTATGTCGAGATGCAGCGGCAGAACGTCGCCGCGCACCGCGCGTTCTTCCACTCGATGCTCGAGAGCGGTGTCAACCTGCCGCCGAGCGCCTTCGAGGCGTGGTTCGTCACCGCTGCCCACGACGACGCCGCGCTCGCACGCATCACCGATGCGCTGCCGCGCGCGGCTCGCGCGGCGGCTGCCGCTGCCTAGCTCGCCGAGCCCGCTGCGGGGCCCACGCGCTGCGCCGCGTCCCGCGCGCTGAGATCGACTGCGATTGCCGAGATCGACCGTGAATCCGCGTGATCCGGGGTCGATCTCAGAGTTGCGAGTCGATCTCGGTGACGGGAGCAGCGTCGGCGATTGCGATCGAACAGAAACGCCCAAGCGCAGAAACGCAGAACGCCCGCCCGGTCTCGGGTGGGCGTTCTGCTCTATCTGGAGGGGGGCTCGCGCCTACGCGGCTTGCGCGACGAGCGCCTCGACGGCGCTCTCGAAGAACCGCAGCCCGTCGATACCCGAGCGCATGGCCTCCGCAGTGTCGGGCCCGAAACCGGGCTCGACCGCGTGCTCCGGGTGCGGCATCAGGCCGACCACGTTGCCGCGCTCGTTCGTGAGGCCGGCGATGTCGTTGACCGAGCCGTTCGGGTTCACGCCCGCGTAGCGGAACGCGATGAGGCCCTCGCCCTCGAGGTACGCGAGCGTCTCCTCATTCGCGATGTACCCGCCGTCGCCGTTCTTGAGCGGGATGACGATCTCTTCGCCGCGCTCGAAGCGGTGCGTCCACGCGGTATCGGCGTTCTCGACGATGAGTCGCTGGTCGCGCCGGATGAACTGCTGGTGCGCATTGCGGATCAGCCCGCCCGGAAGGAGGTGCGACTCGACGAGCACCTGGAAGCCGTTGCAGATGCCGAGCACGGGCATCCCCTGGTTCGCCGCCGACAGGACCTCGGTCATGATCGGCGACACCGCAGCGATCGCGCCTGCGCGCAGGTAGTCACCGTAGCTGAAGCCGCCGGGCAACACGATCGCGTCGACCCCTTGGAGGTCGTGATCCGCATGCCACAGCGCGACGGGCTCGCCGCCCGCGATGCGGATTGCGCGCTGCGCATCCCGGTCGTCGAGCGAACCCGGGAACGTCACCACACCGATCTTCGGCATTAGCGCGCCTCCGCCACGAGCACGTCGACCTGAACGCCGTCAACGCTGATCGCGACGACGTCTTCGATGACCGCGTTCGACAGAATGTCGGCGGCGACCTGGCGCACCTCGTCGAGCACGGCGTCGGTCACCTCGCCCGCGACCTGCATCTCGAAGCGCTTGCCGATGCGCACGTTCTCGAACTTGGCGTGACCGAGGCGGGCGAGCGCCCCCGTCGTGGCCTTACCCTGCGGGTCGAGCAGCTCGGCCTTGGGCATGACATCAACGACAATCGTGGGCACCCGGGGTCTCCGTTTCTCGTGGTGAAGCTCGGTCTATTGTCTCACGGTTCATCGCGTGCTCAGCGACGTCACACCGCGACCGGCGCATAGGGTGGCTCGCCGCCCGTCAGCCGAACGTAGAGCTCCCGATACCGCGCGTAGGTCTGCGCGACGATGTCATCGGGAAGCACCGGTGGCTCGCCCGTGCGGTCCCAGTGCGATGCGAGCCAGTTGCGCACGATCTGCTTGTCGAACGAGGCGAGGCGATCCGCCCGTGACAGCGTCTCGTCGTGGTACGCGGCCGCATCCCAGTAGCGCGAGGAGTCGCTGGTGAGCACCTCGTCGGCGAGCACGAGCTCGCCCGTGCGGGGGTCGTTGCCGAACTCGAACTTGGTGTCGGCGAGCACGACCCCGCGGGAGGCAGCCAGCTCGCGGGCCGCCGTGAAGATCTGCAGCGACGCGTCGCGCAGCGCGGTGGCTACCTCCTCGCCGACGAGCTCGACGCTCTGCTCGAAGGTGATGTTCTCGTCATGCTCACCGAGCGGTGCCTTGTACGCGGGAGTGTAGATCGGGGTCTCGAGCTCGTCGCCGTCCTCAAGACCCGCCGGGAGCTCGATGCCGCAGACGGCTCCGGTGCGCTGGTACTCGGCGAAGCCGGAACCGGTGAGCGCGCCGCGCACCACGCACTCGACCGGGTGCATTTCGAGCTTGCGGGTGAGCATGGCGCGGTCTCGCACCTCGCCGGGAACGGCCGGGGCGCTGCCCTGCTCGGAGACGAGATGATTCGGCAGCGCGATGCGCTCGAACCACCAGTTGGAGAGCGCCGTCAGCAGGGCGCCTTTGCCCGGAATCGGAGGTTCGAGCACGTGATCGAACGCGCTCACGCGGTTGCTCGCGACGACGAGCAAATAGTCGTCGGAGCCATCGGCCGGCGCGTAGAGGTCGCGAACCTTGCCGGAGTAGATGTGCGTCCATCCGTCGAGCGGGGCGGGTGAGGAGAGATTGGTCACCCGACCATTCTTCCACCATGCGCAGGATCGCGATTGGTCGGTCGCGCCTACCGCTCTCGGCGGGCGAGCGCCGAAATCTCCGGGGCAAACCGCGGAACTTCCGCGCGTGCGAGGCTCACTGTCAGTGGGGGCCATTACTCTTTTGAGCAGAGGCGGTGCTGCGTGAATCGCATCACCGATCGTCGTCCGACGAGGTCGGCGCGAGAGTTCGGAGGAGAGCTATGATCCCGCTGGGACCAGTAGTGGCGCGGAGCCGTGTCGGTGTCGCGAGGGCTGCGGCCTGGGCATTTCTCATCGACTCCGACCGCCGTTCGGAATGGTGGCCCGAACTCCAGCTCGACCCGCGGGTCGGCGGCTCGGTCAGCGAGCGCTGGTCGGAGGGCGAGGGCGAGGCGGCGGTGAGCCGCGACGCCTCCGGAACGATCGACGTGTGGGTCGAAGGGCACGCCATCGGTTTCACCTGGCGCGAGGCCGGCGACGAACGGGACACCGCGGTGCTCGTGACGCTGCGCACGCAGGGTCGTGACACCGGCATCACCGTGACCGAGACCGGGTTCGACGCGCTCCCCGCCGCCGCGGAACGTGCCGCCGCTTCTCAGGAGGGGTGGCAGGTGCTGCTGCGCGACCTGACGACGGCGCTCGAGGCGGCGCGCGATGCGGGCGAGTTCGGCGAGACGCCCGATGACGCGGACGCCCAGGGCGCTGCTTCTGCTGACGCCTCCGACGGCGTCGCTGCCGAGACCGCCGCAGTCGAACTCGTAGAGGTCGAGATCGAGGGCGAAGTCGACTCCGATGACGCGGAGGAGTCCATGGACGACACCGTCGCGATCGAGCTCGAGGCCGAGCCCCAGGTGGGCGACCATCCCGAGCTCGAAACCGGGCCGATCGCGGTGATCGCGGAAGACGACGTGCCCGCGCGTGAAGCGTCGGGTGCGGAACAGCCTGAGGACGAGGCCGCCGACGACATCCTCACCGAGATTTTCGGAGAGGACGCGCTCGAAGCGGAACCCGACGAGTCACTGTTCTCGGGTGATTCGGCCGAGGGTGTCGAGACCGCGACCGAGGAGGTCGCGACGACTCGGGCATCGACGACGACTGAGGATCAGTCCAACGACGAGCGCGCCGCCGCGGACGAGGGCACGCGTGGAGAGGGCGATGCCGGCTCGGATTCCGACCCGGATGAGCCCGACTTCGACACCCTGATCCGCGGCAACTAACTCCCCGCGCAGCGCTAGGCGACGCGGGCGGCGATGTCGGTGCGGGACTGGCCGCCCTCGAGCGAGATGCGGGCGACGCCCTCATAGGCACGCGCCCTGGCCTCGGCGAAATCGGCGCCCCGCGCCACGACGCCGAGCACGCGACCGCCTGTCGCGATCCACCCGCCGTCTTCGGTGCGAGCCGTAGCTGCGTGCACGACGTGCACCCCGTCGAGCGCTTCCGCATCGGCGATGCCGGTGATCTCGCGTCCGGTCGTCACCTCACCCGGGTATCCCTCGCTCGCGACGACCACGATCACCGCGGGGTCGGGCGAGAACTCCGGTGCGGGCTGAGCAGCGAGCTCGCCCTGGGCCGCCGCGAGCAAGTACCGGCTCAGCGGGGACTCGAGGCGTGCGAGCACCACCTGAGTCTCGGGGTCGCCGAAGCGCGCGTTGAACTCGATGACGCGAACGCCCTTGGCGGTCACGATGAGCCCGCAGTAGAGGAGTCCGATGAACGGCGTGCCCTCGGCCTCGAGCTGACGCACGGTCGGCAGAGCGACCGTGCGCGTGATCTCCTCGACGAAGTCGTCGGCCACCCAGGGGAGCGGTGAATACGCACCCATGCCGCCGGTGTTCGGGCCCTGATCGCCGTCGAAGATACGCTTGTAGTCCTGCGCGGGGCTGAGGGGGAGCACGTCGTGCCCGTCCGCGAAGAAAAAGAGGGAGACCTCCTGACCGTCGAGGAACTCCTCGATGAGCACCTCACCGTGCGGGGCCCACGTTGCCACGTGCTCAAGCGCGGCGTCGCGATCCTCGGTGACGAGCACGCCCTTGCCCGCTGCGAGGCCATCGGCCTTCACCACGTACGGTGCCCCGTACTCGTCGAGCACCGCGCCGGCCTCCTCGGCGGAGGTGACCCGCGATGCGCGCCCGGTCGGCACCGAGGCCGCATCCATAATGCGCTTCGCGAACGCCTTCGAACCCTCGAGCTGCGCCGCCGCCTGATCCGGTCCGAACACCGGCACGCCCGCGGCCCGCAGCGGATCCGCCACGCCCGCGACGAGCGGCGCCTCAGGCCCTACCACCACGAGATCGAACTCGCGCTCCCGCACGAACGCCTCGACAGCGGCCGGATCGGTGTAGGCGAGCTCGGGCGTCTCTACCTCGCTCGCGGCGATGCCCGCATTGCCCGGGGCGCAGACGATCTCGTGGTCGGCCTGCTCAGCCAGGAGGGCGAGGACGATGGCGTGTTCGCGGGCACCGGGGCCAAGGACGAGGATCTTCACGCCGTCCAGACTACCGAAGCTTTGGAGCGCGTTTCGGGTCGCGCAGGCACCGTCGGAGGAGCAGCGGATCGGGCAGGAGTAGCAGGAGCGATCGCGGCGCGGCGGGGGGGCATCGGGTGGCAGGGGAGCGGGGGAACGGGCAGGGGGCGATCCGCCGCCCGCACCGTGGAGGTGATCGCTGAAGCGCGGATAGGCTGAGCGCGTGGCGAAACGCAAGATTTCAATCGAGGACGGCCGGTCGGCCCTCGCCGCCGTTCGCGGAGGAAGCAACGCGCGCATGGAAGTGGCGACCGCGGTTCGCTATCTGCTCGAGGAGCTCGCCGAGCGCGCGCCCGGGAACTCGGTCGAGGTGCGGGTGCCGCCGTTCGGGGCGACGCAGTGCGTTGCGGGGCCGCGGCACACGCGTGGCACGCCGCCGAACGTGATCGAGACGGACGCGGAGACGTGGATCGCGCTCGCGTGCGGGGAACTCGGCTGGGACTCGGCCGTTGGTGCCGCGAGGGTGGTCGCTTCGGGATCCCGAGCCGAGCTTCGCGGCCTGCTGCCGCTCGTGCGGTAGTGCCGACAGCCTGCGGCGTGCGTCTTGCACTCAGTCGGGGCTGAGACAATAGAGGTATGAATCAGCCCGATCTTTCTTCGGCGTCAACGCCGCTCGGCTCTGCAAGCGCGGCGGCGGGAGCTGGCGCGGCGGCGGGCCGGCCGGTTTCGTCGTCCGAGCCGCTGCATGCGCCCGCCGATGTAAACGCGGTGCGCGAGCCGGCAGTGCCCGAGCCCGCAGCGGCCGCGCCCGCGGCGCCCGAGCCCATCGTCCGCGAGTCGAAGCAGGAAGTGATTCTCGAGCGTTCCGTTCGCGTGAACCGCGTGCTCATCGCCGGTGTCGTAATCGGCGCGGTCGTCGCGATGCTCGCCTGCCTCTTCTTCCCGATCGCGGAGGACGCCGAGTACACGATGGGCCAGATCGTCGGCTTCATGGCGTTGATCGGTGCGGCGCTCGGGGCCGGGGTCGCTGGCCTGCTCGTGATCGTGCTGGGCGCGGTTGCTCGTCGCAAGCGTGGAACCGGTATCGCCGTCCAGTCCGACGTGCGATAATCCACACAACCTCTATTCGAAAGAAGCTCGCATGCTTGGAAATCTCTCCGGCTGGCACATGATCGCCATCCTCTTCGTCATTCTGCTGATGTTCGGCGCCCCGAAGCTTCCGGGCCTTGCGAAGAGCCTCGGCCAGTCGATGCGCATTCTGAAGAAAGAGGTCACGAGCGACGGCGATGCGCCGACGCAGTCGACCGACGCCACCCCCGACGCTCGATAGTCCAACGCCGGCGCGGCTCACAGCGAGCCCGCGTGGCATTCTCCGCACCATCGAACGGAGCTCGCTCACATGCTCGGAAACATCTCAGGACCGACGCTCATCGTCATCCTCTTCATCGTGCTGCTGTTGTTCGGTGCGCCGAAACTGCCAGCGCTCGCGAAGAGCCTGGGCCAGTCGATGAAGATCCTGCGCAAGGAAGTGAGCTCGGACTCCGATAAGACGAGCGAGGCAGCAGGATCGGCCGGAGCCCCGGCTCCCCGCACCCCTGACGCGGCGGCGACGCACTCGGCCGAGCCTCAGGCGCCCGCCGTGCCGAAGAGCCCGGCGGCACCCGAGCAGCCTGCGACCCCGGCACCGTCGCCCGCGGTTCCGGCTTCTCCCGCCGATGCGCAGCAGCCCGCCTCCGCGGAGGCGCCGGCTGAGCCCGCCGAGCCGTCGCCTGCGGTGCCGCAGAGCCCGGTGCATCCCGCCGCGCCAGCTGAGCCGTCGCCGGCGGTTCCGCAGAGCCCGGTGGACCCGGCTGAGCCGACGACTCAGGCGCCGCCCGCCGTGCCGCAGAGTCCTGCCGACCCTGAGCAGCAGCGGTAGCGCTGACGCACTGCGCGAGTCGTGTCGCGCTGATTTCGAGGCCTCTCAGCTCATCCGCTGAGGGGCCTCGCTGCGTATCGCGCCCCGCCGCGCCGCCTCTGCCGACCGGGCACATGTGCGCCCAGGGGACGCGTGTGGCCGTTTCCGTGTGGTGAAGCGGCCAGTGGCGTCGCATCGACGAAAGGCGGGAGCTTGGGGGCGTGCGTGCGTGCATTCGAGTGCGGCGATGGGACGCGTGTGGCCGTTTCGGGGTGGTGAAGCGGCCAGAAGCGTCGCATCGATGAAAGTCGGGAGCGGGTGCTCGCGCATGCGGGCGGGCGTGCGTCCGAGTTCGCGACCGAGAGCGGGAGTGCGGGCTGGAGCGCCCGCGCGCGGGCTGCTTGCTCAGCTCTCCTGCGTGGCCTCGACCCAGGCCAGGTACTCCGAATCGACGTTGCCGGTGACGTACTCGCCGGTGAAGCAGCTCTGCTCGAGCGCGGTCACCTGATCCTGGCCCTCGAGAATCGCGTGGTTCATGCCCTCGACGCTCATGTAGACGAGGTGATCGGCGCCGAGTTCCTCGGCGATCTCCGCGGGCGTGCGGCCGTGCGCGATGAGCTCGCGGCGCGACGGCATGTTGATGCCGTAGACGTGCGGGAAGATGACGGGCGGCGCGGCCGAGGCGAAGATCACTGACTTTGCGCCCGCGGCGCGCGCCATCTCCACGATCTCGCGCGACGTCGTGCCGCGCACGATCGAATCGTCGACGAGCAGCACGTTCTTGCCGGCGAACTCCGAACTCATCGCATTGAGCTTCTGGCGCACGCTCCGCTTGCGAACAGCCTGCCCGGGCATGATGAACGTGCGGCCCACGTAGTGATTCTTGAAGAAGCCCTCGCGGTAGGGAACGCCGAGCTTCTGCGCGAGCTGCATGGCGCTCGGGCGGCCGGAATCCGGGATTGGCATGACGACGTCGATATCGACGTCGGGTAGCTGAGCCTTCACCTCGTCGGCGAGCTGGTCGCCCAGACGCAGCCGCGCCTCGTAGACCGAGATGCCGCTGAGCACCGAGTCGGGGCGCGCGAGGTAGATGTACTCGAACGCGCACGGCACCAGCTGCGACTGCTTTGCGCACTGGCGCGACGCCATGCTGCCGTCGGGGGAGATGAGGATCGCCTCGCCGGGTTCGACATCGCGCACGATCTCGTACCCGCCCGATTCCAGCACGAGCGACTCCGAGGCCACCACCCACTCGTCGGTTCCGGCCGCGCTCGTGCGGCGGCCGAGAACGAGCGGGCGGATGCCGAACGGATCGCGGAACGCGAGCAAACCGTATCCCGCGATCAGCGCGATGGCCGAGTACGAACCCTCCACGCGCTCATGCACGCGCTCGACGGCGTCGAAAGCTTGATCCGCGGTGAGCGAGAGGCTCGTGATGCCGGCCTGGAGCTCGTTCGCGAGCACGTTCAGCAGCAACTCGGTGTCGGAGTGCGTGTTGAGGTGGCGGCGGTCGACGTTGTAGAGGTCGGCCGTGAGCTCGCGGGTGTTCGTGAGGTTGCCGTTGTGCACCAGGATGATGCCGTAGGGGGCGCCGACGTAGAACGGCTGCGCCTCGTCCTCGGCAGCCGCGGACCCGCGGGTGGCGTAGCGCACGTGGCCGAGGCCGACGTTTCCGGTGAGGCTGCGCATGTCGCGGGTGCGGTACGCCTCGCGTACCTGGCCCTTCGCCTTCACCATGTGGAAGAAGTCGCCGTCGAGGGTCGCGATGCCCGTCGAGTCTTGACCGCGGTGCTGAAGCAGCAGCAGGCTGTCGTACACCTGCTGGTTGACGGGTTCGGATGAGACGATACCGACGATGCCGCACATGCTGTAGTGAACGCTCCCTGCGAGGTGGGTGGCGCGCCGTACCGGCGCAGCGTCTAGTCTCCCACACGCACTCGCGTGCGGGGTGCGAGATCTGCCAGGGCGACGCGGTGCTCAGCCCGGTGCGCGTTGCGGTGCGCGTCGTGGCGCCCGGCCAGGGCCGCGCGGCGCGAGCGGCGACGCGCAGGGTACGCTGGACGGGTGAGCGAAAACTCGTCGATCTATGCCCAGTCCGGAGTCGACACTGCAGCCGGTGACCTGGCTGTCGAGCTGATGAAGTCGGCGGTGGCACGCACGCACGGCCCCGAGGTGATCGGCGGAGTCGGCGGGTTCGCCGGCCTGTTCGATGCGTCGGCACTCAAGGAGTATCGCCGCCCGCTGCTCGCGAGTGCGACCGACGGCGTCGGCACGAAGGTGGCGATCGCCCAGGCGATGGACATCCACCACACCATCGGTCAGGACCTCGTCGCGATGATCGTCGACGACATCGTCGTGGTCGGCGCGAAGCCGCTCGCGATGACCGACTACATCGCCTGCGGCAAGGTCGTGCCCCAGCGCATCGCCGACATCGTGCGAGGGATCGCGGAGGCCTGTGAGGCCACCGGTACTGCGCTGGTCGGCGGCGAGACCGCCGAGCACCCCGGTTTGCTCGGCGTCGACGATTACGACGTGGCGGGTGCCGCGGTGGGCGTGGTCGAGGCCGACCGCGTGCTCGGGCCGGAGCGCGTCGCGGACGGCGACGTCGTGCTCGCGCTCGGCGCCTCGGGCCTCCACTCCAACGGCTTCTCGCTCGTGCGGCGCATCCTCGCCGACGCGGGCGTCTCATACTCGGACCGGAGCGACGAGCTCGGCGCGAGCTACGGCGAGGCGCTGCTCGAGCCGACCGCGCTCTACACCGGGCCGCTGCTGCGCGTGCTCGACGATCCGGAGCTCGACGGCTCGATCCACGCGCTGTCGCACGTCACCGGCGGCGGCATCGCGGCGAACCTCGCTCGCGTACTTCCGGTCGGCACCTGGGTCGAGGTGGATCGCGGCACGTGGTCGCCGCTTCCCGTGTTCCGGCACCTCGCCGAGCTGGGCGGTCACTCGCTCGCCTCGGTCGAGGGAGCGTGGAACCTCGGCATCGGCATGTTCGCGGTCGTCGACGGCGCCTCCGCTCACCGCGTCGCCGCTGCGCTCACGGCCGAGGGCCTCGAGACCTGGGTCGCCGGCACGGTCTCGGCCACGCCGCGCGACTTCACCGGCTTCGAGCAGGGCGCGAAGGGCGTGCAGGGCGGGGCCGTGCGCCTCGTCGGCGAATTCCGGGCATAAGCCCGCGACGCGCCACCCCGCGTTCGACGCATCCGCCCGCCTCGGCGCAACACCGCTATCCGGGCTGCGGATCCGCCCGCTCGATCAGAGCCGTCGCGATCACCGCGAGCCCCTCGCCGCGACCGGTGAAGCCGAGCCCGTCGGTCGTCGTGGCAGCGATCGAGACCGGGGCTCCGACGAGCTCCGTCATCGCTCGCTGGGCTTCCACGCGGCGCGGCGCGAAGCGCGGGCGCACTCCGATCATCTGAACCGAGACGTTGACGGGCGCCCATCCTTCGCCCCCGAGACGCTCGAGCGCGAGCCGCACGAAGCCGGTGCTCGCCGCCCCCTCGGTCTCAGGCGCGTCGACGCCGACGAGCTCGCCGATGTCGCCGAGCCCAGCCGCGGAGAGCAGCGCGTCGATGACCGCGTGACAGACCGCGTCGCCGTCGCTGTGGCCCGAAAGTCCGGGCTCGCCCGGCCACGCGATTCCCGCGAGACGCAGCTCCACCGTCGGGTCGGGGGAGTACGCGTGCACATCGAAGCCGGTTCCGACGCGGATCACTGCTCGGACTCCAGCCCCGCTGCGTTCGCCGCGAGGAAGTGCTCGAGCACCGGGAAGTCGTCGGGGGTGGTGAGCTTGTGCGCGCGCAACTCCCCGGACACCGTGCGCACCTGACCGCCGGCGCGCTGCACCACTTCGGCGTCGTCGGTCGGGAGCGAGGACGCCGTCTCCCCGAGCTGCAGTTCTGCGCCCGAGTAGGCCGCCTCGAGCAGCTCCCGTGGGAACCCCTGCGGGGTCTGCACGCTGACGAGCCCTGCGCGGTCCACGGTCTCGTGCACATTGCCCTCGGCATCCACGCGCTTGAGGGTGTCCGAAACTCGCAGCGCCGGCACGACCCCGGTGCCGTCTCGACGCACGCCGTCGATCACGCGCTCGAAGAGCTCCGCGCTCGCGAACGGCCGCGCGGCGTCGTGCACGAGCACGGTCTCGATCGAGGAGGGCAAGGCGTCGAGACCGAACCGCACCGATTCGTGACGCTCGCGCCCACCGGCGACGACGGACACCTCCCAGCGCGAGCGCTCGGGCAGCACGAGATCCACCAGCTCGAGCGCCTGCGCCGCGTGCGACTCGGGCACGACGAGCACGAGGTGGCCGGCGTGCGGCAGGGACGTGACCACGCCGATCCCGAACTCGATCAGCGGGCGACCGTGGAGTTCGACGAACGCCTTCGGCACCCCGCCACCGAGGCGCTCGCCGCGGCCCGCGCCGACGAGCACGACACCGAGCGTCGGCAGGGTGTGCGGTGCGAGGTCGTCCGACCCGGGGTTCATCGCTGAGCTCTGCATGGGGCCAGGTTACTCGTGGAGGAGCGGCCCGGGCGAGGGGCAGGCGAGAGGCGGGGTGCGGATCGGCGGCCGCCCAGGTGCCTCGAGGCTAGGAGGCGAGTACCTCGTCGAGCAGCTCGCCCGCCTTCGCCTCGTCCGTCTTCTCGGCGAGGGCGAGCTCGGAGATGAGGATCTGCCGCGCCTTCACGAGCATGCGCTTCTCACCGGCCGAGAGCGATTTCACATCGCGATCACGTCGCCAGAGATCGCGCACGACCTCGGACACCTTGATGACGTCGCCCGATGCGAGCTTCTCGAGATTCGCCTTGTAGCGCCGCGACCAATTGGCGGGTTCCTCGGTGAAGGGGGCGCGCAGCACCTCGAAGACGCGCTCGAGCCCCTCATGGCCGATGACGTCGCGTACGCCCACCAGATCGACGTTCTCGGCGGGAACCTCGATGACGAGATCGCCGTCGTTCACCTGCAACTTGAGGAAGAGCTTCTCAGTGCCACCGAGCTTCCGCTGCCTGACATCGATGATCTTTGCGGCACCGTGATGGGGGTAGACGACCGTTTCTCCGACCTCAAATTGCATCGAGCGACTCCTTCGCGATCTCCCCTCAGAATACCATGCGACGGCGCGCAAGTAAGGGCATCCTAAGCTGCGTCTCGCCAGTGCTCGCGGCTAATATGGGGTGCAGTATGCGCGCGCGTTTCGGCGCGGCGCCTCGCGGATCACCCCATGGCTCGGAGGACCACCTTGAAGATTCGGATTGCCTCGTCGATCGCACTTGCGGCGGCCCTCACGCTCGGCGCGACCGGGTGCAGCCTGGTTGCTCCGCAGGCCACACTGACGCCCTACGCCCCGAGCGACGGCGTCGACGTGAACGTGGGCAGCATCGATGTGCGCAACATCATGCTGATCGCCGACGAGACCGGCGAGAGCTTCAACGTGGTCTTCGGTGCGGTGAACCGTTCTGGCGAGGAGCAGGATCTCTCCATCGCGTTCTCCGGCACCGAGTCGCAGCAGGCGACCGCTGACTTCACGATTCCGACCGGGAACACGCTCTTCGGCGATCCCGAGGGTGAAGAAACTCCCGTGCTCGTCGACCTCGCCGACCTCGAGCCGGGCGACACGATCGGCGCGTACTTCCAGCTTCCCGGCGCTGCCGAGGTGCCCTACGACATCCCGGTGCTCGACGGCACGCTCGCGGAGTACGAGCAGTACGTGCTGCCGGCCGACTTCACCAAGGCCAAGGACACGTCGGAGCGCGGCGACAAGATCACCGAGTCTGACGAGGTAGCAGACCAGTCGACCACGAACGACGTCGAGGAGCCCGAGGTGAACTCGGGCAACGAGGAAGACGAGCAGCTCGGCGACTGAGCCGCACCGCACGGTCTCCTGTAGACGTTCGAAAGCCCTCGCTCGCGCGGGGGCTTTCGCCGTTCCAGCGCTCCGCTCTACCCGAAGCGGTAGCCGACGCCCCGCACGGTCGAGATCAGCTTCGGTCGCGACGGCTCCTCCTCGATCCGCGCGCGGATGCGCTTCACGTGCACGTCGAGGGTCTTCGTGTCGCCGTAGTAGTTGCTGCCCCACACGCGGTCGATGAGCTGCCCGCGCGTGAGCACCCGACCCGAGTGTCGCATGAGCATCTCGAGCAGTTCGAACTCCCGGAGCGGCATCGCGATCTCCTCGCCGCGCACTGCGACCGCGTGACGCTCCGAGTCGAGACGGATCCCGAGTTCGTCGAGCACGAGTTCGTCGCCCTCGTCAGCGCGTTCCTCCTCAGCGGGGGTCGCGCGCCGGAGTGCGGCGCGCACCCGAGCGAGCAGTTCGCGGGTGGAATACGGCTTTGTGATGTAGTCGTCGGCACCGAGCTCGAGGCCCACGACGATGTCGATTTCGCTGTCCTTCGCGGTCAGCATGATGATGGGCACCTGCGAGGTCTGGCGGATCGCGCGGCACACTTCCGTGCCCGGCAGACTCGGCAGCATGAGGTCGAGCAGCACGAGGTCCGGTTGAGCAGACGAGAAGGTCGTCACTGCCTCGGCGCCGTCGTCCTCCACGGTCACGCGATACCCCTCTCGCTCGAGCAGAAAGGCGAGCGGGCGCGAGATCGATGCTTCGTCTTCGACGAGCAGGATGTGCTTCGGCACGGTGGGGTTCCCTTCGAGGTGCGGGGTCAGGGCGCGGCCGGCGCGGGCGGCGTCGGCGCGGAATCGGGGGACGGGGAGGGCGGTGCGAGCTTCGCTGCGCGTTCTGCGTCTTTCATGACACGCTTCGCCTGCTTCATGCGCTTCGCGCTCTTCGACGAGCCCTTCTCTGAAGTCAGCGGGAACGAGAGCGTGAAGGTCGATCCCACGCCCTGCTGCGACCACACGTCGACGTCGCCGCCGTGCGCCCGCATCGTGTGACGCGCGATGCTGAGCCCGAGACCGGTGCCGCCCTCGCCACGCGTTCGGGCGCCGTCGACCCGGTAGAACCGCTCGAAGATGCGCGGCAGGTGCTCGGGCGCGATTCCGTCTCCCTGGTCGGTGATCGCGACGACGAAGCGCTTCTTCTCGCGGTGCATGCCAATGCCCACTCGGCCGCCCTCGGGGGAGTGGCGGATCGCGTTGCTCAGCAGGTTCGCGACCGCGGCGCTCAGAGAGGTCGGACGCCCGAGGATCGTGGCGTCGCGCTCCGGGTCGGCGTCGGCGGTGACGACGAGCTCCACGCGGTGCTGCTCGGCGAACGACCGGTGCGAATCGACCTCCGCCTGCACGAGGTCGCGGAGGGCAACGGGCTCGCGATCCTCTGGCCGCAGCGTGGACTGTGCTTCCGAAAGCTGGATGATGTCGCGGGAGAGTGCACCGAGGCGACGAGACTCCTTCACGAGGCTCTTCGCGAAGTCACGAACGAGGACCGGTTCGTCGGCCGCCTGCTGCACGGCCTCGGAGAGCAGACCGATCGCCGAGATTGGGGTCTTCAATTCGTGACTGACGTTCGCGATGAAGTCGCGGCGCATCGCGTTGACCCGCTGCTCCTCCCCGAGATCTTCCGCGAGGATGACCACGAAGCGCTGCTGCAACCGAACGATATGGATCCGCACGGTGTCGGAGGGGTCTGCCGGATCCGGGTCGTGCGTGTCAGGGATCCCGGTCGTCATCACCTTGCGGACGCGGGCCAGGAAGTGCGTGTCCTGCAACTCCGCGTCGCTCAGGTGCCGCTCGTCGCGCGCGACCGCATTCACGTACACCGGCGCGAGCGCCGAGTCGAGAATCACGGCGAACGCGTCGACCTCATCGAGGATCGCGGTCGCGATCTCCGGAAGCTCCGGCCGCATCTCGTTGGACCGACGCACTCCCGCCGCCCGCGCGCCCACGATTGCTAGGGTGGTGGCGGCACCGACGAGTATGCCGAGCGCCGTCGCTGCGAGAACGAGCAGGGTCGGTTCCATGCCTCTCATCGTAGGGGCGGGGAATCGGGCGAAGTCGCAGAGTTCAACTGTTGTTTACCTGCTGGTGCGCGGAGGTTCACGAGCCGCGCTCAGACTAGGTGAGGTTGCGCGCGAGCGCATTGGCGTGCTGCGCGGCCGGCTACACATGAGCGGCAGGGCAGACAGAAGAGAGGACACCCCATGCGTGAGGTCTTTCAGCAGTCGCTTCGCGATGTTCAGGATCGGCTGGTGCTGATCGCGGAACTCGTGGAGCAGGCGATCACCGAGGCGACGACCGCGTTCGGCAATTCGGACGTCGCGATCGCGGAGAAGGTCATCGACCGGGTCGAGGAGATCGAGGGGCTCGCCGCCGAGCTCGACCAGTTGACGATCGACATTCTCGCCCGGCAGCAGCCCGTCGCCTCCGACCTGCGACTCATGGTCGGGTCGCTCCGCATGAGCGCGTCGCTCGAACGCATGGCCGACCTCGCCCAGCACATCGCGCAGCTCGCGCGCTACCGCTACCCCGAGAGCGCGATTCCCGCGGGGCTCACGCAGACGTTCGCACGCATGGGCGCCCTCGATGTGCAGATGGCGCAGAAGATCGTGGAGCTGCTGCGCACGCAGGAGCCGAGCGTGATCGCCGAGGTGCGCGACCTCGACGACGATCTCGATGAGCTGCACGCGAAGGTCTTCGAGAAGGTGCTCAGCGACAACCTCGCCGAGACGCCGGCGAACGTCGTTGACTCCACGCTGGCGAGCCGCTACCACGAGCGCTTCGGCGACCACGCGGTGAGTATCGCCCGGCAGATCCAGTACTTCATCAGCGGCTCGCTCGACTGAGCGCGGGCTGGCTTCGGGCGGCCCGCGGGCCGGAGTACCGGTGCCGCGCCGGTGCTTCGGGCCGGTTGTTCGAGCCGCGGTCGTACCGGCCGTTTGCGCCGCGCGACCCTGGTGCGCGCGGCCGTGGGCGCTCCGGTGATCCGCCACCCGCGCAGGTAGGCTGATACCCGTGAACCAACGCATCTACGACTCGCGCGCGGCAGAGGTCGTCGACTTCACTCCTCGCGAAGCGGGAAGGATCGGCCTGTACGTCTGCGGGCCCACCGTGCAATCGGCGCCGCACATCGGGCACCTGCGCAGCGCGCTCGTCTATGACCAGGTGCGCCGCTGGTTCGAGGCGACGGGTCACGACGTCACGCTGATCCGCAACGTCACCGACATCGATGACAAGATTCTCGACAATGCGCGGCTGGCTCAGGCGGCTGGATCGAGCGAGGAGTGGTGGGCGCTCGCATACCGCGTGGAGCGCGTCTTCTCGGCGGCCTACGACGCGATCGGCGTGCTGCCGCCCACGTACGAGCCGCGCGCGACGGCGAACATCCGCGAGATGGTCGAGCTCATCGAGCTGCTGATCGAGCGCGGTCACGCGTACGTCGCGGCCGACGGGTCGGCGAGCGTGTACTTCGACACGGCGAGCTGGCCCGAGTACGGCGCGCTCACGCGGCAGCGACGCGACCAGATGGAGGACGCGGCGGATTCGGAGCCGGTCGGCAAGCGGGATCCCCGCGATTTCGCACTCTGGAAGGCGCACCGCGAGGGCGAGCCCGCGACCGCCGCCTGGCCGTCGCCGTGGGGGCTCGGGCGACCCGGCTGGCACATCGAGTGCTCCGCGATGGCGACGCGCTACCTCGGCACCGAGTTTGACATTCACGGGGGCGGCCTCGACCTGCGCTTCCCGCATCACGAGAACGAGCTCGCGCAGTCGCAGGCCGCCGGGCACGCCTTCGCGCGGCACTGGATGCACAACGGACTCGTGAACACGGGCGGGCAGAAGATGTCGAAGTCGCTCGGCAACTCGCTCTTCGCGCACGACCTGCTCGCGCAGGCGCGGCCCATCGTGCTCCGCTATTTCCTTGGCTCGGCGCACTACCGATCGGTGCTCGAGTTCTCCGAGACCTCGCTCGCGGAGGCCGAGGCTGCGTTCTCGCGCATCGAGGGGTTCCTCGAGCGCGCGGCCGCGCTGCCCGGGTTCGAGGGTGCGACTGACAGTGCCGGTGCTCATGGGGCTGCGTGTGCCGGGGTCGAGGGGCTTCCCGCTGCCTTCGTCGCCGCGATGCTCGACGACTTCGCGATCCCGCAGGCCCTCGCGGCCCTGCACGAGGAGGTGCGCGCCGGCAACAGCGCGCTCGCCGTAGGGGACGAAACCGCCGCGATGCAGCACGGCGCCGCAGTGTCGCGTATGCTCGATGTTCTCGGTCTGAATCCCCGCGACCCGCAGTGGGTCGGGAGCTCGACCATTACGGGCGCGGCCGATGCCGCGCTCGCCATCCTCGTCGATGAGTTGCTTGCGCAGCGCACCCGAGCGCGCGCCGACAAAGACTTCGCTACGAGCGACGCGATCCGCGACCGGCTGCTGTCGGCCGGTATTGCGCTCGAAGACACGCCACACGGACCCCGCTGGAGCCTGACATGAGTAATAAGAAGAGCCGCACTGGCGCAGTACGCAAGAAGGGCCTCGGCAAGGCCGTCGGCTCCGGCGGTCAGGGGCGCCAGGCGCTCGAGGGCCGCGGACCGACGCCGAAGGCCGAGGATCGCGAGTACCACGCCAAGTACAAGGAGAAGAAGGCTCGCGAGCGCTACGAGGCCGCGAAGGCTCGGCACGCCGGTGGTGCGGGCGGAGCGGGCGGCGGCGCGGGCGGTCGCGGGAATGACCGCGGACGCGGCGCGAAGAAGGACGAGTCGGAGCTCGTGACCGGCCGTAATGCCGTGCTCGAGGCGCTTCGGGCGAAGATCCCGGCGACCACGCTCTACATCGCCTCGCGCGTCGAGATGGATGATCGCATGCGCGAGATCTTGCGGCTCGCGACGAACCGCAATGTGCCGGTGCTCGAGATCATGCGCCCCGAGATGGACCGCATGCTGGAGCGCGACACCGTGCACCAGGGCATCGTGCTCAAGGTGCCGCCGATGGAGTACGCGCATCCGCTCGAGGTGCTCGACGAGGTCATCGATCGCGGCGAGACGCCCCTGCTGGTCGCGCTCGACGGTGTGACGGATCCGCGCAACCTCGGTGCGATCATTCGCTCGGTCGCGGCGTTCGGTGGTCAGGGGGTGATCGTGCCGCAGCGGCGCTCGGCCGGCCTCAACTCGGCGGCGTGGAAGACCTCGGCGGGTGCGGCGGCGCGGATCCCGGTCGCGATGGCCTCGAACCTGACGAACACGCTCAAGGAATTCAAGAAGCAGGGCGTTTTCGTGGTCGGGCTCGACGGCGACGGCGACGTCTCGCTTCCCGGCCTCGACCTGGCGGATCGCCCGCTGCTCGTCGTCGTCGGCAGCGAAGGCAAGGGCCTCTCGCGGCTTGTGACGGAGACCTGCGACGCGGTGGTGTCGATCCCGATCTCGTCGGCGACGGAATCGCTCAACGCGGGCATCGCCGCGAGCGTCTCGCTCTACGAGATCGCGCGCCTGCGGGCGGAGCGCGCGGGTAACTGACGTCCGCGGTGAGTCGGCGCAGCTAGGCTGGTGGCGTGCCGACCGCCGCGTTCTCCCTCCTGCTCCCCGTCTACGCGGGGGATCGCCCCGAATTTCTGCGGGCGGCGTTCGAGAGCTCGGTCGACCGGCAGACGCTGCGCCCGGCCGAAGCCGTGATCGTGCAGGACGGGCAGGTTCCCGCATCGCTCGCGGCGGAGCTCGACCGCATCGCCTCCGAAAGCGTGATTCCCGTGCGGATCTTGCGGCTGCCCGAGAATCGCGGCCTGACCGCCGCGCTCAACGCGGGTCTCGATGCCGTGTCACACCCCACCGTCGCGCGCATGGATGCCGATGACGTCTCCGTGCCCGAGCGATTCGAGCGGCAGTGGGAGCGCATCGAGGCGGGCCTCGACCTCGTCGGAACGGGGATGGCAGAGTTCGAGTCGGATCCTGACCGTCCCGGAACCGTGCGCACCCCGCCCGTCGGGAGCGAGCGCATTCGCGCGCACGCGCGCACGCACAATCCCTTCAACCATCCCACGATGATGTACCGCCTCGCGGCGCTCGACCGCATTGGCCGCTACCAGCCCTTCGGCAAGATGGAGGACTACTGGCTCGGGGTGCGCCTCATCGACTCCGGAGCGCGGGTGGACAACCTGCCGGAGCCGCTGGTGCGCTACCGTGTCGGCTCGGGCTCGTTCGCGCGACGCGGCGGGTGGACCGAGGCTCGCACCGAGTGGCGACTGCAGCGAGAGCTGCTGCGGATGGGCTTCGTGACCCGCGGGCAGTACCTGCGGAACGTCGTGATGAAGGGCGCGTATCGCCTGCTGCCGGCGAGCGTGAAGCGCGTGCTGTTCCGCGGGCTCATTAGTCGCGGGCTGCCCGGCGACCGCGCCTGATCCGCCGCCGAAATTTTGACGCGCCGCGGCGCGTCATGCTGCACGCTCGGGAGAAGTTGTTTAGAGCACTCGCGGCGGGTGTTACATTATCTCTGCTGGGTGGGGGCCTAGCACCGGGCGCCCATCGGGGTCGCCCACGTCGGGAGGGACGATGTTGGCGATTCGGCATGCACGAACGGCGATGCGGATCGCGCGGCTTCGCCGCGTCTGCGCCCTGAGCCTTGCGGCTGCACTCACGTTCCTGGTGGTGCTGTCGCTGCCGACCGTGCTCACCGCGTCGACGGCGAACGCGGTCGGAGCCGGAGCGCTGCGCCTCGAGGCCGACGCCGCGAGCGATGCGGGTGCGACGGGACCCGGGGAGAGCGCGGCGGACGGCGCCAGCGGCGGGGTCGATGACGGCTCCGCGATCCCGAGCGAACCCACGACGTCGCCCGAGGGCGCTGAGAGCTCCGCGGATGCTGGCGTCGACGCTACGGCGGTGGATCCCGTGGAGCCCGGAGCGAATGCGGACGACGCCGATATTCTGGAGGAGAGTGTCGAGGCAGATGGGAGCGCCGCAGGCGCCGATCCTGATGAGTCCCGCGGCGCGAACGGAGGCCTGACCTCGAACTCTCCCGGGCCCGAAGAGCAGCGGGTGCCGAGCGAAGAAGAGCAGGAGCAACAGCGCTTCCGCGCCCTTCGCGCGAGCGGCACGGCGCTCCGCGGAGATGACTACCCCGCCAAGTACAAGCGACTGCCGTGGCCGTACCAGAGCGACAACATTTGGGACGAGTGGAACTTCGCGTACCGCCAGTGCACTTCATTCGTCTCGTGGCGGCTGAACTCGGCGAACGGAGTGCCGTTCTCGAACCAGTACGGCGGGCTCTACCGCTGGGGCGACGCCGGTCAATGGGCGGATTCGGCGCGGAGCCTCGGCATCCGCGTGGACACGACGCCTCAGGTCGGTGCGGTCGCGTGGAGCGGCCCCTGGTACGGAGATGCGTCGCAGTTCGGTCACGTCGCGTGGGTCGCCGACGTCTTGAGCGATGGCCGGGTCGTGATCGAGGAGTACAACGCTGGCTGGGCGGGTGCCTACAGCACGCGCGTCGTGCCGCGTAGCCAGTTCCAGGGTTACATCCACATCAAGGATTTGGTGAAGCCCTTCACGAAATCCGGCAAGACGTCGGTGAGCGGTGCACCGATGGTGAACGGAACGTTGTCCGCTTCTACTTCAGGTTGGTCGCCCGCGCCGACGTCATACAGCTATCGCTGGAAGCGAGGCGGCACCGTGATCGCTGGAGCGACCGGCAAGACGTACCAGCCGCAGCTCGTTGACGCCGGGGCCAAGATCAGCGTTGAGGTCACCGCGAACCGTGCCGGATACCGCCCCACCGCGGTCTCAGCACCGGCGACGACCGCGGTACTGATGCCCGATGCCGACGGCGATGGAATCGACGATACGCAGCAGTTGCTTCCCTGGAATTCGGACGTCAACGGTGACGGCCTCCCTGATGCGGTAGGTTTTGGGCCGAACGCGGTGTCGGTTTCGCTGCGCACGGCTTCCGGTTACAGCTCGATGCAGGGTGCGGTGAGCGGGTTCGGTACGAAGATGGGCTGGTCTTCAGCGTCGCACCCGCGCACTCTCGTCGATGTGACGGGCGACGGCAAGTCCGATGTGGTCGGCTTCGCGAACGACGGCGTCTACGTCGCGACGAGCACCGGAGGGAAATTCACCGCTGGGAGCAGGTGGGTCACTGGCTTCGGCCTCGGCTCGGGATGGTCCGTACAGCACCACCCGCGCACGCTCGCCGACGTCACGGGAGATGGCCGCCCCGATGTGGTCGGCTTCGCTTCCGACGGCGTGTACGTCGCACCCAACACGGGCGAGAAATTCAGCTCGGCGAAGCGATGGTACGCCGGGTTCGGCACGGTGAAGGGCTGGTCAACGGTCGAGAATCCGCGCTGGCTCGAAGACATGAACGGCGATGGCAAGGACGACATCGTGGGGATCAACTCGAGTGGCGTGCACGTGGCACTCAGCACTGGATCTGGATTTAGCACGGCGAAACGGTGGTCGTCGGGCTTCGGTCTCTCAAGCGGATGGACGGGGATGAGTCACCCCCGCACGCTCGCGGACGTGAACGGCGACGGGCGGCCAGATGTCGTGGGCTTCGCCTCCGACGGGGTCTATGTGGCACTGAACACCGGCAGCGCGCTTCGAGGGATGACCAGGTGGGTCGCCGGATTCGGCACAGGTGCGGGCTGGCAAGTAGGGCAGCACCCGCGCGTGCTCGCCGACATCACCGGCGATGGCCGCGAAGACGTCGTCGGTTTCGATCAGGCCGGGGTGACCGTCGCGGTGAGCACCGGCTCGAGCTTCGCGGCGCCGGTGCGTTGGTCGAGCGAGTTCGGAGCCCTCAAGTGGGGGGCGGATCGCCAACCGCGCATGGTCACGGACGTGAACGGCGACGGTCGGGCAGACGTTGCAGCTTTCGGCACAGGCGGGGTTCGCGTGGCGCTCAGCGCCGGCTCGAGTTTCGCCACATCGAAACTGCAGTTGCCGGCGATGGGCTATTCAGCGGTGTCGTGGCGCGTCGGTTCGCATCCACGCGCGATCGGGATCGAAACCATAAGCGCGGCCGCGGCGCCGAAGGTGACCGGCCAAATGCGCGTGGGCGAAAAGCTCACGGGCAGTGTCACCGCTTGGGGCCCGAAGCCCGTGACGCAGTCGTTCCAATGGTTACGCGACGGAAAGGCGATTCCCGGGGCGACCTCTCGTAGCTATACGTTGACGCCGGCTGACCTGAATACCAAGGTCAGTGTGAAGTCGGAAGGCACGAAGCCCGGCTACGCGCCCGTCTCCCGTTCTTCGAAGACGTATCTAGTGGCGCCCGGTGAGATTGCGGCTGGAGCTCCCGGGATCACCGGAACCGCGAAGCCTGGTGGCACGCTGCAGGCGCACGCCGGAAGTTGGGGGCCGGGACCCGTCACGGTGAAGTACCAGTGGCTTCGTAACGGCTCGCCTATTCCAGGTGCTACGAAGGCGACGCTCCGCGTCGCGCCAACAGACGTTCTCCGTCGCATTTCGGTGCGAGTGACGGGCTCCAAAGCGGCGTATGTGACACAGGATCGAACGTCCGCGATCGTGAAGGTGCGGGGCACTCCAGCGCTGCCATCGCGGGCCCCCTTCGCCGATGTGTCTGCTTCGCACACGTTCTACCGTCAGACCGCCTGGATGCACTCCTCGGGTCTGTCGACAGGGAGCCGGCAGAAAAACGGCAAACCGCTCTACAACCCGGGAGAATATGTCACCCGGGCCGAGACGGCTGTCTTCCTCTACAGGTTGAGTGCCGACAAGTCGGTCCCTGCGCCGGCTTCGTCCCCGTTCGTCGACATCAAGCCCTCCCATAAGTTCTTCCGTGAGATGGCGTGGATGAAGAGTTCTGGGCTTTCCGTCGGCGCGGCCTCGGCGAAGGGGCGGCTCTATAAGCCGTCCGCGGCACTCACGCGTCAAGAAGCGGCGATCTTCTTCTACAGTCTCGAGGCTCCTCAGGACTACCGTCCGCCGAAAGTGTCACCCTATGCCGATATTCCGACATCCCACAAGTATTACCGGGAGATCACCTGGACGAGGGAGCGGAAGATCTTCACTGGCACCGCGCAGGCGAAGGGGAAGCCGCTCTTCAACCCGACGAGCAAGATTTCGCGAGGTGCGATGGCTGCCTTCCTGTATCGGATGGAGAAGCTCGCGTAGGCCCGCCGCCGGCGGCCTCGAGCAGGGGAGCCCGATGTGTCGAAGCCGCACCTCTCGGGAGCCTGGAATTTCGGTCATCTATACTTGCCCTCGTATGCGAAGAACGGTGGGCGTCGTTGGCCTGACAACGAATGGAAATGTCGGCGACTACCTATTGGTGGAGTCCGCGAAGTTTCTGCTGCGTTCTCATGACCCTGACGTTCTGCTTGTTGACATCGATGTCGATCCTCGAGGGCCGGGCGTCTTCACAGGCAGGCGTAAGCTCAACTTCCTTTTTGCAGATGTGCTGAAGCGCACCGAACGTGCCGTCCTTTCGATCTTTCGCGGTACCCGCAACCTCTACTATTTCAACTACTGGTACACGCGAATCAAGCTCGGGTGGTACTTCGACCGCTACGTGAGGAACCTTGATGCGATCGTCTTCGCAGGCGGAGGGTTCATCAAGTTCAAGACGCAGGGCTTGAACTATCTCGACGAACTTATTCTGACGACCGCTCACAAGCGGGGCATACCAGTGATGATGAATGCCGTAGGGGTCGAAGGGTATAGCGAGACAGATTTTCGCTGCCAGCGGCTCAAGGAAGTGTTGAATCTCGATGTGGTCAAGGTCATCACCACGCGGGATGACCTTGATACTTTGCAGCGGCGCTACATCACCAACCCCAGGACTCAGACAGATCGTGTCGGGGATCCCGTGTTCTGGCTCGGTGATATGGGCATTGAGGAACCGGCTCCGAATGCGTCGGAAAGAGTCGTCGGGAACCGGATCGGTATCAACCTGATCAATCCGAATAACTTCTCCGATTACGGCGGCGGGGTTTCCCCGGCAAGTATCGTGAATTTCTATCGGAGCTTGATCGCAGAACTGCAACGTCTCGGCGCCGACTTCGTTCTGTTTTCGAATGGGATGGCCGTGGACGAAAGGTTCGGTGCCAGTCTCGTGAAAACTATGAACCTACGACCAGACCAGCTCGTTCGGCGCCCTGCAACTTCACGAGAGTTCGTGAATACGGTGGCCGGGTTTGACATCATCTTGAGCGCCCGAATGCACGCCGGTATCACGGCATATGCGATCGATGTTCCGGTGGTCGGCCTCATCTGGGGCGAGAAGCTGCAATTCTTGACACAGATCACCGGCCTGAAGGATCGATACTTCGACGAATCCGAACTCGACTCGCGAAAGATCGCGGCGCTGCTCACTCGTAATGACCTGCCGGCGCCTGACGTTGCCATCCGGGATGAACTGCGAGAGAGGACTCGGCGTCATCTCGGGGACTTCCTGGACAGCATTGGGGGAGGGGCGCGAAGTGAATAGTCTCATCGAGGGCCAGTTGGTCTCCCGTATCATCGGTGCGCCATTTCGTGCGTGCGAGATTCTCTTCCGAGGCGTCCAACTCGGCGTCCGAGGAGTGAGACTGCTGCTGCAGCGCAAGCTCGCCGCAAAAGGAGACGCGCTACTCGCACGTATCGGAAAGCGGTGGCTGGCTCAGCGGTCAGAAATCAACGACCGCTCGATAGTGATGATGACGATGCAGGGCGAATACACGTGCAATCCGAAGTACATCGCCGAAGAGATTCTCCGTCGTCGGCTTCCTTGGGAAATCACGTGGGTACTGCGTGACTGGTCGATCGGTCCATTTCCTGAGGAGTTCAAATTCGTGCCGTACGGCACAGCGCGCTATTTCGAAGCTCTCGCGAGCGCGAAAGTCGTCGTGCAGAACGGCCACACGTTGCAGGTTTCGGGAGCGGAAAAGGGATCCGGACAGTATTGGCTGCAGACCTGGCATGGTTCTCTCGGGCTCAAAAAGCTTGAGGGCGCGGGCGGCGACCGCAAGTACTACGAGGGGATGCGGCGTCTCGAAAACGCGCAGACAGACCTGGCTGTGACCAACAGCACGTTCGAAGACAGCGTCTTCTCGAGCACCTACTGGCCGGATGTCGAGAAGGCAAGGCTCGGCCACGCCCGGAACGACGTGTTGTTCGACCGAGCGCCGGATCAGGTGGCGACACTTCGGAAAAAGGTACTGGACCGTCTTGGCATACGAGACCGAGGACAGAAGTTCCTCCTCTGCGCACCAACGCACGATGACGGCCGCGGTTCGGACCCACTGAACGGCATCAATGTCGCGACGCTCAGGGGCGCGATGGCACGCAAATTCAGCGGCGAATGGGACGTGCTAATCCGCACGCACCACAGGGACAAATTGGAGTCCGAGGCTGTTCTCGCCGGACTTCCGGCTTACTGCTACAACGCTTCGCTATACCCCGATATGCAGGAGCTTCTTGTCGTCGCGGATGCTGGTCTCAGCGATTACTCGAGCTGGGTGTGCGATTACATCAATACTCGGAAGCCAGCCTTCCTGTTCTCAACCGATATCGAGACCTACTCACGTCAACGCGGCTTTTACCACGACTTTGCTGACACTCCCTTCACGATGGCGACTTCGAATGAGGGCTTGCTGAAGAACATCGAGGAGTTCGACCAGGGAGTGTACGGGACGAAGATCGAATCCTTCTTGCAACGATGCGGCAGCATCGATGATGGGCTCGCGGCTGTCCGAATCGTCGACCGTATCGAAGAGCTCATGCAGCGCTGATACGGGCATCGGCTCTACTTTTCCGACCGCGATCCTCGTGCGCGCAAGGGTGCGGTGAGCCTCCAGGAGAGTGAACTCTCATGCTCGGACAGCTGCCGCTTCAGAGACTCGATCTGACGCTTGGACTCTGTGAGCATGCGACTCTGCCGTTCGATGCGCTGACGTTGGGAGGACAGACGCGTCTGCTGCCGCTCGATCTTCTCGGACATCCGGCTGGCCTTCGATCTGGTGTGATCGAGCTTTATCTGCAGTGCAAGCAATTGCAATTGATGCGAATCCAAGGCCGAGACCCGAGACGCGCACAGTTTACCGAACTCTTCAGGTGAGAGATGCGAGAACGGCTTGCTGTCGGGTGTCGGCGGAGCGCCAAGGTTGAGCGCGAACACCGCGAGCCCGAGATCATGGTTCGAGAGAGTCGGGGCAAGATGAAGCGCGTCGAACTGCTTTTCATCCAAATGCCGATGGTATTCGCGTGAAAACACTTCTCGAAGGATCTCGTTCTCAAAGATCTGAGCAGCAGCATCGGAAAAGACGAGGGAGTCCTGCTCTACAAATGCAGAGTAGACGTCTACTTCTTCGGGTAGAAGAACTGGACGCATTTTCCTCATTGGCACGGTGGCGCATTGAGCGCGGAGCTGCTTCATGAGATTGCTACTCCATGTGCTGATACGCGACGACTTGTTGTCGTATAGCACCGCGAAATCGGAGCTCTTCGCTGTGCTGTGCCGTGCCGCATACGCAAGGAAGCCTTCGGTCTCGAGCGTCTTCGCGAGCGCCCCCATCCAAAAACCCTCCGAGTGACGCGCCTCCGTGAACTGAGTTACGGAAATGCCGGAAGCTTCATCGCGGAAGAAGAAGTCCACCGCACGTCGCGTTGAGCCTCCGTCCTCATGCGGGCAGAATCGCTTCTGCGCCCGCTTGTACGGTTCTCCTTGCAACGGGTTCTGTGAAAAATCTCGGCTTGGCCACGCTTGACGCAAGTGCTCGACCTCCGCGGCGACTCGTGCGACCAGCTGTTCGCGGTCGAACGCTTGAGATCCCGGAAGTTCGTCGGTGGACAGATAGAGCCCCTGGGTTCGGGCGAAGTCGTCAAGGTCGTGCAGATAGTGGACCACCGGGCGCCCGGTCGGCAAGAAGTCGAAGAAGACGCTCGAGTAGTCGGTGATGAGAATATCTACGACCGGGAGCAGCTCGCTGGTGGAGAGGCTGAGCGGCGGAATGAGCACGCGGCGAGAGCTCCCGCCGACGGCACTGTCCGCAACGAGAGCTTCGGTCTTGTGATGCCCACGATAGAGAAGTTCAATGTCCAGTATGGAAAGCGCGTCGAGATCGGCAATACGACGCTGACTGATGGTCGAGACATCTTCGTCCCATTGCCAGGTCGGGGCGCATAGAACGACGGGGCGCCGCTCGGGAGAATGCCCTTCAGCCTCTAGACCAACGGCGAGGCGAACCCGGTCTCTCTGCTCAGGGCTGGAGTCCAAGACGACGTCGATGCGTGGATACCCGGTCTCGGCGCACCGCGCATGCGAGACACCCTTCAACGAGTACGCTGAGGCAATCGCATCGGTGAAGTACTTGCACGGCGAGATGACATGTGTGGACTTTATGAAGGTACTGGTGGCTCCTGCTGGGCCGCCGAGCTTTGTCCGAGCGAGGTTGCGACCAATCTTCTTAAAGGGAATGCCATGCCAAGTATTCAAAACGCTTTGCTGGGGCCGTCGTCGAAAGAAACTGGGAAGTGCGCCGTTGGTGATGACTCGACCAGCGCACGCTAGGAAGTACGCGTAGCTCTCAGTGCCGCGTTGCACGATGATCACGTCTTCTTGGCCGAGAAACCTCTTCGGCACCGGTGCATTGGAGCTCGCAGACCATACATGCGTAAGTCGTCCGTACTCAGGTCGAGAGCGTAGGTAATCGAACATCGCGAGCGGGCTATCGCTTATCCGCTGACCCGACATGGTTTCGTAGAACACGACGTCGTCGTTCACGGCCTCTGACGAACTAAATCGAATGTACTGGAGGGCTTCGTTTGCTGCGTCGGAGGCCTTCGCGAAATTATGCGAATTGTCGAGGCGCAACAGCGTCGGATCGGCGGGAAGCGCCGACTTCTTTCGACGGTGAGAAGCGGCGTCTGTTGGCACGGTCACCCAATCTCGTTCGGCAATTCAAGTACTCAGCTCGGCTGAATTACTTTGGAGTACGCGGCAGGTGTTGAGCTATGTGGTTCGGTAACATGCAGTGGTCGAATCGGTAGCAAGAGCGAGTCGTCGGTACCCGCCGTGTGCGCTACTTTCGATTCAGCTTACTCGGATGGATCGTTGAGCGGTGCGCATCGTGAGTACTTCGAGTTACGGCTGGTCGAATGTGCAGCGCAGTCTTCTCACCGTGCCGGACGCAAGTATTGCTTGAGATGGCGACCGCGACTGGTATCGCGGGTGGATGTGCACGCTCCCGCTCGAGCGAAGAACATCCGTGAGCGTGACCTGCTAAGGGGAAGAAATCACCGAACGACGCGGCGCTTTGATTTTTCGCTCTCCTCGGAAGATGGATCCGGTGTACTTTGCGAATTTGATGGCAGGTGCATCAATGAAGCGCTCGAAAAGGTACGCGACGAGCCAGAAAACCGGAACACAAATGAGTGCCGCTACTCCAACAGCCCAGCCATAGTCGAGTGTCTCGTGCAGCCAGAGGACGACCGCCGAGGCGACGGTGTAGATGACGAAGACGTGCGTCAAATACAACGAGAAGGTCAAGTGTCCGAGACGGACCATGAAGCCGAGACGGAGGAACCGGCCGACCCAGCTGCTGAGTAAGACCACGAGCATGAGCAGTGCTGCACTCACCGTAAGGTAGAGGACACGTTCCGGTATTCCGAAGGTAGAGAGATCCAGATATCGGTATACGGTCTCATCCGGGTTCGTCCGAGGGTACATGGCAAAGATCAATGCGAGCGCGAACACGGGGATCGTGACATACCACCGCTTCAACTGCTCGAACCAGCCCAGGTTGTACGCGTCTGCGATCGCCGTACCGACAAGGAATGCGAGGTACCAGGTATCGACGAATGCGAGAGTGAGTGCGATGTAGCAAATCCATCTATATGATGACTTGGCGAACAGCATAAGGAACCCGAACACGATGAAGGAACCGACGAACTCCACATGCATCGTCCAAAGGGGATGATTGATTACGTGACTCTCCGCTTTGTAATCGACGAAGATGTCGTACATCCCAGCCTTCAACACTTCGAAGAAGCTCGGATTGTCTTTCCACTTATTGGAGAGTTCGTTGGAATTTGCGAGTTGGCCCGCGGCATTCGTTAGATCGTGCGCTCCAAACTGGATGATTATCCACGCCAGGATAACTGAAGCGAGCGCCGGGATCATCAATCGGAAGTACCGACCCGTTGCTAGTTTGATGACGATGCTCTCGTTTCTGGTCTTGAAGAAACCAATCGAGAGAACAAAACCGCTGAGCACGAAAAATATCGCCACTCCGAGGCCGCCAGAGAAGATCAGCGTGAACGGTGTTCCGTAGACGTGCTCTTCGTAACGGGTGTGCGCGAGGGTCATGTCCCCGCGCCGCATCGCCGGGAAGAACAAAGCCACGAAGTGGTAGACCACCACCATCGCTGCAGCGACTCCTCGAAGACCCTCGAGTTCCATGTATCGTTGCGATGGCTCCGTCATCTCACCCTCTTGACGCTGGTAGCGACGAGGCCACTCTCGTTCCGCGTTGTTCTTGCAGTTGGTTCACGGCTCCGCTGTTCACCCGCTTACCCACATAAGAGGCGCCCTACAGCGCGAAAGCACCCTGGCGTGCCGAGAGCGCTGCCATGGTTCGTGACACGCCAAGCTCGAGCCCGAATACAGGCTTCCAGCCCAGCGCCTCCAACTTGTCCGACGTCAGTGAAGAATTCGTCATTAAGTTGTGGAGTTCAGAGGACGATTCAGGGATGTCGTACACGAGATTCACTCCGCCCGACCGCGCAATAGCCTCCGCGATATCGCTCATCGTGCATATCGAGTTCGGGTTCGAGATGTTGTAGGCGTTCGAGGACTCGCCGACGAGGAGGACAGCGAGGATTGCCGACGCGCAGTCCAGCGAATGGCAGTAGGAGCGGAGCTGCTGTCCCTTACTCCTCAGGACGACATCGTCTCCGCGTGCCGCGACGCGTGTGAACTCGGCCGAAGCCCGGTTGTCAGCGTCGCGGATCGAAGGCCCGTAGATGTGGCCCGGCCGAACGATGACCGAGTCAATCGCGTACTCCATGCCGTATGCGACGCAAAGTGACTCGCCCGCCCGTTTCGATGACGGATAGCTCGCCCGTTCGTTCAGGATGTCGAGGTACCCGTAGTCGTCTTCGCCGTACGGTTCCATGTCTGATTTCTGGCCGTACACCTCACTCGAGGAAATATAGAGTACGCGTCGCACGTTTCTGTCGCGCGCAAGCTCGAACATGGTCGAGAGCCCGAGGATATTTGCCAGCATCGTCTCGACCGGCCGTTCGGCGTACAAAGCGGGGCTCGCATTACTCGCGCCGTGTATCACAAAGTCGACGTCCTTCTCGAGGTCGACAGCGGCCCGAGCCGTTGCGTCGTAAGGGACGAAGACGAGCCCATCGGATTCGTCGAAGCTCCGGAATCGTCGCGCGGCTTCCTCGCGGTTGCGACCCGCGACGTACACGGTGATACCAGCCGAGTGCTCCCGGTTCATGAACAAGAGCACATCAACAACGGCAGAACATATCATTCCCGTCGCGCCGGTGACCAGAACACGGGCCCCGCGCAACTGCTCCACCTGAGGGATCTGACCGGCTACGATGCCGAGATCTTCCCAATAGGGCTCATTCAGCGACACTGGATCAACTACGTGCGGCGCGCTCATCGAGGATCGCCTCAAAAATATACAGATCATCCATCGTGGTGATTTTGAGGTTCTGTTCCGATCCTGCCGAAAAATGAACAGTTTCACCGAGCTGGTGCATCAAGACGCAAGAAGCAGCCGTGTCGGCGATTCCCCGTTCCTTTCCTTCCTCGTGCGCCCACAGGAGCTTGCCGAGGGTATAGGTGTGAGGCGTCTGGGTGCGGAAGAGCTGCTCGCGGGGAATGGACTCCTGCGAAGATACGCCACCGTCGTCGCTTCGGAACACTGCCTCGACGCACGGGATGGCGGCCACAGCGCTACCGTTCTCCTTGAAGCCCGCCACGCTTTCAGAGATGATCTCCGACGAGACGAGGCATCGGTTGCCGTCGTGAATCATCACGACGTCCTCCGCGGTGGCGCCGCCCTCCTGAATCTTTGCGAGGCCGTTGAAGATGGATTCCTGCCCGGTCGCACCACCCGGGACGATCGCCTGCAGCTTCGTTATCCCGTACTGCTTCGCGTACGCGGACACGACGTCGATCCAAGACGGAAGCGTCACGATGACGATCGCGTCGATCAACGGATGGTTTTGAAACGCCTCCAGGGTATAGACAATGAGAGGCTTATTCTTCACATGAATGAACTGCTTCGGGATGTCCTGGTTCATACGGGAGCCGGTGCCCGCCGCGGTCAGTAGTGCTGTAATCATCGAGATGCTCCCGGGAGTCCTGCATGAGTTCGGTGTGATGCGTTCACGATCAACTCTAGATAGTCGTCGACGCTTTCTTGCGCCTTGGCTTTCATCGTTCCGAGCTTCTCGGGGTCGATTCCTTCACGGACAGCGCGTTCCATCGCATCAACGATGAACCCGGGCTCGAAGTCCTTCTGCTGAATCGCGCGCTCCGGATAGCCGACACTGGACATCAAGTGCTCGACCTTGTCATTCCAAGAGAGGATGACCGAAGGCACTCCCATAGTGAAGGCGGCGATCGAGGAGTGCATCCGACAAGTGATGATGGCTTTATAGTGATTGATCGTGTCGACAAGCACCTCATCGTCAACGGGTCGCTCCACGAGATATGAATCGTCCAGCTTCAGACGCTTCAATACGCGCTGCCCGAGTTTGATATCGCCCGGTAAGCCGTTGGTGAAGAATTCGAACTCATAGCCTCGTGCGCGCAGTGTCTTCGCGATGCCCGCGAAAAGCGTCGTCCACTCCTTGCCGCCGAACTCGACGCCGTATCCCTGCAATGAGTTTCCGCGGATAAGACCGATGCCGATTTTCTTGCGCTCGACGGAGGTATCGATGCCGTACGCCTCCTTCATCCAGAAGGCCGAGTCCGCCAGTAGCTTGACCTGGTGCTGTGGACCAGCGCAGGCCTGCACGGCCTCGATGTTGTCCCGGGCGGAAACGTATTCGACAGCCGTCGATCGGATGGCACGCTTGAGAATTCTGCTGCCGAAGTCGCGCTCATCGAACGCACCTGCCCTGCCGATGGCGTTGTAGACCACTTTGAGCCCGTGGCGCTCAGCGTACTGACTGATCAGCAGCAGCGACCAGTGATACTCGTTGTAGCTGTACTCGAGTAGACCTGCCCCATCGATCACGATGTAGTCGACGCCTTCCAACTTCATGTCGAAGTATGAGGCGAGACGACGACGATAGTTGCGACCGAACTTCCAGATCAAGTGACGCGCGCGGCTGATGGCGTTCTGCGCAGCACGGCTCTTCGCCTGGCGCCCGCGACGTTGCAGGGAAAGGAACAGCCGTTCGGTCAGTAACCCCTTCTCGCTGTATCCAAAGTAATTGCGAAGGCGACGCTCACGCGGATCGTCGAGCTCGACGATGGTGTCGTTGCGACCGAGTAGATCGACCTCCACATATTCGATGTCGATGTCGGGTTGCCTCGCGTGCATTCGGTCTACGATGAGATGCTCGAGGCTGCGGGCGATGAACATTTCCCCGAGGTTCTCGCTCTTCACGAGCCCGCACATGGCGATCTTCATAGCACTCGACCTCTCCGTGACCTTGCCGCGTTAGACATTCTCATCGTGCATTTCTTCGTCATCCGCAACTTCGGGCATCACGACCGTGTCCGTGGGATCGATGACGGCCTGGCTCGGCTTCTCTCCTTCGGCGTAAGCGACGAAGGGGATGAGATCGTGACGTGACAACCGCTTATGCGGGGGGAGCCACTCCATGTATTTCGGCCCGTAGAGCTGACGGAGGTACGTGTCGTAACCGGCGGGACACGAAAGGAGGTGCCCCTCGAATTCCAGCCTCACGACGGGTGTGTACTCGGCTTTGGATACGCGCTCTTCTGTGGTGTGCACGTTCGTCATCATGACGCCGACATAGTCCGCGCGGTCATACTTGATCGACGTTGCGTGATCGATGACGTTGCGGAAGAGCGTCTCGACTCCCTGCGCGCGGAGAATGCGTGTCGCTAACCGATTGCGTAGCCAGCGGTAGGGGTTCTTCCCGCGGTACCGTCGCACACCGCGGGCATGGTTGACACGGTCTTTATGCTGCCGGATTTCAGCGTAATGCCGCTCGTTCTCGCTGTCGGTATCGGGCAGTCCATCGATCGGAAAGATATCGAGGAAGATCGGATATACCTTCTTACCGATCTTGCCCTGCTTGCGCTTCGCCACAAGGATCTTGTCGTTGTAAAGCTTCCAGTGGTACGCGAAGTAACTCGGCGACGTGTTTGGCGGACGCAGCTCGAACTCGCCAATGCGTCCACCGCTCAGCTCCATGAGCTTTTCGCAGTCCGGCCTCGGCATATTAATATCAACGTCATCGTCCCACGGGATGAAGCCTTGATGCCGAACGGCCCCGAGCAGGGTACCGCCGGAGAGATAGTACGTGAGTCCGTGCTTTTCGCAGAAGCGGTCAAATTCGATCAACAACTCCAACAGCTGAGCTTTATGCTCCGCATCTGTTGCAATGTCCTTGAGATCACTGAAATCGTAGGTTCTCATGCTCCGGTGGGTCTCCTTGCTCATGCCTTCTCACGAACTTCCCCATACCGTGAGAGTGCGAGACGAATTTCACCAGCGTTCGTCTCGTGTTCAGAAAGCGGGCCGAGCTCGCATTGGTCAGATAAGACAGTATCCTAACGCAGGTCGTCTCCTGGCTCGTTGTGGCCCGACATGAGCGAGGACCCCACGATATCCGCGAGAGCGACGTCGGCGAACAATGTGTCAGGCGGCTCGACATCCGCGTTGCCGAGGTAGTAACGGGTGGCTTCGCGTCGACGGTCGCGTAACGGGTCCTCGACCAGAAGGCGATCCAACTGCTCGGTCCACTCCGAAGGATCTCTTCCGAACCGGTACCTGCCTTCCGATTCGGTGCTGTCCCGCAACTGCGGATCATCAACGAATACGCCGAGAGGTTTTCCCGAGTAGAGATAGTCCGCGACAACGGCTGAAATGTCGGCGAGCATGGCGTCGCTGCGATTGAAGCAATCGTGCAGCGTCATTTCGGTTTCAGGGACGCTGCCGTAGAGGTGCCCCCGACCATGATCTTCCTGGTCGCGACGTAAAAGTTCGCGGAGGTCAGCGGCCGCCTGGGCCGTCTCATGGTGCCGGTCGGTGAAGGGATGCGGACGGAAGATCACCGTGCAGTTTCGTTCGAGCAGTAGCTCTATGAGGCCGCGCGCGTACAGGAGCGACGTATACGAGGAATCCTTGAAGTCCCCCATCCAGGTCGGAGCGTACAGGACAGTCGGCGTCGACTTCTCGCTGATCGGCGTCAGGTCCTGCTTGATCCCTCGAACCTGCGGCCGCCCCACGATCGCAAACCGCTCAGACGGGATATCGACACCGCTCTGCTTGAAACGATCGATCCCGGCTTGGCCCGCCAGGTAGATGCGATCGAACAGCCGGAAGATACGCGTGGAGCTCGTCGTTTTCTGGCTGTCCCCGTGACTGAGCATGATGTGGGTCAGTCCCTCGAAGCGGAGGATCTGGTTGTTTTGATCTGCGTTATTGACGTAGAGGACTGCTCGCACGGACGGGACCAGCAGTCGCTCGACGTCGGTGTGACGAGGGGCGAGCACTACCGGAGTCGGCCCTGCCGCCATTACGGCGCTTCGGAAGGCCTCTGGATTTCGGACGAGAACAACGAAGGGGATTTGTAGGTCCGCGAGGTGCGGGAGCCACATGTCGAGCTGGTATCTCGACTCCCCGGGCGCGTCCCAATGCATGAGAAATACGGGGCCAGCCGCTTCCATGCGGGCGGGGAGGGAGGAAAAGTCCCGTCGGTCATTGCGGATGCTGAGGATATGCTGCAACCAGGCGAGGCCGAGTACGATTCCCACCGCAAGGCAGAAGAGAAGGCTGTAGGAGCTCGATGCATGCAGCAGTGAGGGGATCAGTAACGACGGAGGCAACAAGTCGCATGCGACAGCGGACGCCTTCTTGAGTCGGGGGAGAGCCGCTGGAGCGTCGGTGCCGTTGAGGTGCGACGACCGAGCAAGGAGCGTTGTCGGAAGCCTCGCAAGCATCTGTTCGGCCGCGAACAAGAGCAGCGCCAAGAGCACCGCGCAATAGAGGAACAGCGGGTCGCTCGGTGCGAACCGAGATGCGAGAAGTAGCGTCGCAACGACCAGGAGAGCTCGAGTCACGAGACCTACTGCCCGTGCTCGCGCCCGACGGTCCGGCAGAGCGAGCAAGATGCACCACAAGTAGCCGACTCCCCAGGTGGCGATTCCGGGGGTGGTGAAACCAGCTTGTGCAAGGATCAACGCGGCGCCCGCGAGCAGCATCACGATCAGTTGCTGCGCAAGGGGAACGGCGCGCTTCATCATCAGCATCAGGAGTTAAGCAGCCGGCTCAGACTGCTGTTCCAAGTGGGTCAGGAATCGATCGACTCCCTCGTCGAGCGGCACTCGAGGATTCCACCCCAGTGCGCGAAGCTTCGCACTGTCGAGGCCGAGGAACTGAATCGGGCTCGTCCCCGCAGATTCGACCCCCTGGTCGAACTGGAGTTGCAAGTGCTTTTCGGCACGCGCGGACACAAAGGTTTCTGCTAAGCCTCGAATCGTTACGAGTCCGGACGCATCAGCCACATTGAAAGCGCCATTGCTTCCCCGAAGCATCGCTGTAAAGAGGCCGGTCACCGCATCGGAAACGTATGTGTACGTTCGCTGCGCGAGTCCGGCACTCTGCAGAACGATGTCACGACCTGCGAGGACATCACCGGCGAAGTCTGCCTGTACTCGCCCGTCGTCTGCACGGAGTCCGGGGCCGTAGACGTGGCCGAAGCGCGCAGCGGTATAGCTGATGCCGTACTGGTGGCTATACACGGCCGCGATCGTCTCGCTCGCCCGCTTGCCTTCGGAGTAACAGGCGCGAGGGCTCAGAATGTCAATCGTCCCGTAGTCGTCTTCGGAGATCATTCCCGAGATGCCCGAGGTGTCGCCGTATATTTCTGCGGATGACATGAGGACGAATGACCGAGAGCCCCAAGAGACCGCCGCATCAAGAAGATTCTGCGTACCCCTCAGATTGGCGTTCAATGTACCAACGGGATCGGTTGCGTGCTTCTTCGGCTGTGCCGCGCTCGCTCCGTGGATGATGTGCGTCATCGCCACTGTCGTCGGAAGCGGCGCGGTCACGTCTTGCTCCCAAACGACGAGAGCCGGGCTCTCGAACAGGTCATCGAAAATCTCGCGTGTGCGCTGAGCGTTTCGCACTAACGCGTAAACCGTGAGATTCAGTCCGAACGTTCGATTTGCCTCGAGGAGAGCGAGCACCGCCACCGACGGAATCATGCCATTCGCGCCGGTGACGAGCACCCGGGCGTCTTGCAGCTCAAACCAGGGAAGATCCTCGGCCACCACGCGTGCAATATCGTCATTCACAACCTGGGTACGCATGCTCATCAGCGTGAGGCCTCCCGCCCGAACAGCGTCTCGTGCTCGGTGAGCGCGAAGAATGCGCGGGCAACGACGAGATCATCGCCGGTCGTGACCTTGATGTTCGTCGTCGGTCCGACAACTCGATAAAGGGATCGGCCAGCTAGACGCATCACAGTGCACGAGTCGATGGTGTCATGTTCCCCAGATGCAGCAGTCTGGTTGTACAGGTCGAGAATCTCGCCGAGGTGGAACGTCTGGGGTGCTCGTGCGGCGTAGAGGTGGTCTCGGGGGATCACGTCGTCGATCTCGTCGGATTCGGAGACCACGATCGTCTCGCTGATCTTCGTGCATGTAATGGCGTTGCCGCGTTCGGACGCGACACGAATGTTCTCGGAGATCAAGTCGTGGTCGACCAATGGACGCACGCCGTCGTGAACGAGCACCAACGTGTCGGGCGGGCAATCAGCTGCGACCGCTTGAAGCGCTCGGTGACGCGATTCCTGCCCCGTGGAACCGCCGTCGACGATCCATCGCACCTTGGAAACTTCGAAACGCTTCACGAGCCTCTCGAGCTCGGCTCGTCCTTGCGGAAGGATCGCGATGGCTATCGCATCGATTTCGGGATGGCTCTCGAACACCTCCAGGGTGTGAACGATAATCGGCTTTCCGTGGATTTCGAGAAATTGCTTGGGCACGGATCCCGCATTCATCCGGGAGCCGATGCCGCCCGCAAAAAGTACCGCGACGTTCATCGGCGGTCCTTCATCGGATGAGGGGAATTCTGGTCCCTGTTCGCGGGGGTCTTGCCGGAGACTGCGCTGCTCGGGGCCTCAGCGGTCTTCAGCGCGCCCGCGTGAGAGAGCTCCTGTTCCGACGGGCGCTCATGCGGGGTGAAGAGCACCTCGCTCGCTGCTGTGCTCGATGCGACACCGTGCTGGAACTGAATACTCCGAGTTCCCCCATCGACGAATGATCCCTGGGCGCGACCGAGCGGGAAGCCCCATGGCCCGGAGGGCCCGCCGTTCTCCAGGTAGCTCTGCAAGAACTTCCCTGAACTGATGAAGCTGATCTTGTCGTGAGACACCGAATACGTCGCAAGGCTTCTCGTGAACCGCTGCGACAATCCGCCGCCGTTTTCAGTGATCTCCACCGCGTTCTCGACCGGCTGACCGAGTTTTCGCTCAGGATTGGCGAAGAGTCGATGAAATTGAGGCGCGACGGAGAACTCCGTGAAGTTTTGAACACGCTTCTTGCGGCGCTTCGGCGGAGTCACATAGGTTGCAGCCTCTTCGATCGGACCGTCGAAGATGACGCGACCCTTCTGCAAGACGATTCCGCGGTCGCACAGCTTCTTTATCGTGCCGATGTTGTGACTGACGATGAACATCGACTTGTTCTGCTCTCGCATTTGCAGCAAGCGCTCATTGCATTTCGCTCGGAACTCTGCGTCTCCGACCGACAGCACTTCGTCAACCAAGAGCACATCCACGTGCGTGTGAATCGCGACAGCGAAACCGAGTCGAGATTTCATGCCAGAGCTGTAGCGCTTTACCTCCGTGTCGAGAAACTCCTCGCTGATGCCTGCGAAATCGACGATGTCAGCGAAGAGCGCTTCAGTCTCTTTCTTCGACATGCCGAGAATTGCAGCGTTCAAAAAGACATTGTCTCTTCCGGTGAGGTCGGGGTGAAAGCCGGCGCCGACTTCAAGGAGCCCACCAACTCTGCCGTGCGTGCGCACCCATCCCGAATCAGGTTGCAACACTCCGGAGATGACCTTCAGGGTCGTCGACTTTCCCGAGCCGTTCTTGCCGAGCAGCGCGACGGATTCTCCAGGAGAAACCTCGAAGCTCACGCCGTCCACCGCCCGGAATTCTCCAACCCCGGGCACCTTCTTCCGGAACAGCGAAAGAAAGGTCTCCTTGAAGGTGTGGTTGTGCTTCAGTTTGAACGTCTTGACTATCTCATGCGCGACGATCACCGGCTTTTCGAGTGTCATAACTGCTTCCGTCTCAGAGATCCTGGGCAAAGCGACCCTCCATCCGGCGGAAAACGAGCTGCCCAACGACGATGGAGATGAGCGCGAGTCCGAGACCAATCAGCACGTAAGTCCAAAGGTGCTCGGGCCGGTGCGGATCGTTCGCAATGGGGTCCCAGAAGACCGTGTGCGAGAGTTCCACCGCGCTCGTGACCGGATTCGACATATATATATGGAAGAGCCATTCCGGCGCGCGCGCCTGAACAGTCGTGAATACGTAGATGACGGGCGACGCCCAGGTCGTGAACATCAGAATCAGATCGACGATGTTGTGTGCGTCTCGGTATGCGACATTCAGGGCGCCGAAGGCCAGTCCCATGCCGAGTCCGAAGACAGAAACTATGACCACCGCAGCGAGCAACGCGACGACCTGCATCCAGGTGATCGTCCATCCCAGGAAGATCGCGACGATCAGAAGCACTGTTGCCTGCGGAAGAAAATGAATGATGGCGCCGCCGGCTGAAGCGAGCGGAAAGAGCTCACGTGGGAGATAGACCTTGCGAACGAGCGCCTTATTGCTCACCACGGCATCGGTGGTGGTGCGGAATACCTCGCTGAACAAGTTGATCATGATGAGACCCGAGAAGAGATAGACCGGGAAGTACTCAACGCCACGGTTCACGCCGAGGAGAATTCCGATCACCACGTAGTACATCAAGAACTGCGCGATGGGGCGTATGTACGACCACGCCCAACCGAGTGCCGAACCGTAGTAACGAGTGGCGACGCCCTTTTTCATGAGCAACGAGAGCACATAGCGATACTGGAACGCGCTGAGCAGGCCGCGACTTCGGCCGGGAGTCGCGTACTCAGGATCAGTCAGAGCGGGGTGTTCGGTCACGTGCCGATCTTACCCGCCTGCTTCTTTTCGAGTCTGAAAGGGTGTTACGGAGTAGCTTGCCCGCGTCTCGTCCAGTACCGCAACGCCGTCTCATGGGGCGGGGAGCAGCCCGCCCGAGTCGCTCTCTCCGCGCTCCGATGCAGAGTTCTCGGCCTCGAGTTCCGTTCCGAGGTCGCCCTCCACGAGTTCGTCGTCGCCCGGGATCTGAACATTCGAGTCAGGCTCGGGGGATTCGGGATTCATAAGATCGTCGGGTGTCGGCCCGTCGTCCGTACCGGACTCGTGACTTGTATCGTCGGGGAGGACGCCTTGCGACTCAGTGTCCGTCGCGTTCGGCGTAGACTGCGTCTTCTTGCTCGAATATGTAAATACGACCGAGCCGTTGTTGATGCTCGCTGTGCCATTGCTGAATGTGGCTGACTGCCCGTTGGTGCCAACCTGCAGCAACAGGCCCCAGGGGCTCTTGTACCAGCCCGACTTCTGATACGCGTCGAAGATGGGACCCGAGTCGAGTCGCACACCGGAATTTGTCGCCTTCGGGATCGAGACGAACCCGTTCTTGTAGCGCTGTAGCGATCCTGCCTCAAGCTGGTGCGAGTTCGAGTCAGGATATCCAAGCTTGGTGAGACGATCGGGCTGGCTCTTCCAGAACTTGGACTGGGCCTTGTCCATGAAGAACGTCCCGTGCGGACCCGACAAAACGTCTGTCTCCTGGAGAGGGAGTTTGCATGCTTCAGGGAGGCTGCAATTGAGGGGGGTCTTCGGCCAACTGTGCTTCGCCGGGCCCCCCTTCTCCATATAGAAGTCGAGAAGCGTGCCCTTATCCACGAACACCGAGGCACCCGTGCTTTTAAGCGTGAATAGTCGGCCCTTCTGCGTCCGCTGGTGCCAGCCCTCGCCCGGCACGGCCACCTGATGGGAGGTGGGAAGACCCAGCTTCGGTTGGCCACCCGCGTTCCGCCAGCGCGCCGCTTCAGCTCGCGTCAACGCTAGCTTTGTGACCGAACCCCGAATCACGGTGCCGTTCTCGAACCGCTGATATGCGGTTGTGCTGCTGAGAACCGTTCCGGTGTCGAGCGGGTACCCGAGCCAGCCGAGGGCGGCACCTTCCGCGTTCCACACGTTCAACGTCTGGTTCGGCACGAACTTCACGGCACGGGCGGCGTTAGCGACAGCCATGCCGCTCTTGAACCTCTGGTACTTGGTCTTCTCTTGCGCGGGATACGTCTGCGCGGCATAGGGCCATCCCCAGGACCCGTCAGGCCCCTTGGCCTTGAGATATGCGGTAAGAATACGGCCGTTCGGCACGAAGACGGCTTTCTTCAATTGGTTCGAATAGGCGATGAGACCCTTCTCGAATCGCTGGCTCACCCCGCCATTATTCCCGGAATGGGAGACCCGAGCTGCGATTGCATTACCGAACGCCTTCACTCCGCCATGAGCGTCGACAAAGCTCTTGATTTCGCCGTTCACAGCGTGAACCTGTGTGGATCCGAACCAGGACTTGTAGAACAGGAAGAAGTTCCGGTTCCCATAGCTGGAACAGTCATCTCCCGTACCCCAACCAGCGTTGAGTGCCGCAGCGTTCGGGCGGTAAGGGGTATAGATATACAGCGCTGCGGTCGCGTAGTTCGCGATATTCACGGTCGAGGTGCCGCAGCCCGTGTTGGGATGCCATTGGATTCGATTGGCCTGAAAGGCCTTGTAGTTGTAGTTACTTGGGTTCGCCTTGTACACCTTTAGTTGCCAGGCAGCGTGATACACCTGGTTGAAGAACCCGTAGTAGCCGGGATCGCAGTTCGCTGACCAGTTGGGGCCGGTGTCCGGGCAGCCGTATCCCATCGCGACGTTGAACTGCCGTGACGTTGGCCAGGTATCAGTGACGAGGCTCTGCTCCTTTTCGAGCATGATCAGGAGCACCTTCTGGCTGATCCCGCATGCGCGCCCGACTTTCGAAATGATCTTCGCGGCCGTCTCCCGCGACGCGCCCGTATAGGACTTGCAGTACGCATTCGCCGGCTTCGTCTTGGTGGTCGATCTGTGACCCAGGAGGCAGGTCTGAGCGATTTGCGTGTTTCCGTACTCCGAGCCGGCAACGCGGCCCGAATCACCGATGGTGCATCGAGGAACCTGCTGCTTCAGGAAGCTATTGATCTGAGTGCTCGTCATCGCGGTACCGTCATAGAAGAGCGAATCGGAAATGATGTTTCCCGCATTGAAGTCGGAAGCGCTCACGGCGGCGGCCTCCTCGACGTGGGGAGCGGCAACGACGGTGAGCGCAACTGCCGCCGCGGCAAAGATCACGAGCACCTTACGAAGGGGCGTCAACCAGCGCTGTCGGGGCATGTCCTTCACAAGAATCCTCATCTTCCGGAGTGCAGTCGGGCCTACCGCCCGTATCAGAGTACCCGGAGGGGTTCGCTCTGCACAGGCGTCACCCCAGCGACAGGGCAACCGGGCGAAGTTCGCCCTGCGCGCGCCACCACGAGACAGCGCTGCCCAGTGAGCCCAGGTTCTCCGGGAGCCAATCGCTCCCGACGAAGAGCTCGCCTGCCTCGTAGTGCTTCAGCAGCACGTCGGAGAGCGCGGCATCGTGTCCTGCGCGCTCCAAACCCACCGCGTTCACGCCGGTCAGGCGGGGCGGAGTGCCGAATACCTTTGCGAATGGCGGCACGTCACGGGTGACCGGGGTGCCCATGCCGATCATCGCTCCCGGCGCGATCACGCGCCGCTGATGCACGACGGCGTTCATGCCGATATTCACGCGCTCCCCGATGACGCAGTGACCGCCGACCGAAACTCCGGCCGACACCGTCGAATCTTCGCCGAGCAGCACGTCATGGGCGAGGTAGGCGCGGGTCAGCACCCAGCTTCTCGCCCCGACGGTGGTCTCGCGATACGAGCCCTGATGCACGACTGCACCCTCACGAATCACGGCGTTCGCGCCGATCCGCACCCCCGCATGCTGCAGATCGCCGTTCCACGCCGCGTTCTGGGGCAGGCTCGACATCTCGGGGGGAGCGCCGATTTGTGCGCCTGGTCCGATCCACACCCCATCTTCAACCGTGCACGGACCGAGCAGAACCGCGCCCGGCCCGATCTTCACGTCACTCCCGAGGGTCACGCCGTCGCCGATATAAGCGGAGGGACTGATGTCTGTCATGGGATCTCAGTGTAGTGCTGCGGGAACGAGGAGCCCGCGTGCGTCAGCAGCCGGAGATCCGGTACAGTACCGCGTCCCCCTCGCTATCAACCTCCGTGAGGATGGGGGAGCGATCGAGGTGGCGCATCTTCTTGAAGGGGATGCCGCGCTCCGCCGGGTCCTCGAACACGTACTCGGTGCCGAAGTCGAGTACGAATCCGACGCCGAGCTCGCTCGAGATCTCACACGCCTTCGCGGAATCGTCGACGAGCGTCTGAACGAGCTCGTACCCCCGCGAATCGTAGATTCCGCCTGAGTGCGGGAAGAGCACCTGCCGGTCGGCAAGCGCGTAGCTGAGAGAACTTCCGTTCAGCGGATTGTTCGCGAGTATCGCGTCAGCGGGCACCTCGTCGTCGAGTCGCTCGATCAACGTCCGTTCGTCTTCGCTCAGCAGCGCGCCCTGTCGACGGTCGTAACTTTCTTCCACGATCTGGAGAAAGCGGTAGCTGCCCGACTGCCCCAACGCAACGAAGACGAGCAGTACGAGTGCCGCGAGCGAGCGGAACGTGCGGCGCGGCGAGCGGGTGAAGGCGCGCGAGACGCGGAGCGTCGTGGGTCGCAGAAAAGCCCATGCGGCTCGTGCGCCGATCACGAGAAGCGGCATTGCGCCGAACGGCACAAGCGCGGCGAGACGTCGCGGATCGTTGTACCAGGGCCCGACGATGAGTGTGCGCCAGCCCGATGTTGGAAAGCCGTCTGCCACAACGTAGATCACTGCGAGCGTCGCTGCGCTTCCGATGAGCCAACGCATCGACCGAAAGCGCCAAGCCACGATCGCGCCGAGGAGCACGATGAGCGACACCGCCCAGGCGTGCCCGGCGATGTGGGGAGTGCCGCCAAGAAGCTGAAGCACGGCATCTCGCGGCCGGAAGAATCCCTGCCACGCATTGTCGGTCGTGCGCCCGCCGAGCCACGCAGCAATCACGGCGATCACGAAAAGTGCGATCCCCACGACGGCGAAGCCGCTGCGCAGGGCGCGAGTATGTTGTGGCTGGGCGAGGAGGCCCGTTGGGCTCGGCACGGGTCTCCCACGGAGGGCGCGGATCGCGACGAAGAGCACCGGCGCAGCGGACCAGACGAGGATCGCGTGGATGACGTTGGGGTGCGCGAGTACTGCACCCCCGAGTGCGCCGATGAAGAGCAGCCACCGCGTGCCGACGCTCAACGGCATCGCTCGACGCGACGGGCCCAGATTCATGAGTTGCAGCCCTGCGACGAGCACGAACGGCATCAGCGTGAGCGCGAGGATGTTCGGGTAGATCACGCCGTAGCCGGCGAGAAAGAGCGGGAAGTTCGGGAACGCGGCGGCCGCCGCGCCGGAGATGAGCGTGACTGCAACATTCGGCCCCGCGACCGCGCGGCCGAATGCAACGGCCCCGATGGGCCAGACGACGCATGAGACGACGAACAGCACCGTGTTCGTCGCGATCGGAATGCCGACGCCGGTGAGCTGCACGACCAGCGCGACGAACGCGTGCCAGAGCGTCGGGTAGAACACGGGCGTGCCCGGCGACGTGAGATCCATCGTGAGCGGCGAGGCGGATCCGCCGTCGAGGATGTAGCGCACCGCGTTGAGGTGGAAGTTCGCGTCGAAGGTCTGCGAGATCGCTCCGGGCTGCTTCATCGACGCGACGAGCGAGATGGCGATGACGAGCCCGCCGATCGCGGCGGCCGCAAGCGAAACCCACAGGTCTCGACGCTGCGGGCGACGAGCGGGTGCGGCTTCGGTCGAGCGGTGCACCGGGGCTGCGCCGATCCACCGCCTGAGCAGGAAGAGCACAGCCGCAAGTACGATCGCGAGCGCGAATGGCGGCAGCAGAGACCAGCCGATGCCCACGAAGGGGGCCGCGATACTCGCGAGCGCCATCACCGCGAATGCAGCCGGGACCGCGACCACGGCGAGCGCGAACCCGCGCAGGCGGAGTGCGATCGCCGCTGGCACGCCGAGCACCGCGATGATCGCGAGCGCCGCGACGACGGGGAGGCCGAAGGCGATCCAGGCGGTCACGCGCTCGGCGTCCCGTCCGCGTCAGATCGGGGAGCCTGATTGTGGCTCTCGCGATCCCTCGCCGCCTGCTCCTCGTGAATGCGCGCCTCCATGAGGGCCACGGCCCGGGCCAACTCAGTCACTCGAGCGTCACTGCGGGCCTTCGCCCGAACCACCGCGACCGCGAACACGAGCATTGCGACGATGAAGAGGTAGAGCAAGAGGTCGGTGCCGCGGCCGATGCCGAAGAAATTCGCGACGGACGTGAGGAGCCCGGGGAAGACGATCGCGACCACGGCGGCCAGCACGAAGATGATCGCGAAGATGCGCTTCAGCGCGAGGGAGCGTTCACCCGGCAGGAAGCGCACCGCGATCGAGGCCGCGGCGATCACCACCGCGACGAGGAGGACCTGGAAGAGAGTCATGGGCGCCTAACGAATGATGAGGTCCACGAGGATGTTCACGGAGTTGAGGAGGGACTGACCCTTGGCCTTCGAGTAGTCGGTGTAGATGACTTCCACCGGGAACTCGGCGTAGGGGAGACCGGTGCGGCTGAGCTGAGCGACGATCTCGGTGCCGTGGGCCATGCGATCTTGTCGAAGTCGCACGCGAGCGGCAGCATCGGCGCGGATCACGCGGAGGCCGTTGTGCGCATCCGTCAAGCGCGTGCGCGTCGTAAGGTTCGTCACCCACACGGCCGTCTTCAGCACGATCTTCTTGAGGAGGCCGGGGTTGGTTCGGTCGTCGAGGAATCGCGAGCCGAAGACGATCGCGAAATTCTCGTCGCGGGCGAGTTGCAGCATCGCCGATGCGTCGATCACACGGTGCTGGCCATCGGCGTCGAACGTCACGATGTACTGCGCGCCGCGCTCCAGGGCGTAGTTGAATCCGGTCTGCAGCGCCGCGCCCTGGCCGAGGTTGATCGGGTGCGTGACGACACTCGCACCCGCCTCGATGGCGACCGCGCTCGATCCATCGTGAGATCCATCGTCGATGCAGACGACGTTCGGGAACACGGGTAGCAGCTCGGAGATGACACCCCCGATGACCGTCGCTTCGTTGAAGAGGGGGATGACGACCCACGTATCGGTGTTGGATGTCGCTCCGGAGAGCGCGGGGGCGGGCGTCATGCGTCCATTCTGACAGACGGCCACCCTGCGAATCCCGGACTGGAGCGCGCGGCGCGGAAGGCGACCGTATCAGGCGGATGCCGGCGTCAGCGTCCGTGGGGGAGGGTGCCGGTATCCTTGCACGTGACGATCCGCATGTCCGTGCGTGAAAGGTGTTTCCATATGTCTGAGTTCATTCCCGCCGCTAGGCCGCTCATTGGTGACGAGGAGCGCGAGGCGGTCGATCGAGTGCTGCGCTCGGGCATGATCGCGCAGGGCCCCGAGGTCGCGACCTTCGAGCAGGAGTTCGGAGCGCACTTCGCTGAAGGGCGCCCGACGGTGGCCGTGAACTCGGGCACGAGCGGGCAGCACCTGGGTCTCCTCGCTGCTGGCGTCGGTGCGGGCGACGAGGTCATCGTGCCCTCGTTCACGTTCGCAGCCACGGGCAACTCGGTCGCGCTCACGGGTGCGACGCCGGTGTTCGCGGACATCGATCCTGACACGTTCACCCTCGACCCCGAGTCGGTGCGGGCCGCGATCACGCCCCGCACGAAGGGCATCATGCCCGTGCACCTGTACGGGCACCCGTTCCTCGTCGATCAGATCGAGGCGATCGCTCGCGAGCACGGTCTCGCGATCTTCGAGGACGCGGCGCAGGCGCACGGTGCGTCTTGGAAGGGCCGGCCGGTCGGCACGATCGGCGACTTCGCGATGTTCAGCCTGTACCCGACGAAGAACATGACCTCGGGTGAGGGCGGCATGGTGACGTGCGCGACCGAGGAACTCGCTCGCGGGGTGCGCTTGCTGCGCAACCAGGGTATGGAGACGCAGTACGCCAATGAGGTCATCGGCTTCAACGCGCGCATGACCGACGTGCACGCTGCGATCGGTCGGGTGCAGCTCACCAAGGTCGACGCGTGGACCGAGCAGCGGCAGGCGAACGCGGCCGCGCTGAACACGGGTCTTGCGGGCCTCGAGGGTGTGAAGACGCCCGTGGTCGTGGACGGTGCGGTGCACGTGTACCACCAGTACACGATCCGCGTCGATGCCGACGAGCGCGACCGTCTGCGCGACGCATTGAAGGATGAGCATCAGGTCGGCTCGGGTGTGTACTACCCGATCCCGAACCATCGCCTGCCCTCGCTCGCGCGCTTCGCCCCGGATCTGCATCTGCCCGAGACCGAGCGCGCCGCGACCGAGGTGCTCTCGCTGCCGGTGCACCCGTCGCTGTCCGAGGGAGACCTCGAGCGGATCATCGCCGGCGTCACCGCCGTGCTCCGGGCCGGAGCGTAGGCCGCGAGCACCCGCGCTCGCGGGTCAGTCGACAGCACTATGAAACAGATCTGGGTCACGCTCCGCGAACTCCTCCCGCTGCTCCCGGCGGGCGCACAGCGCTACTTCGTCACGTACATCGTCGCTACGAGCCTCATCACGGCGCTCGACGCGATCGGCATGGCGATCCTCGCGGTCTCCATCGGCCCGATGCTCGCGGGCAGTGAGATCACCGTGCCGATCATCGGCAAGATCGGCGATGAAGCCGCGCCGCTCCTCGTGCTGATCGCGCTCGCGCTGATGATGCTGAAGTCGCTGCTCAACGTCATCCTCCAGTGGTTCGCGACGCGGCGCTTCGCGAAGTACGAGCTCGAGGTCGGTGACCGGCTCTTCCGCGCCTACATCGGGGCGAGCTGGGAGGAGCGCTCGAAGCGCACCGTCGCCGAGATCACCCGCATCGCGGACGCCGGGATCGCCAATGCGATGGCCGGCTTCGTGCTGCCGCTCATGCGGGTACCGAGTGCGTTCTTCACGTTCGTACTCGTTCTCGGTGTGCTCGTGGTCTCCGACCCCGCGACTTCTGTGATCGCGTTCGTCTACCTCTCGCTGGTCATGCTGCTCGTGCACTTCGTCGTGACGAACCGCGCGCTCGAGGCCGGCCAGGTGAACCGCGACTACAGCTATCGCGTGGCGAACCTGATGACCGAGATGATCGACGCGCTGAAGGAGCTGAGCCTGCGTGGGCGACTGAGCGAGGTCGCGGATCTCGTGACGGACAATCGCCGGCACGGTACCCGCGCTCGGGCGAACGGATCTTTCCTCGGCGTGCTGCCGGGCTTCGCGTTCGAGATGGCGCTGCTCGGGGGAATCGCGCTCATCGGCGTCAGCGCGTACTTCTTCCAGGGCGGGGTGCAGGGCGCGCTGTCATCGGTTGCGCTGTTCGCGACGACCGGCTTCCGCCTCATTCCGGCGCTCACCGCGCTGCAGGGCGGAATCGTGCAGGCGACCGCGAGCCTGCCCGGCGCGCGCGACGTCGTCGGAGATCTCATCGCCTCCGAACGCGACATGCGGACCTCGCAAACCCCCAGCGACACCGCGGAGCTCGCCGAGAATCCGCGGCTGCTGCGGCTCGACGACGTGCGTTTCCGCTACCCCGGTGCCGAGGCTGACGTGATCCGTGGCATGTCGCTCGACGTTCCGCTCGGGAGTTCGGTCGGCATCGTCGGCCCCTCGGGAGCAGGCAAGTCGACGCTCATCGACCTGCTGCTCGGGCTCAGCCAGCCCTCCGCCGGCGCGATCGAAATCGACGGCGACGCCATGCAGGCCGTCCTGCGGCAGTGGCGGGGGCGCGTCGGCTACGTGCCGCAGCGCGTCGCGCTCTTCGACGGCACGATCGCTCAGAACGTCGCGCTCACGTGGGGCGAGGACATCGACCGCGATCGGGTGATCCACGCCCTCGAGCGGGCGCAGCTCGGTTCGCTGATCGCGGATCGGGCCGGCGGTATCGACGAGCGTATCGGCGAGCGCGGCATGTCGCTCTCCGGTGGGCAGCAGCAGCGGCTCGGGATCGCACGAGCGCTCTACACCGACCCCCTCGTGCTCGTGCTCGACGAGGCCACGAGCTCGCTCGACACCAAGACCGAGGACGAGGTGACGAAGTCGATCCGCAGCCTGCAGGGCGAGGTGACGCTCATCTCGGTCGCGCACCGACTCTCGACGATCAAGGACTACGACCGCGTCTGCTACTTGGATGACGGCGTCATCGTGGCACAGGGATCCTTCGCGGAGGTAGCGCGGGCGCACCCGGCGTTCGGTGAGCAGGTCGCGCTCGCGGGGCTCGGCGGGTTGCTGCGCTGAAGCGGAGCGAGCGCGGCGCCATGCCGATCCGCCGCGAAGTTCGTGGGGCGTGAACGCAGGGCGTGCGCCGAACGCGGCCGTGATGGTGCCGGTCGGGCGCAATCGTTCCTTCCTCGCAAGGCGCGGGCGCGCGGCGACGGCGGGTACGATGGACCCCGATGATTGAGATCCTGAACGACGACCAGTTGAGCCGCGCACGACGGGCCGGAGCGCTCGTCGGCCACATCCTCCAGACGCTCCGGGAGCGCGCGAAGGTGGGTACGAATCTGCTCGAGCTCGACCAGTGGACGGGCGAGATGATCCGCGAGGGCGGCGGGGAGTCGTGCTACATCGACTACGCGCCCTCGTTCGGGAACGGGCCGTTCGGGCACTACGTCTGCACTGCGGTCAACGACGCCGTGCTGCACGGTCTGCCGCACGACTATGCGCTGCAGGACGGTGACCTCCTCACCCTCGACCTCGCGGTCACGGTCGACGGCATCGCAGCAGACGCGGCCATCAGCTTCACCGTGGGTGAGACCCGCGACCCCGAGGACGTCGCCCTGATCGAGGCGACGCAGGAGGCTCTGCGCGCGGGCATCGCGGCCGCGAAGCCCGACGCCCGCATCGGCGACATTTCGAACGCTATCGGCAAGGTACTGAAGGGCGCCGGCTATTCCGTGAACATGGAGTTCGGCGGGCACGGCATCGGTTCGACCATGCACCAGGAGCCGCACGTGGCGAACAACGGCCGCGCGGGCCGCGGGTATCGCCTGCGCCCGGGCTTGCTGCTCGCGATCGAGCCGTGGGTCATGGCCGACACCGACAAGCTCGTGTTCGACGATGACGGGTGGACGCTGCGGAGCGCCACCGGCAGCCGCACCGCGCACACCGAGCACACGGTCGCGATCACCGAGACCGGCGCCGAGATCCTGACGCTGCCGCCGCGCTAGCGCGCCGCTCGCGCTGAGATCGACTCCCGTCCGCGACTTCGACCGCAAATCGCGCGCTGGGGGAGTCGATCTGGCTGGCGGGGATCGATCTCGGTGAGGATCAGCCGCAGCCTAGGAGCGCTGCGGCTCGGGTTCAACGCCGTTCATGATGCGGAACCCGGCGAACAGGGTGCGGAACGGCGCCTGACGCTGCAGCACCCGGAACGGATTGCGCGGCAGAAGCGTCGGAATCGACCGATACACGTGCCGCCGGTCGAGCGCGAGCGCGATGCTCTCCGGCGTGCTCGCCGCCGACGCCAGCTCGTCGAAGACCGCGCGATCGGTGCGCGCGAGCAGTCGGTGCACGCCGGGCGCGAGGCGTTCGAATCGCTCGAGCAGCGCGAGGAGCTCCCCGCGATTCGCGTCCAGATCCTCCTGAGTGCGGGCGCGCGCGAGAATGGCGTCGAAGACGTGAATCCGAATGAGCTTCACGACGATCGCGAGTCGATCGTGCCGGCCAGCGCACGCGAACCAGGGGAGCGACTCGAGCTCATCGAGAAACGCGAAGTCTCGCGCGACGGGGCGCGGCGCGAAGGTGACACGGTCGCCCGCATCCGCATTGATGACGTAAGGTGGCCCTTCGAGGTCATACGCCAGCGACCGTGCGGTGTACCAGACGGTCAGCGAGTAGGTGAGGTCTTCGCCCGAGGCGAGCCCCTCGGTGAGGCGCAGGTCGCCGAAGCGTGCCCGGCTGATGAGGCCGAGCGGCGCGCTGCGATACGCGAGCCGGTCCTTTCGGGGATGGAGTCGCTCGGTGCGCCGGCCGCCCCGCACGGGCGGGTACGGGTCAGTGCGCCCGGAGTCCAGGCGGATGCGCGCGAGTACCGCATCCGCGCCCGTGCGCTCGGCCATCGCCAACCACGAGTCGATCGCTCCCGGCGCGAGTTCATCGTCCGACCCCATCACGGAAATGTACGGTGCCGTCGAATTCGCGAAGCCGTAGTTCATGGGCCCAGCGGGCGAGGGGATCCCGTCGCGCAGTTCGAGAAGACGCACACGGGGGTGATCCGCAAACGACCCGAGGTTCTCTCGGATGATCGCCGGATCGATATTGTGCGCGACGACGTTCACGCGCACTTCGGCGTCGGTGTGATCGAGCACGGAGCCCACCGCGCGGGCTATGGGCCGAGTCGCGGAGTGGACGGCGATGGTGAGGTCGACGAGCGGCTCGGTCATACCTCGATGCTACCGGGGCTGTCAGGTGCCCTCCGTTACACTGGACCACGACTTCGAGCCCACCAGACGACCGCCCGCGAGCGAGTGAAGGGAGCGCGTGCACGCATGTCGCGACCCGCACTGCTGACCCGTCTCCTGCCGCGACGCCGCAACGATTACCCGGGCTGGCTGAACGCGCTGATCGACTTCGTCGCCGACCACCCCATGAGTCTTCCGGGGCGGATCGCTGCCCTGCGTCTCGGCATCCCGCGCGCTGCCGCGCGTCCGGGTGTTTCGGATCCGGGGGAGGGCGATCCGCGCCTGCTGATCGCCCCCGTCAACTACTCCGATCAGTCGACGCAGTGGGCGCGCGCGGTGCGTGAAGCGCTGCCGGGGGCGTCGACCGCGACGATGGCGATCGACGTGGCGGGCGGTTTCTCGTTCCCCTCCGACCTCGTCGTACCCGTGCCGACCTACCACAACGACCGCGTCTGGCAGGGCGCGCAGCGCGACGCCGTGCGCGGCTTCACGCACGTGCTCGTCGAGGCCGAGGAGCCTCTCTTCGGCCGTCTGATGCGTCGCGAATCCGCCCGCGAGATCGCGTGGATGCGCGCGTCCGGAATCGACGTCGCTTGCATCGCCCACGGCACCGACATCCGGGTGCCGAGCGCGCACGCCGAGCGGGAGGAACTGTCGCCGTATCGCGATAGCGACCTCTACTCGCAGCGGCTCGAGCGCGTGACGCGACAGAACATCACGATGCTGCGCGAGAGCGGTCGGCCGCTCTTCGTCTCGACGCCCGACCTGCTGCTCGACCTGCCCGAGGCCGTGTGGTGCCCGGTGGTCGTCGACCCTGATCGCTGGGCGGCTGCGGACACCACGGCGCGCGACGCGGTCGGCGGCACCGGACGAGAAGCTGTTCGAGAAGCTGACGCCCGGCCGGCAAGCGAAGCGCCCGACGCCGCCGCGCCCCTCCGCGTGCTCCACGCGCCGAGCGTGTCGCTCGTAAAGGGGACACAGCTCGTCGAACCGGTGCTGCACCGACTCGAGGCCGAGGGCATCATTTCGTACCGCGCGATCCGCGGGGTGCCGGCGGCCGAGATGCCCGCGGCGTATGCCGAGGCTGACATCGTGCTCGATCAGTTCCGCCTCGGCTCATACGGAGTTGCCGCGTGCGAGGCGATGGCGGCGGGCAAGCTCGTGATCGGGCACATCTCCGAGCAGGTTCGCCAACGGGTTCGCGAAGATTCCGGACTCGAGCTCCCGATCGTGGAGGCCACGCCGGAGTCGCTCGAGGGGGTGCTCCGCGAGATTGCGCGGGATCGCGCGGCGCTCGACCGAGCCCGCGCCGAGGGCACGGCATTCGTGAAGCGGTGGCACAGCGGTGGAGAGAGCGCGGCCGTGCTGATCCGCCACTGGATCGCACCCGAGCAGGCCGCCACGCACCAGAGCACCGCGAGCCCGACCGCTCGCGCCCGCGAAACCGACCAGGAAGGCGAGTGATGCACCCGGCGCTCGAAAAGGCTTGGAACCTTGTTCCGAAGATCGTGCAGGACGGCATCGCGATGACGGTCGACCGTGCTCGCCGCGCCCCGATGCCGCTCGTACCGAGCGCGGACACGAGCCGCGAGGCCCGCGTCTTCATCTCGCCCGCGAACTACGCCGGGCAGGGGTACCGGTGGGGCCGCGCCGCGATGCGCGACCGCCGCGTGGACGCGAAGAATCTTGTGTACGCCGAGATCAACCCCTTCGGCTACCCGGCCGACTACTCGGTGCCGTGGCGCACCGTTACGCACGACCGGGTGTGGCAGCGGCGATTGCTTGACGCTCTCTCGCGCGAGTTCACGCACGTGCTCATCGAGGCAGAGTTTCCGCCCCTCGGCGGCATGTGGAACGGCGATGTGCGGCGGCAGGTGCGGGAGCTCCGTGCGCGGGGCCTCGTCGTGGGCGCGGTCTGCCACGGCAACGATATTCGGCTCCCGAGTCGGCACCGGCAGCACGAAGCCTGGTCGCCGTTCGTCAACGACGACTGGGTGCCGGTCGATCGGCTGGAGCGCGTGGTCGCCGACAACCGGCAGCTGCTCGACGACATCGACGGGCCGACGTTCGTGTCGACCCCGGGGCTGATGCTCGACGTGCCGTACGCGCACCTCCTGCCCGTCGTGATCGACCCCGAGCCGTGGCGCACGGCCGCTCCGGTGCTCGAGCGTGAGCGTCCGCGCGTGCTGCACATCCCTTCGAACCCGCTCGTGAAGGGCACGGCGGAGATCGAGCCGGTGCTGCGGCGTCTGCACGACGAGGGCGTGATCGAGTACGTGACCGTGACCGGACTGACCCAAGACGAGATGCCCGGCATGTTCGCGTCGGGCGACATCGTGCTCGACCAGTTCCGCCTGGGCGACTACGGCGTCGCGGCGTGCGAGGCGATGGCCGCCGGCCGCCTCGTCATCTCCCACATCTCCGACACGGCGCGGGCCGCCGTGCGCGAGGGGACCGGCCGAGACCTCCCGATCGTCGAAGCGAATCTCGACACGCTCGAGTCGGTGCTCCGTGAGGTCGTGCAGGATCGCGGGAGGTACCACGACATCGCCGCCCAGGGCCCGTCGTTCGTGGACCGGGTGCACGACGGCGCAGCGTCGAGAGCGGTGCTCGAACGCGAACTGCTCGGACTCGAACCGGCCGCCGCGGATCCCGCGTCGTCGTTGCCCCGGGCGGAAGACGCGGAAAACCCGGAAGGTGCGGAAGGTGCTGTAGCCCCACAAGGTACGGCCGCCGCGGAAAGCGCGGAGGCCGGCGATGGGGCGTAAGCAGGCCCGAGCGCTCCGCGTCACCATCGCCAGCCGCATCTTCGCGCCCGAACCGGCCGCGGCATCTTTCATGCTCGAGGCGATCGCCCGCGAGTTCGCGCGCCGCGGCGCCGACGTCGAGGTACTCACGACCCGGGTGCCGCGCGAGCACACCGTGCGCGATGCGCCGGGGGTGCGCGTGCGGCGGTTCCCCGTGCTGCGCGACGCCGCGGGCTACGTGCGTGGCTACGTGCAGTATCTGAGTTTCGACGTGCCGCTGCTCTTCCGGCTCCTCTTCGGGCGCCGCGCTGATCTGTACATTGTGGAGCCGCCGCCCACGACGGGCGCCGTCGTGCGCCTCGCGACCACGCTGCTCCGCCGCCCCTACGTGTATGACGCGGCCGACCTGTGGTCCGACGCGGCGAGCCAGGCAACGTCCTCCCGCTTCGTGCTGCGCGCCCTGCGGGAGGTCGAGCGCTTCGCGATGCGCGGCGCGGCCGCGGCGTTCGCGATCTCGCCCGGTCTCGTGGCACGTATGCGCGAGATCGGCATCAACACGCCCGCGACCCCCGTCGGCTTCGGCGTCGACACCGTGGCCTTCGCGTACCGGGGCCCGCGCGCACGCGACGAGCGCCCGTACTTCGTCTACGCCGGTTCGTACTCCGAGTGGCACGGCGCCGACATCTTCATCGATGCGTTCGCCCGGTTCTCCGAGCAGCGACCGGGGTTCCGGCTGCTCTTCTACGGCAACGGCTCGCAGCGGGAGGCGCTCGATCAGCGGATCGCGGAGCTCGGTGTCGAGGGTGTCGAGTTCCACCCGCCCGTCGGCGGCGAGGAGCTCTCGCACGTGCTCTCCGGCGCCGTCGCATCACTCGCGAGCCTCAAGCCGCGCCAGGGGTACGACTACGCGTTCACGACGAAGGTCTACTCGTCGCTCGCCTCCGGCTGCCCGGTGGTGTTCGCGGGCGAGGGCCCGACGGTCGGTTTCATCGAGCAGCACGCAGGCGAGCGACCGGTGGGCGCGGCGACCGGCTACGACGCCGCGGCCGCCGCCGAGCTCATGCTCGCTGCCGCCCGCGCACCCCTCGGGGAGGGCAAGCGCGCAGAACTCAGCACCTGGGCGAGCGACGCCTTTTCGCTCGCACGAGTCGCTGAGCACGTCGCGGACTGCGCGGAAGCCGCGCTCGACGATTCGCGGTCGGCGCGGGGCCGATCCGCTGGGGCCACCAGTGAGCCGAGCGCCGGCGCACCCGAGCCCCAACCCGCTTCGCACCCGGCACCCCAGACCGGGCCGTCGCTCCCGCAGCGCCTGCTTGGAGCCGCAACTGAGCGGCTCATGGCGCAGCGATCGCGCCTGCCCCGCTGGGTCGTGCACCTCATGGAGGGCGTCGCGAAGCGCCCCGGGCAGCCGATCTCGCGGCTCATCGCGCTCGCGCTCGGTGGCACGCGCGCCGCGAACCGCCCCGCGCCGACCACCGTGCCCGAGCGTGACGTGCGCGTTTACATCGGCCCGACCAACTACTCGGGCCAGGGCTACCTCTGGGCGCGTGCGCTCGAAGCCGAGCGTGCGAACCTCGGCGCCCGCAACCTCGCGGTGCAGCTCCCGGGCGGTTTCGGCTTCCCCGCAGACCGCGACGTGCCGCTGCCCGTGCAGAATCTGTCGCACTCGTGGCAGGCCGCCGAACTCGCGGCCGCGAGGCGCTTCACGCACGTGCTCATCGAGGCCGAGCGGTCGCTCTTCGGCGGCCTGCTGCACTGGGACGTCGAGCGTGAGGTGCGTGCGCTGCAGCTCGCGGGCGTCTCGGTCGCGCTGCTCTCGCACGGCACCGATCTGCGCTCGCCGCGGCGGCATCGCGAGCTGACGCCGTGGTCGCCCTACGGAGACGACGCGCGCCTCGACGCCGAGCTGCAGCGGGATGCGGATCGCAATGCCGCTCTCATCGAGCGCCTCGGGCTGCCGCTATTCGTCTCGACCCCCGACCTGCTGCTCGACGCACCCGGCGCGAGCTGGTGCCCCGTCGTCATCGACCCGGCGCGCTGGGCCGCACCGCAGCCCGCGTTCGAGCGCGAGCGACCCGTGGTGCTCCACGTGCCGAGCTCCGCGAGCACCAAGGGCACGCACCTCATTGAACCCGTGATGCAGCGGCTGCAGAGCGAGGGGATCGTCGACTACCGGCGGGTGTCGGGTGTCGACTCCGCCGAGATGCCCGCCCGCATCGCGGAGGCCGACATCGTGCTCGATCAGTTCCGCCTCGGCTCGTACGGGGTCGCCGCGTGCGAAGCGCTCGCCGCAGGTCGCGTCGTCGTCGGCCACGTGCTGCCTCAGGTGCGCGAGGCCGTGAATGCCGCGGCGCACGAGTCGCTGCCGATCCTCGAAGCGACGCCTAATTCGCTTGAGACCGTGATCCGCGAGCTGGTGGCGGATCGCGCGGCGGCACGCGAGCGTGCGCGCCGCGGGCCGGGTTTCGTGGACCGCGTGCACTCCGGCCCGTTCAGCGCTCGGGTGCTCCTCAGCGAGTGGATCGATCGAGCGGGCGAACCCCGCCCGAAATCGTCCCTTTAGACTAGAGTGCGCGGCGGCCCCGGGCTGCCGCTTCGCGGGGCAATCTCGCGACACGTGGAGCACACTGCGGAGGACTACTGTGGCAAACCCGAACGTCGTTCTTTTCGGAGCGGGATCGATGGGCCGCAATCACGCGCGCATCATCGCTTCGTCGGCGCGCGCGAACCTGGTCGGCATCGTTGATCCGTTCGAGCAGAACGGGCGCGCTGCAACCGATCAGTACGGCGGCGAGTGGTTCCCGGAGGCCGAGGAAGCGCTGAAGAACGCGCACGCGGTCGTCGTCGCAGCATCGACCGAGTACCACTACGACATCGCGCGTCAGGTCCTCGATGCGGGGCTTCCCGTGCTCATCGAGAAGCCGATCTGCCCCTCGCTGGAGCAGACCGAGGAGATCCTGGCGGCCGCTGAGCGGCGCGATGTTCCCGTGCAGTGCGGCTTCCTCGAGCGCTACAACGCCGGCGTGATCGCCGCCCAGTCGCTCATCGAGGACCCGGTGTATGTGCGCGCCGAGCGCCACTCGCCCTACTGGTCGCGCATCAAGACCGGCGTCGCGTGGGACGTGCTCGTGCACGACGCCGACCTCATCTCGCGGATGTTCGGCTCGCAGACTCCCGAGCGCGTGAACGCCGAGCTCGGCTACTTCCACCCCGAGTCGCTCGAGGGCGCGGAAGACGTGATCGACTTGACGCTGCGCTTCCCGGGGAACGGGATCGCCTCGGCTTCGGCAAGCCGCATCGGTCAGCGCAAGGTGCGGCGCCTCACCATCCAGTCGCTCGACTCGATGGTCGAGGTCGACCTGTTGCTCCGCAGCGTGACGAAGTACCGCCACGCGAACATCGAGAGCACTGACGGCCGCGCCGGGTTCCGACAGATGACGGAGATGGAGGTGCCCGAGGTGTCGGGCCCCGAGCCGCTCGCCGCGCAGTTCGACCACTTCGTCGACCTCGTCGAGGGGCGCGTCGACGCTGAGGAGGAACGCCGCAGCATTCTGCCCGCGCACCGCATCATCGCGTCGGCGCTCTCGCAGGGCTGAATCCCGGCGCGACCGAGCCCTACGGCTTCGGCGTGAACGCCTGCTCGGCCAGATCGATGAGCTCGGCGACGCGCAGGCTGTCGCGGCGCAGCTCGTCGATCTCGAGCTGGAGTTCGTCAATGCGATCCTGCTGCGCGCGCAGGTCCGACTCGAGCCGGGCGACAGGCGTCGGGCGCGATTGCAGCGTGCGGCGGGCGCGTCCGGCTGCCCGGCGCATCAGGTTCGGGATGGTCATGAGCGGCCTCCTGGAGAGTGAACAGCTGGGGTCGCCGCGCGCGTGCGCGGCGCAAGTCTTACGAGAGCACCGATCGGCATCCGGCCTGCCCGGAGCGCCCGGGAGACGGGGCGAGTTCCATTGACCACCGCGAGCTTGATGGGACCGGTCTCCGGAGCGACCGGCTGGGCGAGCTCTTGGAACTCCACCTCGAGACCGAATTGACTCGCTTCAGCGACGAGCTGCGCCGTTTCGAGGTGCCAGCCCGTGGGGTCGGTGAAGGTGACGTTCGTTGAGGGACGGGCATGGAACGCGAACGCGGCTCGACCCCCGGAATGCAGCGCCATCCGCATGATCCGCCACGCGTATGAGCGCCCGTGATGGCCGATCTGTTCGAGCAGGTGATTCGCTACAACGTCGAACGGCGCTTCGACTCCGTACTCGGCTGCAAAGGCGAGGGATCGTGCGCGGTACAGGTTGACGTGCTCGTAGTCGGTGCGCTCATCCTGCGACGACTCGCGGGCGCGTTCCAGGGCCTCTACTGAGTAATCCATCCCCAGCACGCGTCGCTCCGCACGGTCGCGCGCGAGCTGGCGCGAGAGGATCCCGCTTCCGCATCCGAGATCCACGAGCGTCGGCGCCTCGAAGGCGTCGGCGGTGCTGCGGAGCCATTCCCGCCCCGCGGCCCACTCCTGCTCGGCGTCTTCGCGATCCTCTTCGGGCGAAGCCCCGCTCGCCCCTCGTGTCGCGGCCGTTCCGTAGAACGCGTCCCAGAACTCCCGCTGAAAATTGAAGGATCCGAACCAGCCGTCGAACCGTCGACTCGTCTCCGGGGGCGTATCGAGCACGAACCCGGGGATCGGCGTGCGCCAGTTCGCGTCGTAATTGATCGTGAGCCAGCGATCGACGTCGGCGGGTGCCGGGAAGACCGCGGACCCGATGTGCACCTCACCGAACGGGAGCATTTGCTCCTGGCGCATTGCACCGCGCACGTGAAACGGCTGGTTGATGAGGCCGTCGGCCGAAAAGAACGCGGCGAACACGTCGATGTAATGGATGATGCGCCCGTTGCTTCCTCGGAAGAGGAGCTGCATGTGCGTCGCGCTGTGCCGTTGCAGCTCGTATCCGAGGTCGGCGAGCGCCCGGCCGACTCGGAAGGCTTCGAGCGCAACGTCCGCCGGGTTCGTATGCACTGAGAGGTATGCGATATCGGCGTCGTCGTCGTGGGGGAGAAGCTTCCCATCGCGAACCGCGCCGAGAAGCGTTCCACCGACTACGAACGGGCGGAGGCCGAGTTCACGCAGCTGCGCGACGAGCGTCGAACTGCGCTCGACGATGAGTGACTGCACGTCGACGCTCATCGCGTCGAGCGCGACGCCGAGTCGACCCCACTTGTTGAGCACGAGGGGAGTGCCGTCGGTGTTCGTCACGCTCGTGCGTTGCGGATCCGCGGAAAAGGACACCTCGCGCTCGCCCAGAAGCGTGCCATCGGTAGAGTCCCGCACCGAAATCCTCGTGCTCCCGACGAGGTACGGCTGCAGCGTTTCTGGCCAGTCGAGCTCGACCGAGGCGCCGAACTGCCGAACGTCGATCGACCAGACACGAGCATCATCGAAGGAGACATCGACGGACGCCGTGCGCTCGGGAAGCGCTTCGAGGGCGAGGTGCCGTGAAGAGGATCGTATGTTCATAGGGTGCCGTACGCGGTTCATCCCAGTCTAGCGGCGGCGGGCCTGCCACCGCCCGGGCCTCAGCATGCCCGTAAGCTAGACGCCATGGATCTTCTTGTCGTTGGATCAGGTTTCTTCGGGCTGACTATCGCGGAACGCGCCGCGTCGGCCGGGAAGCGCGTCGTGGTGCTCGATCGCCGCTCGCACATCGGCGGCAACGCGTATTCAGAGGCGGAACCCGAGTCGGGCATCGAGGTGCACCGCTACGGCGCGCACCTGTTCCACACCTCGAACGAGACGGTGTGGGAGTACGTGAATCGCTTCACGACCTTCACGAACTACGTGCACAAGGTCTACTCGAACTTCAAGGGCGAGGTGTACCCCCTCCCGATCAACCTCGGGACGATCAATCAGTTCTTCCGCGCGGCCTACGGGCCGCAGGAGGCGCGCGAACTCATCGCCGAGCAGGCGGGAGAGTTCGACTCGAAGTCAGCGCAGAACCTGGAGGAGCGGGGTATCTCGTTGATCGGGCGCCCGCTCTACGAGGCCTTCATCCGCGACTACACCGCGAAGCAGTGGCAGACGCCGACGACCGAGCTGCCGGCCGAGATCATCAGCCGCCTCCCGGTTCGCTACACCTACGACAATCGCTACTTCAACGACACCCACGAGGGCCTGCCGACCGACGGCTACACCGCGTGGCTCGAGCGCATGGCCGACCACCCGAACATCGAGGTGCGCCTCGACACCGACTTCTTCGACGAGAGCCAGCCGTTGAACAAGCGGGCCGTCGTCGGGAAGGTGCCGGTGGTGTACACCGGGCCCGTGGACCGCTACTTCGACTACGCGGAGGGCGAGCTCGGGTGGCGCACGCTCGACTTCGAGCAGGAGGTGCTGCCGGTCGGCGACTATCAGGGCACGAGCGTCATGAACTACGCGGGTGCCGACGTGCCGTACACGCGCATCCACGAGTTCCGGCACTTCCACCCGGAGCGCGAGTACCCGAACGACAAGACCGTCATCATGCGCGAGTTCTCCCGCTTCGCGAACCGCGACGACGAGCCGTACTACCCGGTCAACACGCCCGAAGATCGCGCGCGACTCCTCAAGTACCGCGAGCTCACTGAGGGGGAGGATCAGGTACTCTTCGGTGGCCGGCTCGGGACCTACCAGTACCTCGACATGCACATGGCGATCGGCTCGGCGCTCTCCATGTTCAACAACAAGCTGTCGGAGTTACTCGAGGTCTGAACCGGGGCGGAGCGGCGTACGGCTCGATCGTTCAGCGCCCGCCCCCGCGCTACCGCCCCTCGAAGGTGCGCTTCCACTCCTCGACCGAGGTCACCTGGGGCAGTGCCGCGCGGTACTCCGCAGCGAGGCGATCCCAGTTCTTCTCGATCTCGCGCGTGAGCTCGCGCGACTCCTTCAGGAGCCGACGGAACTTCGCGCGATCGTGGCGGTACCACATCTTGCCGCTGCCGTCTGCGGCGCCGACGATCACGCTGGAGTAGTGCGGGATCCGCCACCACATCGCGTCGGCCTTCGCGAACTCGAGCTCGGGCGTCTGCTGGTCCGCCTCGCTGACGGTTCGGCGCCAGTGCCGCGGCAGCATCCGCGCGGTGAAGGCGGCGAGGCGCGCGCCCTTCGGGCTCTCCGGCTCCTCGAGCAGCGGCAGTGCGCGGCCGCCGCGCGCGAGGGGCGTGTCGGGGTCGCCCGGCCGATACACGCGCGTCTCGGGGAACTCCGATGCTCGCGCACGCGCCGCGGGCATGACGCGCGCGAGATCCTCATGGAGACGACCGGGCCCGCGAAGCACCGCTCGCATCCCGTCGACGGCGAGCTGCGTGGCGTAGTACTGCATATTCAAGAGCTTCTTGATGTCTTGCCGGCCGCTGTTCTGCAGCAGCTGGCCGCCGCGCGGGCGCTCGGAGTGCAGCAGGCCCGCGATGATGCGATTGCGGGTGTGGAAGTACGCCTGCCAGTCCTGCGTATCGTCTTTGTCGAGCCAGGAGACGTGCCAGAGCGCGACACCCGGCAGCGACACGGTGCGGTATCCCGCGTTCCGCGCGCGTAGGCCGTACTCCGCGTCGTCCCACTTGATGAACACGGGAAGCGAGAGGCCGATCTCGGCGATGATCTTCTTCGGGATCATGCACATCCACCAGCCGTTGTAGTCGGCATCGAGTCGCGCGTGCATCCACGGCGTCTGGCGCAGGTTGCGGTCACGGAAATTGTGACGGTGCTGCTCCTCGAACGACGGGCCCCACATGAAGGGATCGGGCCGCACGACCTCCGCCCACGCGTGCAGCACCGGCTTGTCGAGCAGGTCAAACATGTGGCCGCCGACAATCACGGGGGTGCGGCTGAAGCGGCCGAACTGCAGGGCGCGCAGCGCACTCTCCGCCTCGAACTCGACATCGTCATCGAGCAGCAGCAGGAAGTCGGTCTCCTCGCGCTCGAGTGTCTCCGCCATGGAGCGCGCGAACCCGCCGGAGCCGCCGAGGTTGCCCTGTTCGATCACGCGCAGTTGGTCGCCGAGAGCCGCCGCGACCTCGTCGAAACCCGCCTCATCGCGCACCCGCTGCGTGCCCTGGTCGACCAGGAAGATGCGGTCGATCCCGTCGCGCAGCCCCGCGTTCTCGGCCACCGTGCGAAGTGTCGAGACGCAGTAGTCGGGCTTGTTGTACGTCGTCATGCCCAGGCTGAGCTTGCCGGTCTCGACCGGAACCGCCTCGGTCGCCCAGCTGCCCCGCTGCAGCACGAGATCCTCCGTGCTCGCGCTGAGGTCGAACCAATACCAGCCACCGTCGCTGAAGGAGCGCAGGGGAAGGTCGAAGGTCGTCGTCGCCTCACCCAAAACCGCGCGCGAATCGACTCGCTGCGAGACGCCCGACGGATTCGAGCGGTAGACGATGACCGTGCCGGGCCCGCTCGTGCGCAACTCGAGCTGCACCTGATCCACGACCGTCCAGCGCTGCCAGTAGGAGGCCGGGAATGCGTTGAAGTAGCTCCCGAACGACACGCGCTGCCCCGATCGGACGCGCAGGCTCTCTCGCGAGAGCACGTTGTCGATGTGCGCGTTCTCGCTCAGCCGCACCGGCTGCTTGCGCACCGTGGTCCACGTCTCGGCATCGGCATAGAGCGGAAGCACGTCGGGGTCGTTCGCGACGGGGAAGACGACGTTCTGAAGGATGGTCGGCATCGGGAGCGAGCCTCTCTTCGCATGCGTTGAGCAGAATACCGAGTCAGTCTACCGGCGGCACTCAGCGCGCATGCTGGGGTGCTGGCTGAGGGGCGGATCTTGCCGCGACTCGGCCCCCGTGCGGCCTTCGTCATAGTCTGGCTGGGGAGCGGCGCCTCGTGCGCCGCCGATCCGCATCGCGAAAAGGAGCTACCCGTGACCGTCTCCCGCTCATCCGATTCTGCTGATACGCCCCGCTCTGGCTCCGCGCCCGCGGGCTCCGAACCGGCGACACCGGATCTCGCGCGGCTGATCGATCACACGTTCCTGAAGCCCGAGGGTCGCCGCGAGGATGTCGAGGGCGCGGTCGCCGAGGCGGTCGAGCTCGGCACGTACAGTGTCTGCGTGTCGCCGAACGAGCTGCCGCTCGAGCTGCCCGAGGGGAGCGGCGTGCGCGTCACGGCGGTCTGCGGGTTCCCGAGCGGCAAGCACGACTCCTCGGTCAAGGCGGCCGAGGCGGCGCTCGCGGTGTCGCGGGGCGCCGACGAGATCGACATGGTCATCGACATCGGCGCGGCGCTCGACGGCCGTTTCGACGCGGTCGAGGCCGACATCCGCGCGGTGCGGGATGCGGTGCCGGCGCCGACAGTGCTCAAGGTCATCATCGAATCGGCCGCGCTCGACGACGACGCGATCACGGCCGCGTGCGAGGCGGCAGAAGCGGCGGGCGCCGACTTCGTGAAGACCTCGACGGGGTTTCATTCGGCGGGCGGCGCAACGGTGCGCTCGGTCGAGATCATGAAGCGAGCGGTGGCGGATCGCCTGGGCATCAAGGCTTCGGGTGGCATTCGCAGCCGCGCCGATGCCCTGGCGATGGTTCGAGCGGGTGCGACGCGTCTCGGCGTCTCCCGGAGTCGCGAGGTGCTGAGCGATGCAGACGCGAGCGCGGTCTCCGCGCCGGAGTCGGGCGGGTACTGAGCGGCGCTCGCCGCGGGAGTGCACGCCTAGTGGACCTGGAGCTCCCGGCCGGCTCGCCACACGGCGACCGTGAGCGGGGGAGCACTCGCCGCGATCTCGCGGAGCAGCTCGAACTCCACGCGATCCGCATTGCGACGATGAATGTCGGCGTCAGCGCCACCCGCGCGCGCTGCGAGTCGCGCGAGCCCGAACTCGGCGAGGAGGCCCCGCTCCTCGAGCATCTCGTCGCGAAGCGTCAGCACGACGAAGTCGTCGACTTCGGGCACCTCCGCGTACGCCGTCGCGGGATCCTCACCGTCGCGTACCCGATGCTCCAGGATCGTCTGCCGCTCGAGGCGCGCGTCGGAGCGCAGCTGCACGAGCCGCTCCGTCGTGAGGTGCAGCCCGCTCATCGCCGGGCCTCCACCGCGCTGTCGCGAGTGATCGGCACCCGCCGCCAGGGAAGCTTCGTCGGCTCCGCCTCGCGCGAGGGCAGTGCGAAGTCGAACCGCGACTTCACGGCGAGCGTGATGAGCAACACCCAGTTCCCCTCGATGAGCAGCCGGCTCTCGGTGAGCGACTGCACGAGCAGCGCGATGATCACGAGGAACGGCCAGAGCGCGCTCGTCGCGTAGGAGAGCGGCGGGCCGTAGCCGCGTCGCGGAGGATCGACGGCGCGGAACCACACGCGCCAGGTCGTGAGCAGGATCAGCGGAGCGAACACGAGCACACCCACTATGCCGAGCTGCAGCCACACATCCAGCCACGCGTTGTGCGCACTCATGACGGTCACCCCGGCCTTCACGTCGAGTGACGCGAACGGCTCGGTCCAGGGTGCCCAGTAGCTGATCCACCCCCACCCGAACCAGGGGCGCTGCTCCGCGAGCTCGGTGACCTTCTGCCACGTCTCGACGCGCCCCGTCAGGTCGCCGCTCTTGCCGAGGAGCCCGAAGACGAAGTCGCGCGCGAAGAGTGCCGCGCCGATCGCCGCGGCCAGCAGCACGCCGCCGGTCAGATAGAGGGGCACCCGGCGCTCCGGGCCGAGGCGGCGAGCCCACAGCGCGAGCGCGAGCCCGACCACCACCGCGACGAGCGCGACCCACACGGTCGCCGCGCGGGTCAGCAGAATGGTGCCGAGCGACAGGATCACCCAGAACCAGCCCGCAGACGGGCGCACGAGCCCGGCGCGGAGCTGGATGGTGAAGATGATGAGTCCGAGGAGAGCCAGGAAGCCGAGCAGCACGGAGTTCGCGAGCAGCCCCTGAATCGGGCCGCCCGAGAAGAGCAGGTCGCGGCTCCAGTAGAGGAGCTTCGGAATCTTGCCGCTCTCCGGCACCTCGATGAAGTTCTGCAGCACCGGATGCCGCACGAAGACCGACACGAACAGCTCGAAGACGAGTGAGAGGCCGAGGAGGTATCGGAGGGCCGTGCCGAGGGTGCGCAGCACCTCGTGCCACGACAGCACGAAGGCGATGACCACGGCGAGCAGCGTCGTGACGAGCTGCGCGATCACGCCGAGCACGGTCTCAACGCGATACTGCGACCACGCGATCGACAGCACGGCGAGCCCGAGGAACCAATACAGCGGCGAGGGGAGGCGATACCAGCGGAAGCGCTCGGGGCGCTCCCGCACGAAGATGATGGTGCCCCACACGACCAGCGCGGCCGCGAGCCCCAGAAAACCGGGCCACCCGACGATATTCCGGAGGCCGTTGCTTCCCAGCGCGAGGATGAATACGCAGATCGCGTAGGCGCTCACGCCGAGTCTGGTCTTGCTCTCCGACATAGTCGGTATGGTAGTTCATGCTTCACGGCTGACGATGTGCGGCGAACGCCGGTCGGAAGCGGAGGAACCACGTGCTGATCTTTATCGAGAACACCCCGAAGGCCTACGCCTGGGGCTCGAAAGACGCGCTCCCCGAAATGCTCGGAGTCGCGCCCACGGGCGAGCCGCAGGCTGAGCTGTGGCTCGGCACGCACCCGGGAAGCCCCGCGCATGTGGCGAAGGCGACGCCTGTCGAGCACACGCTCATCGACCTCGTGGAGAGCGATCCCGAGCACTACGGCGTCGACGGCGGGCCGCTGCCGTTCCTGCTGAAGGTGCTCGCTATCGGCAGGCCGCTCTCGCTGCAGGTGCACCCGAACCAGGAGCAGGCCGCCGCCGGATTCGCCGCGGAAGAAGCCGCCGGCGTACCGCGTGATGCGCCGCACCGCAACTACTGCGACCCGACGCACAAGCCCGAGTTGCTCGTCGCGCTGAGCGACGTCACCGCGCTCAGCGGCTTCCGACCCCTCGGCGCGGCGCGAGAGGATCTGCTGCTCCTCGCCGCCGCCGCGCGTGAGCTTGGGCGCGCCGCAGCCTCCCACGGGCTCGAGCGTGCCGCCTGCCGACTCGTAGGCCGCGACCCCGGGGCGCTCCGTCGCGAGTTCCTCACGTGGGCGTTCAGCGGAGACCCGAGCATCGCCGATGCGCTCGACGGCCTCGCGGAAGTCGTCGGTACAGCTCCGGTCGGTGAAGCTCAGGGCCGCGAAGCTCCGGGCGGCGACGCTCCGGGCGGCGGGTCGGACTTCTGGGCGCGGGCCCTTGAAGACGGCAGTGTCGATCCTGCCCGCCTCGCTTCCCTGCGCGCCCTGGCCACCGAACACCCGGGCGACCCCGGCGTGCTGGTCTCGCTGCTCCTGCACCTCGTGCGTCTCGAGCCGGGGGAGGCGATCTTCCTCGCCGCGGGGCAACTGCACGCCTACCTAAGCGGCATCGCGGTCGAGGTGATGGCCTCCTCGGATAACGTGCTCCGTGCCGGGCTTACGCAGAAGCACATCGACATCGCTGAGCTCTGCCGCATTGTCGACACCGAAGAGCTCGTCGACCCTCGCTTCCCGGCAGAGCGATCCAGGCCGGGGCTGCTCGCGTGGCGCCCTGCCGTTCCCGAGTTCCAGCTTGCGCGCGTGCGGCTGTGCGAGCGCGACACCGAGGTGGGCGGCTCTGCGCACTCCGCTGAGGCCGGCTTCTCGGCCGCGGAGGCTACCGAGGAGGTCACGCTGCCGGTGCACTGCCCGGTCGTGCTCGTGGTCACCGCCGGCCGCGTGCGCGTCGAGCGGCCCGACGCCCAGCCCTCGGAGGTGGCGAGCGTTCGCCGTGGGCAGTCGCTCTACGTGTCCGCGGGCGAGCCGATCCGCCTCAGCGGACAGGGCGAGGTCTTCCTCGCGAGCGTCGGAGCCGAGATCACCGATCGCGTCGCCCGCGATGTCGTGCAGAAGTGACGACGCGGCGGGAATCCGCAAGCGATGACTTCAGCGCCGACGCTCTGCTGAACGCGGGTACACTGATCGGCGTGTCAAACGCCGAATTCCGAGCCTCCGAAGCGCCCACTCACGGTCCTGTCGACCCGAAGGCCGTGCGCGGTTCAGGCGTCGAGGCGGATCGCGGCGCCGATCGACTCGGGGGCCTCGGGCGGGTGCTCATCACGGTCTACATCGTGCTCGCGATCGCTGCGACGTTCCGTTCGATTTACCAGATCATCGCAAAGTTCGACGAAGCGCCGCTTGCGTACTCGCTCTCCGCGGTTTCGGGTGTCGTCTACATCCTCGCGACGATCGCCCTGATCAAGCGCCGCGGAATCTGGCGGCCGATCGCCTGGGGCACGCTCATCTTCGAGCTCACCGGAGTGCTCGTCGTGGGCCTCCTGAGCGTCATCGAACCGCAGCTCTTCGGTCACCCCTCCGTGTGGTCGTACTTCGGCATCGGTTACATCTTCATCCCGCTCGTGCTTCCGGTGCTCGGGCTCATCTGGTTGCGGGGCACCGGTCGGGCGGATCGCGCGGCCGCGGCACCTGCAGGTGCTGAGCGTGCAGGATCCGCCTGATGCAGATCATCGAATCGCTCGAGGCCATCGATCCCGCTGATTTCCCCGACGGCAGCTGCGTCGCGATCGGCAAGTTCGATGGCCTGCACCTGGGCCACCGAGCGATCCTCGAGCGCATTCACACCGCGGCTGTCGCAGAGGGGGCGCGAAGCGTCGCCTTCACCTTCTCGAACCATCCGCTCTCGCTTCTGAGCCCGGAGCATTGCCCGCGCCCGCTGATGAGTCGCCTGCAGCGGCTTGAAGCAATCGAGAGTATCGGGCTCGACGTCTGCGTGATGGTCGACTTCGACGCCGCATTCGCCGCGATCCCTGCGCGGGAGTTCGTGACCGACGTGCTCGTGGGGCGACTGAACGCCCGGCACATCATCATGGGCGGCGACTTCCGCTTCGGCCACCGCGGGGCCGGTGACGGGGATTTGCTGCGCGAGCTCGGCACGCAGATCGGCTTCGTCGCCGAGGTGGTCGACGCGGTGATGGACGATGAGGTGGGGCAGGTCTCCTCCTCACGCATTCGTGAGGCGATCGGCTCGGGCGATGTGCAGACCGCGCGGCGCATGATGGGCCGCCCCGTTTCGGTGCGCGGCGAGGTCGTGCACGGTGATGCGCGCGGCCGTGAGCTCGGCTTCCCGACTGCCAACCTGGGCCGCACCGTCGAGGGGCTCGTGCCCGCCGATGGCGTCTACGCCGGCTGGGCACTGATCGACGGAACGCGCCACGAGGCCGCGATCTCGATCGGCAACAACCCGACCTTCACGCCCGACGAGATTTCGCGCGTGGAGGCCTTCCTTCTCGACTTCTCGGGCGACCTCTACGGCCGTTCGATGGAGCTGCAGTTCGCTGAGCGCCTGCGCGGCACGGAGCGATTCGGTTCGCTCGAGGCGCTCGTCGAGCAGATGCGCGCCGATGTGGCGCGCACGCGGCAGGTGCTCGCGCGCTAAAGCCGCGATCTCGTCGGCGAGCGCTTCGGGCGGCCGCGGGGATCTGGGCCGGTCACTTGTTGTGATTATTCGGGTGGATAACCGCAACTACTGACCGGGCTAGGGTTTTGGGGGACCGCGTGGGTGGGCGAGGGGGTCTGGGTCTGGCCGTCCCGTCGTCGATTCCACAAGCCCTGGCCGTGCACTCAGCCGCGAATGCTAGAATCGCCGGTACGGCCGCGCATTCCGCGAATCGGGAGCCCCATGCCACGCATGAGGTCAGGCTCCGAACCCGCGAACGGCCTGCGACTCGGTACGCGTTCCGAGACTGCACATCGCCGATCAGGAGATCCATTGGCAACCACCACTGCCACGCGTCAGCCCCAGCACAAAAGCGGCGCGCAGCGCGGTCAGTCGCGCTCGAACGGACGCCGCAAGCACACGCACAACGAGGGCATCATTCCGCTGCTCGCTCGCGCGGTGCGCGAGGTCGAGGCCTCAGCACAGCGCGGCAAAGCGACGCCCGCGAACCGCACGAAGTTCCACGTCATCGCGCTGCTTATGCGCGAAGAGCGCGCCCGTGTGAAGAGCGACGAGGAGATCAGCGACGCCAGCCGCGCCGAAACGCTGAAGCGACTCGACGGCGTCGCCTCGATCCTCGCGAAAACCGCGGCGCGCGACACGAGCCTCATCACGCTGCTCGAGCCAAACGCTCCGATCACCGAAGCGACGCGCCTGCTCAAGCGAAAGATGCTCACCCAGGCGGGCATCGAGCTGCCGGAAGAGGAGAAGGCCGCCCCCGAGGCCGTTCGCAAGATCGTTCCCCCGGAGCTCGCCGAGCGCCAGGTGGAGCCGCCAAGCATCGAGGCGCGCATGCTCGCGAACCCGTTCCTCGCACCCGACCTGACCCCGCCGCAGCAGCCGACCCCCGTCGTGCGCCTCGCGAACTGGGAGCTGCTCGGGCCGCTGCTGAAGGCGTTCGAGCAGGGCGGCGGAGGTTCGGCGTGCATGTCGCTTCCGGAGCCCCCGGTTCCGGATCGTCTCGCCCCTGCGGGCCGAGAGCTCATGCCGCACCAGGCCCGATTCCTCGCCAGTGTGCGCGATGGGCACCGCAGCTTCCTGCTCGCTGACGAGCCGGGCCTCGGCAAGACCGCGCAGTCGGTGCTCGCGGCTTCGGTCGCGGACGCCTACCCGCTGCTCGTGGTCGTGCCGAACGTGGTGAAGATGAACTGGGCGCGCGAGGTCGAGCGGTGGACGCCGCAGCGTCGCGTCACTGTGATCCACGGCGACGGGCAAGACATCGACGCGTTCGCCGACGTGTTCGTCGTCAACTACGAGATCCTCGATCGCCACCTGAGCTGGATCTCGGACTTCGGCTTCAAGGGCATGGTCGTCGACGAGGCGCAGATGATCAAGAACGTGCAGTCTCAGCGCTCGCGCAACGTGCTTGCGATCTCCGAGCGCATCCGTGAGCGCACGCCGGGCACGTCTCCGCTGCTGATCGCGCTGACGGGCACCCCGCTCATCAACGACATCGACGACTTCCGCGCGATCTGGCGCTTCCTCGGCTGGACCGACGGCGAGAAGCCTGGCCCGGAGCTCATGGCTCAGCTCGAGAGCAACGGTTGGACGCCGGCCGACTCGGCGTTCTATCGCGAGGCTCGCCAGAGCGTCATCGACATGGGTATCGTGCGCCGCCGCAAGGTCGACGTCGCCGCTGACCTGCCCGCCAAGCGCGTGGTCGACCTTCCGGTCGAACTCGACGACGAACTCGGCCGCGGCATCCGCGACGCCGAGGCGAAGCTCGAGAAGAAGCTGCTCGAGCGCTTCCGCGCGGTCAAGAACGGCAAGCTCGGTGCGAAGCTCGACGACACCGCCATCATCCGCATGGTCGCGGCGCAGGAGCTCGAGGAATCGAACTCCTCGGCCGACGGCGTCAACGTATTCACGATGGTGCGGCAGATCGGCCAGGCGAAGGCCGCCCTCGCCGCGGACTACGCCGCGCAGCTCGCGCGCTCGGTCGGCAAGGTCGTGTTCTTCGCGAAGCACGTCGACGTCATGGACCGGGTGGAGCGGCAGCTCGCCGAGGCGGGGCTCAAGACCGTGTCGATCCGCGGCGACCAGACGGCCGCCTACCGCCAGGAGCAGATCGACGCATTCAACCAGGATCCCGAGGTTTCGGTCGCGGTCTGCTCGCTGACCGCAGCCGGCGTTGGTGTGAACCTGCAGGCCTCCTCGAACGTCGTGCTCGCGGAGCTCAGCTGGACCGATGCCGAGCAGACGCAGGCGATCGACCGCGTGCACCGCATCGGCCAGGACGAGCCCGTCACCGCGTGGCGCATCGTCGCGGCCCAGACGATCGACGCGAAGATCGCCGAGCTGATTGACGGCAAGGCTGGCCTCGCGGCGCGCGCCCTCGACGGCGCTGCGGCCCCCGACGAGGAAGCGGATCCCGTGCAGATGCTCGCGCTGATCGGTGTGCTCACGCGCGCCGTGGAGCAGGCGGGCGCGTAACGCCGACGACCGGGCGCGAGCGAGCAACTCGCCCGCGCCCGGGTCGCGCACCGTCATTGGCCGATTCCGTGTCCAATTTTGGCAAGAATCCTAGTGTCCGAGTAGATCTCGCCAAAGCTAGGGTTGGTTTCGAGTCATGTCGATCCGTGACTCGTCCGCCGAAGATTGAGGAGTCGAATGCGCATCGGAGTGCTGTGCTCTGGGGGAGATAGCCCGGGCATGAACGCGGCGATCCGCGGGGCGGTGCTCCGCGGCGTCGAGGTGCACGGCTTCGAGATGATCGGGTTCATGGACGGCTGGCGCGGCTTCCACGAGGGCGACATCGTGACGCTCGACCGCCGCGCCGTTCGCGGCATCTCGCCACTCGGTGGCGTCATCCTCGGCACGAGCCGGGTGCAGCCGTTCCCATCCGGACGCGGCGACGATGCCGACATCCAAGCGATTCGAGATCGCGCGCACGACTTCGGTATCGATGCTTTCCTGCTCATCGGCGGCAACGGCACGCAGTCCGTCGCGCAGCAGCTCAGCAACCACGGCATCCCCGCAATCGGGCTGCCGAAAACGATCGACAACGATCTCGACGGCACCGACTATACGTTCGGCTTCGACACCGCGGTGTCGATCGCGGCGGAGGCCATCGACCGCCTGCGCACCACGGGAGAATCGCACCGGCGATGCATGGTGCTCGAGGTCATGGGTCGAGATGCGGGGTGGATCGCGCTGCACGCCGGCATGGCCGGCGGCGCGCAGGTCACGCTCGTACCGGAGTTTCCGGAGTCGATCGAGCAGATCAGCGAGTGGGTGCTGAGCGTGCGCGATCGCGGCCGCTCGTCACTCGTCGTCGTCGCGGAGGGCTTCAGGCTCGCGGGCGCTGCGGCGCAGACGACGCGCGCGGGACTCGACGGCTTCGGCCGACCGCGGCTCGGCGGTGTCGCAGAGGTACTGGCTCCGCTCATCGAGGAGCGAACTGGCATCGAGACGCGAGCGACGGTGCTCGGCCACGTGCAGCGGGGCGGATCGCCCACCGCGTTCGATCGCGTGCTGGCGACGCGAACCGGCATCGCCGCCGCAGATGCCGCGCATGCGGGGCAGTGGGGCACGATGGCCGGTCTTCGCGGCGACCGCATCGAGATGGTGCCGCTCGCGGAGGCGGTGGGCCACTTGAAGACGGTGCCCGCCGCGCGCTATGAAGAGGCTCGGCTCAACTTCGGGTAGGTGAAATTGAGAGGTGGTCGCGCAGACCACCTCTCACGCTCGCACCGCTGCCTTGGGCGGGCGGGAGGATCAGGCCAGGCGATCCTGCACGTCTTTCAGCGACGGATTCGTCGCCGTCGACCCATCCGGGAACACCAGGGTCGGCACCACAGCGTTGCCACCGTTGACCGACTTCACCAGCTCCTCGGTCCCCGGAGTCTGCTCGATGTCGACGACCGTGTATGCGATACCCGTCTTGTCGAGCATGAGCTTGAGTCGCTTGCAGTAGCCGCACCACGTGGTTGAAAACATGGTGACTGCGCCCGCCTCGGGCGTGAATTCGGTCAGTGATGCAGTGCTCATAAATCCTCCGTATCGACGGTCTCAGCGTACTCTTCGCGCCTGACGCCGCGGTCAGGTAAACGGCAGGTGAACGCGGTGTCCCCGGCTTGACCTGCAGGTGACCAGGTGTCAGCATGATGTACGGCGCTTGCGCGGTCGCTTCCCAGGTTCGCAGCAATGTGAACTGCGGGTGATTTCGTCGGTGTCTGCACGGCCTTAGGGCTCCGCTCACGAACGAAAGACGCCGGTGGAAATCACCCTCATCGTGCTGCTGGTCATCGCACTGGCCCTCTTCTTCGATTTCACCAACGGGTTTCACGACACCGCGAATGCGATGGCTACGCCCATCGCGACCGGTGCGCTGAAGCCGAAGACCGCGGTGCTGCTTGCCGCCATTCTCAACCTTGTAGGTGCCTTCCTCTCGACGGAGGTGGCGAAGACCATCTCCGGCGGCCTCATCAACGAGGGCGGCGACGGGGTGCTCATCACCCCTGAGCTGATCTTCGCCGGCCTCATCGGTGCGATCGTCTGGAACCTCGTCACCTGGCTCTACGGGCTCCCCTCGAGCTCGTCGCACGCACTCTTCGGCGGCCTCATCGGTGCCGCGATCGTGGGCGCGGGCGTCGCGGCGATCAACGGCGGGGTCTTCCTCTCGAAGATCCTCATCCCGATGGTCGCGGCTCCGTTGACGGCCGGCATCGTCGCGTTCACGGCCACGAAGGTCGCGTATGCGATCACGCGCCGTCACGACGGCAGGAAGGACGGGCGGGGCCGCTTCCGCTACGCGCAGATCGCCTCCTCGTCGCTCATCGCGCTTGCGCACGGCACGAACGATGCCCAGAAGACCATGGGCGTCATCACGCTCACCCTCGTCGCGGCCAATCTGCAGGAGCCCGGCACCGGCCCGCACATCTGGGTCGTTGTGGCCTGTGCGCTCGCCATCGCGATCGGCACCTACTCCGGTGGGTGGCGGATCATCCGCACGCTCGGCGCCGGACTCACTCAGGTGAAGCCCGCGCAGGGCTTCGCGGCGGAGACGAGCACCGCGGCGACCATTCTCGCGTCGAGCCACCTCGGCTTCGCGCTGTCGACGACGCAGGTCGCGTCGGGCTCTGTGATCGGCTCGGGCCTCGGGCGTCGCGGCTCGAGCGTGCGCTGGCGCACCGTCGGCCGCATCGCCTCAGGCTGGCTCTTCACGCTGCCGGCCTCAGGCGTCGTCGGGGCCATCGCCGCGGCGATCGCGCACATCGGTGTCGCGGGTGTCGTGATCGACGCCGTGCTCGGTGTGGCCTTCATCATCTTCATCTTCTGGCGCTCGAGCCGCAACAAGGTGGATCACGCCAACGCGATTCCGGTGCCCGATGTCGCCGAGTCCGGCTACGCCGTGCGCATTCGCAAGGGCAAGGTCAAGTCGGTCAAGACGAAGACCGGGACCGTGCCGCCGCTGTCGTCGGTGGCGCAGACCGCGGTCCGTGATGACCTCGCCGCGCGACAGGCCGCACGTGAGGCGGAGCGTGCTGCGCGCGCGGCTGAGCGCGAGGCGCGAAGAGCCGCTCGCGGCGAGCAGGAGGGCGACCGATGATCGACTGGACAGCTTTCCTTATCGTCTTCGGCGCTGCGATGCTCTCGGCCGTGTTCGTCGTATCGCTGTACTCGCTCGGGCTCCGATTCCTGGCCACTCCCGCTCCGCGCGCTCGTCGAGCCGACGGGTCGCTCGAGCCCGACGGTCCCTCGCGCGATGACGAGGATGACGACGTCGAAGGTCTGGGTCGCCCTCGGGCCGCCTCCATCGCGGCGTACGTGTGCTTCGGGCTCTCGGGGCTCGCCGTGCTCGTCGGGATCTTCCTGATCATTCCGGCGCTCCATTTCTGGTAAACCCATATCGCTGTTCCGCGAGGGCCGATCGCTAGGATTGTGCTGTGGAACAGCGCAGCAGCACGCCCGGCGGCGAGAGCCGACCGAGCAACGTGGAATCCGAAGGCGCCAATGCGGCGCAGGAGGTTCCCCTCGGGGTGCGCGTTGCTGCGGCCTGGTCGTGGCGTCTGCTGCTGATCGGCGCAGCGCTCGCCGGCTTCCTCTGGTTGATCGTCCAGGTGCGGATCATCGTGATCCCGCTGCTCGTCGCAATTCTGCTCAACGCGCTCCTCGCCCCGATCGTGCACTGGTTCGAGCGGCAGCGGTTGCCGCGGTGGCTCGGCGTCGTATTCGCGCTCGCGCTCTTCCTCGCGCTCGTGTGGGTACTGGTGACGCTCATCGTGACGCAGCTGCGCGATGGGCTCGGTGACGTCGCCGAGCGCTCGCAGGAATCCTGGTGGCAGATGCTGCGCTGGGCCGAATCGACGTTCGGCATCTCGGCGCGCGAGGTCGGCGGATTCGTCGACCAGGTGTGGAGCACCGTTCAGGGGCATCAGACTGAGCTCTGGAGCGGGGCGCTCGGTATCGCGACGTCCGCGGGCCAGTTCGTCACCGGCCTCCTGCTGACCCTGTTCTCGCTCATCTTCCTGCTGATCGACGGCAAGCGCATCTGGAACTGGGTGCTCGGCTTCCTCCCCGCACGCGCGCATGCGCCCGTGGATGCCGCTGGTCGCGCCGGCTGGATCTCGGTCGGGCAGTACGTGCGCGTGCAGATCTTCGTGGCGTTCGTCGACGCGGTCGGGATCGGCGTCGGTGCCGCAGTGCTCGGCGTGCCCCTCGCGATCCCCGTCGCCATCCTCGTCTTCCTCGGCTCATTCATCCCGTTCCTCGGCGCGATCGCGACCGGAGCGCTGGCCGCCTTCATCGCGCTCGTCTACAACGGGCCCGTGAACGCACTCATCATGCTGGGAGTTGTGATCCTCGTCAACCAGATCGAGGGCCACGTGCTGCAGCCGCTGGTGATGGGAAGCGCGGTTCGCGTGCACCCGCTGGGTGTCGTGCTCGCCGTGTCGACGGGCGCACTGCTCGCCGGCATTCCCGGCGCGCTCTTCGCCGTTCCGCTTGCGGCCGCCGCGAACTCGGTGGTCAACACGCTCGTGAAACGCCAATGGGAGGTCGGCACCGATCCGGTCGCCGACTACCACCGCACTGATCAACTGCAGCACCGTGCCCGGCACCGTGCGAGGATCGTCGCCAAGCTGCGACGCAAGGAAGGACGTTCATGACCGAGCAGGCCACGGCACCCGTACTCGAAGACTTCGGACGTGCGCTGGAGGTCGTGCACCGCGTGACGCAGCGCACGCCGCTCGAGACCTCGCGGTATCTCGCGGAGATCATCGATGTGCCGAAGGTCTACATGAAGTGCGAGAACCTGCAGCGAACGGGTGCGTACAAGTTGCGTGGCGCCTATTACCGGCTGACGCAGCTGAGCGAGGAGGAGCGGGCGCGCGGCGTCGTTGCTGCCTCGGCAGGCAACCACGCGCAGGGCGTCGCCTTCGCGGCGCGAGAGCTCGGCATCAAAGCAACCATTTTCACCCCGCTCGGCGTTGCGCTCCCGAAGCTGCAGGCGACTCGCGGGTACGGTGCGGAAGTCGTCCTCGAGGGTGCCACCTTCCACGAGACCAATGCGGCGGCGCAGCGCTTCGTGGCCGAGACCGGCGCGGTGTTCATTCCGCCGTTCGATCACGAAGCGGTGATCCAGGGGCAGGGCACGGTCGCTCTCGAGATTCTCGACGAGGCGCCCGAGGTCGAGACCATCGTGGTGCCGATCGGGGGCGGTGGGCTCGTGTCGGGTGTCGCTGCGGCCGCGAAGCTTCGCGCGGCGCGAGAGGGGCGCCCTATGCGTATCGTCGGGGTGCAGTCCGAGAACGCTTCGCCGTTCGTCGCCTCGCTCGAGGCGGGGGAGCCGGTCACGATCGCGACGCGACCGACCATCGCAGACGGCATTGCGGTCGCCCGACCCGGCGACCGCAACTTCGAGTACGTGCGCGACTTCGTCGACGAGATCGTCACCGTAACGGATGACGACATCGCCCGGGCGATCGTCATGCTGCTCGAGCGCGCGAAGATGGTCGTCGAGCCCGCGGGTGCGGCCGGGGTTGCTGCGATGATCGCCGGCAAGGCTCACTTCAGCGGGCCGACCGCAGTGATCCTGTCCGGCGGCAATATCGATCCGCTGCTGCTGCAGCGCGTGATCGGGCATGGCCTCGCTGCCGCCGCGCGCTATCTGAAGCTGCGGATCCTGCTGCCCGACGTACCCGGCCAGTTGGTGCGGACCGCGTCGATCGTGGCCGAGCACAACGCGAACGTGGTCGAGGTGATCCACACCCGCCACGCGACGGAACTGCCGATCAGCGAGGTGGAGCTCGAGCTCCATATCGAGACCCGCGGCCATGCGCACGGTGAGGTCGTCGCGCAAGCGCTCCGTGACGCCGGTTACGTGGTGAGGGTTGGCGAAAGGTATTAGAGCGTCGCGCCCGCTTGCGCGGCGAAGAGGCGGATCCCGCGCAGGGCGTCGTCACGGGTGATGCTGCCACCGGCGACGATGTGGAGCCCGTAGGCGTCTTCGAGCGCGACGAAGTTCATCGCCACGTCGTCGAGGGGCCCCGTGAGCGAAAACTGACCTGACGTCTCACCCTCGGAGAGAATGCCCCGGTACAGTTCCAGCTGCTCGCGGTAGAGACGCTGCACGAGTTCGTCGTGCAGCGGTGATTTGCCGGCGAGCACGTCGAACTCGTACAGCAGGCGCATGAGCGCGTCATCCGGCCCGTCTGGGAGTCCCGCGTCGATTGCCGTCGCAAGCTTCGCTGCTGCGTCCTCCTGCTGTGCGACGAGCGCCGCGCGCTCGGATCCGACACGCTCCATGCCGGCCGCGTGCGCCTCGACCAGAATCTCCTCGAGGTCGTCGTAGTAGTAGAGCAGCGCCCCGCGGGTGACGCCCGCCTCGTTGGCGACGTCGGTGAGGGAGAGGTTGCGGAGGCCATGAGCGGCCGCCGCAACGAGCGCCGCGTCGATGACTTCGCGGCGCCGCTGCTTCTGGGTGCTGGGACGTGCCATGCATGTCAGTATGCCAGGCGAGGCACCACGGAGATCCGTTTCTTGACATCGGAGTAAATTAATTTACTCTTGAGTGAAAGAACTCGGAGAACCGAGCTGCGCGAACCAGACACAGGAGACCTCATGTCCGTCGACACGCTGTACACCGGCGGCAAGATCCGCACCTTCGATCCCGCGCAGCCCTGGGCTGAGGCGCTCGGCGTGACCGGTGACCGTATCTCGTACGTCGGCTCCGCCGCCGATGCTCCGCAGGCCCGCCGGGTCGTGCAGCTCGAGGGTCGACTCCTGACCCCGGGCGTCGCCGACACGCACAACCATCTGCTGCTGGGCTTCGATGACCTCGCCGTGAGCCTCGATCAGGTGACGAGCCTCGACGTCGTGCGCTCTCGCATCGCCGAGTTCGCCGAGACGCATCCCGACCTCGAGTGGATCTGCGCCGAGAACGCGCTCTACTCCGTCGTCGAGGGCCGTCGCCCGCGAGCCGACGACCTCGTGGGGGTCACCGACAAGCCGGTCTTCATCACCACCTATGACCAGCACTCCGTGTGGCTCAATCGCCCGGCCCTCGCGAAGCTGGGCATCCTGAACGGCGCCGACATCGCCTGGGGCAACCCTGAGATTGATGCGACGACGGGGGAGCCCACCGGCTGGATCACCGACTTCTACACGAGCGCGATGACCATCGATGGCCTCGCCGAGCTGCAGCGCGATATCCCGATGTACTCGCCCGACCGCCGCTACGCGAAGATCACGAACAGCCTCGACATGGCCGCACGCTTCGGCATCACGACAGTCGTCGAACCGCAGGTGCCGCTCGCGGAGCTCGACCTCTTCGCCCGCGCCGAGCACGAGGGCCGCCTCACGAGCCGCACCATCGCCGCGATCTACCACCCGGTCGGCGCGGATGGCGACTTCCGCGTGCGCATCACCGAAGCGATCCGCGAGACACCCCAGCACGAGCGGTTCTCGCTCGGCCCCGTGAAGTTGTACGCCGACGACGTGATCGAGCCCCACACAGCCGCAATGCTGCAGGACTACGCCAACAGGCCCGGTCACCGCGGGCACACGAGCCTCGAGCCCACCGAATTTACGAAGCTCTTCACCGAGCTCGACCGCCTCGGATATCAGGTGCACACGCACGCTACCGGCGACTGGGGGATCCGCCTCACGCTCGATTCGATTGAGGCCGCCCAGCGCGCGAACGGCCGCACCGACACCCGACACGGCATCGTGCACGTCGAGTGCCTCGACCCCGCGGACCTGCCGCGCTTCAAGGATCTCGGCGTCGTCGCCGCGATGCAGCCGCGCCACGCGTCGCCCGACCTCGTCGCCGGCACCTGGATGGAGAACGTCGGGGAGCCGCGGTGGGATCGCGCCTGGCGGTTCCGCTCGATGATCGAATCGGGCGCTCGCGTGACCTTCTCGAGCGACTGGCAGGTCGGCGAAATGGATCCGCTCGTCGGCGTCTACAGCGCCATGACGCGCGCGGGTCTCGACGGCTCGCATGCGTGGACCCCGGGGGAGCGCGTCGGGCTCGACGCGACTCTGCAGGCCTACACTCGCGGCGGCGCGGAAGCCTTCCACCGCGAGAACGCGCTCGGCATGCTCCGCGAGGGGTATCTCGCCGACCTCGTCGTCTGGTCGGGCGACCTCTACAGCATGGACCCCGCCGAGATCCTCGAGCAGCGCGCAGACCTCACGGTGGTCGGCGGTGCGCCGATCCACGACGTCCACGGAGAGCTGGATGGCAAGGCCGCGGCCGCGTCGGTCCAGGATCCCGCGGGCGCGGGCCAGAGCTGCAGCGAGCCCGACGATAGCCACCACTGTCACGCGCACGCCCACTGATCAACCACTCGGGTGCAACCCCGACCCACCACAACGAAGTGAGGGAACTCATGTCAACACTCTCCTCCCGCTCAAGCATCGCGCCAGACGATGACCAGCTGGCCCACGTCGTCACTCACGAACCGGGCCAGCTGAAGCGGAGCTTGAAGCTACGCCACTTGGTGTTCATCGGCCTCGCCTACATGGCCCCGATGGCTGTGTTCGACATGTTCGGGATCGTCGCAGACGAAACCGACGGGCACGTGCCACTCGCGTACCTCGTGGTCATGGTGGCCGTGCTCTTCACCGCGTTCAGCTACTCGCGTATGGTGCGATTCTTCCCGATCGCCGGATCCGCCTACACGTACGTGAAGGAGGCGATCAACGCGCACCTCGGGTTCCTTGTCGGCTGGGCGGCCACCCTCGACTACCTGCTGCTCCCAATGATCAATGCGATCCTCTCGGGCATCTACATGGGAGCCGTGTTTCCCGACGTGCCGTTCTGGGTGTGGGTGCTGCTCACGGTCGGCATCTGCACGGCGCTCAACCTGGTCGGCGTGAAGCTGGCCGCGAGTATGAACGTCATTCTCGTGTCGATCCAGCTGGTCGTCGCTGTCGTGTTTGTGGTGCTCACGGTGGTGAATATCGTGAACGGAGCGAATGGAGCAGAGTTCTCCATCCGGCCATTCATTTCGAGTGATGTGCAAATGGCGGCGATCGCAGCCGGCGCAGCGATCCTCGCCCTCTCATTCCTCGGCTTCGACGCGGTCTCGACGCTCGCGGAGGAGGCAGAGCAGCCAACGCGCGATATTCCGCGAGCGATCTTCATCATCGTCGCCGTTGCGGGCGCCTTCTTCATCACGGTGACCTACCTGATGCAGGTGCTCATTCCCGACGTGTCGCTGCTCGAGGACGTCGTCGGGGCATCCCCTGAGATTGCGAAGTACGTGGGCGGCGCCGCCTTCCAAGCGATTTTCGTCGGCGGCTACATGATGGCCGTGCTCGGCTGCGGCATCACACAGCAGATGAGTGCCGCGCGCCTGCTCTACGCGATGGGTCGGGACGGAGCGCTCCCGAAGCGATTGTTCGGCCGAGTGAGCCGCGGAGGGATTCCGGTGGGCAACGTGCTGCTCGTTGCGGCCGTCGCGCTCACCGCGCTCTTCGTCGACCTCGATCAGGCAGCGTCGATGATTAACTTTGGTGCGTTCATCGCCTTCGCCTTTGTGAATCTCTCGGTGATCTTCGTATTCTTCCGCTTCCTCAAACGGCGCGGTGCGGGTGCCTGGCTCGGGTTCGTCGCGGTGCCAGCGGTCGGTGTCGCGATCAACGTGTGGTTGTGGTTCAGCCTTGACCCGGTCTCCATGACCATCGGCGCGATCTGGATCGCGATCGGTCTCGTCTACCTCGTCGTGAAAACGCGCGGCTTCCGCCGTCCGGCCCCCGACCTGACGGGGCCGATCAATATCGGCGCGGAGGATCGTTAGGCGGCAGGGCAACCTCCGCCACGCGGCACTGCGGGCGAGCCCCAGCGGGTCGCGGTTGCCCCAGGCGGCTCGGCTGGCAACCGCATAGAAACAGGGCTCCGGATCACGCAGCGCGATCCGGAGCCCTGTTCTGTGCAGCTGAGAAGCGACCCGAGCTAGCCGGCGTAGGTGTCGACAGCGATGATCTTTACCGCGATCTGATTGCCGTTCGGTGCGGCGTAGGAAACTTCTTCGCCGACCTTGCGCCCGAGGATCGCCGCGCCGAGGGGGCTCTCCGCGCTGTAAACGTCGAGATCCGATCCGTTGGCGAGCTCGCGGTTGCCGAGCAGGAAGTGCTCTTCGTCGCCGAAGATCTCCGCGGTCACGACCGTGCCGATCTCGACCACCCCGCTCGCCTGCGGTGCCTCCCCAACGACGGCGTGCTTCAGCAGCTCCTCGAGGTCGCGGATGCGGGCCTCCATCTTGCCCTGCTCGTCTTTCGCGGCGTGGTAGCCGCCGTTCTCCTTGAGGTCGCCCTCTTCACGCGCTGCCTCGATGCGCGCAGCGATCTCCTTGCGACCCGGCCCCGTCAGCTGGTCCAACTCCGCCTTGAGTCGGTCGTATGCTTCCTGGGTCAGCCAGGTCTGGGTGGGCTCGGCCATGGACGATCCTCGTTTCGAATGAGTGCGCAAACGCGCCTGGGTACACGCAACGCCCTGACTCTTCAGGGCGCAACGACCAGGTTAGCAGGAGCAGCGGCCCCGCGTCAGGCTGCGGCGGAGGGCTCGATGACCCAGCACTCGCGGACGGAGACGGCAGTGACCGGGTTGGTGATGACGATGCGGGTGGTGATGGTGTGCGACGTCGCCTCCGTCACGGGAACCTCGACGACTTTCCAGCCGACGGTCGCCTTCGAGGTGTTGAGCGCCTCGACTGCGCAGGCGACGGGGGTGTTCGCGGGCGCGGTCACCATGAACTTCGCGTCGACGGCGGAGGCGCCGACCTTCGTGTAGCCGATGTCTTGCGCCGACACCTGGCCGGTTTGGTGCCAGCCGCTGAAGAGCAGGAACGCGACGCCGGCGGCGACGAGCGTGATGGCGGCTCCCCAGGCGAAGCGGCGATCGATCGAGCGCTTGCGACCGGTGCCGTAGCGATCTTCGAGCGATTGCGCGGCCGGCTGTGCGTCTGGCTGCGCAGCTGGCGTCGCCGCGGGCTGCCCGGGGGCGTGGGCCGTGGGCTGCTCGGCGGACTGCGCGGCGGGCTGCTCGGCGGACCCCGAAACGGGCTGCGGCACGGCAACCTCCGATCTGCGCTGGGTAAACTTGATACCTGGTGCCAGAGTACCGGGAGGCTCCCGGGAAGCACGTGGGAGGACCCTCATGACGCTCAGGTTGATCGCGGTGCACGCGCACCCCGACGACGAGTCCAGCAAGGGCGCGGCGACGTATGCGCACTACGTGGACGCGGGCGCGGAGGTGCTGATCGTGAGCTGCACGGGTGGCGAGCGGGGTGATCTACTCAACGAGCTCGTGGGGCGCGATCCGATGAGCCGCCGCGATCTCGCGGGGCTCCGGCGCAACGAGATGGAGCGCGCGCGCGACATCGTTGGCTTCCGTCACACCTGGCTCGGCTACCAGGATTCGGGTCTTCCGGATGAGGGCGAGAGCGTCACCGAGACGTCGTTCGCGAACGTCCCCGTCGACGTCTCCGCCGAGGTGCTCGTGCGCGTCGTCCGCGAGTTCCGTCCGCACGTGATGATCACGTATAACGAGCAGGGCGGCTACCCGCACCCCGACCACATCCGCTGCCACGAGATCAGCCGCCGCGCCTGGGAGCTCTCGGGCGACCCCGAGGCTTACCCCGATGCGGGCGAACCCTGGGAAATTTCGAAGCTGTACTACGAAGAGATCTTCAACGCGAAGCGCGTCAACACGATCTATCAGTGGCTCATGGACAATGACCCGAATTCGCCGATCATCGAGCAGTTCCTCGAAATCCGCGAGTGGATGACCCGACGCCCCTACTCGGGTACCGCGAGCGTCAACGTCGGCCGCTTCTTCGACAAGCGCGACGACGCCCTGCGCGCGCACGCGAGCCAGGTGTCGCCCGACAGCAGCTTCTTCTTCTGGCCGAACGAGCTGCAGCGCGAGGCGTGGCCGTTCGAGGACTACCGGCTCGCGGCGTCGCGCGTCGAGACCGCTGAGTTCGAGGCCGACCTGTTCGAGGGAATCGAGGAGAGCGCATGAGCGTCGTGAGCGGGGCGGCGCTCGCCGCCGTATGGCGTGTGGCCGAAGAGGACACGGAGTTCGATCCGTCGATCGTCACGCCCGGTTTCGAGGGCTTCATCTTCACCGGGATTCTCGCGGCCGGCATCATCGTGCTCGGCTTCCTGCTGGTCTCGCGGCTGCGTCGCAGCGCGTACCGCGCCGAGGTGCGGGAGCAGATCGAGCAGGAAATCGCTGAGCAGGAGATTGCTGAGCAGAACGGGGTGACGGGCACGCAGGCGAAGGATCCGGGAGCGCCCTCCGAGCTGCGGCCCGAGCCGGGCGCAGCGTCGGGCGACGACGCACCGGGATCTCCGCGGGTGTGAGCGTATGAGCGGCGGCTGGGAGGCCGGGCCCGACGAGGCTTCGGCGAGCTTCGACTTCTCCAGTGAAGAGCGGTGGCCCGGCGAGGCCTGGGGCGCGCCGCCGCCCGATGCGCGCGGCGAGTCGGCGTCGGGGCGATCCGCCGCTGAACTGAGCGAGCCCGGCATCGCCGCCGCGCCTGCCGCGGGCCCCCAGGTCGGCCGCGACCCGCGGGAGGTGCTCGCCGAGGTGTTCGGCTACGACGCGTTCCGCGGCGAGCAAGAGGAGATCATCCGCCACGTGATCGGCGGGGGAGATGCCGTCGTGCTCATGCCCACGGGCGGGGGCAAGTCGATCTGCTACCAGATCCCCGCGCTGGTGCGCGAGGGAACGGGCGTGGTGCTGTCGCCGCTCGTCGCGCTCATGCACGATCAGGTTGCGGCGCTGCAGCTCGTCGGAGTGCGTGCGGCCGCGCTGAACTCGGCGATGTCGATCGAGGATCGCCGGGCCGTCGAACAGGCGTACCGCAGTGGGCAGCTCGACGTGCTGTACCTCGCGCCCGAGCGCCTGTCTGCGCACGGCACCGTGGAGCTGCTGGCACAGGGCCGCATCGCGCTGTTCGCGATCGATGAGGCGCACTGTGTTTCTCAGTGGGGGCACGACTTCCGCCCCGACTACCTCCGCCTCGGCGCCCTCGCCGAGCGCTGGCCTGACGTGCCGCGCATCGCGCTCACGGCGACCGCCACCCCCGAGACGCACCGCGAGATCACCGAGCGCCTCCACCTCGACCGCGCGCGGCACTTCGTGTCGAGCTTCGATCGCCCGAACATTCGCTACCGCATCGAGTCGAAGCAGAACGCTCGCGCGCAGCTGACGCAGTTCGTGCGTGGGGAGCACGCGGGGGAGGCGGGCATCGTCTACGCCCTGAGTCGAAAGCGAGTGGAGCAGACGGCCGCGGCACTGCGGGACGCGGGCGTCGACGCGGTCGCGTATCACGCCGGCCTTCCGGCACACGAGCGGCTCGAGGCGCAGACGCGGTTCCTCCGCGAGGACGGCGTCGTCGTGGTCGCGACGATCGCCTTCGGCATGGGCATCGACAAACCAGACGTGCGCTTCGTCGCGCACATCGACCTCCCGAAGTCGGTCGAGGGCTACTACCAGGAGACGGGCCGCGCCGGGCGCGACGGGCTCCCGTCGGAGGCATGGCTCGTATACGGGCTGCAGGACGTCGTGCAGCAGCGGCAGATGATCGAGTCGGGCGACGGCGACGCCGTGACGCGCGCGAGCCAGACCCGGCACCTCAACGCGATGCTCGCGCTCTGCGAGGGCGTGGAATGCCGACGTGCGTTTCTGCTGCGGTATTTCGGACAACCCGTGGAAGAGGGAGCCGCCTGCGGCAACTGCGATGTCTGCCTGAACCCGCCGAAGACCTGGGACGCGACGGTCCCCGCCCAGATGCTGCTGTCGACCGTGATCCGCACCGAGAAGGAGCGCCGGCGCACCTACGCAGCAGGCCAGCACATCGACGTGCTCCGGGGCGTCGCGTCTGAGCGAGCGACGCAGATGCGGCTCGACGAGCTCTCGACCTGGGGCATCGGCAAGGAGTGGTCGGTCGCGCAGTGGCGGGGCGTCGTGCGGCACCTCCTCGCCGCCGGTCTTGTGGAGGCGCGGGGCGAGTGGGGCGTGCTGGCCCCGACGGAGGCTGCGAAGCCCGTGCTGCGCGGCGAGGAGACCGTGCTGATGCGGGAAGAGGTCTTTGCGCGGGCGGCCCGCTCCGGGCGCGGCACGCGCGGCGACTCGGGATCCGGAACCGCGAAGCGCTCGGCCGCAGCCGCGGACCTCGCTCCCGAGCAGGCGGAGGTCTTCGAGCGTCTGCGGGAGTGGCGCGCGGGAGAGGCCCGCAAGCAGGGGGTGCCAGGGTATGTCGTCTTCGGCGACGCCACGCTCGCCGCGCTCGCGGTGCACCGACCCTCGAGCGACGAGGATCTGCTCGCGATCTCGGGCATCGGCCAGGTCAAGCTCGAGCGCTACGGCGCTGCGGTGCTCGAGGTGCTCGCGGGCTCCAGAAGCGCTGTGTAGGCCCGGGGATTTGACCGGGTGTGCGCGTGTCCGTGCTGACCGCGTGCGCTCGCCCGTCAGACAGTGGATAGCTGGTCAGGCGGGCCGACACGCCGGGCATGGGCCCGCAGGGCGGGTGATCCACTGTCTGACGGGCGCGACTCCCACGGACGCCGCTTCCGCGGGCGCGGCTCCCACGGGCGCAGCTTCCACGTGAAGGCCGGCTCAGCGCGGGCCGCGGGCCTACCGCAGGAGCACCGGATCGAGCGCGAGGAGCAGCGCCGCCGTCCAGTGGCAGAGGAACGCGAGCACGGTGAGCGCGTGGAAGATCTCGTGGAAGCCGAAGACGCCGGGCACGGGGTTCGGGCGCTTCAGCGCGTAGACCACTGAGCCGACGGTGTACATGAGCCCGCCCACCACGACGAGCACCATCGCGGGGAAGCTCGCGCGCGCGATGTCTGCGAGGTACGCGACCGCCGCCCAGCCGAGCAGCACGTAGAGCGGCACATACAGCCAGCGCGGCGCACCGGTCCAGAAGACGCGGAAGCCGATGCCGAGCAGCGCCCCAGCCCACACGAGCACGAGCAGCAGTACGCCCTTCGACGGCGGGAGCCCGAGCAGCGCGATCGGCGTGTACGTACCCGCGATGAGGATGAAGATGTTCGCGTGATCGAGCCGGCGGAACACCTGCTTCGTCGTCGGCTTCCAGTTGAAGCGGTGGTAGAGCGCCGAGACGCCGAAGAGCAGCATGCTGGAGAGCATGTAGACCGCCGCAGCCCACTTTGCGACCGCGCCGTGAGCCAGGGTGATGAGCACGATGCCCGCCGCAATGGTGATGGGGAACATGCCCGCGTGGATCCACCCGCGCCAGCGCGGCTTCGCCTCCGTCGGGTCCCCACCCGGCTGATCGTGCGCATGGTCGAGCGCGTCTTCGAGAAGCGGGAGCGAGAAACGCTGAGGGTCGACCGCGGACTGCTGAGCCGGATCCGGCTCCGGGGAATCGGGCATGGCGGGGCTCGATGATGGCATATCCCGAGTGTAGAGTCGCGGTCACGCCGAAGCGGGACATGTTGCGGGAACCTCCAAGCTGCTGCAGACGCGGCCTCCCCGGGCGTGTGCCCGGCCCACGCGGGTAGAATCCGGAGGGTGACTGACTCGCCGAAACCGCGCGCCGGGGTGCTGTATCGCCTCTATCAGCGGCGCCTTCGACGCGAGATCGATCCGCAGCAGGTGCCGCAGCACATCGCGGTGATCGTCGACGGGAATCGCCGCTGGGCGAAGCAGCGGCTGCAGGAGCGCGCGGCCTTCGGGCATCGAGCCGGCGCGCGGAAGATCCCCGAGTTTCTTGGGTGGTGCGAAGAGGCGGGCGTCAGCACGGTGACGCTGTACCTGCTGTCGGCCGACAATTTGAACGCTCGGGATCGGCAGGAACTCGAAGACCTCTTCGGCATCATTGCGGAACTCGCCGCACTGCTCGCCGAGCACCCCGGCTGGCGCGTGAAGCACGTCGGCACGTGCGAGGGGCTCTCTGCGGAGCTCACGGACGCGCTCCACGCGGCCGAGGAAGCGACACGGGATCGCGCGGGCCTCCACATCAATCTCGCAGTGGGCTACGGTGGTCGCAGCGAAATCACCGCGGCGATGCACAGTGTGATCGCGGAGCACCAGGAGGCGGGCGGCACGATCGACACGCTCGCCGAGCGGCTCACGCCGGAGCTCATCGGCGAGCACCTCTGGACGCGCGGGCAGGCGGATCCCGACCTCGTCATCCGTACCTCGGGCGAGCAGCGGCTCTCCGACTTCATGATCTGGCAGTCGGCGCACTCCGAGTTCTACTTCGTCGAGGCGCTGTACCCCGACCTTCGCGAGGTCGACTTCCTCCGCGCCCTGCGCGACTACTCGTCTCGACACCGCCGCCTCGGAGGCTGACTGCATGAACACATCCATCGCCGCTGCGCTCCCGCGCCTCGCCGGGCAGCGCGTGCTCGTCACCGGAGCGAGCGGAGGCGTCGGCGGCGGGATCGCGCGGGCCTTCGCAGCCGCCGGGGCGAGCGTTGCGGTGCACTCTCGGGGAGGCACGGCGGATTCGGTGCGCGCCGCGGAGTCGCTCGTTGCGGAGTTGCGCGCGGCCGGGTGCTCCGCGGTCGCGGTGCACGCGGATCTCGCGGAGCCCGGTGCGGCGCGCGCGCTCGTGACCGACGCGGTGGCCGAGCTGAGCGGGCTCGACGGGCTCGTGAACAACGCGGGCGTGCAGCCCGTCACGCCGCTCGCCGAGATGACCCGCGCCGAGTGGGACGAGGTGCAGAGCGTGAACCTCGGCGCCGTGTTCGAACTTTCGCAGGCGGCCGCTGCCGCGATGACGAGCTGCGATTCGGCGAGCGGCGATTCGGCAGGCGGCGGCGGATCGCGCAACCGCTGGATCACCCACATCGCCTCAATCGAGGCCTCGCGACCCAGCCCCGCGCACGCGCACTACTCGGCTGCGAAGGCGGGCCTCGTGATGCACGCTCGCGCGGCGGCGCTCGAACTCGGACCCCAGGGCATCCGGGTCAATACCGTGTCGCCCGGCCTCGTCGACCGACCCGGGCTCGCGGAGGCGTGGCCCGAGGGCGTCGAGAGCTGGACCCGCCACGCCCCGCTCGGCCGGCTCGCCACGCCCGCTGACATCGGGGGAGCGTGCGTCCTGCTCGCCTCGGACGCAGCGAGCTTCATCACCGGGCAGGATCTCGCGGTGGACGGTGGCATGCTCGCGAGCCCGGGATGGTGACTGCGATCCTGCCCGCCCGCAATTGTCTTTCCGGCTCAAGCCGACAGCACCACCCGGGGCCCGCACACGGCCCGGGCAGCAACACCAGAGAATGGAGCACCGCATGAGCGAGAACCAGACGCCGAGCAGCTCAGCGGCACGGCCAGTGCCCTTCGAGACCGTGCTGCGGGCCGACGCCATGCTCACGCCAGGGGGCGTCGTCGCGGACGCGGAGCTCGCCTTCGACGGCAGTGGGCGCATTACCTACGCGGGATCCGCCCGCCCCGATGCTGACTCGAGCAGCGACCGGGTCGTGCACGACCTCGCGGGGCACGTGCTCATGCCCGGCCTCGTGAACGGGCACACGCACTCCGCGATGACGCTGCTGCGCGGCGTCTCGGACGACGAGGGCTTCATGCCGTGGCTCGCCGCGGTGCAGGCGCTCGAGCAGCACCTCACGCACGACGACGTGGAGGTGGGGCTGCAGCTCGCGATGGTCGAGATGATCGAAACCGGCACGACCGCGTTCGCCGACATGTACCACTGGGATGCCGAGCTCATCGAGCTCGTGCGGGCCGCCGGCATGCGGGCGCTCGTCGCGGTCGCTTCGTTCGCGCCGGATGCAGTTGGGTTCCCCGGTGTCTCGCCGTGGAACGGGGCCGAGGCGACCGAGCAGACCGAGGCGCTCGCGGAGCAGTTCGCGGACGATGCGCACGTGCGGATCGCCTACGGTCCCCACGCACCGTACACGTGCCCGCCCGAGTTCCTGCGCGACATCGCGCGGCGGGCGGTCGAGCGAGGGATCCCGATCCACACCCACATCTCCGAGTCCGCGGCCGAGGTATCGCAGATCGTCGAGCAGTACGGGGCGACGCCGGCGGATCACCTCGACGCACTCGGGCTCTTCGACGCAGAGGTGCTCGCCGCTCACTGCGTGCATCTGACCGCGGGGGAGATCGCGCGATTCGCCGAGGCGGGCGTCGCGGTGAGCCACAACCCAGTGTCGAACCTGAAACTCGGCAACGGGATCGCGCCGCTGCCCGACTGGCAGGCCGCCGGCCTCCGGATCTCGCTCGGCACCGATTCCGTCGCGAGCAACAACACGCTCGACCTGTTCGAGGAGATCAAGGTCGGGACGATCCTGCACCGCGGCGCCCGGGAGGACGCCGCCATTGTGCGCGCGAGCGATGTGCTCGACATCGCGACTCGGCGCGGGGCTGAGGCAATCGGGTTCTCCGAGACTGGGGCGCTCGAGGCGGGGCGCCTCGCGGACGTGATCGCGCTCGACGTCACGGGATCCGCCGCCGTGCCGTTCGAGGCGGCGTCGCTCGTGTCACACCTCGGCTTCGCGGCTACCGGTGCGGACGTGCGGCACGTGTTCATCGGCGGACGCCACGTGTACGCGGACGGGGAGCACCTGACGCTCGACGCCGACGCGATTCGAGCGCGGGCTGCCGAGGCGCGGGCTCGGTTGGTCGCGGCGCGCTGAGGCGCTGCGGATCGTTGATTCCCACCCCACCCCTCGCCCCCTGCGATTGGGGTAACTTTCGGCGGGTGTCGCGGGCAGTTACCCTGCAACACCCCTCGAAAGTTACCCGGACCCCAGGTGAGGGCTGGGCTGGGCTGGGACGGGCTCGCCGCTACGCGATGCGCGAGCGGTCGAACGGGTCGAGGCTGATGCCGCGGTCGAGCACGACGCGCGCCCACTCCTTCGCGGAGTGCAAACTGTGGTCGCGGTAGTTGCCGCAGCTCACGGCCTCGGTGCCGGGTACGTCGTCCCATGTGACGCGTTCGGCGAGATCCGCGAGCGACGTCTTAATGGCGTCGGCGACCGACGCGACCGAGGGCTCGCCCCAGGTGATCATGTGGAAACCGGTGCGGCAGCCGAACGGAGAGATGTCGATGAGGCCCTCGAAGCGCGTGCGCAGGAGGGCCGCGAGCGTGTGCTCGATCGTGTGGAGGCCGGCGGTCGGGATCTCTGCCTCATTCGGCTGCACGAGCCGGATGTCGAAGTTCGAGATCGCGTCGCCCTTGGGGCCGTGCTCCACGCCGATCAGTCGGACATAGGGGGCCAGCACCTTCGTGTGGTCGAGGGAGAAGCTCTCAACCTCGGCAAGCTCGACGTCGCTCATGCGCCCCAGTGTAACGGCGGAACGCTGCGCGTCATTTCGCCGCACCTGCTCAGTCGGCCCTGCAGCATCGCACTCTCCACCCCTGGGATCGGGGTAACTTGCGGTGCGTGTCACGGGCATAGCCGCTGCGACACGCACCGCAAGTTACCCGGATCCCACGAGGGGGCGGACTATGCCGCTTGGGCCAGGTCGCGGCGCGTGAACGCGATGCGAGCGTGATCGGCCTCGTCAGCCGTTGCGACGCGAACGTCCCAGCCGGCTCGGTCGAGGCGCTTCAGGTCGCGCCGGGCGTCGCTCAGGCGGTCGGTCTCGACCAGGTAGAGCGTGCGGCCGGAGCTGCGGTAGACAGAGCGGCGCTGCGCCCACTCGGGGACGAGCATCTCGTCGGCACCGCTCAGCGAGTGATACGGGGTACGGAGCGTCGCGACGGGGCGCGGGCTTACGGTTTCGGGCATACGGGTATGCGTAGTCATGGTGTTCCTTTCGTGGCGCACCATCATGGTGCGCGGCCCGCCGAGTGGTTCTCGGGGGCGAGCCCGGTCTCGGGCTCCTGCGCTGCATCGCTCGGTCTGCGTCGGTACAGGCCGTTCGGCATCGGGTATGTGTGCTCTCAGGCGATACGGATCGCACTGGGCACGTCACCGAAACCACAAGCGGAGCGCTCAGCACCGGCCTCATCGGGAGGAGGACCTCGGCGGAGGTCTTCGGTGCGGGTGGGTGCCAACTGCTGCGGAGTTGAGTTGAGTTGATCCTGACGTGCCAATGACGGCGATCACGCAGCGGGGTCGAACACCCGACCCTTCATATTAGAACATGTTTTCGAAAAGCGCTAGTGTTGGTTCGGAAATTTCGATGGGCGTGCAAGCGCCGCTGGGAGCGACGATGTCTGACCGATCCACCCTGCTCGTATTCGCCCACCGCGACGAGGCCTCCGCGTTCGCGGATGTGCCGCACCTGGTCACCGGGGTCGGCAAGATCAATGCGGCGGTCTCGCTCGCCGCGGAGCTCGCCGGTCCGCGCGAGCGGGCCATCGAGCGCGTCGTCGTGCTCGGCACCGCGGGAGTGGTGAGCGACGGAGCCGATCGGCCGTCACTCGACGAGGTGTATCAGGTCACGGCCGCGGTGCAGCACGACTTCTCGCTGCCTTCGCCGGAGCTCGCGATGAGCGGCCCCGCGATCCTGCCCCCCGAGCACACCGCGGTGATCGCGACCGGCGACGTCTTCGTGCAGAACGACGCCCAGCGCGTGACGATCGCCGACGCTGGGGCGAGCCTCGTCGACATGGAATCGTATGCGTACGCGAGCGTGTGCGCACGCTTCGGGGTCGAGCTGCAGATCTTCAAGGTGCCGTCGGACTTCGCGGACTCGTCGACGACCGATGAGGAGTGGGACACGATCGTGTTTCGCAAAAGCGAGCAGCTGCGGGAGTTCTGGGACGCGCGGCTCGCGTGATCGGGGCGCGCGTGACTCGCGCGTGACCCCGACTGCGCCCACGGGTCAAGGGCGTGGTGCCGCCCCGCGCTGAGGGTATAGACCTGGAACGTCGCCGCAAATCGTGGGCGACGGGAAGGGGAACAATGATTCCGATGGAATCGGGCGGGCTCGTCGTCGACTGGACGCTGATGCCGACGTACAACACCATCATGTCGCTCGCCGCTGGAGCGGGACTGCTGTGGATCGTCGGACTCGGTCGCGCGCTCCGCAAGCGGGATGAGTTCGCGCCGGAAGGCTGGGCGCTCGCCGCGGCTGTGCTCGGCGCGATACTCACGATCACGGGTGCGCACATGACGCTGACCTGGCCTCTCGCGGCCTACTTCCCGTTCGACAACATCATTTTCGGTGAGCCGAGCCTCGGCTTCGGCGTGCTGCTGCTCGCGGCGGCGTTCCTGCTGTGGAGGCGCTCTGCCCTCATCATGGAGTCGCCGGACCCGGGCGCCACACTCGCCCGAATCGCTCGCCCGCTCAGTGTGTTCGTGTTCGGGTTGGGTCTCGCGCTGTTCGGGATCGCCGCAGCCGGCATGGTGTTCCAGTTGTTTGCAGCTCCGCCCGAGGAGCCCATCTCGGGCGCATTCGCCGAGTACCCGTGGATCGAGGCGACGTTCATGTCAGGGCTGTTCGCGCTCGTCGGCGTCGGGGCCGTGCTGTTCCCGTTCGCGCTGCGCGGGTTCACATCGTCGGCGAAACCGAGGGGGATCGCGACCGTCGCGGGCGTCGTGTGGGGTCTGACCGGGCTCGCCTTCCTGCTGTTCGGCGCACTCAATTACTTCACGCACATCGGGCTCATCATCAACACGTCGGCTTAGCGCGTCGATTGGCGTTCGCGGGGCGGATCGCTTAGGCTCTTCCGCGGTGACGTGTCCGAGCGGCCGAAGGTGCAACTCTCGAAAAGTTGTGTAGGGTAACCCCCTACCGTGGGTTCAAATCCCACCGTCACCGCGGCAGACCCCCTCCCTCGGGAGGGGGTCTTTGCGTTTTCGTTGGGATTTTCTGAGAACCCAATACGGGGCCGCGAGGGCGCAGCCCAGCGGCGTGCGCGCGCAACGCTTCGCGTTGCTCTGAGCGCGCGGCCGGGGTTCAAATCCCACCGTCACCGCTGCAGACCCCCTCCTTCGGGAGGGGGTCTTTGCGTTTCCGGGCCCGGTCATTTGCCCTTCAACAGAAGATCGGCGTTCATCACCCCTGAAAGTCCCGGTTTAGTTCTGATGAGGGATGATCCGCTGCCCAACTCACGGCGCATCGGCCGGAGCGCGCGTATCCTGCTCACATGTCCGACACTGCGCCGTCCGCGCACCTAGAGCCTGAGCCGACGCCCGCGCCGAGTACCGTGCTCAGTGCGCAGCAGCGCCTCGTCGTCACGATCGCGATTCTCGCCTCCTTCGTCACCTCGCTCGACATGTCGGTCACGAACGTTGCCCTCCCGCGCATTGCGATAGATCTCGGCGGCGGGCTCTCGACCCAGCAGTGGGTCGTCGACGCGTATCTCGTGACGCTGAGCGCCCTCATGCTCCTCGCGGGCTCCATTGCCGACGCTTACGGCCGTGTATTCATCATGCGGATCGGCCTCATCGGTTTCGGCATCGCCTCGGTCGCCGTTGGTCTCGCCATTTCCCCGGAGATGATGGTCGCCGCCCGCGCGCTTCAGGGCGCGGCGGGAGCGTTCCTCCTCCCGAGCTCGCTCGCGCTCATCACCTCGAGAATCTCGGGCCCCGCGCAGGGGCGGGCGATCGGCACCTGGACCGCAGCGACGACCGGCGCGATGATCGTCGGTCCGCTGCTCGGCGGTCTCTTCACCGATTACCTCTCGTGGCGCCTCGTGTTTCTCATCAACATCGTGCCGATCGCGGTCACGCTTTGGCTGCTCGTGCGGCTGCGCGGGACCGATGACCGCAAGCGCAGCGTGCGCATCGACTGGTTCGGCGGGGCGGCGGCAGCGCTCGGTCTCGGGCTCGCGGTGTGGGCGCTGATTGAGCAGCCGGCGCACGGCTGGGGGAGTCCGATCATCTGGGTTCCGCTCGGGATCGGCGCAGTGCTCCTGGTGATCTTTCTCTCGTGGCAGACCCGCGCGGTAGCGCCGATCCTGCCCCTCTCGCTCTTCCGCGTGCGCAATTTCTGGACCGGCAATCTCGCCACGCTCTTCATCTACGCCGCCCTCGCGCTGAACGGGTTCGTGGTCGGGGTGTACCTGCAGAACCCGAATGGCCCGGGGCTGACCGCGACCCTCGCCGGCCTCGCGAGCCTGCCCATCACGATCTTGATGGTGCTGCTGAGTTCGCAGGTGGGGGCGCTCGCCGGCCGATACGGGCCGCGGATCTTCATGACGGTGGGGCCGATCCTGCTCGGCGTCGGAGCGTGGTTGCTGCTGCTCGTCAGCGAGCCGTTCTCGTACTGGTGGCAGGTGCTGCCCTCGATGGTGGTGATGGGGCTGGGGCTCTCGATCATGGTCGCGCCACTGACGGCCGCGATCCTCGGTGCTATCGGGCCCGAGCGCAGTGGAATCGCCTCCGCCGTGAACAACGCGATCTCGCGAGTTGCCGGGCTCATCGTGATCGCGCTTCTCGCGACCATCGTCGGGGGTGCGCTCGATCTTCGCGGATTCCACAACGCTGCGCTCGTGACGGGCGCGCTGTTCATCGCGGGTGCGGTCGTCTCGTGGTTCGGGATCCGCAATCCGCCCAGGGCGTAGAGGCCGAGGCGAGATTCGCGGCTCCCGCTTGCGGCTCGCGCTGGGCCGTGTTCAACGTCGCATTTCGCACCAGCACACGTGATTCTTCGGTTTCGGGTGTGATGAGCCGTGATCTTCTGTTGAAGGACAAACGGCAGGGGGAAACGCAAAGACCCCCTCCCGAAGGAGGGGGTCTGCAGCGGTGACGGTGGGATTTGAACCCCGGCCGCGCGCTCAGAGCGACGCGAAGCGTTGCGCGCGCACGCCGCTGGGCCGCGCCCTCGCGGCCCCGTATTGGGTTCTCAGAAAATCTCACCGGAACGCAAAGACCCCCTCCAAAAGGAGGGGGTCTTTATGGCGGTGACGGTGGGATTTGAACCCCGGCCGCGCGCTCAGAGCGACGCGAAGCGTTGCGCGCGCACGCCGCTGGGCCGCGCCCTCGCGGCCCCGTATTGGGTTCTCAGAAAATCTCACCGGAACGCAAAGACCCCCTCCGAACGGAGGGGGTCTTTATGGCGGTGACGGTGGGATTTGAACCCACGGTAGGGGGTTACCCTACACAACTTTTCGAGAGTTGCACCTTCGGCCGCTCGGACACGTCACCGCGGAAGAGCCTAGCGCATCCGGCTAGCGGCGCGCGAATCCGGTCGCGATTCTTCGCGCGGCTGCTTGGGCTTCGACTCGGGCCCGGCGAATTCGCGCATGATGCTCGCGAGTTCCGCACGGTTCGCGGCCCCGAGCTTCGCGCGCGCCTGCGCGAGGTGGGATTCGACGGTGCGCACGCTGCACCGCATCTTCTCCGCCATCTCCTTGTTCGTCAGGCCGTCGACGGCGAGCCGAGCGGTGGCGAGTTCCCGCGGGGTGAGGTGCGTTCCCGACGGAAGCTCGTGAAAAGTGAACCAGGGGTCCGACTGACGAGCGCTCTGCTCGAGCTGCTGCAGCAGCGATGTGCATCGGTTGACGCTTCCGGTCGCTCGGCGGCGCACGTAGATGCTCCGAGCTTCTTGTATCGCGAACGCCGCGGGGCCCCAGAAGTGCTGCTGTGCGAGCTGTTCTGCTGCGGCGAGGAGCGCGGTGGGGTTACGGGACCCGACCGCTTGCACGTGCAGCCTTGCCAGTTTCGCGATGGGAAGTTCGCGGGGGTCTTTCTCGGGTTGCGAGTGGAGGCGACCGTAGCGTTGAGGCCGAATCCCAATGCGATCGAGGCGGCCCCCAACGTAGGCGAGGAACTGGGCGGTGAGATCTTCCGCGTCGGGAATGACGTGCGTATTTGCGTAGCCATCGACGGCGCGAGTGATCTCGTGGCCGGTGTGGCTGATAAAAGCCCGGAGTCGGGCGGGGATAAATTTTGGTAGCCGCCCCTCCATGAGCTCCCACTCGGTGTGGGCGCGGCGCAGGTCGCCCGCGAGCAGTGCCTTGCCGGCGGCTCCCAGGTGCGTCAACCAGATGCGATGCAGCGGGGTGCCGGGGAGCGCTTCGGCGAGCGCGTCGAGCGCGGCGTCGCTACCGGAGGTGTCGCCCATGTAGAAGGCGAGGAGCGCCTCGGTCACGACGGCCGTTTGCGCGAGATCACGCAGTTCTTCGGACGTGTTCATCGCGATCCCGGTCGCCCTGGCAATGCGCTCGACTGGGGTCGCCGTGCGCTCCGGTTGCATGCCCCGCCGCACGTTCTCAAGGTCGACGAGTTGCTCAGCAAGGAGCGAGATCTCGCGGATCGGGTGGCGAGCCGCGATTTCGGCAAGGGCATCCGGATCGATGCTCGCGTGATCGTTCCATCGAGCGATGACGAGCTTTCCGTCGAGTTCATCTCGGTCGGAATCGAGTAAGGATCCCGTCTCCGGCGGCGCGTCGGGCTGCGGCAGCGATGACTCCACGAGGAACTGAGCGGTGAGAGCTTGGCGAGCGAGGCGACTCGCGAGCGATCCCTCGTCTGCGTTCCCCGCAGCACTCAACGCGCGCATCCCTGCGAGCGGGCCGTGCAGCACCATTGCGACGCGTGCGCGGTCGAGCGGAGCGAGTGAGACGCCGATCTCGGCGCCGCGCAACAGCAGGTCGCGCACTTCTCCAGTCGCGCCGAACGCGAGAAAGTCGATGGCGACGCGTCGTACGAGCTCGCCCCGCACCGCGTCGCCTCGCGCCTGCTCAGCCGCCTCCGGGTGGATCGCGCCGGAGCTTCGAGATGCGCAGAAGTACGCTTCGCGGTCGGTGAGCGAGACTCCGAGCGACTCCTGGGCTTGGAGGCGGTTCGCGACTTGGCGTTCGAGCTCGGCAAGTTGCGCCGGATCCGCACGGAGCCGAAGCGCGGACGCGTACAGTTGCGGCACGCCCCACAGCGTCTCGTCGTGCGGCACTTGTACCAAGAGTCCATGTGCCGTGAGCGCCGCGACTGCGGGGGCTCCCACGAGAGCGTTCTGGCCCGCATGCGTGCGCGGATCGAGTTCGGAAAGCACTACCGCCGTTGCAATGTCTCCATCCGACAATTCCGCGATTGCGAGCGAATCCGCGTAGCGAAACGTCTCGAGATTAAGATCGCGCAGGGGCGCAGGGCTGACCGCTGGCCAGGGTGCGGATCGCACCGCACCGAGAGCCGCGAGCTGCAGGAGTTCGAGGAGCCACGCGGGCCTTCCCCATGACATCTCGTGCAGGGATCCGCTCGTGCACGCGTCGAGGTATTCCGAGCGGGTCTCAGCGATGATGCGCAGGGAGTCTGCGTACGTGAGCGGCTCGAGTCGCACATATCGCGTCATGGAGGTGTCGGATCGCGGCGCGACCAGGGCGTTCCATTCGTCGTCGGCGAGGTGCGGCCGCGCCGGGTGATCCTCCGCGTATGCGCAGACTCCGCGAGCACCGGACCGCACCCGATCGCGGAGCACGGTCAGGGCTTCGGGCGACACATATTCGAGGTCGTCGAGCACGTGAACGGCGTCGAGGGGAGCACTCGCGAGGCGATCCGCTGCATCTGCGTCGCGCATGCTCAGTGAGCAGACTGCGGTGCCGGATCGACGCAATGTCGCAGAGAGTCCGCCGAGTACGGCGGTGCTCCCGCTTCCCCTCGTGCCGACAAGCACGACAAGTCCCGGCTGCTCCAGCTCGTGCATGAGTCGCACATAGACGTCGTGACGCACGCCGTCCCACCGCATGGCTCGTTCCACGCCTTCCCCCCTTGAAAGACGGACCGTTGCACCGTCTCACGTCAGCATGAGCGGCTCCTTATCTCTCAAGATAGCGAGTCCGGAGCCCCGCTGATTACCACCTTGCACGGGGCTTGACAAAAAAATTTGCGATGCTCTAAGCAAAATCTCAGTACTGCCCGAATCCTGTTTCAGTGTCTTACTTCGTGTGCATTCGTAATGCGGGAATCCGTCGCTCTGGAGGCAAGTTTGTAAATACGCTCCACGTGGGGAGGACTGCGTCCACCTTTCGGCCGTCGCGGGGGGCGAGGGTTCGGTAGCCAGAAAAAAAGGGGGGTATCCGATGGGGTATCGAGAAGACAGACGGAAAACGCGCCTGAGAGCGCTCAGGCGGCCGGCCGCCGCAGCCGTGGTCGCGGCGACAGCGTTGGCATCGGCATCAATTTTCGGGTCATCGGCGGCGTTGGCAGATCCGCAGACCCCGAGCGCAACCGCGGAATCCGCAGCGCACGCGCACGGTCTCTTCGTCGATGGACTGGGGCTCGACATTGTCGACTCCGCGGGCACGGTGAGTGAATACCCTGACGCTCCGAGCCCAGAGCCCAACGGACTGAACCTCGAGCTGCTGCAGACGCTGAACATCACCGCCGGTGATGTCAACATTCCGCTGCTCGCCACTCCTGAGCAGGCCGGCTTGCTGAGCCTTGGCGATCTCGGAACCCTGTCGAGCTACTCGGCCTCGTCGTCGGCGTCGACGTCGGTGGCATCGTCGGGAGTCATCACTGACGAGGGAGCAATCGATCTTGGTCCCGTGGAGGATCCCACGAGCTTCAATCCCGCCTCGGTCAATGCCAGCTCCTTGGTGCGGGAGGTTCTGGGCGACGAGACGGCTGATGCGCTCCTTGACGATGCAACGCTCAGCATCGGCGCGCTCGCTTCGCGGGTCGAAGCTGAAGACGGGGTGGCGACTTCGGAGTACTCGCTGACTGGACTCGACCTTCAGATCTCGAGCCCCTTCGTTGATGGCCTCGTCGATGATCTTGACACCTTCAGCGGCACGCTGATCGATCCGATTGAGGCCCTCCTCGCTGAGGACGGGAGCGTCGAGCAAATCGTTTCAGGGCTCGCCGACACGATCGACGCCCTTCCCTTGACGACCGCTTCTGTGGACAGCCTCGGACTGGACACCTCGTCGCTGACCACGGAGCTCCGGGCTCAGCTGCTGGAAACGCCGTTGCAGAACACGGACGGCAGCGTGACGGTCGACCTGGATGCAGGCACGATCGGGGTGGATCTTGACCGTCTCGTCGTCGAGGGTGCTGACGCTGAAAGTCTGAGCGACCTCGGCCCGAACACGGAGGTTCTGAGCGGCCCTACCGTGGACGCGATCCTCGATGGTGTCACTGACGCTCTGCTCGGCGGCGGCACGAACTCGCTCGTCAGCAAAGCGACCACCCTTATCGAGCAGGGTATTTACGGCGTCGGGGTCAATGCGAGCCTCCAGGTCGGCCTTGAGGCTGATGTCCTCGGCGCAGTGATTCCGGTGGCCAATGGGCCGCTCGCGATCTCCGGCACTATCGGTGGCATTCTTGACCAGCCGGGTTACGCCCCCCTCGACGTCGATGCGGAGGGCGTGCAGCTGCTCGGCGGGCTTCCGAGCCCCGTGGATCTCGGAGCCTTGTTGGATCCGGTCCTCGACCTCGCGGAGGGCGTTCTGAGCTCGATCACGGGCGCCATCGTGACGCCTGCGTCAAACGTCGTTGACGACGTCGAGGACGACCTCAACGCGTTCCTGACTCCGCTCGTGACGGAACTGCTGGACGAGGCGCTCGAGCCAGTGCTCGAGCAGGTTCTCGCTGTCACGATCAATGAGCAGCCCAGTCTGCTCGAGGGTGGAGTGAGCGACCTCGGGCCCGAAGGCTTCACAACTCGTGCGCTCAGCATCTCCGTGCTTCCACTGCTCGGTGAAGGTTCTGTTGACGTGGAGCTCGGCTCGTCGACCGTCTTCCCGGCTGCTCCTGCGGCTGTGGCGGTGCTCAACGCCTCGCCGAACCCGGTGGAGCAGGGCGGAGTCGTCACGCTGACCGGAGGCGGCTTCGAGAGCGGTGAAGATGTCACGGTGACTCTCCCGGATGGCAGCACTACTACGCTGACCGCTGGTGAGGACGGCACAATCTCGACGACGTGGGACGTACCCGCTGCATACGCTCCTGGCACCGCAACCTTCACGGCAACGGGCGGCACGAGCGGCCTGAGCGCAACGACGACCACGGAAGTAATCGCTGCGTCCACCGCGACCCTCCAGGCGACGCCGAACCCGGTGCAGCAGGGCGGCACCGTCACCCTCTCGGGCGGCGGTTTCGACAGCGGCGAGGATGTCGTTGTGACTCTTCCGGACGGCGAAGAGACGACCGTCACCGCTGAGGAGGACGGCTCGTTCAGCACCACGTGGGACGTGCCCGCCGATTTCACACCGGGAACCGCAACCTTCACCGCGACCGGCGAGACGAGCGGCCTCAGCGCCACGGCGACGACCGTGGTGGAAGCGGCGGACGGTGATGCGGATGCGAACGTGAACGCCTCGGCGTCGGCATCAGCTTCGGCGGACGCGGCGGCGGACAATGCGGCGACTGCATCAGCTCAGGCGGCCGCTCAGGCTGCGGCAAACGCTAATAACACGAGCGACGCTTCTGCGGCCGCGGATGTGACGGCTGATGCGGCGGCGGCTGTCGCTGCGAACGCGAATGCCTCTTCGGAAGCTTCGGCTCGTTCAAACGCCGCTGCGGCGGCTGCGGCTATGGCGAGTGCGAACTCGACGGCGAACTCAGCAGCCAACGCAGACGCATCTGCCGCCGCCACGGCGTCGGCGAACGCGGATGCCACGGCTGCGGCGAGCGCGGCATCCGATGCGGCCGCGACCGCGACCTCGTCGGCGGACGCGTCTGCGGCGGCCTCTGCGGATGTCGCTGCGGACGCTTCGGCCACGGCGAGTGCCTCGTCGAATTCGAGCAGCACGTCGAACGCGAGCGGATCCGCCTCCGCAAGCGCTTCGAGTAATGGCGGTCCGAACCACCTGGTCAACACCGGTGGCTCGAGCCCGCTCGTGTTCGGCATCGGAGGCGTCGTGCTTCTGCTTGTCGGCGCGGGCGTGATGCTCGCGACGCGTCGTCGGAAGATGATGCGCCGTGGGTAACCCGTAGGGGGAACGAACACGGGGGAACGGGTGTGCGGCCGGGAGAGATTCCGGCCGCACACCTATTTCTACGCAGCGCGAGCGTCGCGCCGTTGCCCGCGCGTAGGCGCTGCTACATTCGCAACGAATCCCTGATGGAAACAGGAGCACACGTGACATCACGAACGACCCCGGCGGAACCGAAGCCGCGCAAGCTCTGGGTGCGCCTGGTCGCTCTCTTAGCCGTGCTGCTAGCGGGATGGCACATCCTCGCCTCATTCCTCTGGATCGCACCGTTCTCCGCGAATGCCCGCGAGATCGTGCCGGGGAACGCGCTGAGCTCGTACATGCTTCCGATGTTCGGTCAGTCGTGGAGCGTGTTCGCTCCCGAACCGATCAACGGCGATTACCACTTCAATGTGCGCGCGGTGCTCGAGGACGAGTCGGGTGAACGCACGGAGACAGGGTGGGTGAGCGCGACCGATGTCGAGATCTCGATGATCCGCTACAACCTCACGCCGCCCCGCGCCGGCATCCAGTCGACGGAACTCGCGTCGAGCTTCAAGTCGTCGTACGACGCTCTCACCGACGTGCAGCGCACGATAGCGGGGGGCAACTTCACGACGGAGAAGTGGGAGGTCGGGCTGCGAGCCGCGCTCGAGAACGAGGGCAAAAATTCCGCGCAGGACGCGGCGCAGACGGAGAAGAACGCGAACGCTGTCGAGGAGTTCATGGCGGATGATCACCGCGCGACCGCCTACGCGACGCAGGTGGCGAAGGCCGTGTGGGGCGATGAGGTCGTACAGGTGCAGTATCGGGTGAGCCGTCAGAACGTGATCCCGTTCGCTCAGCGACATAACCCGCGGGCAGAGCGGCCGGAACCCACCGTCGTGCTCCCCGGATGGCGCACTCTGGTCGTCGAGCAGGGTCAGAACGAGGGGAACTTCGCCGACGTCTTCCGGCGCCAGTTCGAGAGGATCTCAGAATGAGCGAGCGCGAGCGTAGCCGCGGCTTCGGTGCGTTTCTCGGCAGCCTCGTCGCGGCCGTGTGGTCGGCGGTGTGGCAGGCGATTTCGCGCGCGGTCTCCTTCGTCGAGGAGTGGTTGTTCAGCGGCAAGAAATCGGTGTACGGCCTGGCGGTCACGCGCATCGTCTTCGGGCTGACGGCGCTCGGGCTGCTGCTCGCGAACTTCCGCTCGCGCCTGTACACGTTCGGCTCCGGTTCCGCGTGGAACGGCGAGCTCGCCGAGCCCGTCAGCGACTTCCCGAAGATCTGGTTCTTCAGCGCGTTCCACGCGGTGGCGGCCAACGATGTCGCGTTCACGCTGCTCTACATCGTGCTCATGGGGCTCGCGGTGCTCTTCGTGCTCGGCTGGCGATTCCGGATCGTGCTCCCCGTGTTCTTCGCGCTGTGGGTCGGTTTCATCGAGATGAACGACATGGTGGGCGATCAGGGCGACAATATGTTCCGGATCGCGCTGGTGCTCATGTTCTTCGCGGATCCGGCGGCACGCTGGTCGCTCGACGCGCGTCGGCGGCGGAAGGCCGAGTGGTTCCCCGAGGGCACCTCCGGCAATCAGATCGGCACCGTGCTCCATAATCTCGCGCTCGTCGCGCTGACGGCGCAGGTCGCGTTCGTCTATGCATCGGGCGGCCTCTACAAGGCGCAGGGATCACCGTGGGCCGAGGGGTACGCCGTCTACAATCCGCTCCACACCATGCGCTTCGGCACCTGGCCGGTGCTCAGCGACATCGTCACCGCTTGGGGCCCCGCCGTCGCGATCGGCACGTGGGGTTCGATCATTCTGCAGGTCACGTTCCTGCTGATGCTGCTCTCACGCCCCACGCGACTTTTCGCGCTCTTCGGCATCCTGAGTTTCCACATCGCGATCGGCGTGCTGATGGGCCTGCCGTGGTTCTCGCTCACGATGATCGCGATCGACTCCATCTTCATTCGCGACCGCAGCTGGCAGCGCCTGAGTGATTCGGTGTCGGAACGCTGGCGGACGCATATGGGGCGCGACGAGCCCGCCTCGGGCAGCGTGCGATCCGCGGCCGAAGAGACAGCACCGAGCCGCGAGGCGGCCGTCTCGAGCCGCTGATACGCGAACTCCCGTGAAGGGGGCAGGATCAGCCCACCGTGGCGATCCTGCCCACTTCAGTGCACTCTCAGCTCGAAAGTGCAAAAATGCACTTTATGGAACAAAGTGCAAAAGATGTGCGCTCTCGCCGGAGACTTTCGACCGAGCGCACGTTGAGCACGCTCGCCCGGACGTGGACCGCGGAGCGCGGACTCGCCGGGTACACCGTCGAGGAGCTCTGCGAAGCGGCGGGAGTATCGCGGCGCACGTTCTTCAACTACTTCGCCTCGAAAGAGGACGCCGTGCTCGGCATGCCGAATGACCGCCACGACGAGCACCTGACCGAGGCCTTTCTCGCGGGCGCGGCCGACGCCGAGCGCTCCGAATCGGGGCTTAGTGTCACGCTCATCGACGATTTCGTCGAGCTGTTCCGCGGTCGATGGGAGGCGCTCGAGGTCACCCTCGATGACGCGCAGTCCTTCTTCGCCGCCCTCGAGCGCGAGCCGAAGCTGCACCGGCGCGTCTTCGACCACATGCGTGCGAGCGAGCTCATCGATATCGGACTCATCGAGGCGCGGGAGGGGCTGACGGCGGGTGATCCGCGTGCCTCGACCCTCGTGCATCTCATCGGCGCCATCAATCGCATCGTGGTCGAGGAGTATTTCGCCCTGCACGAGCGCGATCCCGACGGGCCGCCGCTGGGCATCGAAGTGTTCGCTCGCATGCTGCGTGAACGCGTTGCCCTCGCGCGCAACTTGCTGCGGTAACGCGGCGCGCCGAACCCAGCTCCCTCACCGACGTTCCACTCACCCCACTTCGAAACGGAATCATGACTGCACCCGCCACCCCGTTCCTGCTGACACAGCGGAGAATCTGGATCATTTTCGGCGCCCTGATCGCCGGCATGCTCCTGTCGAGCCTCGATCAGACCATCGTGTCGACCGCCATGCCCACGATCGTCGGTGAGCTCGGCGGCGTCGAGCACCAGGTCTGGATCACCACCGCGTACCTGCTCGCGACGACCATCGTTATGCCGATCTACGGCAAGTTCGGCGATGTGCTCGGGCGACGGGGCCTCTTCCTCCTCGCGATCGCGCTCTTCACGCTCGCGTCCGTGGGCTGCGCGTTCGCGACCAACTTCTGGGGCTTCGTCGTCTTCCGGGCGATGCAGGGCCTCGGCGGGGGTGGGCTGATGATCCTGTCTCAGGCGATCATCGCCGACATCGTGCCGGCGAACGAGCGCGGCAAGTACATGGGCCCGCTCGGCGCCGTCTTCGGGCTCTCGGCGGTGGCCGGGCCGCTGCTCGGCGGATACTTCGTCGACCATCTCACCTGGCAGTGGGCGTTTTACATCAACATTCCCGTCGGCATCGCGGCGTTCATTATCGGTGTGATCGCGCTTCGCCTGCCGAGCAAGCGGGCGACTCAACCGATCGATGTGCTCGGAGTCGTCTTCCTTTCTGCGGCCACGACCTGCCTCATTTTCTTCACGGATTTCGGCGGAGACAAGGAATTCGGGTGGAGCTCGCTCGCTACCTGGGCATGGGGCGCCGGCCTCGTCGTCGCCGCGACCGCCTTCATCATCGCCGAGGCGCGAGCCAAGGATCCGATCATTCCACTCGGCTTGTTCCGCAACCCGATTTTCGTGAACGCGACCGCGATCGGCCTCGTGCTCGGCGTCGGCATGTTCGCGGCGATCGGCTTCGTGCCGACCTTCCTGCAGATGTCCTCGGGCACCTCCGCGGCGGCATCGGGGCTCCTGATGATCCCGATGATGGTCGGCCTGATGGGCACGTCGATCTCGTCGGGCATTGCGATCTCGAAGACCGGGAAGTACAAGATCTACCCGATTCTCGGCACCATCGTGACGGCGATCGCGATGACGGCGATGACCTCGCTCGCGGCGTCGACGCCCGTCTGGCTGATCTGCGTCTATCTGTTCATCTTCGGCGCTGGTCTCGGACTGATCATGCAGGTCGTGGTGCTAGTGGTGCAAAACGCGGTACCGGCCGCGCAGATCGGGACCGCGACGAGCACGAACAATTACTTCCGCGAGGTCGGTGCGTCGCTCGGCACCGCGGTGTTCGGCACCATCTTCACGACGCGGCTTGCGGAGAATCTGACGGACGTGTTCGCGGCGGCGGGGGCGAGCGCGGAGGATGCCGCGACCGCGACGGCAACGATCGACCCAGCGACGCTGAACGCCCTGCCCGACGACGTGCGATCGGGCGTCGTCACGGCGTATGCGGACGCGCTCGCGCCGGTGTTCTGGTACCTGATCCCGTTCATTGCGCTCGCATTCCTGCTCTCGCTCGTGCTCAAGCAGATTCCGCTCTCGGACCAGGCAGGTCTCGTCGCCCGCGGTGAGGCCGTGGGTGGCGAAGAGGCCGAGCGGCTCGAGGCAGAGCAGCGGCGGGGCGGATCGCGCGAAGCCGCCGCGATCAAGAATGTCGGTGGCCCCGAATAGGCTCGCCTCATGGCGAAAACGAGTGGCGCGTACACCTGCACCGAGTGCGGCTGGCAAACCTCCAAGTGGGTCGGGCGGTGCGGTGAGTGCCAGCAGTGGGGCACGGTCGTCGAGCAGGCGCGCACCGGCGCATCGCTCGCGCGCACGACACGCGCGGCGGCTCCCGCGGCGGGTCGTGAGGCGCGCCCCATCACGGAGCTCTCCGGCGATTCCGTGCGGCACCACCAGACCGGCATCGGGGAGCTCGACCGCGTGCTCGGGGGAGGGGTGGTGCCGGGCGCCGCGATTCTCTTCTCGGGTGAGCCGGGCGTCGGCAAGTCGACGCTGCTGCTCGATGCGGCGGCGCGGGCCGCGCAGACCGGGGCGCGCGTGCTCTACGCGAGCGGCGAGGAGTCGACCGGCCAGATCCGCATGCGCGCCGAGCGCACCGGCGCGCTGCATGACACGCTCTACCTCGCGAGCGAGACCGATCTCGCGACCGTGCTCGGGCACATCGAGGCGGTCGACCCCGAGCTCGTGATCGTCGACTCCGTGCAGACGCTCGCGAGCGACCAGATCGACGGCGGTGCCGGCGGGCCGGCGCAGGTGCGCGAGGTCGCGGCTGCCCTCATCCGGGCGGCGAAGGGGCGCGGCACGCCCGTGATCCTGGTCGGCCACGTCACGAAGGACGGCTCGGTCGCGGGGCCTCGACTCCTCGAGCACCTCGTCGATGTCGTCTGCCACTTCGAGGGCGACCGTCAGACCTCACTGCGGTTCCTGCGCACGCTGAAGAATCGCTACGGTCCCACTGACGAGGTCGGGTGCTTCGAGATGACGGATCGCGGCATCTCCGAAGTCCCCGACCCGAGCGGCCTGTTCCTCAGTCGCACCGCCTCGCCAGTCAGCGGCACCTGCGCGACGGTCGCGATGGAAGGGCGGCGCGCGCTGCCGGTCGAGGTGCAGGCACTCGTGGCGAAGAGCGCGACGCCGAATCCGCGGCGGGTCACCGGTGGAGTGGACCCGTCGCGTGTCGCGATGATTCTCGCGGTGCTGGAGCGTCGATTCGGGGCGCGGTTGCACGACCAGGACGTGTACGTGTCCACGGTCGGAGGCGTGAAGCTCGCTGAACCGGCTGCCGATCTCGCGATCGCGCTCGCGGTGCTCTCGGCGCTCGCTGACCGACCACTGCCGCACGATCTCGCGGCGTTCGGTGAGATCAGTCTCGCGGGTGAGATCCGTCCGGTTTCGGGCGGGGCGCAGCGATCGACGGAGGCCGCGCGGCTCGGCTATGTGCGGGTCGTGGACTCGTCAGCGCAGACCCTCGATCGTGCTCGCAGCGAAGCCGGGTTCTAGCACCCCGTGAGCGGGGATAGACTTGCACACCGTGAGCAACAACACCGTAGACGTCGTCCTCATCGGTGGCGGCGTAATGAGCGCCACGCTGGGAACACTCATCAAGCAGGTCCAGCCCGATTGGTCGATCGAGATCTTCGAGTCACGCACCGAGGTCGCGACCGAGAGCAGCAACGCGTGGAATAACGCGGGCACGGGGCACGCCGCCCTCTGCGAGCTGAACTACATGCCCGAGGGCAAGGACGGCAGCCTGTCGACGGCCAAGGCCATCGACATCAACGAGCAGTTCCAGCTCTCTCGCCAGTGGTGGTCTTCGCTCGTGGAGCAGGGCGTGCTGGGCGAGCCCTCGTCGTTCATCAACGCGACCCCGCACATGACGTTCGTGCGCGGCGCGGAGAACGTCGACTACCTTCGCCGCCGCTGGGAGCTGCTGCGCAGCGAGCCGCTGTTCGCAGACATGCAGTTCAGCGACGATCCCGAGCAGATCGCAGAGTGGGCGCCCCTGCTCGTCGACCGCCGCGCCAAGGATGAGGTCTTCGCCGCGACGCGCTCCGAGAGCGGCACGGACGTCGACTTCGGCTCGGTCACGCGCCAGCTGATCGACCACCTTGTGGACGAGGGCGCGCAGTTGAACCTCGGCGCACAGGTGCGTAAGCTCCGCCGCCGTGCTGACGGCACCTGGGACGTGTTCGTGCGTAACCGCTCCGGCTACGCGACCACCATGGTCAACGCGAAGTTCGTCTTCGTCGGCGCGGGCGGCGGCGCGCTGCAGCTGCTGCAGTCGTCGGGCATCCCCGAGATCAAGGGCTTCGGCGGCTTCCCGATCAGCGGCAAGTTCCTGAAGACGAGCAACCCCGAGATCGTGCGCGCACACAAGGCGAAGGTCTACGGCAAGGCCGCGGTGGGCGCGCCCCCGATGTCGGTGCCGCACCTCGATACGCGCGTCGTCGACGGCGAGGAGAGCCTCCTCTTCGGCCCGTACGCGGGCTTCAGCCCGAACTTCCTGAAGAAGGGTTCCTGGTGGGACCTTCCGGGATCCATCCGCACGCACAACCTCGGCCCGATGGTCAAGGTCGGTCTGACGGAATTCGCGCTCGAGAAGTATCTGCTCGGCGAGCTCCTCGCGAGCCGTGAGAAGCAGATGCAGACGCTGCGCGAGTACATGCCGACGGCGCGCACTGAGGACTGGGAGATGATCGAGGCCGGTCAGCGCGTCCAGGTCATGAAGCGCGACCCGAAGAAGGGCGGCATCCTGCAGTTCGGCACCGAGGTGATCACGGGAGGCGACGGCACCATCTCCGGTCTCCTCGGCGCCTCGCCCGGCGCTTCGACCGCGGTCTACGCGATGCTCGGAGTGCTCCGCAAGTGCTTCCCCGAGCAGTTCACGAGCAAGTGGGAGGCAGTCTTCACCGAGCACGTGCCCGCGCTCGCAACCGGTGGCCTGAACGACCACCCGGAGCTCGCAGCGGAGTCGCTCGCGCACACCTCCGAGGTGCTCGGGTTGGTGCCCGCGCAGGCCAGCGCGACGAGTGAGGTCGCGGTCTCCTCCGAGGCGTAAGCGGCGGAACCGCACAGCACGAGAGGCTGTTCACCGATCGGTGAGCAGCCTCTCTTGCGTCCGGGATCGTGTCGATGCAGCGGTGCTGCAGCGCTGAGGCGTTGCAGTGCCGAGGTGCTGCGGTCACCCGGCGAGCAGGTCCTCCAGATACGTCGCCGTGTCTTCCCAGCCCGTGACCGCGTGACAGCGAACCCCGAGCGCGAGCACCGGGTAGTCGTTCCCCTCGGGATCGAGTCGATCGCCGATGAACAGCATGTCGTCGAGCGCGATGCCGGTGTACTCGACCAGCTTCCGCATCCCGTAGGCCTTATCGATGCCGCGTCGCGTGATGTCGACGGACGTCGAGCCCCCGCTGCGAGCCTCGAGCTCGGGAAGGCGGGCGGCGACAGCGGCCCGAAGGGCGTGCTTCTTCGCGCCGTCCGGATCCCACGCATGTTTCGCAGCGAGCGGCGCGCGCTGGCCCAGGGCGGAGAAGGTGATCTGCGAGCCGCGATCCTCAAGAATGTCGCCCCAGGGCTCTGCTTCCCAGAGGCCGAGGCGCTCTGCCTCCTCGCGCAACGCTTCAAGTGCCTCGCGTCGCTGGTCCTCGGTGAGTTGCTCCTGGTATACCGTCACCCAGCGACCCTGATCCCGCCGCTCGTAACGCGTGCCGCAGGTGGGCAGAAGATGCAAGCGTTCAAGGGCCTCTTCGTCGATCTCGTCAATGGCATCGAGCTGCGACACCAACTGCGCCTCGAACTGCGAGAAGTTGCCTCCCGAGATCACGGCCACGGAGGTTTCGTGCAGGAGGCGCGTGAAGACGCCGAGCATGCGGGGATCGAGCGCGGACTTCGAGGGCGCGAGCGTGTCGTCGAGGTCGAAGGCGACCAGCCGGGGGAGTGCCGTCATGGAGTGAGTGGGTGAGTTCGGCAGCGGTACCGAGCGTGCGACCGGACTAGTGCATCAGCGACGCGTCGCCGCTGAAGTCGATGGGCGACTGACCGGTCACCGCGGAGATGACGACCAGCACGAGGGTCGCAGCGGCCGCCCCGATGAATACGACGCCGTAGACAAGTGCGATCGCGTCGAAAATCTTGCTGAACATGCTGGGTCCCTCCGCTGCGGGTGTGATGGGTGCTGACTTCGGTATTCAGCCTAGCGCGGGCGACCGTGGCCCTTGACCCGTCAGGCGGCCCCGCGAACCAGGGGCTCCCGTCACGGACGGTGCGGCCGGCGAGCGAGGCGCGGGCGCTCCGCGTCTAGACTGATACGGGTGACCCGACATTTTCTCCGTGACGACGACCTGAGCCCGGCAGAGCAGCGCGAGGTGCTGGAACTCGCAGCCCGCCTGAAGCGCGAGCCGTTCTCGGAGCGACCTCTGGAGGGGCCGCGCTCGGCAGCAGTCTTCTTCGACAAGACCTCGACCCGCACGCGCTTCAGCTTCGCCGCCGGGATTTCGGAACTCGGTGGGGCGCCGATCATCGTCAATGCCGGTGAGGCTCAGCTCGGCGTCAAGGAGTCGATTGCCGACACCTCCCGGGTGCTCTCGCGGATGGTGTCGCTCGTGGCCTGGCGCACCTTCGCCCACGCCGGGCTCGAGGAGATGGCCTCGAACTCGAGCGTTCCCGTGATCAACGCGCTCTCCGACGACTTCCACCCCTGCCAAATTCTCGCCGATCTCCAGACGATCCGAGAGCAGAAGGGGGAGCTCGCGGGGCTCACGGCTGCCTACCTCGGCGACGCGGGCAACAATATGGGGCACTCCTACCTCCTGGGGTTCGCGACGGCCGGCATGCATATTCGGATCGCGGGCCCGGAGGGGTACCACCCTCGCGCGGACATCGTCGCGGATGCCGAGCGCATCGCGGCGCGGACCGGCGGAAGCGTGACCATCCTCACCGACCCCGCCGAGGCAGTATCCGGCGCAGATGCGGTCATCACCGATACCTGGGTGTCGATGGGTCACGAGTCGGAGAAGGCGGAACGAGTCGCCACGTTCGGCCCCTATCGGGTGACGGCCGAACTGATGTCGCTCGCCGCCGCCGACGCCGTTTTTCTGCACTGCCTCCCCGCGTATCGTGAGTTCGAGGTCGCGCCCGAGGTCATCGACGGCCCGCAGAGCGTCGTGTGGGATGAAGCCGAGAACCGAGTGCACGCGCAGAAGGCCCTGATGGCCTGGTTGCTGAAGGAGAGCGAATGACCGAGCAGACCGAGCCTGTGAACCGCGACGAGCCGGGCAACCGAGCCGGTGAGAGCGGTGCCCTCTGGGGCGGCCGATTCGCCAGCGGCCCGTCGCCGGCGCTTGCCGCACTCTCGAAGTCAACGCAGTTCGACTGGATCCTCGCGCCCTACGACATCCGCGGTTCGAAGGCGCACGCGACCGCGCTCGCCGCCGCGGGGTACCTCAGCGACGACGAGCTGCGCGAAATGCACGCCGCCCTCGACGAGCTCGCGGCTCGCGTCGCCGATGGCCGCGCGCAGCCCGCTGAGGAAGACGAGGACGTGCACTCCGCGCTCGAGCGCTTGCTCATCGAGATCACGGGCGTGCAGCTCGGCGGCAAGCTTCGCGCCGGACGCAGCCGCAACGACCAGATCGCGACACTCGTGCGTCTCTATCTGTTGGATCACGCTGCCGTGATCCGCACCATGCTGCTCGAGCTGCTCGACGCGATCGCGGATCAGGCGGCGGCGCATTCCGACGCGATTCTGCCGGGCCGCACACACCTGCAGCACGCGCAGCCGGTGCTGCTCGCGCACCAGCTCGCGGCCCACGCCTGGCCGATCGTACGCGACCTCGAGCGCCTGCGGGATTGGTCTGCACGAGCCTCCTTCTCTCCCTACGGTGGCGGCGCTCTGGCCGGCTCGTCGCTCGGGCTGGACCCCCGACTCGTGGCTCAGGAGCTCGGCCTCGGCGATCCGCTCGAGAATTCGATCGATGGCACGGCCGCTCGCGACGTCGTCGCGGAGTTCGCGTTCATCGCGGCCCAGCTCGGCATCGACCTCTCGCGTCTCTCCGAGGAGATCATCCTCTGGAACACGAAGGAGTTCGGCTTCGTTCGTCTGCATGACGGCTACTCGACGGGGTCGAGCATCATGCCGCAGAAGAAGAACCCCGACATCGCGGAGCTCGCGCGGGGCAAGTCGGGTCGCCTGATCGGCAACCTCACGGGGCTCCTCACGACGCTCAAGGGCCTGCCGCTCGCCTACAACCGCGATCTGCAGGAGGATAAGGAGCCGGTCTTCGACTCGATCGCGCAGCTCGAGGTGCTGCTGCCGGCCTTCACCGGCATGGTCGCGACGCTCACGTTCGACACGAAGCGCATGGCTGAGCTCGCGCCGCAGGGCTTCTCGCTCGCGACCGACGTCGCCGAGTGGCTCGTGAAGCAGGGTGTGATCTTCCGCGACGCGCACGAGATCTCCGGTGAGCTCGTGCGGTACTGCGAGGAGCGCGGGATCGAGCTGCACGAGCCGAGCGATGCCGAGCTGGCATCGGTCTCCGAGCACCTGACGCCCGGTGTGCGCGAGGTGCTCACGGTCGAGGGCTCGGTGAACTCTCGAGTGGGTGCGGGCGGCACCGCGCGCGTGCGGGTCGATGAGCAGCTCGAGCGACTCGCGGAGCGCATCGCGGAGTTCCGCGCGCTGTAAGGCGGGCGGCGGGAGCGGCGGCCGCGCACGCGCTACGATGACAGGCGTGTCTGAACTGAACGAGCGCACCGAGATCCTTGCCGCCCAGAGCAACGACGACAGCTTTTCGACGCTGTGGGAAGAGCTTGAATGGCGCGGCCTGATCCACGTCTCGACCGACCCCGAGGCGCTGTCAGACCTGCTCGAAGGTGACCCGTTCACCTACTACTGCGGCTTCGACCCGACCGCGCCGAGCCTGCACCTCGGCAATCTCGTGCAGTTGCTGCTGCTCCGTCGACTCCAGCTGAAGGGCCACCGGCCGCTCGGGCTCGTCGGCGGATCCACCGGACTCATCGGTGACCCGCGCCCGACCGCTGAGCGCACGCTCAACAGCCGTGACACGGTCGCCGAGTGGGTGACGCGCCTGCAGGGGCAGGTGACGCGATTCCTCTCGAGCGAGGGGGACAGCGCGGTGCGGCTCGTCAACAATCTCGACTGGACTGCGCCGCTCTCGGCGATCGACTTCCTCCGTGAGGTGGGCAAGCACTTCCGCGTCGGCACGATGCTGAAGAAGGACGCGGTCGCCGCGCGCCTCAACTCGGAAGCGGGCATCAGCTACACCGAGTTCAGCTACCAGATCCTCCAGGGCTTCGACTTTCTCGAACTGTTCCGCCAGTACGACTGCAAGCTGCAGACCGGCGGCAGCGATCAGTGGGGCAACCTCACGAGCGGCACCGACCTCATCCGCAAGGTCGAGGGCGCCGCGGCGCACGCGATCGGCACGCCGCTCATCACGAACTCCGACGGCACCAAGTTCGGCAAGAGCGAGGGCAACGCGATCTGGCTCGACGCTGACATGTGCTCGCCGTACACGTTCTACCAGTTCTGGCTGAACCAGGCCGACGCCGATGTGATCGACCGTCTGAAGGTCTTCACCTTCCTGTCGCGCACCGAGATCGAGGAGTACGCGAGGCAGGTCGAGGCCGAGCCGTTCAAGCGGGCGGCGCAGAAGCGACTCGCGCTCGAGGTCACGACGCTCGTGCATGGCGCCGCGGCGGCGCAGGGAGCGATCGACGCATCGGGCGCGCTCTTCGGCCGGGGCGACCTCACCGCGCTCGATGAGCCGTCGCTGCGCGGCGCGGTCTCCGAACTGGTGCAGGCGCCCGGCACGGTCGGCACGCCCGTGACGCAGCTGCTGGTCGACACGCAGCTCGTCAAGAGCCTCGGCGAGGCGCGGCGCGCGATCGCGCAGGGAGGCGTGTACGTGAACAACGTTGCGGTCGAGAGTGAGGATCGCCTCCTCGAGGCGAACGATCTCCTGCACGGGGCCGTCGCCGTGCTCCGCCGTGGCAAGAAGACGCTCGCGGGCGTGCTCGCGAGCTGATTCGCCGCTTGCTCGCGAACGCGAGCAGATCCGCCTCCGGTGCTCGCGAGCGCGAGCAGATCCGCCCACCTTTCGAGTGCGAAAGCGCGTAATCTGTTGCTCGGGGGCCGGGCCACGAGCAGAATTCGCGCTTTCGCGCTCCCGCTCTGTGTACGCATCCCCGGAATGGAGTTCCCCTATGCGCATCGCTCTGCTGCAGACCTCGGCCGAACCGCTGAACCCCGAGGCGAACCTCGCGGCGATTCGCGACGCAGCGGAGCGCGCGCGTGCAGCAGGGGCGGAGCTGCTCCTCACACCCGAGCTCTTCGTGAGCGGGTACGCGCCGGTCGAGCTCGCTGACTGGCTCACGCCCGAGCGAATCGCAGATTTTCCTGAGGCGCTCTCGGCAATCGCGCGCGAGACGGGTATCGCGGTTGCGGCGGGCTTCCCGCTCGCCCGCCCCGACGAGAGCTACGCAATCGCCGCGGGGCTCTGGGATGCGGCGGGCGACGAGGTGCTGCGCTACGAGAAGGTGCACCTCTGGGGCGCCGACGAGCGACTCGCGTTCACGCCGTCGAGCACGCCCCCGCGCGTTGCCGAGTGGAACGGGCGCCGCGTCGCATTCCAGATTTGCTACGACATCGAGTTCCCGGAGCCCGCGCGCTTCGCCGCGGCGCAGGGCGCTGACCTGCTGCTCGTGCCGACCGCCATCGACGGGGACTCCGCCTACGTGCCCGAGGTGCTCGTGCGGGCGCGTGCCGCGGAGAACCGCATCGTCGTCGCTTACGCCGATCACTCAGGCGGGATCTTCGCGGGCCTGAGCATTGTCGCGGGATTCGAGGGAGCCGTGCTCGCGAGTGCAGGCACCGAGGCGGAGCTGCTCGTCGCCGATCTGCCCGATCCCGAGCCGTCCGATCTCGAGCGCCCCTCCGTGGGAGCCGGGGCTATGTATCTGCAGGATCATCGCCCCGAGGTCTACGCGGCCTGGCGCTGAGAAGGTCGCCCTCTCCGTACTGCTCCTTCACGATCCGCATGTTCGCCCAGGTGTCGATGGCGGCGACGTCCGGAAGCGTGCGCATGCGGTCCGCGAGGTCGATGAGCTCCTCGTGACCATCCGCGGAGAGCGTGACGATGAGGTCGTAGTCACCCGTCGTAACCGCGACGAACTCCGGGTCGAGTGAGCGGACGCTGTCGAGGGCATCGGCGATTTTGCCGCGAATCTGCACACCGACTCCGAGCGATGGCGACTCCAGACGCTCGGCCCGCCCGGTGCCGCTCAGCGCACCACGAGCCGGGATGCCGACCACCTTCACTGCGCCTTCGCGCGTCAGCCGCTCGAAGCGCAGTCGCGCGCCGCTCGGTGAGATGCCCGCGGATTCGCCGAGCTCCCGGAACGATGCCCGGCCGTCGCGCTGCAAGTGCCGCACTATCGCGCGATCCGCATCGTCGATAACGAAGGACGTGCGGCCGGTGCGAAGTGGAGAGTAGCGGTTCACTTCGATGCTCTCGTAGAGGTGCGTGCGCACCTCACGCACGCCCGGTAGCTCGCGGATCAGGTCTACGGTGTCGCGTAGGTGCGGGTCAGCGCCGACGCGCACTTCCACGTCGATGGCGTGGCGACCGCTGATGTCGGCGACGAAGGTTGATTCCGGCATCGCTGCGAGCGCGTCGCGCACGGGCGAGATCGGTCCGTCGACGGTCAACTGCAGGTAGGCGAAGCGTTCGAGTCCGAGCAGGTCAGGGCTGATCGAGACGGTGAGGCGTAACTCACCGCGGGCGACGGCGCTCTGCACGATCTGCGTCACCTGCCGTCGGGTGACGCCGAGGCTCGCCGCAATGCGCGAGTAGCTCGCGCGGCCGTTTTCGCGAAGGCCGTGGAGTACTTGTCGTCGGAGCTCCGCCGGTTCGGGTGTCGCAGTCACGTTCGCATCTTAGTTCTCATCGGTCGATGCGCGACATTTTGGCACCCTTCGTCGACATCAAGGGATCTCATGTGCATGAATGTGCCCGAAATGCGTCATTCGCGCAGTCTCACCGAGGCGGGGAGAACGAAACGATCCGGTCTCGCCTAGGCTGGCTGCGTTCTCCGCGGAAGCGGAGTTGGGCCACACGGATACACAAGGAGGTCTGTCCCATGCATGCAGAAATGCGCGTCGCCGAAGAACTCGAGCGTCGCTTGACCGAGGTGGAGTCGCACGAAGCCGCTGATCCGCTGCACGCGAAACTCAGCGGGCGCAGCCTGACGCTGTTCCTCGTCGTTGCCGGCGTGATCGCTGTTGTCTCGTGGATCGCGGGTGTGATGTGAGCGCCCGCACGGAAACGGAAACGGAAACGGAGACGCGGGCGCTCCGCGTTGAGGCCGCGGTCGCTGAGGAGGCGACCTACGGCTCGCTGCCGCTCACGAAGAACGAGCGCACGTGGCGTGCGGGAGACTTCGGCTGGGTCACCCTGAGCCTTGCTATCGCAACGTGGGCATTCCTCACGGGTGGCTCGACCGTGCTCCTCGTCGGGTTCAGCGACGGTATCGCGGCGATGCTGCTCGGCAACACGATCGGCCTCGCAATCATGGTGCTCGGAAGCGTGCTGCTCAGCCAGCGGCTCGGCGTCGAGCAATATCGGGCATTGAAGTCCGTCTTCGGCGCTGTCGGGATCGCGATCATCGTGTTCACCGTCGTGCTCGTGACGGAGATGGGCTGGACCTCGCTCCTCGGAGTGATGTTCGGGCGGGCGTTCACCGAAATCTCGAATCAGGCCTTCGGCACGGGGTTCAACGTCGAAGGCCCGATCGTCACAGTGTTCGCGCTTGCCGCACTGCTCGGCGGCTGGTCCCTTCTGTCACGCGGCCCCGTCGCTATCAGCAAGCTGAACCGCTTCGTCGCGCCGGGTCTGCTCATCATCGTCGCGCTGATGATGGTGCTCCTCATGTCCCAGCATTCATGGGCGGATCTCTTCGCCGCGAAGCCGCTCGCGCCGTTCGAAGATGAAACGCTCAACTTTTCGATGGCCGTCGAGTTCAATCTCGGCGCAGGACTCTCGTGGTGGCCGGTGATGGGAACGCTCGCGCGCCTCACCCGCGGCCCGAAGGCAGCGCTCTGGCCCGCCTACGGCGGTATCTTCATTGGGACCGTTGTCGCCCAGATCGTCGGCATGGCTGCGGCGCTCATGCTGGGCGCTGCCGACCCGACCGCCTGGATGGTGCCTCTCGGCGGCCCTGTGCTCGGCATTCTGACGCTGCTCTTCGTGGGCTTCGCGAATGTGACGAGCATGGGTTCGATCGCCTACTCGACCGTGCTCGCGATCAAGCAGTCGAGCGGTCAGCTCCTCGCGAAGCTGCGGTGGCCGGCGCTCTGCGCGGTGTTCCTCTTCTTCCCGGCGGTGCTCACGCTGTTCCCGAGCTTCATGTACGGGCAGTTCATGACGTTCGTCGTGATCTCGGGAGCGTTCATCGCGGCGATCTGCGGCGTGATCATCGCGGACTACCTGATCGTGCGACGCCAAAATGTGCCGCTGCGAGCGCTGTACGCAAGCGGAACCAACGATCCCCTGCGTTTCACCGGGGGAGTGAACATTGCCGCGCTCGCCGCCGTGGTCATCGCGTCGGTGTTCTACCTCTGGGTCTACAACCCGATCACCCTCGAGACGCAGCCGATCTTCCGCTACGCGACGGCGACCCTGCCGACCGTAGTGATCGCGATCGTTGTGTATCTGATTCTCAACTGGCTTCTCTACGTGCGTCGAGGTCTCGGCGCGTACGGACAGGCCGATCCATTCGCGGCAGCGGGAAAGAAGTAGTGATGGCGGATACGAAACAGGTGCAGGCCGCGGTGTACCGCGGGGACAACGGCGACCGACTCAGCGTTGAAACGCTCGGGCTCGCCGCTCCTCAGCACGGCGAGGTGCGTGTGGCCGTGCGCGCCGCGGGCGTGTGCGGCTCTGACCGTCACGTGCTCGACGGGGAGTGGCAGGTTCAGCTGCCCGCGGTCATGGGGCACGAAGCCGCCGGCGTGGTCGAGGCCGTCGGTCCCGGCGTGCGCGGGCTCGGGATCGGCGATCACGTCGTCATCGCGTGGCACCAGGCGTGTCAGCGTTGCGGTGAGTGCACGAGCGGTAAGCCGTGGGCCTGCACGCGCGCGAAGTCGAACGACTCGCTGCTGCCGGACGGTACGACGCGATGGAGCGAGGCCGACGGCTCTGCAGCGTTCCCGTACCTCGCGACCGGTGCGATGGCGGAGGCCATCGTCGTCCCCGAGTTCGCGGCGATCAAGATCGACGAGCGAGTCCCCTTCGATGTGGCGAGCCTCATCGGGTGCTCCGTGGGCACCGGCTACGGCGCGGTTGTCAACAACGCGCGCGTGGTCGCGGGGGAGGCGGCAGTGGTCGTGGGCGCCGGCGGCGTCGGTCTCTCCATCATCTCGGCGCTCCGCCTCGCAGGGGCGACCCCGATCATCGCCGTCGACGTGTCCGAGGCGAAGCTCCGGGAGGCGCGGCGTGCAGGTGCGACGCACGCGATGATGAGCGGTGCCGATCTTGGTGAGCGCATCGCCGAAGCGACCGACGGCGGTGCCGACGTCGCGTTCGAGGCAATCGGGCGCGTGCAGACGATGCAGCAGCTCCCCGAACTGATACGGCCTGGTGGCCGCGCCGTGTTCGTCGGCCTGCCCCCCGAGGGGCAGAAGGTCGAGATCGACGGGCTCCTGCTCGCGTACGACGGTAAGACGATTATCGGCTCGAACTACGGCGGGCTCGTTCCCGCCCGCGACTTCCCGCGCGTCGCCTCCGCGTATCTCTCAGGTGCGCTGCCGCTCGACGAACTCATTAGTGCCCGAGTGCGGCTCGACGACGTGAACGAAGCGTTCGACGCGATGCGACGCGGGGAACGCACGCGGAGCGTGATCCTCTTCGACGCCTGAGCGGCGCTGAGCTCCACGCGGCCGGTGCGTCTTCCCGTGGGGAGGGCCACCGGCCGTTTGCATACCACCTTCGACGTCACACATCTGGCGTTGTCAGTGCGTTCGGTGCCTGCGGTACATGCGGTGCGCTCCGATGCGCCGAGCGCGCACCACCTGGCGATCGTCGAGGGAGTCGAGCCTCAGGACGACCCGCTCCACGCCGCGGGCACCAGCACCCAAACTGCCTCAGAGCCGGATGCGCCCGCGCGCCAGGTGTGAGGGGTGCGCCCGGGGAAGGTGAGGGTGTCTCCCGGCCCGAGGGTGACCTGACGGTCCGGGAACGTCAGCTCCATCTCGCCCGTGACGACGTGCAGGGATTCGAGGTTGCAGTTCACCGTGTAGAGCTGGTCTCCGCCACTCGCGTTCGGCTCCAGGGATGATCGGAGTACCTGTACGCGGTCCTCCGCGCGAGGCGTGACCAGGCGCTCGTCCGCGCCCGTGCCGCCCATGTTGATGGCCGGGGCGTTCGCCAGTGGGACCAGCTGCATCTCCGGCTCCTCGAAGAGGTTGCCGATCGGCAGCGAAAGAGCTTGGCAGAGCTGCACGAGCGTCGGCACGCTCGGCATCGTGTCATCGCGCTCGATCCGACTGATGAAGCCCTTAGTCAGGCCCGTGGCCCGCGCCAGCTGCTCGAGGGTCAAGCCCTGAGTGAGGCGCGAGGAACGGAGCTTCGCTCCGATGCGGATCGGTTCGGCAGCGGCGGTCGGATGTATCGGTCGCATGCGGTGCCGCCCTTCTCGTTGCGGCTCTTGAAAAACCCCGGGATCCTGCGCTCTCGCGTGAAGCGAACGCGAAGAACGCTCCGATGTCCACCGCGTTGACCTTCGTGCAAATACCAGCCTATAGTGATTGTGGGTTCACTGGTAGAACTCAGTTGTTTACTTATAGAAAACTTGGAAAGGACGAGACGCATCGTGACCTCTCACACTCCTCAGGGTCCGGTCGACGCGAGCCTCACGCCGCGCTACGCCGGCATCGCTACCTTCGCGAAGTTGCCCCGCATCGAGGACGTCCCCGCCGCTGACATCGCGGTCGTCGGCGTCCCGTTCGATTCCGGTGTGAGCTTTCGCCCCGGCGCCCGTTTCGGCCCTTCGCACGTGCGCGAAGCTTCGCGACTCCTGCGTCCGTACAACCCGGCTCAGGACGTTTCGCCGTTCAACGTGAAGCAGGTCGTCGACGCCGGCGACATCGTCGCGAACCCCTTCAGCCTGGATGAGGCGGTGCGGCAGGTCGAAGAGGCCGCGACCGAGCTCGGCGAGAAGGTCGACAAGATCGTCACCATCGGCGGCGACCACACGATCGCGCTTCCGCTGCTTCGCGCGATCAACAAGAAGCACGGGCCGGTAGCCGTGCTGCACTTCGACGCGCACCTCGACACCTGGGACACCTACTTCGGCGCTCCGACCACGCACGGAACGCCGTTCCGCCGCGCGTCCGAAGAGGGACTCATCGATCTCACCGCTTCAATGCACGGCGGCACTCGCGGTCCGCTGTACGGCAAGAGCGATCTCGAGGACGACGTCAAGCTCGGCTTCCAGATCGTGACGAGCGAGTTCGTCGAGGAGCACGGAATCCCCGCGGCCCTCGAGAAGATCCGTGCGCGGGTCGGCGACAAGCCGCTCTACATCTCTATCGACATCGACGTGCTCGATCCGGCGCACGCGCCGGGCACCGGCACCCCGGAAGCCGGCGGCCTCACCAGCCGCGAGATGCTTCGCCTGATCCGTGGTCTCGCTGACCTGCAGATCGTCGGCGCTGACGTCGTGGAGGTCGCACCGGCCTACGACCACGCGCAGATGACCGCGGTCGCAGCGAGCCACGTCGTGTACGAGCTCGTGAGCGCCATGGCGGCACGCGGCTAGTCGCCCTCCGGCGGGGAGCGGGTCTCTTATCCGCTCCTCGCCAACAGCCACCCTTACCTTCCCGCCAATGGAGGCACTCATGCACTCGGCACCCACCCATACCCCCGAACAGGCGGAAGTCCTCGCCGCGGCCGACGCCATCATCGACGCGTTCGCGGCCACCGACACTGACGCGTACTTCGCGGGCTTCGCTGACGACGCGAGTTTCATCTTCCACCCCGAGGCCGCGCGCCTGAATTCGCGCGCCGAGTACGAGGCGCTCTGGTCCGGCTGGGTGGAATCAGGCTGGCGCGTGACCGCGTGCACCTCCACGGATCGTATGGTGCAAACGTTCCCCGGCGGGGCGGTCTTCAGCCACACCGTCGCCACGAGCATCGACTCGGCCGACGGCCCCGACTCCTACGTGGAGCGCGAGAGCATCATCTTCCGCGCCGCAGAAGATCAGCCGCACGGCCTCATCGCGATCCACGAGCACCTCTCGATGACTCCCGAAGCAACGGAGGCTTGATCATGACCAGCCCCGAAACCATGGCGATGAATCTGGACGGCGAGCACGATTCCGCCGGCCCGGTGCGGGGAACGCAGTCCCTCCTCCACATTGCAATGATCTGGCTCGCCGCGAACCTCGTCGTGACGACGCTGCTGACCGGAACGCTCTTCACCCCGGCGGTCTCCTTCGGCACTGCCACGGCGATGATCGTCGTCGGCACGCTCATCGGCGTCGTGGTGCTCGTGCTCATCGGCAATATGGGCACCAGAACCGGCCTCCCGACGATGGCGCTCACCCGAGGCTCGTTCGGCATTCGCGGCAGCCTGATTCCCGCGTGCGCGAACCTCATCATCCTGATGGGATGGAGTTGGGTGCAGGCAATGCTCGCGGGCGTCACCGTGAACTATCTCGTACACGAGGCGACGGGTTTCTCGAATCCCATGCTCTTCTCGGCGCTGTGCCAGGCGCTCGTCGTGGTCCTCGCGATCTTCGGTCACACCGGCATCTCCCGCGTTGAGCCGTGGCTCGCCCTCGCGATCCTCATCGTCATGGGATTCGTCTTCGCGGCGGCCTTCGGTGCATTCAGCCCCGGTGAGTTCGCTGCGATCCCGGTCGACGCCTCGCTCGGCGGTACACCATTCATCACGCTCGACCTGGTGATCGCGACCGCAATCTCGTGGACGGTGCTGTCGGCCGACATGAACCGGCACGCGAAGAACAGCACGGCGGGCATCGTCGGCTCCGGCATCGGCTACACGCTCTCGACGTCGATCGCGATGTTCCTCGGGCTCGTGGCATTCAGCGCGGTGCTGCTGCGCGGGCACGAGGCGACTCCCTTCGACCCTTCGGTGATCGTCGCCGAGTTCGGCTGGCCGCTCGGGATCGCCATCTTCCTATCCGTCATGGCGACCAACACAATGGTGGTCTTCGGCATGGTGACGTCGGTCGTGAATGCTCAGTCGAAGTGGAAGTTGCGCTTCCTCCCGACCGCGATCGTGCTCGGCATCATTTCGGTCATCGGATCGACCTTCCTGGGCCTGCTGAACCAGTTCACCGACTTCCTCTTCATCATCAGCGCGTTCTTCGTGCCGGTTTTCGCAATCATGATCGTCGACTACTACCTACTGAAGCGCCGGGGGTATTCACGCCAGATTCTGCACGAACGACCCGAGAGCCGCTACTGGTATCGCGGCGGCGTCAACTGGATCGCCGTGATTGTGTGGGTGATCGGCGCGGTGCTGTCGTACGTGCTTGCGTACGTCGCACCGAGCCCCATCGGCGCGAACATCCCCGCCTTCGCGATCAGCTTCCTGCTGTACCTCGGTCTCATGCTCGGGATCGGCCGACGCGCCGGTCTCGGACTCGTCGACCCTCGTGACAAGCAGCCGACCGGCCACCTGCTCGACGGAGCCGACGAGACCGCGGCGCTTCGCCTCGAAAGCTGATCGTGACCGTCATCGACCTCAGTCACCCGATCGCCTCCGGGATGCCCGTCTATCCGGGTGACCCGGAAGTGTCGGTTTCTCCGGCTCTGTCGGTCGCCGTGGATGGCGTTGCCGTCGCTCGCCTCGACCTCGGCTCGCACACGGGTACGCACCTCGACGCGCCGTCGCACTCGATCGAGGGCGGTCGTACGGTCGACCGCATTCCCCTGGAGCAGCTGGTGGGGCCCGCGCGGGTGCTGTCGATCGGGCCTTCGCCCGCCGAAGCAAGTGAGGTGCTGGGTGCGGATCGCATCGCCGGTGACCTTCCCGAGCGATTGCCGCTGATCGTGTGCGTCAATTCCGGGTGGGATGTGCACTTCGGGGGAGAGCTCGGGACCTCTCACCCGGCCCTATCGCTCGAGCTCGCGCGTGAGCTGTGGGCGCGAGGTGCGCGCGTACTCGGCGTCGACATGCTGAGTCCGGACCCGACCGGCGGCGAGGGCACGATGCCCGTGCACGAGTTCTGGTTGGGAAACGACGGGGTCATCGTCGAGAACCTCCGCGGTCTCAGCGTCGTGCCCGACGAGGTGAACGTCGCCTTCCTTCCGCTGCGCCTGAGCGGAGGTGACGGTTCCCCGATCCGCGCCGTCGCGCTCGTCGGCTAACCGCGGTCGGGTGGTCTGGGTCGCCACGCCCGGGTTCCGGGCGCTGAACGTCGAAGCCCGCACTTTTTCCTCGATTGAACGCTCTCTTGCCGCCCATGGCGGTGGGGGAGCGTTTGTCGTTCGTGGCGCGACTTCCGCGTGTTTCCGGGGAGACACGCCCGGGATGCGGGCCCGTGTTGCCCGCACCCTGCGATCCACGTAATCTATTCCCTTGTCAGCGCGACGCAGCCGGACTG